>VXMG01000122.1:0-114069 GCA_009841185.1 Gammaproteobacteria bacterium
CTGTCCGCGACCGGGCGGGCGGGGCGGCTGGAGGTGGGTCGGGGGGCCGCCTGGTGGGTGAGCGCCGAACGGCTGCCGGAGGTGCTTGCGGTGGCCGGTGCGGAGGTGCGGCTCGAGCCGGCTCTGACACCCCCCGCCGACCTGGCCGCGCGGCAGTGGAGCCGGGAGGAGGCGGTGCGCGAGGTGGTGCGCGGGCGGCTTCAGTTGTGCGGCCCGGTCACGGCCGGCGAGATGGCGCATACGCTCGCGGTTGGCGAACCGGAGGTCGACGCGGCGCTGCTCGCGCTTGAGGCCGAGGGCTTCGTGCTGCGGGGGGCGTTCACCAGCCCGGACGCGGGGGTGGAGTGGTGCGAGCGCCGCCTGCTGGCCCGCATCCATCGCTACACCCTGAACCGGTTGCGGGCGGAGATCCGGCCGGTGTCGCAGGCCGACTTCATGCGTTTCCTGTTTGCGTGGCAGAGGGTCGCCGAGGGCGGGCAGGCCGCTGGGGTGGAGGGGCTGGCCGGCGTGCTCGCCCAGCTCGAGGGATTCGAGACCTGCGCGGGCGCGTGGGAGGCGGACGTGCTCGGCCGGCGGGTCGCGAGCTACGACCCGGGGCTGCTGGATGCAGTCTGCATGGCGGGGCGCGTCACCTGGGCGCGCATCTCTCCGCCGGCGGGCAACGGTCGCCCGATGCGCGGTCCGCTGCCCGCCACTCCGATCGCCTTCCTGGACCGCAGCCGGATGGAGGTGTGGCTGCGCCCCGGCGGGGATCCGGCGTCCGGCGGGGATCTCGTGTCCGGCGGCGATTCCTCGGCTAACGGCGCGGCCTCCCTCCTCTCCGCCCACGGACGGGCCGTGCACGACGTGCTGGCCGATCGCGGCGCCTCCTTCTTTCATGAGCTGGTGGGTGCGTCCGGCTTGCTGCCCACCCGGGTGGAGGAGGCGCTGGGCGAGCTGGTCGCCGCCGGCTTGGCCACCGCAGACAGCTTTACCGGGCTGCGCGCGCTGCTCGTGCCCTCCGACAGGCGCAAGCCGCTCGGGCCGGTGGGGCGCACGTCCCGGGCGGCCAATGCGGTCGGCACGCGAGGCCGCTCGGCCGGGGCGGGCACTCCGGCGGGCGCGCAAGGCCGGCCGGGCCGCGGAGGGCGCCGCGGCCGGCGGTCATCGGTCGCCTTCGGGGTGGACTCGGCGGGGCGGTGGTCGCTTCTGCGCCGCGACCTGCCCGGCAGCAGGGGTGGGGAGGGGGAGGAAACGCGCGCGACCTCGATCGTCCGCGTTCTGCTGCGCCGCTACGGGGTGGTCTTCCGCAGGCTGCTGGACAACGAGCCGCGCACGCTCCCCTGGTGGCAACTGGTGCGCGCGCTCCGCCGCATGGAGGCGAGGGGCGACGTGCGCGGCGGCCGCTTCGTTACCGGGGTGTCCGGCGAGCAGTTCGCGCTCCCCGAGGCAGTAGGCCTGCTGCGCCGCATCCGCCGGAGGGCTCCCTCCGGCCAGCCGGTCCCGGTCAGCGCCGCCGACCCGCTCAACCTCACCGGCATCCTCGCACCGGGTCCGCGAATCGCCAAGAGTACGAGGAGCCGGGTCGTCTACCGGGACGGCGTCCCCGTGGCGGCACACGAGGGGGGCACCTTCGTACAACTGGGCGAATACGACGACGCCGTCGCCAACCAGATCGAGCGCGCGGCGCGCATCGGATCGCTGCCCCCGGCGTTGCGCTCCTACATGGGCCGCAAGCGACGCGCGGCCGCGGCCGGCAGAACAAACAACTGACACGGAGCAGGACCATGCGGATCAAGCAACACAGCCTACGACGGGTGCTGGCGCTGGCGGCCGTGCTGCTGCCGGCTCCGGGCCTGGCCCAGCAGACCCATCCTCTCCTCGTAACCGAGGACTGGCTCGCGGAGCGTCTCGACGACCCCGGCCTGTTGCTCCTGAACGTCGAGTACGACGAGTCGACGTTCCTGGAAGGGCACATCCCAGGCGCGCGCTTCCTCCCCTATCAGGAGATCGTGACCCAGGTGGGTGAGCGGCTGGTCGAACTTCCGTCACAGGAGCAGGTCGTCGAGGTATTTCGGCAGGCGGGCATCTCCAACGATCTGCACGTCGTCCTCTACGGAACCCCCATTCCGGCCGCACGCGCGTTCGTCACGCTCGAGCACCTCGGGCATGAGCGGGTCTCCATCCTGGACGGCGGGCTCTTCGCGTGGCGGGAAGCGGGCCGGGAGGTGGCGACGGGCTCTGTTTCCGGCGAGCGCGGCGCCTTCGAGCCTCGCCCGCAGGACGACGTCTTCGTGGACGCGGAGTGGGTGGACGAACGTCGCAGCCAAGCCGGCTACGCCCTCCTGGACGGCCGCCCGGACAACGAATACACCGGCGCCGACAACGGGCGTGATGGCACCTACCGGCCGGGCCACATCCCCGGCGCGGGGCACGTCTACTGGGAGGAGTTCATGGTCTCGCGCGAGGAACCGCGCTTCGTCTCGCGCGAGCAGATGGAGACCCTCTTCCGCCGCGCGGACATCGACCCGGACGAGACCGTCATCAGCTACTGCTACATCGGGATGCGCGCCAGCGTGAACTACTTCGTCTCGCGCCTGATGGGCCACGAAACCCGCTTCTACGACGGCTCCTGGAACGACTGGAGCCTGCTGGGGCTGCCCGCGGAGACGGGACCGCAGCGCCCGCCGGGTTGAGGAGGAGGTAGCCTCCTCCTGGATCATGGCGACATCGAGACGCAAGCGAACGCCGCGTCCCGGCGCGACCCCTCCGCTGGGACGCCGGCCCTCCGGGCCTGGCGCGAAGCTCGGCTCTCAGGCTCCAGATCTCCGCCGCACCTTCCTGTTCCCGCTCGTCCTGACGCTCGGCCTCCTTATCCTCTCGCTTGCGCCGCGCGTCGCCGACAACGCCCGGCTCACGTTCGCGTTCCTGGCGGCGGTCGCCGGGCTGCTGATCTGGCAGGGGATACTGTTCGCGAGGCTGTCGCGCGCCGGTGCGTCCCGCGGATTCCGGGTCGTCCTGCGCCCGCAGCATTATCTGCAGGCCCTCGTGCAGCTCACGGTGTTCGCCGTCTGGGGCTGGTACTGGCGGCCCGTCTACGACTTCGCCGGGCTCCTGCTGGCGCAACTGATCTTCGCCTACGCGTTCGACATGCTGCTCGCGTGGTCGCGGGGCGAGCGCTACGTGCTCGGCTTCGGGCCCTTCCCCATCATCTTCAGCACCAACCTCTTCCTCTGGTTCACGGACGACTGGTTCTACCTGCAGTTCCTGATGGTGGCCGCGGGTTTCCTGGGGAAGGCGTTTGTGCAGTGGCGCCGCGAGGGACGGCGCACACACATCTTCAACCCCTCGGCGTTCTCGCTGGGACTGTTTTCGCTGGTGCTGATCGCAACGGGGACGAGCGACCTGACGTGGGGACAGGACATCGCCACCACCCTCACCTTCGTTCCCGCGATCTACCTGCTGCTCTTCGGGCTCGGCCTGGTGGTGATGTACTTCTTCCGGGTCACCCTGGTGTCGGGGCTCGCCGCGGCCGCGCTCTTCGGGCTGAGCGCGCTTTACGGGGCGGCGACCGGGGTCCCGTATTTCATCGACTCCGAGATTCCGGCCGCCGTCTTCCTGGGGCTGCACCTGCTGGTCACGGACCCTTCAACCTCACCGCGCACGCGCACCGGCAAGGCCATCTTCGGGGCGCTCTACGGGGCCGGGGTCTTCGGGCTGTTCTGGTTTCTCGAGGCCGTGGGTGCGCCGACATTCTACGACAAGCTGCTGTGTGTACCGCTGCTCAACCTGAGCGTGCCCCTGATCGACCGCTTCATGCGGTCGCTCCAGAGCCGCCCTCGCATCCGGCGCCTCACCGAGGCCCGGTGGGCGACGGCCAACCTGGTGCACATGGCGGTGTGGACAACCTTGTTCGCCGCCATGACCGCGACCGGGCGCACAGACGGCCCCCACCGGGGCGACATGCTGCCGTTCTGGCAGGAGGCGTGTGAGGAGGGCCGGGCAGGCGCCTGCGAGAGGCTGGTGCAGATCGAGGCCAGCTACTGCGCCGACAACTCGGGCTGGGCGTGCAACGAGCTGGGCGCGCACTACGTCGAGGGCCGGATCGTGGAGCCTGACGCGGAACTGGCGCTTGGCTTCTTCGCCCGGGCGTGCGAGGCGCAGTTCCAGGCCGGCTGCGTGAACCTGCTCGATCCCTCGGTGGTGAGTCGCGCCCCGCCGCGCCCGCTGGATCTCAGGCTGCTGTTGCGGCAGGGAGGCCTGAACCTGATCGACATGCCGGAACCGGCGCTGTACGAGCGCGCCTGCAGCCATGGATGGCAGTTTGCATGCGAGCGGCTCGGGATGGAGGTGCGATGAGGTCCGGAGTGTAGGTCCGATGAGACTCCTGGCGGTGTCTGTGGCGGTGGGGATGATCTTCGCGGCCGTGTGGCTGGACTATCGGAACCAGATGGCGAGGGGCGAGCCCGGAGCCCTGGAATCCGACGGAATCGCAGCCGCATCCGCGGAATTGGCGACTTCCTCTTCCGAGCTCACAGGCTACCGCGCCGATCTCGGCCAGCTGCCGGAGACGCCGCTGCTGGGGTTCGTGGAGATACCCGACGGATCCTTCCTCATGGGGAGCGACCCCGGCATCGATACCCTCGCCTACGATGTCGAGCGCTGGAGTGCGGCCCAGCCGCAGGGCGTCGTCGATGTGCCGGCGTTCCTCATCGGCCGCAGCGAGGTGACCGTGGCACAGTTCGCTGCCTTCGTGGAAGCCACCGACCATGAGGTCGACCCGCAGGCTCTCGCCGGACCGCCGCTCCATCCGGTGTCGTTCGTCTCCTGGCCGGACGCCCTGGCGTACTGCCGCTGGCTGGAGGAGCTTCTGCGCGAGTCCCCGGCGACGCCGCCGGAGCTACGGACCCTGCTGGTCGAGGGCTGGCGCCTGACCCTGCCGAGCGAGGCGCAGTGGGAGAAGGCGGCCCGCGGCGGCGACGGACGCATCTTCCCCTGGGGAAACGAGTTGCGGCGGGACAGGGCGAACTTCGCGACAGGCAGTCCCGCACCCGTGGGAGAGGTGGACTGCCCGGAGTGCCCCCACGGACTGAGCGACATGAGCGGCAACGTCTGGGAGTGGACCCGCAGCCCCTGGCAGCCCTACCCCTACGACGAGACGGACGACCGGGAGGGGCTCGAGGGCGACCCCCTGTGGGTGATGCGGGGCGGGTCCTTCGCCGATCCGGTCCGCAATGTGCGCGCCGCCATCCGGGGCGCCGCAGGGCCGGACGTGAGGCGCGAGTTCATCGGGTTTCGCGTGGTGATTGCGCCCTGACGTCCAGGTGGCTACGCGAACCGCTCCGCGCGTTCAGGATCAGTGATCCGCTGGGCAGGTGGAGGATCTGACGTCCCGGTCGCGATCCGTCCGGATCGTCTCCGTGCTGTCCGTGCCGGAATGCAACCTCTGGCGCGAGGCCCGGGCCCGTTCGGCGAACCTCTTCACCTCATCCGCGGGTCGCTCTTCACGCACTGTATTCTGAGCCATCGGTGCCCCCTCACAGGTTCAGCCAGTAGTTCACCTTGATCAGGAAGATGTTGTCCGGGCGGATGCGCACGAGCTCGCCGGCGTCGTAGCGGAAGTCGAAGTCGCCGATGCCGTCGGACGCGAGCGGGTCCCAGGCGTCTCGCAGTGCGCGGTGGTAGCGGCGCTGCTGCCACACCAGGAAGAGCGTTGACCCGGGGCTCCACTCCCAGCGCAGCACCGCGTTGCCGCGCAGGCTGCGCACGTTGAAGTCCTGGTCGCGGATGGTGATCCCGGGGGCCGCGCCGGAGCCGTCGGGGTCGATCAGGAAGCGGCCGTTGTCGAGGCGGTACATCGTGCCGGCGTCTTCGCCGTAGCGCAGGAAGTCGAAGGTGCCCGGGGTCCGGAACTCCTTCAGGCCTCCGTAGTCTCCGCTGGATATGAGCGGCTGGGCGTAGACCTGGAGGGTCAGGGTGGGCGAGAAGGTCACGTTCAGCCGGGTGTCGAGTGCCAGCGTGGTCTGGTCGATGGGCGCGAAGATGTAGCGTCGGCCGAAGGTGGCGGTGGCCAGCGGGTCCTCGCGGGAGGTGACGTACTGGGCTTCGGCGTAGGCGCGCGTGAGCCTGGGGCCGAGATGCAGTTCCAGCTTCTCGCCCGACTTGTAGGTGACGTTCAGCGATCCGGTGTGGCTCCAGGATCCGGCTTCGTCGAAGGCCCAGTTGTAGCTCGCCCGTCCGCTCACGGGCTGCCGCGAATCGGAGGAGAGGTTCGCGTTGCCCGCGTAGTACTGGGGGTCGCGCGCCAGAGGGCCGCCGCGGGTGAGACGGTCGTTGTCGGTGGGGGCCCGGATGACCCCGCGCACCGAGCCGCCCCAGTAGTTCAGCCACTGCCAGTTCAGGTTGGCGTTGAACTCCGAGTGCAGACGGTCGCCGGCCGTGTTCCACTTGCCGTCGGGGCCGCCGGAGACCGACCAGTTGCGCAGCCAGGTCCCCGGGCGCGGCTGGCGCCAGGTGAGGTGCGTGTCGAGCATGATCCGGTCGGCCTCGGTCTGGAAACCGATGTCGTTGACCTCGTAGCCCGGGCTGATGCTCGCCATGGCGATGCGCGCCGTGAACGATCCCGACTGCTTGTTGACGTCGAACATGGCGTAGTGGCCGCCCAGCGAGGTCGCTTCGGGGTCCAGCACGCGGTTGTCGTCGGGGCGCTGGAAGTACCGGGCCGAGGAATGCTGGGTGCGCAGGATGGCTGCCTCGCTGCCGGAGACCAGGCTACGAGAGAGCGCGCCGTTGATGCGCCAGGAGCGGTCCTCCCACTCGTGGATGAAGTCCACGCCCGCGACGTACGCCGCGGAGTGCAGGCGGTCGCCCAGGATGCTGCCGGAGAGGTTGCGGTTGACGGCCGTAGCCATGGCTCCCAACTGGGTGAGGCCGTCCCGGAGGTCGCGGCGCGCTCGACCCGCCAGGTAATTGGTGGCGGGTTCGAGTTCGGCTTCGCCCCGGATCCCGCCGGCGTCCACGTAGGGGGCCATCTCGCGCCCGGTTACCGCCTCCAGCAGCCCCACCGACCAGCCGTCGCCTACCTTGCCGGTGATCTTGGCGGCCCCGACGATGGTGGTCGCGGTGGGTGCGTCCGAGAAAACCGCATCCGACGCCATCGGCCCCTGCGGCCGACGACCGATGCGGCGCGAGTACATGACCGTCGGGGGACGCCCGGTACTGCCCCCGGGTCCGCCGCGCGCGAACTGGAAGATCTCCCCGCCCTCCACGAAGAAGGGACGGCGCTCATCGAAGCGGGTCTCGAAGGCCGTGAGGTTGATCACCGCCGGGTCCACCTCGACCTGGCCGAAGTCGGGGTTGACGGAGGCATCGAGGGTGAGGTTGGAGCCCAGCCGGTACTTGAGGTCGGCGCCCGCGCGTCCGAAGTAGTCGGAGCCCGAGCGGAACGGGTTGGTGAAGGTCACGTCGGCCGGCGCCGTCCGGCGAATGTACTCCGCGCTCAGCCCGGCGTAGGGGAGGATCTCCAGCCTGCGTCCGGAAGCGACTCCCTCGATTCCGGCGAGGTGCCCGAATCGCGCCACGCCGCCGGGTTCCAGCTTTGGCGTGAAGGAGAAGACAGCGCGCTCCTGGTTGCGGTTGATGGTGCGCTCGATCTGGAGACCCCACAGCTGATCGTCGGATGTACTGAACCGCAGCTGGCTGAAGGGGATGCGCATCTCCACGAACCAGCCCTGGTCCGTGACCGAGGTGGCGACGTCCCAGACCGGGTCCCACGAGCTGTCCCCGCGGCCGTCACCTCTACCTCCGCCGAAGATGCCGGAGCCGCCGCTCAGAACCTCGTCGCGCTTCATCCCCGAGGGGTTGGTGGAGAAGCGATAGGCGGTACGGTGATCGTGGTAACTGTCGACGGTCAGGGTGAAGAAGTCCGAATCGGGCACGCCGGCGTCCCGGCGGGCCAGCCGCGTGGTGACCGGGGCCGAGTCCAGCAGCCGCGCGCCCACATAGAGCGCATTGTCGTCGTACAGGAATCGGACTTCGGTGCGTTCGCTGACGGGAAAGCCCTCGTCCGGGTCCATCTGGGTGAACTCCGTCACCGGCGCGGCATCGCTCCAGGGCGCCTCCTCCAGCCGGCCATCGATCTGGATGTCGGTTGGCGTTCGGAGGGCGCGCGCCTCGGGGGCCTCGGCGTGGGGCACGACCGCAAGCGCGGGGACGCCGCCGCCGTCGTTCTGCTGCGCGGCCAGAGACACGGGGGTGGGGAGAGCATTGAGGGAGGCGACCAGCAGGAGTGCAGCCATCGACCCGGCGGGACGCACGGCACTCGGCGTGCGCAGACCCGTCCGGCTCGAGTGGTTCACCAACTCTGCGGGCGCCTCGGCCTCGCCGGACGCCGCGGCTTCACCTGACGTCGCGGGGGGGAGGGAGGCTCGATGCCGGCGAGCTCGAGGTCGTCCAGGTAGCGCACCGAGTCGGGGGCGGACACGGACTTGCGCAGCTCGCGGTCGAAGTTGGCCATTGCCCTGGCCGACTCCTCCTCCGGGGTATCCCCGCTCGAATAGACCACGCGTCCGACCGAGCGCTTGTCCAGGCGGAGCGCGGACCGCACCTCCTCTCCCCCGAGGAGAGACGATCGAATCGAGGGGAAGCGGTAGACGATCTGGCCGGAATCGGCGGGCTCCACCTCGGCGTCGAACTCGGCGGCGATGCCCTGGAGCTGCTTGCGCACGTCGCCCGCTCCGATGTTCGGGTCGACAAGCGCGATGCGTACATCGTCGGTGGCGCGCTCCGCCGAGAGCGCGGCTGCGCCCCCGAGGCTCTGCCGGAAGACCATGCCGAGAAGCACCTTGCGCACGTTGCGCAGGCGGCGGCGGGTGTTCTCGGCCCGGTGGCCGACCCACCTCACCAGCGGCACCGAGAAGAAGAGTGTGCTGAAGACGGCGGGGACCCAGATGAGGCCGATCTCGGCCCCCAGTCCCCCAAGACCCAGCGGGGGAAAGATCAGCACCGGGGCGGAGAGCGCCGCCAGCAGGTTGAACCCGTTCAGAGAACCGATGAGCACGTTGGTTCCGGTCTTGTTGCCCGTGAACTCGGCGCCCTTCTCCAGGCGCTGCCACGCCGGCGCGGGCTCGCGCGCTTTCACGCGTCCGTGCGCGCTGACCAGCAGTTCGCCGAAGCTGTAGACCAGTTCGCCGCCCCGGGAGACGTGCACATCACCCGCGTAGGCTCCCATCAGCCGACCCATCTCCTCCTCCGCCTCGGGGACCGTCAGCCCGGTGTGGCGTACGAGCTCGGGTACGGTGAGCGTCCCCTTGCGCGCCCGGATGAGGCGGATAACGCTGCGGTCGCGATCCCGCAGGCTGGCGTGCGGCCGGTCGGGGCCGAAGACGAAGGCGAACACCTTCTTGTAGAAGGGCACCTTCTTGCCGCTGCGACGCTCGAAGCGGCTGCCGTAGTAGGGCTGGCCGAGGCGCCAGTCCGGGGCCCAGATCCAGAAGAGGAACGGGAAGTTGAAGCCTCCGCCGCGCCGTCCACCGCCCAGGATGGAGCCGCCATTGCGGTCGTTGCCGCGCGAGGCGGCGATCAGGGCCGCGATCAGCAGGGTCACGAAGACGACGAAGTAGACCACCAGCATGACCACGATCCAGATCTTGAAGGCGGTCTTCAGCACGCGCGCCGCGGCCGCGCGGAAGCGAATCCAGAAAGGCGTGTGGTCGCGTCGCAGCAGGCGGCGCTGGAAGGCGTACACGATGTCGCCCTCTTCCCCGACCTCCACGTGCCCCTGGTAGGTTTCCAGCAGCCCTTTGAGGCCGGACTCGGCGTCCGCCTGCGCGAGTCCGGTGGCGGCCATGACGTCGCCGACGGTGGCGCGCCCGCCCAGGCCGCGGAGGGCGCGGCGAAGAGGGTCGGCGATCGGGGTGTCGAGACCGGTGGCCGGAAGTGCGGTCGCCATCGTGTCGCGTCCGGGGTTTGGGGGATCGTGGATCGCGGGACCAGCGCGCGCGATTCTTGTCAACGGGGCTACGTACTCTAATCTATTCCGTGTTTCGCCACAGGCGAACGCCGCGCGGCGATGCAGGGTACCCGGCCGGGGCGGCGGGCCGGGCAACAGGCATGACGGGAACGAAACGCGAGGAAGGGTTGGACGGGATGATTGATAGACTGTGGTGCTTGGGGTCGGCCTGGCGCTCAGGTCACAGAGGATTCCTGATCTGCGCGGCCACCCTGGGCAGCGGTCTGGTCGCCGGGTGCGGCGACGAGGGGGATGCGCGGGAGGTCCGGCTGCTTCCCGGGAGCGAGGAGATCCTTCACCGCGTCGTCGAGGCCGAGGACTCCCGTTCACGGGACGCCGCCGCGCACTTCACGTTCCTGGAGGGAATCTCCTGGCCCGACCCGGAGGTGCAGCGGATCACCGTGCGCGCGCTGGGGCGCCAGGAGAATCCTGCGGTGCTGGTGGACATCGGGTCCGTGCTGGAGAGTTCCTACGCCGACATCAGGGTCGAGGCCATCAACGCCAGCGCGCAGGCGGTCGCCGGCAGCGACCCCCGCCGGGCGATGGCGGCGCTGATCAACTACCTGCCCCGCGAGAGGGATCCCGAGGCGCGCGGCGCGGTCCTGGAGGCGATGGGCCGGCTCTCGTACCGGAATGCCGATGAGGTGCGGCAGGCCTACGACCTGCTGCTCGAGACTCTGGTCGACGGGCTCGCGGGAGGCGGGACCGCAGCCCTGCGGTCGGTGCCCCACCCCGTCATCCTTGGCGGGGCCCGCGCGCTGGAAAACCTGGTTCGCACGCAGTCGCAGTTCGCGCCTCCCCCGCCCGTGGTGGCGGCACTCGCGGAGCTGGCCGGCTACCGCGGGGCGGACGGCGAGGAGGGCGCGCAGGTGCGGCGGCTCGCCATGGCGGGACTGGTGAGTGCGGGAAGACCCTCCGAAGAGGTGATCGCGGCGGCGCTGGCCGACGAGGACGCGCAGGTGCGGCGCCTCGCCGTGCTCGCCATCGGGGAAGGCGCGCTCGATGAGGTGCGGGCACCGCTCGCGCGGGCGCTCGCCGACCCGAGTCACCTGGTGCGGGTGGAGGCCGTGCGAGCCCTGAGCGAACGGGTGGACGGCAGCCAGGCATGCGCGGAGCTGGTGGCGTTGCTGCAGGACCCGAGCGCGCACGTGGCCTTGGAGGCCATCGACCGCCTCGCCGGTTGTCCGCCGGAGACCGCTCTGGCGCCTCTCGACGCACTGGCCCGGCGGGCCGATTCCGTGTCGGCCGGCGACTGGCACCGGGCGGCGCACAGCCTGGTGACGTTGGCCGTCGTCTCCCCCTTCGCCGCCAACCGCCGGCTGTCGGCATTCTCCGCCCATCCGGTCTGGCAGATGCGCATGTACGCCGCGCGTGCCGCGGCCCGCCTGGAGCTCGTGCCCGCCCTCCTGGCGCTGGCCGGTGACGAGCACTGGAACGTGCGTGAGGCGGCCATCGCCGGGCTCGCGCCGCTGGTGGGCCACGACGCCGACTCGGTCTATCTCGACGCCCTGGGCGCGGGCGATCCGCAACTGGTGCTGACGGCGGCCCGATCGCTGGCCGGAAGCCCGCATCCGGATGTGTTGCCGGCCGCCTTCGCTGCGCTGGAGCGCATGAGCGCAGATCGCAGGGAGACCCACCGGGACGTGCGCCTGGAACTCCTGCAGAGGATACGGGAGCTGGGTTCCCTGGAGGACCTCGATCGCGTGCAGCCCTACATGGAGGACTACGATCCGGTCGTTGCCCTGGTCGCCGAATACCTCCGCAACGACTGGACCGGGAGCGACCTCCGCTGGGCTCGTCCCTCGCCCCCGGAGCGCGCGCCGATGCCCACCTTCGAGGAGATGCGCGAGATGGCCGCTTCCCGGGCCGTGATCCGCATGGCCGGGGGCGGCGAGATCGTCCTCGAACTGCTCCCGTTCGAGTCGCCCGCCAACACGGCGCGCTTCGTCCGCCTGGCGCGCGAAGGATACTTCGATGGTCTCACCTTCCACCGGGTGGTCCCCAACTTCGTCATCCAGGGGGGCAGCCCGGGGGCGAACGAGTACCACGGCGACGGGCCTTACACGCGCGACGAGCTTACCCTGCGCTCGCACGTGCGCGGCACCGTCGGTATCTCGACCCGGGGGCGCGACACCGGCGACGGCCAGATCTTCGTGAACCTGGTGGACAACCCCCGTCTCGACCACAACTACACCATCATCGCCCGGGTGGTGGAAGGGATGGAGGTGGTCGACGGCGTCCTCGAAGGGGCCGTCATGGAAGAGGTGAGCGTTCTGGAACCGGCGCCCGAGTAGGCTCCCGTCACCGAAGGGGCGCCATCCCCGACCCGGCTCGGACCTCCACCCCCGCATCGTCGATACGCCGAAACCCAGTCCCCGCCGACCCGCGAGGCCAGCTTCATGTCCCAGCGAAACATCCTCTACCTTTCCCGTGCCCACGTCGAGCAAGCCGGGGTTTCCATGGCGGAGATCATCGATGCGCTCGAGTTCATGTTCCGGGAGAAGGCGGCGGGCCGGGTGGAGATGCCGCCCAAGCCGGGCATCCATCCGCGGCCGGACTCCTTCCTGCACGCGATGCCGGCCTACGTCGAGCGTCAGAATGCCGCCGGGATCAAGTGGATCTCGGCCTATCCCGACAATCCCGCGCACGGACTGCCCTACATCACCGGGCTGATCACGCTGAACGACCCCGAGACGGGGCTGCCGCTCGCGGTGATGGACGCGACCTGGATCACCGCCATGCGCACCGGGGCCGCATCGGCGCTGGCAGGCAAGTACCTCGCCCGGCCGGATGCGGCAAGCGTCGGCATCGTCGCCTGCGGCGTGCAGGGACGCAGCAACCTCGAGGCCCTGTGCACCCTGTTCTCCGTGCAGCGGGTGCACGCGTACGACATCGACCGGAACGCCACGCACGCCTATGCCGAAGAGATGGGCGAGCGCATGGGCGTCGAGGTGCGTCCGGTGGGAACCGTTGCTGAAGCGGTACGGGGGATGGACATCGTCATCACCAGCGGCCCCATCCTGCTCGATCCCGATCCCGCCATCCCCCCTGGATGGCTCGCGCCCGGCGCCTTCGCCTGCCCCCTGGACTTCGACTCCTACTGGCAGGCGGACGCGTTTCGCGAGGCGGATCTGCTGACCACGGACGACAGCGCGCAGTTTGCCTACTACCGGAGCGGGAGCGGCTATTTCGGCGACACGCCGACGCCCGACGCCGAGCTGAGCGAGGTGATCGCGGGCAAGGTTGGACGGCGGGCCGAGGGCGATCGCATCATCGCCATCCATCTGGGGCTGGCGCTCGAGGACATGGCCACGGCGAGACTCGTCTACGACCGGGCGCGCGCCGCCGGGATCGGCGTCGAGCTGGACATCTAGGTGGCTGAACGGGGCAGGACCGAGATCCGCCGGCGCGACCGGGCCAGGGACGACGCCTGGACCCGGGACTTCATCCGGCAGGCACGCGTCGGGGTCCTGGCCATGACCCGCGGCGAGCAGCCTCTCGTGAACAGCAACCTGTTCGTGTACGATCACGCCCGCCACGCCGTCTACATCCACACCGCGCGCACGGGACTGACCCGCGACAGCCTGTCCCGTCGCGTACAGGTGTGTTTCTCGGCCTTCGAGATGGGGCGCCTGCTGCCGGCGGACGAGGCGCTTGAGTTCAGCGTCGAGTTCGCCAGCGTGACGGCGTTCGGGACCGGGAGCGTGGTGGAGGATCCCGCCGAGGCGCGCGAGGCGCTTCAGATGCTCCTCGACAAGTACGCGCCCGAGTTGCGGCCCGGCCGCGACTACCGCGCAATCACGGAGGGCGAGTTGAAGCGCACCGCCGTGTACCGCATCGACATCGAGGACTGGACCGGGAAGCTCAAGCTGGTGGAGGACGGGTTTCCCGGTGCCTTCCGCGTGCCTCCGCCCGAGATCTTTCCGCGGGCCCGCTGAGTTGGAGCCTTAAGCGAGACGGCTCAGGGATCGGCGTCGAGAAACGTGCAAAGGGCGAAGACCTCGACGCCCATCGCCTTGAGGTGCTTGCGCCCGGGGAGTTCGGGCAGATCCACTACGAAGCCGGCTCCCACCACCTCGCCTCCCATGCCGCGGATCAGCTCGATCGCCGCCGCCGCGCTCCCGCCGGTCGCGACCAGGTCGTCGATGAGCAGGACGCGCATTCCCGCACGGATCGACCCGGTCTGCATCTCCAGGCGCCCGGTGCCGTACTCGAGCGCGTAGTCGACGCCCACCACCTCGCCGGGCAGCTTCCCGGCCTTCCGCACCGGCACGAAACCGACCCCAAGCCGCTGCGCCACCGGGACCCCGAAGATGAAGCCGCGCGCCTCGATGCCGGCCACGGCGTCCGGCGTTTCGGGGGCGAACCGCCGCACCAGGGCCTCGGTGGCCTGCTCGAAGCCCTCGGCGTCCTCGACCAGTCCCATGATGTCGCGGAAGCGGATGCCGGGGGTGGGGAAGTCCGGGACCAGCCGGATGAGGGACTTGATATGGTGTGTCATGCTTCCCATTCCGCAAGCAGGATGGCGTTGGCGAAGGCGTAGGGACTGCCGTAGCGGCAGCGGACGGCTTCGGATCGGGATACCTGGCGCCAGCGCCGGCGCGGGAACCGCTTGAACCAGGTCGCGCGATCCCACTCCAGTTCGCCGTTGGCGATCATGGCGTCCAGGGCGGGGTTGTAGCCGAGGGGAACGGTGATGGCCAGGAGTCCGCCGGGCGCGAGCAGGCTGCGGCATCGCTTCAGGGCGGCGCTCACCTTGGCGGCGACTGCCTCGGAGGCCGGGGACGCCCCGGGCTCGTCGAAGGCGATGTGCTCGAAGGTCGAGATCGAGAGGATCAGGTCGAAGCGCTCGGCGGGGGCGAAGTCCACGATGTCGACCTCCAGCGAACCCGGTTCGTACTTGTCCACGACCAGGTGGCCGCCCGGGAAGTAGTGCGGCGTGACGTGACCCACCTCCAGGAGCCGCTCGGGCGGGATGCCTGCCATCAGCGCGCGGGCCAGCGCCAGCTCGACGCAGCGCTCATTGGCCCAGGTCACGTTGTGGCGGGCGTACACGAGGGGAAGAGATGCGCCCCGGTATTCGATGGAGCGCGCCCTGAGCACAGGAATGATCAGCGGGGCCATGACCAGGCGTGCCGGCTTCAGGAAGAGCTGCGCGAAGCCGAAGCGTCGAATGAACCATCGGACGCCGCCTGCGCGCCGCACCCAACCCGAGACCGACGGCGTCGTCCACTTGGGCCTGGCCGGGGTGTTCGCGCGAGTCACGATCCTTGCTGGGGTCGAGGGAAGCGGCCGGGCTACATCAGCCGGAAGATGCTGGCGAGCGCGTTCAGAAAGCGCAACGCCTCCGAAGCCGTGTGCAGGAGGGAGGTGCGCTCCCGCCCCGAGGCGTGAGCGAAGAGGCCGGTGATCGTGGTCGTGACGTCTGCGTCCGGCGGGAAGGCGCGTCCCAGCTTGATGGTCTGGGTGTAGGGGAAGAGCTGGTCGGCGGTGCCGTGCACCAGCCGCACCGGAACGTCTACGCGCGGCAGGTACGGCACGGGGTTCAATTCCGGGATGGTGGCCATCACTTCGCCCAGCCCCTCGGCCACGAGCCCGCCGCGCAACGGGTCGGGCAGGGTGCCGGCGGGTGGGGCGAGCGTCTCGAAGAGGGGCTGCTCGCGGGACGCGAGGCTGGCCGCCAGGCGGCGCCTCTCGGGCTCGATCGCGGGGTCGGTGGCGAGCACGTTGTTGTCGCCCGTGTAGGCGGCCAGCGCCCGCAATGCCTCCGCAACCCTGCCAGCGGCCCCGTATCCCGGGATGCGGGTCAGGTAGTTCGCGGCAACCACCCAGCGCGCGTAGGGGTCGGGAGCAAGGGACTCCTCGCGGCCATCGAGCTCGTGCGCCCCTGTGAACTGGAAGCGGGAGGACTCCTCCACGGAACAGTAGCCCCCGAACGCGACCACGCAGGCGATGCGCCCGGCGAGCGCCGGGTCGGTCGGGGCGATGATGGCCTGGGGGGCACCGAAGGAGAAGCCCACCAGCCCCACCTGGCGAGAGGCGAGCTCGCGCTGCCCCTCCAGCGCGCTCAGCGCGGCCGAGATGGTGGAGGTGGTGGCCCCGGTGGAGAGCTCGATTCCCCGCCATTCCGGGATCTCCGGCACCATCGCCGCCTGACCGGTGGACGCCACTGCGCGCGCGAACCGCACCAGGTAGGGGTGGTCCCGTCCGGAGCGAGTGATCCCGTGGAGGATCACCCAGACGGGAGTCGGCCGGCGCCCTTCCGCGCGGGCGCGGCGGACCACGGCGCGCGGCAGGAACAGCGAAGCCGGAAGCCGGCGCCCGTCCCGCTCGATGTGGATCTCCCGTTCCACCACCGGGGCCCAGCCCGTCATGAAGCTGCGTGCAAAGCGGAGCGCCGGTCCGTATCCCGAGGTCATGGCCACAAGCTAGCTTATTCTCGCGCACACCCCCATCATCCTGCGGCTCGATGCTGCTGGAAGGACCGGCCGGCGCGGGCCGGCACCGACCGAATCTCCGAGACCGAACTCATGGCACAACGCCACCTGCGCGCAGCGTCCGCGCGGCGCTCACCGGACGCCGTCCCGGCGGCCTGCTCCATCCCGGCGGATCGGTGATCCACCTCCCGGTCCGTTCGGAGGCCGCCAGACGCGGCGAGCAGGCGAGGCCCGCCGTCTGGTTCCACACCTTCGGGTGCCGGGCCAACCAGTACGACACCGAGCGCATGCGCCAGGAGCTGGAGGTCGGGGGTGCCCGCACCGTCGCTCGTCCGGGCGAGGCGGATGCGCTGGTGGTGAACACCTGCACGGTGACCAACCAGGCGGATGCCGAGGCGCGCCGGCTGGTGCGCCGGCTGAGGCGCGAGAACCCGGGCGCGCGCATCCTGGTGGCGGGCTGTTCGGCGGCCCTGCGCGAGGACGACTACCGGAGCATGCCGGAGGTGGACGGCGTGGTGCCGGGGCAGGACGCGCTCGCGCTCGCGAGCCACCTGGCAGCGGTGGATCCGGCCTTCGGTCTGCCGTCGGCCGGGGAAGGCCCCCTGCTGCGAAATGAGAGAGGCACCCGGGCGTGGCTGAAGGTCCAGGACGGGTGCGACCGGAAGTGCTCGTTCTGCGCCACCCGGCTGGCACGCGGCGCGTCCGTCTCGCGCCCGCCCGCCGACGTGGTGCGGGAAGCCCGGGCGCTGGCGCGCGTCCATCCCGAACTCGTGATCACGGGCATCCACATCGGGCACTACGGGAGGGACCTGGAGCCGCGCACGACGCTGGCGGAGCTCTGCGCCCTGCTACTGGACTCCGTGCCGGTTCGCATCCGGCTCTCGTCCATCGAGGCGACCGAAATCGACGATGCGCTGCTGGCGCTGCTCGCCGATTCGGGGGGGCGCCTGGCCCCTCATCTCCATGTTCCCCTGCAGAGCGGCTCGGACAAGGTGTTGAGGCTCATGCGGCGCTGGCACACGCGCGCGGCGTACCGCCGGCGGGTCCTCGAGATCGCCGGGAGGATGGGACCGCTGGGGCTCGGCGCCGACATCATCGTCGGCTTCCCCGGCGAGGGCGAGGAAGAGTTCGAGGAGACCCGTGCGCTGGTCGAAGAGCTTCCGTACACCTACCTGCACGTGTTCCCGTTCTCCGTCCGCCCCGGCACCGCGGCCGCCGAGCTCCCGGGTCGGGTGCCGGGCGATGTCGCCGCGGCGCGCTCACGCGTGCTCCGGGAGATGGCGCTGGACAAGAAGGAGCGCTACCGGCGCGGCCGTGCCGGAACCGTCGCGGACATCGTGGTGGAGGGCTCGCGTGAGCGGATTGCGGGCGTCACCGGCGACTACCTGCGCACCCGGATCGACGGACGAGCCGCGCCCGGCGATCGCTTCCGTTCCATCCTCGAGCTTCGCGACGGAGAGCTGGTGGCCGCCGTGAACTGATCTCCCCCACGCCCGCCGGCCGGGGCAACCCTTTTGGCCCGGGGCATCGTCTCCCTCAACGGGAAGGGCAGTAGACCTGGAGACGAGGAGGGGGGATGAGGTGGGGGAAGGTCATACCGGCGAGCCTGCCGAAGACCGGGCCGTTCGGCCGCGCGCTGGCTCTGATTGCTGCAAGTCTTGCCTGGGGCGCGAGTCCGGCCGCGGGGCAGGTGGATCTGGTCGGCACGGTACGGGACTCGGTCAGCAACGAAGTGCTGCCCAACGTGCTGGTGTCCGTGGACGACCACGCCTTCCGGGCGTTCACCAACGAGTTCGGCCGCTTCGTCCTGATCGGCGTGCCCGCGGAGGCCGACCGCGTCCTGCGGGTGGAGCACCTGGGCTACGAGACCCGGGAGATCGCGCTCGATGCCGATCAGGGCCGCGAGCTTTCGGTCCTGCTCGTGCCGCGCGCCATCGAGATCGACGGCGTGACCGTGACGGCGACCACCGCGACCGACATCGTCGCGCAGGGAGAGGCGGCGGGACAGATCGCGCTTTCCCCGCAGCGGCTGGGGACGCTTCCCTCGCTCGGGGAAACCGACGTCTTCCGGGCGCTCCAGCTTCTGCCGGGCGTGAGCGGCACCAACGACGCCACCTCCGGTCTCTTCGTGCGCGGAGGGACGCCCGACGAGAACCTGGTGCTTCTGGACGGCATGACCGTCTACCATGTGGACCACTTCTTCGGGGTATTCAGCGCGTTCAATTCGGATGCCGTCCAGGACGTTCGGCTCTTCAAGGGGGGCTTTCCCGCGCAGTACGGAGGACGGACCTCCAGCGTCGTCGAGATGGTCGGCAAGTCGGGGAACCCGGAGGAATTTCGCATGTCGGGCGGGCTCAACCTGCTGAGCGCCCGCGCCGTGACCGAAGTCCCGCTCGGCGGGAAGGGGTCGTGGCTGGTCTCGGCGCGCCGGTCCTACACCGATCTGATGCGAACCGGCCTGTACAACGAGATCTTCGGGACGCTGGAGGGAGCCGATGATGCGGAGGCAGGCCTGCCCGGGCCGGGTGGGGGCTTCGGAGGCGGTTTCGGCCGCTTCGGCAACTTCCAGCAGCAGACCTTCGAGCCCGACTTCCATTTCTACGACCTGAACTCGAAGCTCACCTTTCTGCCCACGTCGAACGATGTCCTGACGCTCTCCGTCTACGGCGGCGAAGACCGTCTGGACAAGTCGACCCCGGGGCAGGAGATCGCAACCCCCGCGGGTGACACCCGGCTGACCCCGGATCGGGCGGATCTCTCCAACTGGGGCAACCGCGGCGTGAGCGGGCGCTGGGCCCGGCAGTGGGGCAGCCGGCTGGCGACGGACGCCCTGTTCGCGTACTCGCAGTATTTCTCCGAGGCGACCCTCGACGTGGCCTCCTCGCAGTTCGCGCGCGGGTTCGACGAAGACAACCGCGTCAAGGACCTGACGGCCCGCCTGGACAACACCTGGCGGCCCTTCCCGTCCTCCGAGATCGGGTTCGGGGCCCAGTTCACCCGGAGCGACGTGGGGTACACGCTGACCCGTCTCCGGGGCGATTCGGCGCAGACCCTGCACCTGGACGGCGAGAGCAACCTCACGGCCGGGTATCTCCAGCATTCCTGGACGCCCTCCGCGCGCGCCGAGCTGACGGCAGGGCTTCGGGTGACCAACTACGACGGGACGGGGCAGACCTACTGGGAACCACGCGCGTCGGCTCGCTATTCCCTCACCGACCGGCTCTCCCTGACCGGCGCCTGGGGCCGCTACAACCAGTTCGTGAAGCGGGTCGAGAACGAGGACATCCTGGAGGGAAGCCGGGACTTCTGGATCCTCGCCGGCGACAACATCGCGCCGTCCTCCGCCGAACACTGGATCGCGGGCATCGGCTACGAAACCGACGACTACCTGTTCGACGTCGAAGCCTACGTGCGCGACCTGGGAGGCGTCGCACAGTTCTCGACCCGGTCGCGGCGGGCGCCCGGTCAGCAACTCGCCGAACTCTTCTTCGAGGGCACGGGCACGGCCCGGGGCATCGAGCTGCTGGCGCAGAAGAAGCGCGGCGCCCTCACCGGCTGGATCGGCTATACCCTCGCGAACGTCGAGCACGAGCTGGCCGGGTTCAACGACGGGATCCCGTTTCCCGCGAGCCACGACCAGCGCCACGAGGTCAAGGCCGTCGGCAGCTACCAGCTTGGCCGTTGGACGCTGACCGGCGGATGGGTCTACGGGTCCGGCAAGCCGTACACGGTGCCCGAAGCCCAGTACCCGATCACGCTGCTGGACGGGCGCACCCTCAACTATATCCACGTCGGTTCGAAGAACGGCGAGCGCCTGCCCGCGTATCACCGGCTCGATCTGGCCGCGAGCCGACGCTTCGAGGTGCGCGAGTTCTTCTACGAGCTGAACCTGTCCCTCTTCAACGTCTACGGCCGCAACAACGTGTGGTATCGCCAATTCGACCTGACGGACCTGCCGATGCTCGTCACGGACGTCACGACGCTCGGATTCACGCCCAGCATCGGCGTTCGCGCGGGCTTTCGGTAGAGGAGAACCACCATGAGCACAAGAATCGCTTCTTCGTTCATTGCAGCTCTTGCGCTGGGCGCGGCCGCCGCCTGCGACGACGACCTGGCCTTCGCGCCCGAAACCCCGGACACCTTCGTCGTGCAGGCCTTTCTCTTCGCCGGGGAGCCCGTCACCGAGGTCACCGTGACGGGCGTGCTCCCCATCGACGCCGACTCCAACGCGGTCGCCGCCCCGATCGCGGACGCGCGCATCGCGATCTTCCGCGAGGGCGCACGGTTCGACCTCAGCCCCACGGAGGGCGAGCCGGGCCGCTATCACTATCCCGGCGACGACCTGCTGGTCGAAGTCGGAGATGTCTTCGCTCTGGAAGCCTCCCACGGCGGCCGCACGGCGACCGCGGAGACGGTGGTTCCGGTCCCGCCGAGGGGGTTGTCGCTGTCGGCGACCGTCATGGCGCCCCCGCAGTTGGGCGTCCGGGGCGGCGGCGTCCAGCCGGGAGCGGACGACGCGCTGGTGGCCCGCTGGGAGAACTCCGCCAGCGCGCTCCACTACGTCGTGGTCGACAACATCGAGGCGGATCCGGCACCCATTGCCGAGAGCCCGTTCGGAGGAGGGTTCGCGCGCCGATTCGTCCAGCGCCCGACCGCGGGTGACAGCGCGCTCGTCAGCTCCCGCTTCCTTTCCTGGTTCGGCCGCCATCGGGTGAGGCTCTACCGGGTCAACCAGGAGTACGCCGACCTCTACGAGGGCCTCAACCAGGATTCCCGGGATCTCAACGAACCCCCGTCGAACGTGCGAGGCGCGTTGGGCGTGTTCTCGGCGTTCAGCGCCGACAGCGCGTTCTTCGAGGTGCGGTGACCACGGCGTGAACGAATCCCGGACCGGCCGGGGGCAGTCTGGCAGAGGCCCGACCGATCGTTGGCCACGTGCCCAACCTTGTCCCACGCCATCGGACACGTCCATCATTAGGAATGAGGGGATGGATTCAACGTCGAGGATTGCAGAAGCGCGCAGGCGACAGCGCCAGGTCTCGTGACCAGCGATGCGCGCGCCATCCAACACCTTCCGGCATTCTGCTGGTGCTCCTGACGTCTGCCGCGTTCACACCCGCGGTACTTGCGGGCCAGGAGGAGGCCGCGATCATCCGCCAGGAGCCGCGCTGGTCCGTGGAGGGCAGCCTGGGCTCGCGTCTGGTGGGGACCCTGTACGACGAATTCGTCACCCGGAAGACCCTCGCCGATTTGCCGAGCCAGACGCGGTGGAAGGAGACCGCCAGCCTGGGCCCGGAGGCGCGAGTGGTGCTGCGACACAATCCCGTCGGGGGCGCGGGCCTCTACCTGACGCTCCTCGCTGGCCGCTCGGGAACCGTCGCGCGCTATTCCGGTGCGCTCTCACCGCCCGAGGACATTTCGCGCAGCACGAACTACCATGGCGTCGGCTTGGGCCTCGGCATGAAGCTGTCGGAGTGGGACCGCGGGCGAGGCCTGCTGTCGTACAACCTGGGCACCGTCGCACTCACGCAGACGATCGATCTGTCGCCGGGACATCGCGACGCGTTTGCGCAGATGGATGCGCAACATCCCGGGGAGATCGAGTGGACCTCGCGCACGTCCACGTCGTGGGGACTCGATCTGGGGGCATCGCTGCGCGTCCCCATCGGGGAGAATTCGGCGCTCCGTTTTTCGTTCCGCGACCTGGTGATCCCGGTCAACACGGCCCAGCTCGCTGCCCAGGAGCGCGACGACGTCAAATCGATCTCGAGCGAACGGGTCGCATTCAGCCTGGCGCCGTTCACCGCGCACCAGATGAGTCTGAGCGCCGGCTTCGAGTACGTCTTTTCCTGGGCCCCGCCGCGGCGGGACGTGGTGCGGGTGCTGCCGGAACGGGTCGATGTCGCGGACGCCGATCCCGCAGTCGAGGCCGCGCTGGAAACCGCGGCCGCAGGGGATACGGCGCGCGCGGTTGCCTCCCTCGGGCAGCGTGTCGCGCTGGTGCCGCACGACGGTCTCGCATGGCGCGCGCTGGCGCTGCTGCAGGCTCCGCGAGCCGAGTTCGATCCCACGGTGCGCGACCAGACCCTGGCCCATCTCGAACGTGCCCTCAACATGAATCCCGGGGACACGGACCTGCTGCGGGCGTACGGCCGCATCCGCGGCATGGTGCAGCGGGAGGGACGGGTTCCGGAGGCCGTCGAAGTGCGCAGGCTCGAGCTTTCCCGGCTCGCCGTCCAGAGCGGAAGCGACGGAAGCCTGCGGCTGTCCGCGGCCGCGCGCGGGCTCGGACCCGACCCTCAGGGGACCTACCGCTACACGATAACGGTAGAGGTGTTCGATGCCGATGGCGGCATGATGCGCGTCCGGCCCGGGCTGGACGAGGCCCGGGTTGATGCGGAAGGACGTCTGGTTGTCGAGGGAGATGGGGATCGGCTCCCCCTCGCGCTCGCCCTGGACCTCTTCCTGGTTCAGCACGAACCCGGTATCTATTCGCTCCGTCTGAGACTGACCGATCTGGAGTCGGGGGCTACGGTTGAAAGCAGCGAAGGCTTCGAGGTGCCGGGGAGCTGACCGCGGATTCCCGACCCAGTGAGATGAACGAGCACCGCCCGCCCTACCTCGCCGCCGTCATCGCGAGCGCCGCGATCTTCCTCCTGTACGTCGTCACGCTGGCTCCCACCACGGCGTTTTGGGACACGAGCGAGTACATCGCCACCGGGTACATCCTCGGGATCCCGCATCCGCCCGGAAACCCGCTCTTCGTGGTGCTCGCCAGGGCGTGGATCGTCCTGCTGTCGCCGCTGGGGCTTCCGGTCGCGGTGCGAGTGAACCTGCTGGCCGCCCTCACTTCCGCTGCGGCGAGCGGGTTTTTCTTCCTGGTGGCCCACCGCATCGCATGGGGGCTGCTGGGCGACCACCGGCGGGCGCTGGCGGGGGCGGCGGCAAGCGCGCTGCTGGGCGCCACGGCGTTTACCGTGTGGAACCAGTCCGTGGTCAACGAGAAGGTCTACACGGTGAGCGTGCTGGTGATCGCCGCGGTGACCTGGCTGGCGGTGCGCTGGCGGGACCGGCGCGGCGAACCCGGGAGTGGGCGCCTCCTGCTGCTGGCGGGCTACCTGATGATCCTGGGGTGGTCCAACCACACCATGTCGCTCCTGCCCGTGCCGGCCCTGGGCCTGATGCTGCTCATGACGGCCCCGAGGGTGCTTTTGCGCCGCGACCTGTGGATCCGCGCGATCCCCCTCGTCGTGGTCGGTCTGTCCTTCAACGTGTTCCTGCCCATTCGCGCAGCCCAGCGGCCCGTGATCAACGAAGGCGACCCGCTTTGCGAGTCCGCGGGCGAAGTGGCGGCGGCCGTTTTTACCGCCGGGAACGCGGGTTGCCCCAGGCTTGCCTCGGTTCTTCAGCGCGACCAGTACGCGCCGCCGCCACTCGGCCAGCGCCAGTCGCCCCTGTCCGCGCAGTTCCAGAACTATTTCCAGTACTTCGACTGGCAGTGGGCGCGCGGGTTGGATCCCTCTCCGGTACCGAGCGGAACGAGGGCTCCCGTCACCGGGGTCTTCCTGGCTCTGGGTCTGTTCGGCCTGCTCGTCATCCGGCGCGCCGACAGGGGGCTGTTCGCCTACATGGCGACGTTGACGGTGACCGTGACGGTCGCGCTCGTGATCTACCTGAACTTCAAGTATGGCTATTCGCTGGCGCCCGAGATCGCCGACCCGGACCTGCACGAGGTGCGCGAGCGGGACTACTTCTACATCGCCGGGTTCATCGTGTGGGGCGTGCTGGCGGGGATCGGACTCACCGGCATCTGGCACATGGCCGCGCGGGGGCTGAGGCGGACAAGCCCGGTCACGGGGAGCCGGGTGCCCGTGGCAGGAGCACGGTTGGCGCTGGGGATCGTGACGTTCCTGGCGGCGCTGGTCGCGCTGACGCCCCTGGCGGCCAACTGGCGCTGGGCGAGCCGCGCCGGCGACTACGCGGCCCGCGACTGGGCGTACGATCTGCTCCAGAGCGTCGAGCCCTACAGCGTTCTGTTCACCAACGGAGACAACGATACCTTCCCGCTCTGGTATCTCCAGGAAGTGGAGGGAATCCGCAGGGATGTCACCGTCATCGTGGGACAGTACCTGTTCACGCAGTGGTATCCCCGGCAGTTGCAGGAGCTCAGCGGGCCGGATCGGCAACGGCCCTTCGAGCCCGACGAGCGAGTGGCCGGCCTGTATCCCGCGCGTGAGATGCCCACTCGTCCCGTGCTCTCGCTCGCGCCCGAGGAGATCGACCGGATCCAGGGCGCCGCCACTCCGCAGGACGCGAACGTTCGCCTGGGACCCGTCGTGGTGCAGTACCCGCGCGGCACCTATCTCGACCGGGGCGACCAGGTGGCGCTGGCAATCATTCGCGACAGCATCGCCGAGCGCCCCATCTACTTCGCGTGGACCGGGGGCATCATCCGCTCGCTGGGCCTGCACGAGTTCGGGGTCCGGCAGGGGCTCGCAACCCGGCTCGTTCTGCGGGACATCGAAGCGGATGGGCGTTTCGTCAGGACCGACGCCGCCCTGGGCGGGGAATGGGTCGATCTGGAACGCACGCGGAGGCTCTCCAGCGAGGTGATGATGGCCCGCAGCCTCCGCTATCGGGATGTCTGGGCCGACCGCACCACTCTGAACATTCCGTACTACTACTTCCACTTCAGCCGCGTGCTGTTCGACCGGGGTTCGGCGGCCGGGCTGCCGGCGGACGAACTGGCCCGGTACCGCGCCGACATGGAGGCGTTCGGCGTCACCATGCAGGGCGGATACCGGGTGATTCCCGAAGCGAACCCCGGAGCCGGATGAGGATGCACACCTCCGAAGGACAGCGGGCCGGGAACGGTCCCCAGGCGGCGTCGAACCGGCTGTCGCCCCCCGAACTGCTCCGCTACGCCCGGCATCTGGTCCTGCCCGAGGTCGGCCTCGCCGGCCAGCGGAGGCTCAAGTCGGCCCGCGTGCTCGTGGTGGGCGCGGGAGGGCTCGGCTCGCCGGTGGCGCTCTATCTGGCCGCGGCGGGGGTGGGGACGCTCGGGCTCGTGGACTTCGACGAGGTCGACGCGACCAACCTGCAGCGTCAGATCCTGCACGGGGAATCCGATGTGGGCCGGCCCAAGCTCGATTCCGCCCGCGACCGACTCGCTGAAACCAACCCCCATATCCAGGTCGTCGCCCACGACGCGAGGCTGAGCAGCGGAAACGCCCCGTCCGTGCTGGCCGACTACGACGTGGTGGTGGACGGCACCGACAACTTCCCGACCCGCTACCTGGTGAACGACGCCTGCGTGATGCTCGGCAAGCCCAACGTGTACGGCTCGGTGCACCGCTGGGAGGGGCAGGTGTCGGTGTTCGCCACCGAGGGCGGTCCCTGCTACCGGTGCCTCTTCCGCGAGCCGCCCCCGCCAGGCCTGGTGCCCAACTGCGCCGAGGGCGGAGTCCTGGGGGTCGTGCCGGGAGTGGTGGGTTCCCTCCAGGCGCTCGAAACCGTGAAGCTGATCCTCGGGCAGGGAAATCCGCTTTCGGGGCGGCTGCTCATCTTCGACGGGCTGGAACTGGAGTGGCGCGAAGTCTCCATCCGGCGCGACCCCGCCTGTCCCGTATGCAGCGACAGCCCCTCGCAGACCGAACTCATCGACTACGAACTCTTTTGCGGCGTCGAGCCGGAGGCTGAACCCATGACCCATCCCGTGAACGAGGAAGGCCGTGAACCGGCGGGACCCGGAGGTATCGACGTACTGGAGGCCAGCACCCGCCTCGGGGGCGAGGCCCCGCCCTTCCTCCTGGATGTGCGTGAGACCTACGAATGGGACATCGCAAACCTCGCGCCGCAGGGCGCGGTGCTGATTCCCATGGGCGAAGTGGGGGCTCGTCTCGACGAAATCCCGCGCGAGCGCCAGATCATCGTCCACTGCCGCACCGGCGTCCGCAGCGGGGACGTGGCGAATCAGCTCTGGCGGGCGGGGTACCGCGACGTGCTGAACATGGAGGGGGGGATCAACGCCTGGGCCCGGGAGGTCGATCCGGGGCTCCAGATCTACTGAAGCAGTCGAGCCGCGCCTCTTCCCCGGATCTTCTTCAGGTCCGCGGACAGGGCCTCAGAATGCGGCCAGCTCCCGGATCGCGGACACGACATCGGGCACCTGCGGGAGGATCACCTCCTCGAGCTGAGGCGCGTACGCGACCCAGCAGTCCCTGGACGCGATTCGCCGCACCGGCGCATCCAGCCACTCGAAGAGTTCATCGGCGACCCGGGCCGCGATCTCGGCGCCGTAACCCCAGGAGAGCCCGTCCTCGTAGGCCACCAGCACGCGGTTGGTCTTGCGCACCGACGTGGCGACGGCGTCCATGTCGAAGGGCGACAGGCTGCGCAGGTCCACGATCTCGGCCTCGATGCCGTCCCGTTCCGACGCCACCCGCGCCGCGTCCAGGCTGCGCTTCACCAAGGCCCCGCAGGTGACGATGGTGAGGTCCGAGCCCTCGCGCGCGACGCGCGCCTTCCCGAAGGGGATCATGAAGCCCCTTCCGGGCTCCGCATTCTTGTTGTAGACCTGCCGGTACAGGTGCTTGTGCTCCAGGAAGATGACCGGATCGTCGCACCGGATCGCGGTGCGCAGGAGCCCGCTGGCGTCGAGCGCGTTCGAGGGAAGCACGACCCGCAGCCCCGGCGTGTGCGTGAACAGGGAAGCCCCCGTCTGCGAGTGGTAGATGCCTCCGCCCGTCAGATAGCCGCCGAAGGGGACCCGGATGACCACGGGCGCATCGAACGCGCTGTTGGAGCGGTAGCGCATCGTGGCCAACTCGTTGCGGATCTGCATGAACGCCGGCCAGATATAGTCGAAAAACTGGATCTCGACGACAGGCTTGAGCCCGCGGGCCGCCATCCCGATCGCGCGCCCGACGATGTTGGCCTCGGCCAGGGGCGAGTTGAAGACGCGGTCGCTGCCGAACCGCTTCTGGAGCCCGTGGGTCACCTTGAAGACCCCGCCCTTGCCCTGCACCTGCTCGAGGGCTTCCGGGCGCGAAGCGTCGGCTACGTCCTGACCGAAGACGACGATGCGCGGGTCCCGCTCCATTTCGTCGCCGAGGCAGCGGTTGATGAGGTCGACCATGGTCAGCTTCTTGCTTCCACGGTCGAACTTCGCTGAAGCCTCGGTGTCGAATTCCGGCTTCGTGGGCGGCGCGGTCTCGGAGTAGAGGTTCACCAGTGCCCGTTCCGGCGGAGGCTGGGGACGTTCCAGCGCCCGGGCGGCAGCCTCTCGCACCGCGGCATGCGCCTCTGTCTCGATGCGGTCGAGCTGCTCGCCTGTGGCGACCTTGAGGTCAAGCAGCAGTTGCCGGGTGCGGGTCAGGGGATCCTTTTCCTCTTCCGCGAAGCGCTCTTCCACCGTTCGATATGCGCGCTCGTCGTCTGACATCGAGTGCGAGTAGGGCCGGATCGTGAACGCGTGCACGAGCGCCGGCCCCCGGCCCCGCCGGCAGTGGTGCACCGCGGCGCGGCTCGCCTTGTAGCTGTCGATGACATCGGTGCCGTCGCATTTGGCGATGAACAGATCCGGGAAGGACGATGCCAGCGCGGATATGCTGCCTCCGGCGGTCTGCACCTCCACCGGCACCGAGATCGCGTAGCCGTTGTCCTCTATCAGGAAGATGACGGGGAGCTTGAGCGTGCAGGCGGTGTTGAGCGCTTCCCAGAACTCGCCTTCGGAGGTGGCGCCCTCTCCGGCCGAAACGAGCACGACTTCGTCCTCCTCCACCTGCCCCACGTGCTTCCGCATTTCCGGTAGCCCGGCCGCCCGGCGGCCACCCTCGGCGCATCCCACGGCCTGCAGGAACTGCGTTCCGGTCGGAGACGACATGCTCGTGATGTTGAGGCGGGGGTCGCAGAAATGGCACGGCATCTGGCGCCCGCCCGATGCCGGATCGGCCTCGGCGGCCACGGCCTGCAGGAAGTGCTCGTACGGGGTCTGGCCCAGCGCCAGGGAGAGCGACCGGTCGCGGTAGTACAGGTAGAACCAGTCGTGGGCGGGCCTGAGGTGGGCGGCCATGGCCACGCCGATGGCCTCGTGGCCGGCGCTCGAGATCTGGAAGAAGGTCTTGTTCTGGCGCTTGAGCGTGATCTCGCGATCGTCGATGCTCCGCGAGGTCACCATGGTGCGGTAGAACTCGACGAGCTGGGTCGAGGTAAGGGCGAGCCCGTCGCCGGGGACCTTTCTTCGGCCGCCGGCGGGGGCGTCGGGTGGCAGGGTTCGGGTGTCGGGTGCCATACCGGAAGATAGCCGGAGCGGGCAACCGGGTCCAACCACGGGGCCGCGCTGCGATCCCGTCGGCGCTCAGCAGGCGTCGAGCTGGTCGGCCAGCGTGCGCGGATCGGAGACGGGCCGCTGACAGGTGTACTCGTGGCACACGTGGGCGCGCGGCGCCCGGTCGCCCTGGTCGCCCGCCGCGAGCCTCCAGGGTGCCCGCGGCGTCCTGCCCGCCTCGTCGCCGGTGACCAGCCGGCCGGGCAGGTAGCGGCCGTGCGCCGCCTGCAGCAGCGCTTGAGTGGCGTCGTCGTCGGGATCGCCCTCGATGACCACTTCCACGCCGGGCCGGTCGAAGGCGTCGGCCACCGTGAGCAGCCTCCCGTACGCGCTCGGGAAGCGCGCCATCGCAGCCGCCTCGCTGGCCAGGACCCGGGCCGCCAGGATGCGGAAGTCCTCCCGGTCCAGAAGGCGGCCCAGGCGCAGCAGCACCTCCGCCGCCAGGGAATTGCCGGCGGGGGTGGCGTTGTCGGTGGCGTCGCGCGGGCGCACCACGAGCGCCTGGTCGGCTCGGTGGGTGTCGAAGAGGAGGCCGCTCGCACGGTCGAAGAATCCCTCCAGGAGGGCTTCGGCAAGCTCCGTGGCGCGATCGAGCCAGACGGCGCGCAGCGTCGCTTCATGCAGCGCCAGGAAAGCCCCCGCAAGCGACGCGTAGTCCTCCAGGAACCCGCCCACGGGCGAGGGACGTTCCCTGTGGCTGCGCAGCAGGCGGCCGTCGCGCCGCAGTTCGGCGAGGATGAACTCTCCGGCCTGCTCGGCCGCGCGCACGTATTCGCGCCGTCCCAGGGCCGCGCCGGCTTCCGCCAGGACGCGCATCGCAAACCCGTTCCAGGCCACGATGACCTTCTCGTCGCGGAACGGTGGTTCGCGCAGCGCCCGGGCTTCGAGCAGAACCGCGGACGCCCGCGCGAGCACGGTGTCGAGTTCGTCCGGCGCAAGCCCCTCCGCCCGCGCCACCGACTCCGGATCGTGGGGGAGGTGAAGGATGTTGCGGCCCTCGAAGTTGCCGGCCGGGGTGACGTCGTAGCAGCGCCGGAACAGGCGCGCCGTGGAGGGGTCGAGCAGTTCGTCGATCTCCTCGGCCGTCCAGACATAGAACAGCCCTTCCTCTCCTTCCGAATCCGCGTCGCGCGCGGAGTAGAAGCCTCCCTCCGGCGAACGCAGGTCGGTGAGCATGTACGCCAGCGTCTTCTCGGTGACCGCCAGGAATTCGGCGTCTCCCGTATACAGATGAGCCTGCAGATACGCACTCGCGAGCAGGGCGTTGTCGTAGAGCATCTTCTCGAAGTGCGGCACCAGCCAGCGCGCGTCGACCGTGTAGCGGTGGAACCCCCCGCCCAGCTGATCGTGGATGCCCCCGCGCGCCATCTTGCGCAGCGTGTGCGTCGCCATCGACAGCAACTGATCGTCCCCCGAAGCGCGGTGAACCCGCAGCATGAGTTCCAGCACCATGGGCTGGGGGAACTTGGGCGCTCGCCCGAAGCCTCCGTGGATCGCGTCGTAACCGCGGGCGATGTTGCCGCAGGCGGCGCGCGCCAGCCCGGTTCGCGCCTCGCGGTCGTCGGGTGACGCCCGTCCCGCGTCCGGCGGACTCATCGAGCGCTCCAGCAGCCCGCGCATCCGGCTCGCGGCCTCCCGGACTTCGGCCTTGCGCCCCGTGTAGGCCCGGCCGGCGGCCTCGAGCACCTGGCGGAACGACGGCATGCCGTGGCGAGGCTCCGGCGGGAAGTAGGTCCCCCCGTAGTAGGGCAGGCCCTGCGGGGTCAGGAAGGCGGTGAGCGGCCATCCCCCCTGCCCGGTGATGCTCTGAACCGCGCGCATGTAGATCGCGTCCAGGTCGGGCCGCTCCTCCCGGTCGACCTTGATGTTGACGAAGTGCTCGTTCATGAGCGCGGCCGTCCCGTCGTCCTCGAAGGACTCGCGCTCCATGACGTGGCACCAGTGGCAGGCGGAGTAGCCAATGGAGAGGAGGATGGGCCGGTCTTCGTCGCGCGCCCGGGCCAGCGCTTCGTCGCCCCACGGGTACCATTCCACCGGGTTTCCGGCGTGCTGCAGCAGGTAGGGGCTGGTCTCGCGCCCCAGGCGGTTGCGCGGGCGCCCGCCGGAAGCCGGCGGCGTGTGGCCGGAGGAATCGGGCCGCGCGGATGGTGGCGTGTCGGTCATGGCCGCATCACCTCCAGAACCTGCTCCCGGAAGGCGCGCGCGCGCTCCAGCACTTCCGGCTCACTTACCGTCAGCACCTCGCGGTCGCGCACCACCACGCGTCCGTTCACCAGCACCGTGGCGACATCGCTCCCGCGGGTCGCGTACACCAGGTGCGAGTAGACGTTGTAGAGCGGGGTGAGGCCGGCCCGGCGGGTGTCGATGAGCACCACGTCGGCGCGCTTCCCCGGCTCGAGCGACCCGATCTCGTCGTGCAGCCCGAGCACCCGGGCGCCGCCCATGGTGGCGAGGCGGAACACGGTCTCGGCGGGGAGCGCCGTGGGGTCGGCGGCGGCGAACTTGTGGATCTTGGCGGCGGTGTCCATCTCGTCGAAGAGGTCCAGGTTGTTGTTGCTGACCGGCCCGTCCGTTCCGATTCCGACCGGAATCCCCGCGGCCAGCGCCTCGACGATCGGAGCCGCCCGCGAAATCCCCAGCTTCATGTTGCTCTCGGGGTTGTGGGCGATGCCCGCCCCGCTGGCCGCGATGCGCGCGATGTCCTCCTCGGAGAGATAGATGGAGTGGGCGAGCACCGTCCCCGGCCGCAGGGCGCCGATGGACTCGAGCGCCTCCACGACGCCCATCCCGGTCAGGCCGCTCACGGTGGCGAACTCCCCCGCGTCCTCGGCGGTGTGGATCTGAAAGGGAGCGCCGTAGTCGTTGGCCAGCCGCACCGCGGCCGCCACGTCCTCGAGCGAGGTCGTGTAGAGCGAGTGGGCGGCCACGCCGGGGGTTAGGGTGGGATGGTCGCGGTAGCGCTCCATGAAGTCGGCGGCGTCGGCAAGGGAGGCGGCCGGCGACGCGAAGTCCGGGGTGGGGAAGCCGATCACGTGCGGCCCGAGCACCGCGCGGATGCCGGCGTCGATGGTGGCCCTCGCCCCGTCGTCCCGGAAGTAGTACATGTCCGCGAAGGTCGTCGTCCCGCTCCTGAGCATCTCGATGCACGAGAGCAGCGTGCCCCAGTACACGAAGTCGGGGCTCACCAGGGCCGCTTCCGCCGGGAAGATGTGCTCCTCCAGCCAGGTCATCAGCGGCAGGTCGTCGGCGAGTCCCCTGAGGAGCGACATCGCCGCGTGCCCATGCGTGTTCACCAGCCCCGGGATCACGAGGTGTCCGGTTGCGTCGAGCACTGCCACATCGGAGGGTCGGGGATCGTCCGGGGCCAGCAGGCCGGCGATGCGTTCTCCCTCCACGAGAACCGCGCCGCCCTCGAGCACGGTGCCGGGATCATCCATGACCACCACCGTGCCGCCGTCGATCAGCAGCCGCTCATCCGCCTGTGGCGCAGAAGAGGCGGTACACGCTGCCGAAGGCACCACGAGCAGCGCCGTCAGGGCGCGAAAGCCGGGCCACCGGCTCCAGCGTTCAGGGGTGACCGTCATTTTGCATACCATCCTGTACATGTTCTTGTTGTCGCGTTTACGCGATTGCGCATTGCGGTCCTCCGATTCCCGCCTGCCATCATCAGAACCTAAGATATCCGGCAACGCCTCTCTCCGGACAACCACGCCGCCCGCCCGCTTCCTTCACCCGGATACCCGGCCTTCACTTCGACGATGACCTCTCCCATCTGGAAACCGACGTGGGAACGGCGCGACGCCGCGAACCTCACCGACTTCCGCGCGTTCCTGATCCAGCGAGGACACGATCCCGGCGCGGGCTACGAAGCTCTTTGGCGATGGTCGCTGGCGGACCAGGGCGCCTTCTGGGACGCGTTCTGGGACTGGAGCGGGGTGGTGGGCGACAAGGGCGATGCGATTCTGGAGACGGGACCGGGACCGATGGACGCCCGGTATTTCCCCGGCGCGCGGCTCAACTTCGCCGAGAACCTGCTGCAGCGGACCGATGCCGCCCCCGCCGTCATTGCGTACTCGGAGGCTGGGCCGGGGCCAACCCTTTCGTGGAGGGAACTCCGGGATCTGGTGTCGCGCGTGGTCCAGGGGATGCAGGCCGCCGGCGTCCGCCGGGGCGACCGGGTGGCGCTGCTGCTCCCCAACGTGCCGGAGGCGATTGCGGCGGTGCTCGCGGCGGCGAGTCTGGGGGCGATCACCGCCAGCGCATCGCCCGACTTCGGAGTGGACGGCGTGGTGGACCGCTTTGGCCAGATCGCGCCACGCCTGCTGATAGGGGTCGACGGCTACCGGTATGGGGGAAAGTGGCATTCCACCTTGGACAGGCTCGCGGAAGTCACGGCCAGGCTTCCATCGGTTGAGCGCGTGGTGGTCGTGCGTGCCCGCCGCGCGGAAGGCGCCGCGCACCCGGACCGCGATCCGCTCGCCGGTGTTACCGGCGCGGTCGATTTTCCGGACTTCATCGCGCCCTTCCGGCCTCGCGAGATCCCCTTCGCCCGTCTCCCCTTCGAGCACCCGCTCTACATCCTGTTCTCCTCGGGGACCACGGGGCCGCCCAAGTGCATCGTCCACAGCGCCGGCGGCGTGCTGCTGCAGCATCTGAAGGAGCAGCGCCTGCACGCCGACGTGAAGGCGGGCGACCGGGTGTTCTACTTCACGACCCTGGGATGGATGATGTGGAACTGGCTCGTCTCCATCCTGGGATCGCGCGCGACGGTGCTCCTGTACGACGGTTCGCCTTCGTTTCCCGGCCACGGCGTCCTCTTCGACTTCGCCGACTGGTCGCGGATGACCCACCTCGGGACCTCCGCGCGCTTCATAACCACGCTGCGCACAGCGGGGGCGCGCCCCCGCGCGAGCCACGCGCTGGACTCGCTTCGCACCGTGCTGTCCACCGGCTCGCCCCTCGATGCGGCGGGCTTTCGCTACATCCACGAGCACGTGAAGCGCGACGTGCATCTGGCTTCGGTGTCGGGCGGGACGGACCTGTGCGCCTGCTTCGTCGGGGGGCTGCCGACCCATCCCGTCTTCGCCGGGGAAATCCAGGGGCCCGCGATGGGGATGGCGGTGGAGGTATACGACGACGGCGGCCGTCCGCTGGAACGGGGCAAGGGGGAGCTCGTGTGCAGCCGGCCCTTCCCCTCCATGCCCCTGGGCTTCTGGGGCGACGAGGGCGGCGAGCGTTACCGCGACACCTATTTCCGGCGCTTCCCCGGCGTCTGGCACCACGGCGACTTCATCGAGAGGACCGCGAGCGGGGGGTATGTGATTCACGGCCGCTCCGATGCGACCCTGATCGTTGCCGGCGTGCGCATCGGGACCGCGGAGGTGTACCGGGTCGTGGAGGCACTGCCCGAGGTGCGCGAGGCCATCGCCATCGGCCACCGCCGCGCGGAGGGCACGCGCATGATCCTCTTCGTCCGCCTGGGCGCGGGGCACGCGCTCGAAGAGGGTCTTCGCGACCGGATTCGAGCCCGGCTGCGGGGGCGCGCGAGCCCGCGCCACGTTCCGGCGGCGATCCTTGAGGTGCCGGACATCCCGCGCACCCGGAGCGGAAAGATCGTGGAATTGGCCGTCAGAGCCGTGGTCCACGGCGAGCCGGTTCGCAACCGCCAGGCGCTGGCGAACCCGGAGGCGCTTGAGCATTTCAGGGATCGGCCCGAGCTCACCGGCTGATCCCGGGACGCGCCCGCGCCTGCGCCACCTGCGGCATGTCGTCACAGCGGCGCAGCGATCGACTAGATTGGAGTTCGTGCCCCCATCAATCCGCCCGCGGAGAAGCGATACGCCTTGGGGATCTACCGGAGTTTCGTCATGCTGGCGCTGCGCCGTCCCTCCGTGATTCCCGCGCTTCTGGGAGCCGGCTGGGCCTTTCGGCGCCGCGCGTGGTACCGGAAGCCCCCGTTTCTTCCGCTTCCCTCGGCGTCCTTCCTGCGCTGGCGCCTGGATACGGCCTACGGCGATCCCGGGGCCCGGCCCCCGACGGACGAGGCCGAGCGGTTCCTGCGCTGGGCGGCGCGCATGCGGCGAGGCCGGTGAAGGGACGCGAGCCGGATCCCCCGGCATGACCAGGCGCACGCGCATCCTGATCGCCGTGGTCACCGTGCTGGTCGCGGTGGCTCTGGTGTCGTCCACCGTCGGACGGGCCATCTACGCCGGCCGCACCCCGGGGCTGGGCTCCTTCGCCACCGTGCACTTCGCCGGGTATCTCTTCTTCCTGCTGATGCCGGTCGAGGCGCTCGTCCCCTTCTATCAGGCGGAGGGACACCCGGGCGGCGTGCTCGTGCTGCTGGCGGTCACGACCGCGCTGGCGGCCCAGGCCATCGACTACGGCATCGGCCGCGCAGTCGGGACCGGGATCCTGGAGGACCTACTGGGACGCAAGCGCTATGCGAAGTTCAGCGGCCTCATCGGCCGATGGGGAAGCTGGGCGATTCTCACCTTCAACCTGTTTCCACTCTCGTCTCCCAACATGCTCCTGGTGGCCGGCATGTCGCGCTTCGGCGCGGTCCGCGCCCTCGCTCTGAGCGCCGCCGGGCTCATCACCAAGTACTTCGCCATTATCTACCTGTTCGATGCCCTGGGGGGAGGAGCCGGGTGAGCGGGTTGCGCCGACCCGAAGGCCGTCCGTGCTGAGCGTCGCGGTCACCGGAAACATCGCTTCCGGCAAGTCCTCCCTGCTGCGGGTCTGGGCGCGGGCGGGCGTGCCGGTGATCAGCGCGGACGATCTGGCGCGCGCGGTGGTGGAGCCGGGGACGGACGGGCTGCGGGAGGTCGTGCGCGTCTTCGGAAACGAGGTGCTGGAGCCGCACGGACAGCTCGACCGGGGCCGGCTGCGGGACCTGGTGTTTCGCGATGACGATGCCCGGCGCAGGCTGGAATCGATCGTTCATCCCCGGATTCGGGATCAGCGCGAGGCATGGCTGCGCGAACAGGGGCGGCGGGGCGCGGAGCTGGTGGCGGCCGAGATCCCGCTGCTCTTCGAGACGGGTTATGCTCGTGGGGTGGACGTGACGATCGTAGTCGACGCCCCGCCGGCCGTTCGCCTCGAGCGCTTGGTGCGCCTGCGGGGCATCGACGCGGAGGAGGCAGCCAGAATCATGAGCACCCAGGCGGACGCGGGAGACACACGCGCGCTGGCGGATCACGTGATCCCCAACGACGGCACCCCGGCCGACCTCGAGAGGCGCGCGTTGGAGCTCCTGGCCCGGTTGAGGGCGCGGATTCGCCGGGAGCGCGGTTAGCAATGCCGGCGAACGGCCTTCTTCGCATCGACATGCACCTGCACACGCACGCGTCCTGGGACTGCCTGAGCGACCCGGAGAAGGTGCTCGAGAAGGCCCTCGCCAGAGGCCTGGATCGCATCGCCATCACCGACCACGACCGAATCTGGGCCGCGCGCGAAATGGCGCGCCGCTACCCGGACCGCATCATCCCGGGCGAAGAGGTGAAGACCGCGGAAGGCATCGATGTGATCGGCCTCTATCTCAAGGAGGAAATCCCCGGGGGGACGCCCGCCAGGGAGGTGTGCGCGCGCGTCCGCGAGCAGGGCGGACTCGTGTATCTGCCCCACCCGTACGCCCGCGGCAAGGGCGGCTCCGGTCGCTACGCGGAGGAACTGGCCGACCACGCCGACATCATCGAGGTCTTCAACGCACGGCTGCACGACCCGGCGCTCAATCAGGCCGCGGCCGACCTGGCGGATCGGCGCAGGCTACCCGGTGGAGCCGGATCGGACGCCCACACCCTGTGGGAGGTGGGCAGGGCTCGCGTCGAACTCCCGGCCCATCCCAACCGGCCCGACGCCTTCCTGGAGGCGCTGGGTTCGGCCCGCGTCTCCGGGGTCGCCTCTCCCCATGCGGTGCACCTGGCTTCAACCTTCGCCAAGGTTGCCCGGCGGGTGGCGAAACCCGAGAGACCCGGAACAGGCGCCCGCGTGGACTGACACACTTCCAGCGACGAGTTCCCCGACCCGGCATGCGATACCACACCCCTTCCCATCGGCAGGAACCGGCCAGGCGAATGGCGGCCCGCCTGGCCGATGCCGACAGCATCGTGGTAACAACCCACATGAACCCGGATGCCGACGGAGCCGGATCGGCCGTCGCGCTGCTCGCGTGGTTGCGCGACCGGGGCGCCGAAAGCTGGTTCGTGCCGCCGACGCCGCTTCCGGAGCGCTACCGATTCCTGCTTCCCGAGGAATCCTGGCACCTCCCCGCGAGGTCCGCTGCCGCCGCACGGGCATGCGCGGCTGCGGACCTGGTCGTGGTGGTGGACGCCGGAGACCTGCGCCGCCTGGGCCGGGTGAAGCCGATGGTCGAAGGGCGGCCCACGGTGGTGATCGACCACCATACCACGCCCGTCCGCCCCATCCCCGGCGACCGCCTGGTCGACACCGCAGCATGCGCGACCGCGGAACTGGTGTACGACATCCTGATGGCCGCGGGAGCGCGCTGGACCCCGGCCATCGACAACGCGCTCTACACCGCCATCGTCGACGACACGGGCTCCTTCGCCTACAGCAACGTCACCCCCGACACCCATCTGCTGGCGGCAGAACTGGTGCAGCGGGGCGTCGATGTGGTCGGAATCCACCGGCAGCTCTTCGAGTCGATGGATGTGCGGCGGCTCAAGCTGCTGCGGGAGTGCCTGGGAGAGCTGCGGGCCGAGGATGGCCTGTCCTGGATCACGGTGCCCGACCAGGCCTATCGTGACCTGAAGGCCACAGGCGACGACCTGGAGGGGCTCGTGAACTATCCGAGGGCCATCAAGGGGGTAGAAGTCGCGATGTTGTTCCGCACCACCAACGACGGTGCGACCAAGGTGTCGTTCCGCTCCAACGGGGCGGTCGACGTGGACGGGATCGCGCGCAGCTTCGGGGGCGGCGGCCACGCCAAGGCGGCGGGGGCGCTTGTTTCGCGCCCCCTGGAGGAAGTGCGCGCCGACGTCGTGAACGCCGCCCGCGCCCTGGTGCGGGAATGAGCGACCCGGGGGTCCCCGAAGGGCTGGCCACGACCCTCGCCCTGGTGCGCAGCCGCCTTGGCGCGGACTCCATCGATCGCCTCTGGATCTTCCCCCCGATGACCCGCGGGCGGCGCGAGCGCGGGCTGGTTGCGATAAGTTGTTTTGCCGAAAAGGAGCGTCGCCGATTGTTCACGGCCGCCTACCAGGCCAGGAGGAGTGGCCTCGACCTCGGTGTGGCCCCCGAGCTCGTCGAGCAGGGCTTGGCTCCCGTGGATTCGCTTGCGCGTGTGATGGCCGGGGTCGTCCGGCGCGAATCGCTCCAGCTCGGAGATCCGCGCGAGATCGTTATCGGGGGCGACGCCGCGGAGCTGGACGGTCTTGTGGCTGAACTTGAGGAGCGCGTCAGGGTCCAAGGATTATGAAGACGACGGCAGCCCACCCCTTCGTGCGCCTGTTCGGCCGCTATCTGCGCGACCAGGGTTTCCCCATGACCCAGCAGCGCGCATCCGTCGCGGACGTGGTGTTCGGTTCCGACGAGCACCTCTCGGTGGAGGAGATCGAAGGCTGTCTGCGCGGCCGGGGCGAGCGCATCGGGAAAGCCACCATCTACCGCACGCTCGACCTGCTGGTGCGCTCCAAGCTGGTCGACGAGCACGACTTCGGGGAAGGCTTCAAGCGCTATGAACATCGCCTGTCGCGCCAGCCGGTGCACGAGCATCTCATCTGCCTCTCGTGCGGCAAGGTCACCGAGTTCCACTCTAGCGAGATCGTGCGGCTGGAGGCGCGGGTGGCGCGCGAGCACGGCTTTCGGCCCTCCCGCCACAAGCTGGAGATCTACGGCCTGTGCGCCGACTGCCGGCAGTCGGGAGCGAGGCTCGAGGATAAAGGGTTGACCTGCCCCATCGAGACCATCTGAGCGGGCACCGTACGATGCCGAATCTGAGGTCGCCGGGCACGGGCCGGGGCACAGTCGTCGACGAAGCCGCGACCGGGTCCCTTCCTCAAGCCCTGACTGGACTGAGCTGGGGGCTTCCGCGCACGTTTCTCGGCCTCGACGAGGCGACCAGCGCCTTCGCGTCCGCGCGCTCTCTCATCCTTCCCGTTCCCTACGAGGCCACGACCTCCTGGGGCACGGGAACCCGCTACGGGCCGCGCGCCATCCTGGATGCATCGCAGTACGTCGAACTCTACGACAACGAGCTGGATGCCGAGCCGTGCCGGGCCGGCATCCACACGCTGCCCACCCTGGAGCTGACCCGCGATGGGCCCGCCGCCGCCCTGGCGGAGCTGGAAGAGGCCTGGGGAGCCGTTTACGATGCGGCCGAGGGCCGGTTCCTGACGATGCTGGGCGGCGAGCATTCGATTTCCTCCGCGGCCATCCGCGCGGCCGCGGCGCGGCATCCGGAACGCCTGTCCGTGCTCCAGCTCGACGCCCACGCCGACCTGCGCGCCTCCCACGACGGGTCTCCCTTCTCGCACGCGTGCGCGATGACCCGGGTCGTGGACCGGGCCGACATCGTCGCGGTCGGGCTGCGCGGGGTCAGCCTGGAGGAGGTGGAGGCAGCGCGACGCGAGGCCGGCGTCACGTTCATCTTCGCGGACGAGATGGAGCGGGACGAGGCCTGGATGGACCGCGCCCTGGAGGCGCTCGGGCCGCTGGTGTACCTCACGTTCGACATCGACTACTTCGACCCGTCGCTGGTTCCGAGCACGGGAGCGCCCGAGCCCGGCGGCGGTGCCTGGTACCCGACGCTGCGCTTCCTTCGCCGGGTGTTCGCCGAGCGCCGGGTGGTGGCCGCCGATGTGGTGGAGCTGGCGCCCATCCCGGGCCTGCGGGCGCCCGACTTCCTGGTGGCCCGGCTGGTCTACAAGCTGATCGCGTACGCCACCGCGGACGGCGCATCGTGAGCGCCTCCGCCCGCCCCCAACCGGTCGATACGCCGGACGCCGTACAGTCCGCAGACCGGCCGCACGCCCCGACCGGCGCCTCAGACCTCGGCCTCGGGCGCGCACCGCAGCGGACATCCACTCTGTCCTTCGGCCTGGAAGTCACGCCCTACGACGTTCTGGCGAAAGCCATGGATCGCTCCGCGGGCGCGCCGCGCATCGACGACAACGACATCCGGCTGAACTTCGATGGACCGCACACGTTCGAGAGCTGGATCGACGCCATCGGAAGCGCCCGCCGCTTCGTCCATTTCGAGAACTATGTCGTGCGCGACGACAGGACCGGCCGCGCTTTCCGCGACATCCTCGTGGCCAAGGCGGAGCAGGGCGTGGAGGTACGGGTTCTCTACGACTGGGTGGGGTGCTGGGCGACGCCCGCCCGCTACTGGAAGCCGTTCCGAGAGAAGGGCGTCCAGGTGCGCGCCTTCAACCGGCCCGCCTTGCGAGATCCCTTCGGCGTGCTTCAGCGCGACCACCGCAAGCTGGTGTGCGTCGACGGCGAAGTGGCCTTTGTCGGGGGGTTCTGCATCGGCGACGAGTGGGCGGGCACCGAGGACCGCGCGCCCTGGCGCGACACCGGCGCCGAACTGCGGGGCCCGGCGGCGCTGGCGGCGGCGCGCGCGTTCGGGCGGCTGTGGGACGAGATCGGCGACCCCGTGCCGGCGGAACTGCTGGACGGGGTCGTGCCGGAGGCGGCGGGCCAGACCCCGGTGTGGGTCATCGAAGGCAGACCCTGGAGGGCCCGGGTCTACCGGGTGACCCAGCTGGCCGCCGCCAGCGTGCGCCGGCGACTGTGGATCACCGATCCCTACTTCATCGCGCCTCGCCCGGTCGCCGAAGCGCTGGCGGCCGCCGCCAGGGACGGAGTGGATGTGCGCATCCTGGTGCCCGCCCACAACAACTGGCCTCTGGTGGGAAGCCTGGCACGGGGGGGGTACCGCGACCTCCTGAAGGCGGGCGTGCGGCTGTTCGAGTGGCAGGGGCCGATGATTCACGCCAAGACGGCCGTTGCCGACGGCGTCTGGAGCCGCATCGGATCGAGCAACCTCAACGCGGCCAGCCTGCTCGGCAACTGGGAGATCGACATCGGCGTGCTCGACCGCAAGCTGGCCCGGCAACTGGAAGGCCTCTTCCTGGCCGACCTGGCCTCATCGATCGAGATCGTCCTGCCCTCCGGACGGCACGGAGGTGTGGCGCGACCTCCCGCAAGGGAGCCCGAGCAGCGCCCCATCGAGCCCCCGGAACGCCTCCTGGAGCGGCTGGAGCACTGGCGCCAGTCCCCCGACCGCGGCGGCTGGCGCATCAGCGACCTGGTGCGCGCGGGCTCGACCCTCGGCGACGCCATCGCCGGCCGCCGCCTGCTGGAGCGGGAGGCGCGCACCGTGCTGGGCACCACGGCCGGCATCCTCATCGGGCTCGCGCTGCTGTCCGCCTTCTTCCCCCGAACCGTGGCCTGGACCTTCGCGGCAATTCTGGGGTGGCTGGGGGTCACGGCCGGTGCCCGCGCCTGGGCGGAAGCCAGACGCGCCCGCTCGGGCCCGGCATCCGGGGAAACCGCGCAGCCGGACATCCGGCCTCCACCGACCTCCGCAGTTCGTCCTCAGCCCCGGAAAAGCAATCCGTGACCGATTCCATCCCATTGGCGGGCGTCTTCCTGGCGGGAACGATTTCCTTCCTGTCCCCCTGCGTGCTTCCTCTCGTGCCCGGCTACCTCTCGTTCATCACGGGCATGAGCCTGGAAGACCTGCAAGCAGGCGTGGACCGCCGCGCCGCGCTGACCCATTCCCTGCTGTTCGTCTCCGGGTTCACGCTGATCTTCGTCCTGATGGGCGCGTCGGCTTCCTTCCTGGGCCAGTTCTTCCGCGCCTACGACGTGTGGATCGCGCGCATCGGCGGTGTGATCATCATCGTTCTGGGGCTGTACCTGGCCGGCGTTCTGCGGCTGACCCCGCTGGACCGGGAACGGCGCGTGCATCTGAACGACAAGCCCGTCGGGCATCTGGGAACCCTGGGCGTGGGGGCAGCCTTCGCGGCGGGATGGACGCCGTGCATCGGGCCCATGCTGGGGACGGCGCTCACCCTGGCCGCAACGGCCGAATACATGTGGGCGGGCGTGGGATACCTCTTCGTCTACTCGATGGGGCTCGCGGTGCCGTTTCTCCTGGCCACGCTGGCGGTGGGTGCATTCCTGCGCGGCTTTCAGCGTTTCCGGCACCTGCTTCCCGCGCTTCAGGTCACGGCGGGCGTTCTCCTGATCGTCGTCGGGGTGATGCTGGTCAGCGGGACGTTCACCCTTCTCAGCACGTACCTGATCCGCTTCACGCCGGACTTCATTCTGGAGATGCTCTGACCTCCGCCTCGGCTTCGATCTCCACCCGGTAGCCCTCCCCGACAAGACCTGTCCGGATGAGGGTGTTGGCGGGCAGCACCTCCCGGAAGCGGTGTCCGTGCGCGCGCGCCACCGCCTCCCAGTCGGCGGCGTCCCGGACGTAGAGCCGGGTGCGCACGACGTCGGCGAGCCCGGCGCCCAGCGAGTTCAGCGCGCCCTCCACCTTGTCGATGGCGAAGTGGGTCTGGGCGCTGGCGTCGTCGCCCCCGATCAGGCGGGTGCCGTGGGTCGCGGTCGTGCCCGCCACCCAGATGCGGTTGCCGGACCGCACGGCGCGGCTGAAGCCGGCCACGTCCTCCCACATGGTCCCGGAGGAGGCCCGCGCGCGCCCGTCGCTCCCGTGTCGCACCGGGTAGGGGGCGGGGAAGCGGGTGACGTGGTGGCGCAGATCGCCCGCCGCCGTCAGGTAGGGCGGGCGCCGGTACTCGTCGCCGCAATCCCCGGGTATGGGATCCAGGCGCGCCGCCGCCCCATCCAGCTCCGCGAGCGCATCGCCGTCCAGCGAGAAGTCGAAGAGCCGCAGGTTGTCTGCGAGGTAGCTCCGCCCGCCGGGCCGCGCGCCCACGATCACCCCGGCCACCCCGGGCTGCTCGAGCACGTAGCGTCCGGCGACGTTGGCCACCGACACGCCCAGCCGGTCCGCGACCCGCCGCGCCGCCCGCAGCACCTCCTGAAAGCGGTCCCACCCGCCGGCCTGGTCCACGAAGCGGCGGTACTTCATCTGCGACCAGGTCAGCGCGTCGTCGATCGGCGGTGCCGGGCGCCCCAGCCAGCGGTCGCTCAGCAGCCCGCCGGCGAGTGTCCCGTAGGCCAGCAATTGCACGCCGTGGGTCCGGCACACCTCGGCCATGGCGGTGGCCGGGCGCCGGTCCAGCAGCGAGTAGCACACCTGGTTGCAGACGATGGGGATGCCGCTATGGAGCGCCATGTCCAGATGCACCGCGTCCAGGTTGGTCACCCCCAGGTGCAGGATCTTTCCCTCGGCCTTCAGGTCGGTCAGGTGGAACAGGCAGTCCAGCCAGCTCGGGTCGGCGTAGTTCCAGGCGTGGAACTGGAGCAGATCGATGCGCTCCACGCCGATCCTCCCGAGCGCGCGGTCGACCGCCGCCTCAACGTCGGCCCGCGACAATGCGCCCGGGGACGGCACCCACTTGGTGAGCACGCGAACCCCTTCCCGGCGTCGGGCCAGGGTCCCGGCGATGATCTCGGCGGAGCCGTAGTGATCGGCGGTGTCGAAGGTGTCGAACCCCGCCTCCACATGGGCCTCCAGCGCGCGAGCCGCCGCCTCCGGGTCGAGTTCGGTTCCGCCGCGTTCCGCGTCCGCGACCTGCCAGAGCCCGTTCAGCACCCGGGACACGCGCAGTCCCGGCGCCAGCCGCCGGCGCTCTACGCTCATTCAGGCGGGAGTTCGCGGAAGATGCGCTCCACATCCGCGCCGGAGGTCCTGAGCGCGGCCATCTCGCGCCAGTAGACCCCGGAGGCGACGGCCATCACCAGCAGCCACACCCACGTGGGGTGGAAGTACCACGCCGCAACTTCACTGGTGAGGTCCCGCATCACCTGCACCACCAGGAAGGTCCCCAGCACGACCACGCCCGCGCCGCCCACCAGAGTCCGCGCCGTGCGCCCGGTGAGCACGGATACGCGCGCCGCCAGGTCGGGGTTGCGCCGCGGCAGCGTGAGCAGTGCCAGGCACATGAGTCCGAAGTTCACCAGCATCGAGATGACGAGGATGTCGATCCCGAGGAAGAAGTCGCCCGCGAGGTGGCTGCCCACGATCCCCACCGAAGCCATGATTCCGCTGGCGATGATGGCGACGTGGGGCGTGCGCCGGCGCGGGTGCACCGCGGCGGCTCTCTTTGGGAAGATGCCGTCTTCCGCCCACGCGAACATCATGCGCGAAACCGCCAGCAGCATCGCCGGGAGGTCGTTGATCAGCGCCACCGCGGCCCCGCCGACGATCACCACCGTCCATCCCGCGGGGAGCAGATACCCGAGCAGTCCCGGCGCGGTAAGATCCCGCACCTGAGCCTCGGCGGCGATGAAGCTCCACGGGACCGCGTGGTACACCGCCGCCGTGAACAGGAAGTAGAAGCCACCGACGATCGTAATCGCGAGCCCGATCGCGAGCGGCAGGTTGCGCCCCGGGTTCTTCGCCTCGCCCCCGGCCTGGGCGATGGAGTCGAAGCCGATGAAAGTGGCGAAGAGCAGCACGGATGCCGCCAGCAGGGTGCGAGGTTCGAGCGCCGGCGCGGCCACCTCCGGGACGGATCGGCCCTCCGACGCCGAGAGCGCGGCCGCGAAGTCTCCGTGGTCGAAGGCGAACCCGGCCACGATCACCACCGCGCCCAGCGCGAACATCAGGAACATCATCGGCACCAGGGTGCGCTCGTAGAGCTCGAGCCCGCGCACGTTCACCAGCACGAAGGTCCACAGGAAGGCGAGCGCCAGCCCCACCCGCACCGCACCGGTGTCGAGGGCGTCCGCGATTGCGACCCATTCCAAAGCGCCCGCGATGTCGCGCAGGAATGGAATCAGGATATACGAGACGACCCCGATCGCGATGGACAGCCCGAACCACTGCGAGAAGCTGGCCACGAAGCCCCAGTACGGACTCAGGGCCCGGCTCGCGTAGATGTAGCTGCCCCCGGCCCGCGGCATCGCCGAGCCCAGGCTGGCGTACGCGAGAGCGGCCAGAACGGCGGGAGCTGCCGCGAAGAGGTACGCGGGCAGCACCCAGGGCCCGATCCCGGGCACGCTGCGCTGGATCATGAACGGCATCACGTTGATGGCGGCGCCGAGCATCGCACAGATGCCGGTCGCCACCAGCCCCATGAGTCCGAGTTCGCGGGCGAGCCCGGCTGCGGGCCGGGATCCGGCGGACGCCTCTCGATCGCTCATCGGCTTGCGCTGTCCTCCTTCGCTGGCAGTGCGGGGCAAGTTCCTAATCGCGGGCCGTCAGAACCAGCGCCGCATCAGCCGTGGCTCGATATCGACGACTTGACCCTTCACCGTGTCCAGCACCACCCGGACCCAGCCTATGTCCGGGGATCCCCAGGTCTCGAGACGCGTGAAGTTGGCGAGTCCGCGTCCCTTCCCGTCGGTCAGGGGCTGATCCATCCGGAAGGTGTGCGTGTCCCCGTGGATGAAGAGGACATCCCCGGGAAAGGCGGCCACATGATCCCGCAGAGCGGCCACCAGGGGTCCGTAGCCGTCCCCGCCCCCGCTCTCGAGGCGGACGTTGGCGTGCGCCGCGAGCACGATCGCGGAAGCTTCGATGGCGTGCGCTTCCTGGAAGACCGCATCCACCCACGCGAGCGCCGCCTCGCTTCGCCGGGCCACCTCCTGGTCGTGCCGGTGGTCTCGTCCCGGGAACTGCGCCGTCGCGTCGAACGACCCGACCACGTGCAGGGTGGCGAAGACGAAGCCGCCCCGGGTCCAGCGCACGTTCTCGGGAAACTCGGAGAACCCCGCATCCTTCGCCTGCGATGTGACGGGCATCGGGACTCCGCCGAGACTGGATGAGGGATCGTCGAAGTAGATCTCCCGCAGCCGTTCCAGCCGCTCGAGCGGATCGTACCCGCCCGCATTTGGCGCATGGCAGTCCGCCCACTCGTTGTCCCCCGGTGTGTACACGACCGGAAGCGGCACCTCGTCCAGTTGCCTGCGTATGTCGTGCAGTTGCTCGTCCGCGCACGATCCGCCCAGGATATCCCCGATGTGGATGAGGAAATCCACCCCTGCCGACTCGGCGTCCGCCAGCAGGCGCCGGGCGCGCGGCTCCTCCCACGGGTAGTAGGGTCCGTCCCCGTAGACGCCGAAGGCGATGGCGCCGGGCGGCGGAGGATCGGCGGGAGGCGGGTCGGAGCAACCGACGAGAATCAGGACCGACGCCAGCCAGAGCAGCGAGGTCGCGACAGGCTCCCGGCCCGCGCGCATGGGCGGGTGAATTGCGGGCAGCGCCTGACCGACATCGCCCGCAACTCGGCCCCGCCCGCCGCGTTCTGGCTCCGTTTCCATGGAACTCCCCCTGGCATGGCCGCGGCGGGCGTACGCTCTGTCCGCCCCGGGTTTTGCCGCCCGTGCCGATCGGGCGCCGGAGAGCGGACAGGCGTCACGCCTCGATGGGAGGGGAACCGGAGCCGCGTTTTCCGGGCGCGAAGATTAGCGCGCAAGCGCTTGCCGTGCCAGATGTTTCCCAAACCCTGACGTTACGTAAGGGTTGGCGGGGAGGCGTGCAGAACGAGAGTCCCGACCCTCCGTCATCTCCGCAGCCGTACCGCTTCCCTGAGCCCGCGCGTCATGCTCACCTCCAGGTCGGCCTCGTTCCCGAGCACCTCCGGAAGCGCCCCTTCCCAGTCCCGCAGAATCGCACGCAGGCCCCCCGTCCCGGGCTCGGTGACCACGGTGATGCGACGCTCGTCGGTCCGGTCCACGTATGCCTCGCCCTCCGGCCCCGTCAGGGTGAGGCGTTCGAGCGCTTCCGCCCAATCAGCCTCAATTGGCACCGTGAAGAAGAAGTGCTTGCCCCCGTGGTCGTCCTCGGTGGGCGTGAAATCCAGCGAGAAGAGCGTCCGGCCATCCGACGTGGTCCCGCTAATGCGGTACGGACCCGAGGCCTCGGGCAGCCTGGCCGCCGTCTGCATCGACAACACGGGCTCGATCCACAGCTCGTCATCCACCACTCCGCCCCACAGCACGAGCATGTCGGAGGGCGGATCCGTTGAATCCACGAGCGCGCTCACGGCACCCGGGCCCAGCCCCGCGCGATGGTCGATCACCTTTTCGAAGTAGTAGTCGCTGAGCCACGGGAACGACCGGCAGTAGCTCATGAGGTCCCGGGCGCCGTCGGGAGGCACCACCGATCCGCTGCGGAAGTCGTATCCCCACACGCCGACGTTACCGTCCGGGTAGGGGAACGCCGGATCGGGGCCAAAGGCGCCTCCGCAGGGCGCGTGCCTGAGCGAGAGGTTGTGTCCTACTTCGTGCGCGAGCGTGAATGGACTCATGATCCCGATGCTCAGCCAGCCGGGCAGCTGTCCCCGACCGCGGATCGACCCCAGGTCGGCGGCGACCCCGTAGTAATGACCCGCACCGCCTTCCGATGCTCGCAGCATCGCCAGCTCGCCAAACAGCCCCGCCTGCCCGATTGCAGTGGTAAGATCCAGCGATGTGACATAGGCTGCGTGTTGCCTGACGCTGAACCCGGCAAACGGAAGAGCGTGCTTCAGCAGCCCTACCTCGGGGCTGTCGGCGGAGATGTTGCGGACCCACTCCACAGCCGACGAGTCGGGCTCCGCAGCCTCCAGGACCGGCACCAGATTAAGCAGCGTCGGGGGCACTTCCACGACGCTCAGCAGCCGGGAGCCCACGTGCGGGAAACGGGTTTCGCTCGTGGCCGTGAGTGGCAGGGTGCTCCCGGGGTCGACCTCCACGAACATCTCGACGCCCGGGACGATGATGTCGGAGGGAATCACGGCGTTGTAAGAGGTGGCCAGATCGCCCTCATCGGCCACGGCGGGGATCTGGTTGCCATCGCGCGTCATGACCACGCGGTGAACTTCGTCCCCTGCCGGGTCCGTGAATACCGCAACGACCTCGGGCTCGAAGAACCCTCTCGGTTCATCAGCCGTAACGAATGCCCTCAGCAGCGCCTCCCGGTTGGCGACCAGGCGCACCGTCCCGGACGGGGTCTGGACCGACTGGGTGAGGTAGACCATGGGCAGAGCCACCGTGACCTGATCCGGGTTGTCGCAGATCGTGCCGGCCGCCTGCTCGATCGCGGTGTACCATGCCTGGAAGTCCGGCGCAGGAGACGCGCACAGGCCGGTGTTGTCGTGGAGCAGCGTGCGCATTCGTTCCAACCGCCTCAGAGCGAAAGGCAGTGCCCCCTCCAGCCCCGGATTCCGGCCCACCCGCAACTCGGCAAGTTCCCGCAAACCGCCGATGGCGCCCGGAACTCCGCCGGACAAGTCGTTTTCGGCCAGGTCAACCACCGTGAGCTCGGTGAGGTTGGCAATCTCCGCGGGGAACGTGCCGGACAGGCCGTTGGCGGGAAGCGCCAGCTCCACGACGCGTCCGGCCTCGGTGGCCACGCCGTGCCAGCCCGCCACGGGCGTGTCCGTCGTCCACGCCGCGCGATTCGCCCAGGACGGGCCGTTGGTCATGTCGTGGAAGCTGATGAGCGCCAGTCGTTCGACCCGCGCGACATCACAATCGGCCCTTTCGCCATCCGGAATCGCGCGCAGCCACTCCTGGAACTCCTCGTCGATTTGAGCGCACAGGCCGGTTCCCGCGTACGACAAACCCTGCAGGGATTTCAGGTCGAGCATGCTCCGCGGGAGCAGGCCGGAAAGGTCATGGTTCCCCTCCAGCCACAGACTTCTCAACGATCGCATCCCTCCGAATGCGGACGGGAGCTGCCCGCTCAGGGCGTTGCCCTGGAGCTCGAGTCCCGCCAGGGTCCGGAGTTTGCCCAGACTGCCGGGCAACTCGCCGCTCAGCCCGTTGTTTGCCGCACGCAAGTCGTGAAGCGCCATAAGGTTGCCGAGTTCCGCGGGCAGAGCTCCAGAGAGCTCGTTCTCATGAATCCAGAGCGTCTCCAGGTTCGACAGATTCCCCAGCGAGCCGGGGATTTCACCGGTGAGTTGGTTCTCGTAGAGATAGAGCCCTTTCAGTGCGGCCAGGTTTCCCAGTTCGGCCGGAATCGCACCTGTGAGGTTGTTCCGCGATGCCGACAGGATCTGAATCGCCCACAGGTTCCCCATTTCCGGCGGAATCGGGCCAGTCAAGTCGTTACGGCTGACGGTCAGACGCACGAGGTTGCCGAGGTTGCCAAGTTCCGGCGGCAGAGAGCCCGAAAGCTGGTTGAAGCCCAGGCGCAGCCTTCGAAGAGCACGCAGGTTCCCCAACTCACGCGGTATCGAGCCGGAAAGCTGGTTGTTCGAGAGCAGCAGGGTGTCCAGGCGCGACAGTGCCCCGAGCTCGGCCGGAATCGTTCCGTTCAACATGTTCTGTCTCAGATCGAGCCTGGTGAGCTCGCTCAGCCTTCCCAATTCCGGCGGGATCGGGCCAGTCAACTGGTTGCCGTACAGAGTCAGCCGCCGCAGGTGCGTCAGATCCCCGACCTCGGGCGGGAGCGTTCCCGACAGGTTGTTGCCGGACAGCGACAGCCCGGTGACGAAGCCGGCCGAGTTCGTCGACACCCCCCTCCAGTTCCTGATGCTCTCCGGCGTGTGCCAGTTCGTCCTGTCGCGCCAGCGCGTTCCCCCGGTCGCGCTGTAAAGGGCGATGAGCGTGGCCCGGTCGGCCGTATCGGTCTGCTCAACCTCGCGCAGGCCTGTGATTGCCGGGTCTTCCTCCGAGCAGACGGCAAGCAGAACCATGCAGAAGCCCACTGCCCAGACGCGCGATCTCCCTCGTATCATGCCGCCTCCGTGATCGTCACCTCCGGAGCCGCACCGCCTCCCTGAGCCCGCGCGTCATGCTCACCGCCAGGTCGGCCTCGTTCCCGAGCACCTCCGGCAGCGCCCCTTCCCAGTCCCGCAGAATCGCACGCAGGCGTCCGGTTCCGGGCTCCCTGACCACGGTGACCCGGTGCTCATCGGCCTGGTCCACGTACACTTCGCCTTCAGGCCCCGTCAGCGTGATCCGTTCGAGCGCGTGCTCCCACCCGGCCTCGATCGGCACCGTGAAGAAGAAGTGCCTGCCCCCGTGCCCGTCCTCGCCGGGCATGAAGTCCAGCGAGAACAGCGTCCCGCCGTCGGCCGCGGTCCCGTGAATGTGGTACGGACCCCGCGCATCGGGCGGCCTTGCCGCCGTGCGCATCGGGAACGCCGGATCGATCCAAAGCTCGCCATCCACCATGCCGCCCCAGAGCACGAGCATGTCCGGGGCCGGGCTCGCCGCGGCCAGCCCTGCGCTTGCGGTATCCGCCGCCAACCGTGCGCGATGGTCGATCACCTTCCCGAAATAGTAGTCGCTGAGCCACGGCAGCGTGCGGCAGTAGGTCATGATGTCCTGGCCGCGGTCGGGAGGGATGGTGGATCCGTTGCGGAAGTCGTATCCCCACACGCCGATGCTTCCGTCCGGATACGGGTAGGCCGGATCGACGCCGCTGGGGTCGCCGCACGGCGCGTGCCTGAGCGAGAGGTTGTGGCCTACTTCGTGCGCGAGCGTGGTCGATCGCGGCACGCCGACACTGATCCAGCCGGGGAGCTGTCCCCGACCGGCGTTGGATCCCAGGTTGGCGGTGACCCCGTAGTAGTAGCCCGTGCCGCCTTCCGATGCCCGTAGCGCCTCGAGTTCCCCGAAAAGCGACACCTGCCCGGCCGAGGAGGTGAGATCCAGCGAGGTGTGATAGGCCTCGTGCGGCCTGACGTTGAACTCCGCGAACGGGAACGCGTGCCTGAGCAATCCGGCCTCGGGGCTGTCGGCGGAGATGCCGCGCACCCATGCCAGCACCGACGTGTCCGGATCCTCGGCCGTGATGACCGGAACCAGCGTGAGCTGCATCGAGGGCACCTCCACCACGCTCAGCGCGTCGGATCCCTCGTCCGGGAATCGGGTCGTGCTTTCGGTGGTGAGGGGCAGGGTCCCCTCCGGGTCGACCTCGACGACCATTTCGACGCCTGGGGCGACGATCTCGGCGGGGATCACCGCGTTATACGAGAGTCCAAGGTCGCCCTCGTCCGCGTCGGCGGGGATCTGGTTGGCGTCGCGGGTCATGACCGCCCGGTGGACCTCGTCCCCCTCCGGATCCGTGAAGACCGCCACGACCTCGGGCTCGAAGAACCCGCGCGGCTCCTCGGCCGTGACGAACGCCCTCAGAAGCGCGTCCCGGTTGGCCACCAGGCGCACGCTCCGGGACGGGGCCTGGACCGACTGGGTGAGGTAGACCATGGGCAGGGACACCGTAACTTGATCCGGGTTGTCGCAGACGGCGCCGGCGGTCTGCTCGATCGCGGTGTACCACGCCTGGAAGTCGGGCGCCGGAGAGGCGCACAGGCCGGTGTCGTCGTGGAGCAGCACGCGAACCCGTTCCAGCCCGCGGAGCGCGAACGGCAGCGCGCCCTCCAGTCCCGCATTCCGGCCCACGCGCAGTTCCGCAAGCTCGTGCAACCCGGCGAAGGAGCCCGGGAACGCACCCGACAGGTCGTTTTCGGCCAGGTCCGCGATCCGGAGCTCGGTGAGGTTGGCGATCTCCGCGGGGAGCGGACCGGAGAGGCCGTTGGCGGACAGCGCCAAACCCACGACGCGTCCGTCCTCGGTGGACACACCGTGCCAATCGCCCAGGGGACTGTCCGTCGCCCATGCCGCACGGTTCGTCCAGGATGATCCCCCGGTCACGTCGTGCAGGTCGGTGAGAGCAAGTCGTTCCACCCGCGCGACATCGCAATCCGTCCGGCTACCATCGGGAACCTTTTGCAGCCACTCCTGGAACTCGTCATCGATCTGGGCGCACAGGTCGGTGGCCCCGTACGACAGCACCTGCAGGAACTCGAGGCCGATCATGCTCCGCGGCAGCAGCCCGGTCAGGCCCTGGTTGCCCTCGAGCTCGACTCGGGCCAGCGCCCGGGGTCTGCCGAGATTGCGGGGAAGCTGGCCGCTCAACTCGTTGTCCGCGGCTCGCAGATCCTCGAGCGCCGGGAGGTCGGCTAGCTCTTCGATCAATGGGCCCGTCAGGCCGTTGTCGTGAATCCAGAGCGTCTCCAGCTCGGAAAGGTCGCCCAGCGAGACGGGGACTCCGCCGGTGAGCTGGTTCTGGTAGAGATAGAGTCCCTCCAGGGTGGCCAGGGTCCCCAGCTCGGGCGGAACCGTGCCCGTGAGGTTGTTGCGCGAAACCGACAGAATCCGGATCGAGCTCAGCTTCGCCAGCTCGGGCGGAATCGTGCCCGTCAACTGGTTACGGCTCAGGCTCATGTAGGTGAGATTCGCCAGGTTCCCCAGTTCAGGCGGCACCGGACCCGTGAGCTGATTCAACGCCAGGAGCAGCCTCCGCAGGGAGGCCAGGTTCCCCAGCTCGGGGGGAATGGGGCCGGTAAGCTCGTTTCGGTGAAGCAGCAGGGAGTCGAGGCGCGGCAGGGACCCGAGTTCGGAGGGGATCGTCCCGCGCAGGCTGTTGCGGCCCAGGTCGAGCATGGTCAGCTGGCTCAGCCCGCCCAGTTCCGGCGGGATCGTTCCCGTCAGTTCGTTGGCGCCCAGAACCAGACGCCTCAGTTGGGGCAGATCCCCCAGTTCCGGCGGGATCGTTCCCGTCAACTCGTTGTCGTCGAGATCCAGCTCTCGCAGATGGGTCAGATTCCCGAGTTCGGACGGGATCGTTCCGGACAGGTTGTTGTCGGAGAGCACCAGCTCGGTGACGAAGCCGGACGAGTTGGTCGACACCCCCTGCCAGTCCCGGATCCTCCCGGTGGTGTTCCAGTTCCTCTGCCGATGCCAATGCGTCCCGCCCGTCGCGTTGTAGAGGGCCATGAGCGCGGCGCGCTCGGCCGCAAAGGGCTCCGGTGGAGGCGGAGGAAGAGCGTTTGGGGGAGTGGACGCCGGGTCGTCCGAGCAGACTGCCAGCAGAAGCGCGGAAAGGCCCGCTGCCCAGACGCGTGATCTCCGACGTGGCATGCTGTCTCCTTGAGGGCCGGGTCCATTGCACGAATGATGAAGAGGTTCCGCCGATTCGTGCTACACCGCTCGCGATCTTCGGGGTCGCGGGGCGTTCGAGGCGCCGCACCGGTCCGGAACCATTGCCCCCCGGTTGCTCGCGCGGATTCATGCCGGGGTTGCTAGCTTTGCGTGGATGAAGATAGGAAGAGTCCCGTCTGCCCCGGGTCAGGACGCGCAGCATGCTCGATGATCGGCTGACCGAACAGCGCAATCCACGCTCGCGTGGCGTCGACCGGCTGTCGGCCGCGGAGATCGTGGCGCTCATCAATGACGAGGACCGCACCGTGGCCGCGGCCGTCGGGGAGGAGGCTGCCGGCATCGCCCGCGCAATGGACTTGGCGCGCGACGCGTTCTGCCGCGGCGGCCGGCTGATCTACGTCGGCGCGGGAACCTCCGGCCGGCTGGGGGTGCTCGACGCCGCGGAGATGCCCCCGACCTACCGGACCGACCCGTCGATGGTGGTCGGCGTGATCGCGGGGGGGTACGACGCGCTGGTGCGGGCGCGCGAGGGGGCCGAGGACGACCCGCGCGACGGTGCCCGCGAGATGGACCGCCTCTCGGTGGGCGCCGACGATTTCGTGCTCGGCATCGCCACCTCCGGCACCACGCCCTTCGTGCACGGGGCATTGCGGCATGCCCGTGAGCGGGGCGCCCGCACCGGCTTTCTGCTGTGCACCCCTCCGTCCGCGGAACTCCTCGCCACCCATGACGTGGTCATCGCTCCCCTGGTCGGTCCCGAGGTGATCACGGGCTCGACGCGCATGAAAGCAGGCACGGCCACCAAGCTGGTCCTGAACACCATCACGACCGGCGCCATGGTCCTCATGGGGAAGGTCTACGGCAACCTCATGGTGGATCTGCAGGTGACCTGCCGGAAGCTCCAGGATCGGGGAGAGCGGATCCTGATGACCACCCTTGGGCTGGAGCGCGAACCGGCCCGGGCGCTGCTGCGGGAAGCCGGCGGCCACGTCAAGACGGCCATCGTGATGGCTCGCCGCGGGATCGACGCGGAGGAGGCGCGCGTCCTGCTCGAGGAGAGCGGGGGCCGGGTGGCGGATTCATGAAGGTTCTCGGGATGATGTCGGGTACGTCGCTCGACGGTGTCGACGCCGCCCTGCTGGAGGTGGGCGGGACCACGCCGGCAACGTTCTCGTGGCGATTGCTGGGATTCCACAGCGAGAGCTACCTGCCGGAGGAGCGGGACTCGATCCGCCGCGCGATCGAGGGGGGCGGGCCGGTCGATCTGGCCCGCCTGCACGCGGTCCTGGGTGAGCGCTTCGCGCGCTGTGCGCTCGCCGGGTGCGCGCGCGCCGGGGTGGATCCGGGATCGGTCGCGGCGATCGGTTCGCACGGACAGACGGTGTGGCACGACCCCCCGTCCGGGGACGTTCGCGGCGCGACCCTCCAGCTGGGAGATCCCGCGACCATCGCGGAGATCACCGGCATACCGGTGGTGAGCGACTTCCGGACCCGCGACGTGGCGGCCGGCGGACACGGCGCACCGCTCGTTCCCTGGCCGGACCGGCTGCTCTTCTCCGCGCCCGACCGGCCGCGCGCCATCCAGAACCTGGGTGGGATGGCCAACATCACCTGGCTCCCCGCGGCCTCGGAACGCGAACCCGTCCTGGCCTTCGATACGGGCCCCGGGGTTGCGCTCATCGACACCGCCGCAGAACTCGCCACGGATGGGCGCCGGACGTTCGACGCCGACGGTGAGCTGGCGGCGGCCGGCCAAGTCGACGAAGAGCTACTGGAGCAACTCCTTCAGCACCCCTTCCTGCTTCGCCCGCCGCCCAAGTCAACCGGCCGTGAGGTCTTTGGCAGCGCGTTCGTCGAGAGGCTGGTGGAACGCCGGGTGCCGCGTACCAGCCGCAACTGGGCCGGCCTGGTAGCAACGCTTACGGCCTTCACCGCCGCCTCCGTCGCCGAAGCCTGTCGCCGCTGGGTGCTTCCCCGCGGCGTCAGCGAGGTCCTGCTGGCGGGCGGTGGCGCGCTGAACCCGGTTCTGGCGCGGATGATCGCCGACCGGCTCGCCCCCGTCCCGGTGCGCGACCTGTCCGTGCTGGGTCTCGACCCGGAAGCGCGCGAAGCCGCCTGTTTCGCCGTGCTGGCGTGGGCGCACCTGCGGGGTCTGCCGGCCAATTCGCCGGCTTCCACGGGGGCTTCGGGGCGCCGGGTTCTGGGGTCGCTCACGCCAGGTGGAGCGTGAAGGCGCCGCGTACTCCCAGCGCTTGGCCTGCTAGGCCGATCCGGGGGTTCCGCGCCGGTAGAGCAGCACAAACACGGTCGCGAACGCCGCGTGTTCGAGCAATCCGCCATTGCGACCACGCTCGGGCGCCAGGGCGGAGAGGGTGCGGATCGTTCCGGGCGCGATGGGACGGATGACGCGCGGGAGCCCTCCCCGGGGAGCTGCGGCATGCCTCGCCGCGCTGCACAGCCCGATCTGCAACAGGCGGCTGGCGGGCAGATGGCGGCTCAGGACCGCCAGGGCCAATCCCTCGACCGCGCCCTGCGCCAACTCGAGGCCAGGCCCGACCTCATCCACGGATGATGCATCGGGTGCGAGCAGCCGTGCGAGCGAGCGCGCTGCGAGGGCCGCTCCAGCACCCGCCAGAGCCGCCCGCGGAAAGTCCTCACGTGGCGACGAGCGATCGGCCCGCGCTACCACGACCCGCCGGGCCAGCCCGCCGGCCTGGTCGAGCAGGTTTCTCCCGAGGAGGGAAGGAGCGATCTTGTCTGTGGCGGAGGGCGTGCTCCCGTTTCCGGACCGGAAGGGCGGACGGCGCCGGCCGGATGCCCCGCCGCTCCCGGCCACCCGGCCCAGGCGCGCGGTCTCCCATGCGTAGCCCAGCCGGTACCAGATACTTGCCCTGGTCTGCATGATTCGATGACAACCCTCGTCTGCTTTGGCCCCGACAACATTGACGGGCGCGACAGGCCCCTGACAAGGCTGCTTCTCCTGCTGCTGCTCCTCGCGGGCGTGCTCTCGGCCACCGTCCCCGCCTACGGCCAGGTGCCCCCCGACGAGGACTGGCGTACGCTCGACACCGAGCATTTCCGGATCACCTTTCCCGAAGCCCTCCATCCCCTGGCGACGCGCCTCGCCGACCGGGCGGAGCGGGCCTACGGGCAACTGGCTTCATCCTTCAGCGCGCCACCGCCGGGCGCCATCGACATCGTGCTCACCGACCACGCCGACTACTCCAACGGCTTCGCCAACGTGGTCCCCGGCAACCGCATCACGCTCTTTGCCCGCCCGCCCGCGGACGCGGGGTCCCTCAACTATTTCGATGAGTGGATCGAGCTGGTGGTCACGCACGAGCTGGTGCACATCTTTCACCTGGATCCCGCTGGTGGCCTGGGCGGCGTCCTGCGCGCGGTCCTGGGCCGCTACCCCGCCACCTGGCCCTTTTTTCCCGGACGCGCCACGCCCACTTGGCTTACCGAAGGGATCGCCACCTACTACGAATCGACGCTGACGAACGCCGGCCGTGTCCACGGCACCTGGCAGGACATGGTGCTGCGCACCGGCGTTCTCGAGAACGACCTCGAGTCGCTGTCCCTGGTCTCCGGCAGGAGCCCTGTGTGGCCGGCCGGGCTTCGCCCCTACGTCTACGGCTCCGAGTTCTTCCACTACCTGATGGAACGGACGGACACCACGGGCATGCGGCAGCTTGTGGAGGAGGTGGCGGGCCAGCTGGTTCCCTATCGGATCGACGCCGCGGCGCGTTCGGCCTTCGGCATCTCGTTCTCTCAGGCGTGGGAGGAGTGGCGCGCGTCGCTCTCCTTCAGGTACCGGGGCCTCGCCGGCTCCCTCGCGGCACTGCAGCCGCTCACCACCGGCGAAGCGCTCACCCGCGGGGCGCGTCAGGCGCTTTATCCGCAGGTGTCCCCTGACGGTCGGCAACTCGCCTTCGCGCTCTCGGACGGTCGCTCGGATGCGCATCTGCGCCTGCTCGGCCTGGATGGTGGCGCGGAGCGCCGGTTCACTCGCACCAACGGCCTGTCCAGCTTCTCGTGGACGCCCGACGGCGGGATGGTCTTCGCCCAGTTCGAGCTGGCGGACCGCTACCGGCTTTACAACGATCTCTACCGGGCCGACGCGGCCGGCCGCGTGGCCCGCGTCTCCCGCGGCGGACGACTGGCCTTTCCGGACGTGCATCCGGACGGCGAACACGTCGTGGCGGTACAGGAGGGAGAGGGTACCAACAGGCTGGTTCTGGTGGACCTGGCCACCGGGGACGTCACGGCGTTGACCGAGGCGGTTCCCGCCGTCCACTGGGCCTTTCCGCGCTGGTCGCCGGACGGGTCCCGGATCGCCGTATCGCAGTGGCGCACCGGCGGCCGCTTCGATGTCGTGATCCTCGATGCCGCCGGCGCGCTCATCGCAAGAGTGACCGACGACCGCGCCGTCGATGCCAGTCCCGTCTGGTCCCCCGACGGGCGCACCCTGCTGTGGTCTTCCGACCGCACCGGCATCCCCAACCTCTTCGCGGCTTCCATCGAGGGGGACGGGCACCCGGGGCCCGTGCGGCAGGTCACCAACGTGCTCACCGGGGCCGCCCATCCGGCCATCGATCCGGCGGGCGAGTGGATCTACTACTCCGCCTACCACCACGACGGCTGGGACATCGAGCGCATCCCCTACGCTCCGGGCGAGTGGTTCGAACCCTTCGCGGACGACCCCCGCTTCCTGCTTGGCGCGGATCGTTCCCCGGACCGCTTTCAGGCCGCGGTCGAGGCCGAGAGCAGGCCATACCGGGCCTTCCGCTCACTCCTCCCGACCTACTGGCAGCCGCTCTACTCCGCGTCTCGAAGGATCCGGGAGCGGGATGTTATCGGCCCGGGCTTCGGATTCTCGACCTCCGGCCGGGATCTGGTCAACCGGCACGCCTTCCGGGCCTGGGGCCGCCTGATTCCGGAGAAGCGTCGCGGGGAGGGCCGCTTCGGCTACACCGCCCGAGGGCTGGGGAACCCGGTGGTGACGTTCTCGCTGGGCCAGCTCTACGATCCCGCGGGCCTCACCCTGGGAGAGCGCCAGAACGGGGATGTGGACACTCTCTACGTGGTGGACCGGGAACGACGCATGCAGGTGAGCGTTGATCTTCAGCGGGCCCGCTTTCGCAACCGCATCGGCCTCACCCTGGAGGCCAGCCACAACTGGGTGTCCTCCGAACTCCTGGACGCGACGCTGGAACCCTCCACCCTCTTCCGGCTCAACCGTCCCACGCGGCGCGTCGGGGAAGTATCCGCAACGCTCGGCTTCAACACCGCGCGCTCGCACGCCATGTCCATGACCCTTGCAGACGGCGTCTCGGGAGCCGTTCGGGGCCGGGTCTCGCGCGTGCTCGATCTCCCCGAGGAACTCGCCGGCGACCGCGCCGCCGACAGAGGGTTCGAGGAAGTCACCGGCCGCCTGTCGCTCTACCGGGCGCTCGGCAACCTCGGATTCGCGCAGCAGGTGTTGGCGCTGCGGGCGAGCGGCGGGATCGCGCGCGGGCCGGGTGCCGACGGCTTTCACTTCGAAGTGGGCGACGCCGCCGGCACGCGCGAGCGGATCACCGGTTTCGGTATCTTCGGGGGCTCGCCGCGTCTCTTTCCCGTGCGAGGTTACTCCGCCGCCTCCCGCCGCGGGCGCATCGCGTGGTCGGCATCGGCCGAATACCGGCTTCCGCTCTCCATCATTCGCCGGGGCCTCGGGGCCTGGCCCCTGTACTTCGACCGGGCCGGCGCAAGCCTGTTTGCCGACGTGGGCAACGCCTGGGGCCCGGAAGGCGAGCGGGATCCCTCCGCGAGCCCGAAGCGCGCCGCCCTCGCCTCCGTCGGCCTGGAGGTTACGGTGAACACGCTGCCCTTCTGGACGCTCTCCACCGACGTGCGGGCCGGTGTGGCGTTTCCGCTCAGGGGTGTAGACGATCCGCCCGGGGCAGGGTTCCGCCTGCGTGCGGCGCGGCTCTATCTCCGTCTGGGATCGGCATTCTAGTAGACTTGCGTGCCGGGACCGGGGCACCTATGGTGTAGGTCGCACCGCGACATACGGTGCCCCGTAGACATCGACCCACAAGATGTGGTGTCGAGCAGTTTCAACAAGCCCACACCTTGGCTGGCGTGCTTTCCGTTTGTTTTGCACGGAGGTGGGGGCTGTTTCCACTCTTTTTTCCACATCTCTCCGCCATATGGAAGGCAGCATGTCCGCCCAACGACCCGAATCTCCAGACGCCCTGCCGGCGCACGACGTGCCGCCAGCAGACCTCCCGCGCGCGACGCTTTCCGACAACGCGCGCATCGTTCTCGGGCTCCGCTATCTCAAGAAGAACGAGGAGGGCGAGCCCATCGAAGAGCCCGAGACCATGTTCTGGCGAGTCGCGCGTGTGATCGCCGAGGAGGACCGCCGCCATGGCGCAACCGATGCGGCGATCGACGAGGTCGCGCGCCAGTTCTACGACCTCATGGCGACGGGCACGTTCGAGCCCAACTCCCCCACGCTGATGAACGCGGGACGGCCGCTCGGGCAGCTCTCCGCGTGCTTCGTGCTTCCCGTCGACGATGCCCTCTCCAACGGTGAGTGCGGCATCTACGACACCCTCACGAGCATGGCGCTGGTCCACCAGTCCGGAGGGGGCACGGGGTTCTCGTTCTCCCGTCTGCGCACCGAGGGCGACACGGTGCGCTCCACCATGGGGGTGGCTTCGGGCCCGGTGTCCTTCATGCGCCTCTACGACTCCTCCACCGAGGTCGTGAAACAGGGCGGCACGCGCCGGGGCGCCAACATGGGCATCCTGCGAGTCGACCATCCCGACATCCGCTCGTTCATCACCTGCAAGGACGACACCTCCCAGATCACCAACTTCAACATCTCGGTCGCCATCACCGACGCCTTCATGCAGGCGGTGGCGAAGGGCGAGGACTACGACCTCGTCAGCCCGCGCACCGGCGATGTCGTCGGCCGCGAAAACTCGACCGAGATCTTCGACATGATCGTGCAGGGCGCGTGGAAGACCGGCGAGCCGGGTGTCTTCTTCATCGACCGGGCCAACGAGTTCAACCCGGTGCCGGAGCTGGGCGAGTACGAGGCCACCAATCCGTGCGGAGAACAGCCGCTCCTGCCGTACGACGTGTGCAACCTGGGAAGCCTCAACCTGGGGCCGTTCGTGCGCAGGGGGGTCTCCTGGGGCACGGATCCGCGGCATGCCATCGACTGGGACGGGCTTCGCCGGGTCGTCCACCTGTCGGTGCACTTCCTGGACAACGTGATCGACGCCAACCGCTACCCGCTGCCCCAGATCACCGAGCTGGCCGAGAACATTCGGCGCATCGGGCTGGGTGTGATGGGCTGGGCGGACATGCTGGTGCGGCTGGGAATCCCGTACAACTCCGACGCCGCCGTGGCGCTCGCCGAGACCGTCATGCGCTTCATCGACGAGGAAGCCAAGGTCGCGTCCGCGAAGCTGGCGGAAAGCCGGGGCGTGTTCCCGGCCTGGACGGAGTCCATCTGGGGTCCGGAGGAAAGCTGCGCCCGCCGTCCCGACGGCAGCCGCATTCGCCCCATGCGTCCGCTGCGCAACTGCAACCTCGACACGGTCGCTCCGACGGGCACCATCTCGATCTTCGCCGGCTGCTCGGGGGGCATCGAGCCCCTGTTCGCGGTGGCGTTCATGCGCAACCAGGCCGGCGTGCTGATGCCGGACGTCAACGAGGACTTCGTGCGCATCGCAAGGGAGGGCGGCTGGTATTCGAAGGAACTCATGGAGCGGGTGGCGGAGAGCGGCCACATCCACCACGAGGAGGTGCCCGAGGAGGTACAGCGGGTGTTCGTGACCGCGCACGACACCACCCCGGAGTGGCACGTGCGCATGCAGGCCGCCTTCCAGAAGTACACCGACGCCGCCATTTCGAAGACCACCAACTTCCCCCATGAGGCGACGCCGGAGGATGTCCGCGAGATCTACGAGCTGGCCTTCTCCCTGGGGTGCAAGGGCGTGACCGTGTACCGCGACGGGTCGCGCCCCATGCAGGTGCTCTCGACCGGCAAGACCGAGCAGAAGCCGGAAGCGACCGACGGGCAAGCGCCATCGGCCGGCCAGATCGAACAGAAGCTCGCGGATGCGCGCGAGGAGTGTCACCGGCTGCGCGGCGAGATCGAGAAGTACCGGCAGCGCGACCGCGAGCGTGACCTGCTCGCCGGCGCGGGCCGCCACAAGCGCAAGCGTCCCGCGCTGCTGAAGGGGCGCACCGTGAAGATGGATTGCCCGCTCGGCGATCTCTACGTCACCATCAACGAAGACGAGACCGGCCGACCCTTCGAGGTCTTCTGTACGCTGGGCAAGGCCGGCGGTGCCGCCATGGCCGATGCGGAGGCGATCGGGCGCTTGATCTCTCTCGCGTTGCGCTCGGGAATCCCCATCACCGCGGTCCGCGATCAACTTCGCGGCATCTCCTGCGATCGCGCCGTCGGGTTCGGGCTGCGCAAGGTCCTTTCCGCTCCCGACGCCATCGGCCAGGCGATCGAATACTACCTCCAGGAAAAGGACGGCATCCAGGAGGAACTCATCCTCACCGCCCCCGTGACCTCGGCCGCGGGTTCGGCCGCCCCGAGCCGTGCGTCATCGGGAAGCGGTTCCGGGGGGTCGGGCTATCTGGGCAGTTGTCCGGAGTGCGGCACCGGCCAGCTCTCCTTCGAGGAGGGGTGCGTGAAGTGCCATGTGTGCGGCTTCAGCGAGTGCAGTTGAGCCAGCTTCCGCGATTCCGGGATGAAGCGCGTTGTCGGGTACTCGGCGTTTCTGCTCGCGGGGACGCTGGCGTGCGGAGGGGAGCCGGGTAGCGAGCCTGCCCAGCGAGTCGAACGCCCGGCCTTCCCGGGCGCGCGCGCCTTCGAACTGATCGAAGCCCAGCTCGCGTTCGGGCCCCGGGTGCCTGGCGCGCCCGGCCACGCGGCACAGCTGGAGTGGATGGTCGCGCACTTGGCGGCACACGCCGACACGGTCATCGTCGACCGCTTCCGCCACGTCATCACCACTGGCGACACCCTGCCCCTGGCCAACGTCCTGGCCCGCTTCAACGCCGCCGATCCTGACCGGCTGCTCTTCCTGGCCCACTGGGACACCCGGCCCACCTCCGACGAGAGCACCAATCCGGAAGACCGCGACATCCCCGTCCCGGGGGCCAACGACGGCGCGTCCGGCGTGGCGGTGCTCGTGGCGCTGGCTGAGCTCTTTTCCGTCCAGGCGCCGCCGGTCGGCATCGATCTGCTCATGGTGGACGGCGAAGATTACGGCCCGACCACGGCTGACATGTTCATCGGCTCCGAGCGCTACGCCGAGCAGCCCTTGGGCGGCCAGCCCCGCTATGCGGTCCTGCTCGACATGGTCGGGGACCGCGATCCGAGCTTCCCCGTGGAAGGCTTCTCCTCCCGCTACGCGCCCCGCGTGGTGCAGCGCGTCTGGGGGATCGCGCGCGACCTGGGATATGGCCGCCTCTTCCCGATGACCGTGCGTCCTCCCATCCTGGACGACCACGTGCCGCTGAACGAGGCCGGCATCCCCACCATCGACATCATCGACTTCGAGTACGGGCCCGGGAACTCGCTCTGGCACACCCCGAACGACGTCCTGGCCAACGTGAGCGCGACGACGCTGGAAGTCGTGGGCGAGGTGGTTGCGGAGATCGCGTATCGAGGAGGCTGACGCGGCGCGGGCCCTGTCGCGCGAAGCATAGGCTTGATGCATTATTCCACGCAGGGAGACGGCGTCCACCGGCACGAAGCGTGATCGTGCGCAGGAGGTCTCCGGAGTTCTTGAACCGAAACACTGGACCAGGACCTGGATGAACGACAACGAGGGCATCGGGGTCGCGGTGGTGCAGGGGGCCGGGGTCCCCTTCGACCTGGAGGCCGCGATCGGGAAGGTGCACGCGCTCACCGGCGAAGCCGCCGCGGCGGGCGCCCAACTGGTTCTCTTCCCGGAGGCCTATGTCGGCGGGTATCCCTGGGGCCTGGCGTTCGGCACGTCGGTGGGCGGCCGCTCGCCGGCAGGCCGCAGGACATGGGACCGATACCTGAAGGGGGCAGTCGAAGTCCCGGGCCCGGCCACCGATCGCATCGGCGAGGCCGCCGCGGCCCACGGGATCTACCTGGCCGTCGGGGTCGTGGAGCGGGATGCCGACTACAGCGGAGGCACGCTCTTCTGCACGCTTCTCTACTTCGGTCCCGACGGCGCGCTCCTCGGCAAGCATCGAAAGCTCAAGCCGACCGCGGCCGAACGCTTCATCTGGGGTGAAGGCGACGGCAGCACGCTCACGGTTGTGGACACGCCCCTCGGCCGGGTCGGCGGCCTCATCTGCTGGGAGAACTACATGCCGCTGGCCCGCACGGCGATGTACGCGAAGGGCGTGGAGATCTACCTCGCGCCCACGGCCGACGGGCGCGAGCGCTGGCAGGCGACGCTCCGGCACATCGCCCTTGAGGGAAGGTGCTTCGTCCTCGGCTGCAACCAGTACGCCACCCGCGCCCAGTACCCGGCCGACCTCGAAGTTGCCGGTGAGCTCGAGGGCTGGCCAGAACGCCTGTGCGCCGGCGGAAGCGCGATCTATTCTCCGTCCGGGGCGTGCCTGGCGGGACCGCTGTGGGACCAGGAGGGGATCCTCTTCGCCCGCCTCGATCCCGACGCGGTGACGCGCGGGAAGTTCGATTTCGACGTGGTGGGCCACTATGCCCGCCCCGACGTCTTTCAGCTCAGCGTCAACGAAAACCCGTTTCCGCCCGTGACCTTTCACGGCGGCTCCGCATCGACAAGCTGACGCGACCCCCGCGGGATCCGCGTCGGGAGGCCGACACCATGCAAGACACGGCAACGCAGGCGATCACGTCATCCTACCTCGATGAAGCCGACCGATTCGGCGCCCACAACTACCATCCGCTTCCGGTCGTGATCGAACGGGGCGAGGGCGTCTGGGTCTGGGATGTGGAAGGGCGTCGCTATCTCGACATGCTGAGCGCCTACTCCGCCCTCAACCAGGGGCACCTGCATCCGCGCATCATCGGTGCCGCCCGCGACCAGATGCGGCGCCTCACCCTCACCTCGCGCGCGTTTCACAACGACCAGATGGGTCCCTTCCTGCGCGAGCTGTGCGAGCTCACCGGCTTCGAGCGCGCGCTGCTCATGAACACCGGCGCGGAGGGCGTCGAGACCGCGATCAAGACGGTCCGCAAGTGGGGCTACCAGGTCAAGGGCATCCCGGACGACAAGGCGGAGATCATCGTCTGCGACAACAACTTCCACGGCAGAACCACCACCATCGTGGGCTTTTCCTCCGAGTTCGAGTACCGGAGAGACTTCGGCCCGTTCACGCCAGGCTTCCGCAGGATCCCCTACGGGGACATCGACGCCCTGCGCGGCGCCATCAACGAGCGCACCGCCGGCTTCATGGTAGAGCCCATCCAGGGCGAGGGAGGGGTCATCGTGCCGCCGGACGGCTACCTGCGCGCGGCTCGCGACCTGTGCTCGCAACACCGGGTGGCGTTGGTCGCCGACGAGATCCAGACCGGTCTGGGGCGCACCGGCCGGCTCCTGTGCTGCGACTGGGAGGATGTGCGCCCCGACGTGCTGATTCTGGGGAAAGCCCTCGGCGGGGGCGTCTACCCCGTCTCGGCCGCGATCGCGGACTCGGAGTTCATGGACGTGTTCCGGCCCGGCGACCACGGCTCCACCTTCGGCGGCAATCCGCTGGCGGCCGCGGTCGCGCGCGCATCGCTGAAGGTCATCGTCGAGGAAGGGCTGATCGAGCGTTCCGCCCAACTCGGCGAATGGTTCATGCAGAAGCTGCGCGCCATCGACTCACCGCACGTCGAAGAAGTGCGGGGCCGCGGGCTGATGATCGGCCTGGTCATCCGGAAGTCGTCGGGTCCGGCCCGGCCCTTCTGCGAAGCCCTGTGGCACAGGGGCATCCTGGCCAAGGAGACGCACCAGCAGGTGATTCGCTTCGCGCCCCCTCTGGTAATCGGGCGCGAGGAACTCGAACAGGCACTGGCTCAGGTGGAGGCGGTGCTCTCGACCTGAACGGGGTCGAACTGCGCGTCGGGCCCGGGGGCACGGCCCCCCCGCCCGCTCACCAGCCGATTTCGCCCTTCCGGGAAGTGTCCACCTGCTCGGCCTCGCCATCGCCGAGCAGCACCTGCTCGATCTGCTCGTAGAGGAACTTCCTCGAGCTGGCTTCGCGAGGGTCCAGCCCGTAGTGGTTGATCAGCAGCGTCTGGTGCTGAAGCCAGTCGGACCAGCAAAGCCGGCAGATCCGGCGCAGCAGCCGTTGGCCCAGTTCCGTGCGGAAGGGGGCCTTCTCCAGTGAGGACGATTCCTTGCCGCAGCGTCTACAGTCGATCGTGTTCACGGAACTCGTCATTTGGAGGACGGGGAGCCTGAGGCTCAAGTGCGAGGGAGGTGCCCCAACCGGCGGCGGAGGCCGGGTCAGGAACGTGCGGCACGTTGGAAACCCCGTCGGATTATTGTAATTTCCTCGCGCACGGCCGAGGGCGTCCCGATGCCGGCACCCCGGTAGCGACAGCCGCACAACCGTCTACCAAGGTACAGAACGTGGCGATTCTCACCAAGGAGCAACTGGCCCACATCCAGAGCCGCCTCCTGGAGGAGCGTGCGCGCTCGCTGAGGTCGCTGGGCCTCTTTGACCGGATGGCGAAGGAGGACCGGGAGTCGGGCGACTCCAATCTGGCCGCCTACACCGACCACATGGCGGACCAGGGCACCGAGGCGATGGAGCGCGAGAAGGCCGCGCTGTTCGCAACCAAGGAAGGCCGCTATCTCTACCGGATCGAGGACGCGCTTCGCCGACTCTACTCGGATCCGGAGAACTTCGGTCGCTGTCAGGCTACGGGAAAGCCGATCAACTTCCGACGGCTGGATGCACTGCCGCACGCCCGGTACTGCATCGAGTACAAGCGCGAACTGGAGGCGCGGGGCGAGTAGCGAACTCCGGATCCCGGCCGCTCGCCCTCAGGAGGAGTCCTCTTCCTCGTCCGTGTCGTGAATCGGGCTGGTGATGCGCCAGAGCCGCTCGATCTCGCTCCGGATCTCCCGAATGCGCCCTTCGAGGGGCTGGTCACTCAGGTGATATCTGGCTGCGCTGAGAGACCGGTAACAGCGCCATAGGGCAGACGATGCGGGAGTCTGCTCGTGACTGCGACGCCTCTTCCCCTTGAGACGCGCCAGAAGCCATTCCGTCATGTTCTCGTCGAGGAGCATGAGGTTGCCCTCGCCGGACGATTCCTCGCTCAGGTACTTGGCGAGTTTCTTCTTGAAGCTCTTGGGTACTCCGGCAACCACGTATACGGAGAGATCGTCTCTTTCGAGTAGTTCCGACGTCATCACATCCCCGGCAGAACGAAGCAAGCGTTGGGAAGCACCTGCGCCTCCGGAATCTTGCGATTGTCAGCCATCAGTATAGCCAAAATCAGGCGCCTTTCGCCAGTGCGGTCCCACAGACCAGACGCTCAGGCACGCAGAATATCGAGGACCGCGTGGCCGAGCACCTCGACTTGCCAGGCGCGCACCTGGGATACCCGCGCGAGTTCCTCGGGTGAGGCCGGATTGGCGCGCACGATCTCCACGATCGTCTTGTTGGGAAGCAGGAGACCTGGGTCCAGTCCGAGTTCGCGGGCGCTTCGGACCCGGGCGGCGCGCAGCTCCCGGGCCCGTACTTCCCCTTCCGGCGGGAGCCGCGGGAAGGATCCCTCACGGCGTCTCCGCGCCGGGGCGATGCGGGCCTCCGGGACGGATTCCGCCCGATCCAGGTGCTCGAAGAGTCTCCCGCCGTCCCTCCGGGCCAGGGCGGGCGACACACCGGGCCGGCGAGCGAGTTCCCCGGTCGAGCGGGGCGGGGCCTCAGCCAGCTTCAGCAGGACGTCGTCGGCGGCCACCCGGAACGGCGCCCGGTCCTTGCGGCGCGCGACCTCGTCCCTCCAGGTCCACAGCGCACGCAGCCGCTGCAGCGCGCGCGGGGCCAGATGGCGCGCGTTCTTCAGTTTCGTCGCAGGATCGGGGTCGGGATCCTCCTGGTTGGAGGCAGTTCGCTCGAGCCAGCGGAACTCCTCGCTCGCCCACGCGAGGCGCCCCTTTTTCTCCAGCCGGGATCTCAGAATGTCCGCGAGGGTCGCCAGGTAGCGCGTGTCGGCAGCGGCGTATTCGAGCATTTCGGCGGGGAGCGGCCGCACCGCCCAGTCGGCCCGCTGGTATTTTTTGGGAAGGCGCACGCCAAGGAAGCGTTCAAGCAGCGCGGACAGTCCCAGCGCGGCTTCCCCGAGCAGCGCGGCCGCTAACTGCGTGTCGAAGACGCCCCGCACCCGGATGCCCAGATCCCGCGACAGCAGGCGCAGATCGTAGCTGGCCCCATGCATGACGATCTCGCGACCCGGATCTTCCAGCGGCGACCGCAGCATCCCGCTTGCGTCGAGCGCCAGGGTATCGATGAGCCACGTATGCCCCGGCGCGGAGAGCTGCACAAGGCAGAGCTGATCGGAATAGCGGTGATAGCCGGCCGCCTCGCAGTCGAGGGCAAGCGGCGAGCGGGAATCCAGCTCCCCCGCCACGGAGCGTGCTGCGTGCGCATCGGCGATGTGGTGTAGCTTCATGGGCGCGAAAGGTGGCCCATCTTCCGGTCCTGCGCGAGAGCCCGGCTGCCTGAGGGCCCGGACGACCTTGCAGCGTGCGCGGACCCGGGATGGGACCTTGTCACTGTGATTTCGCCCGAACCAGACTAGAATAACGGCGCTCCATACGTCGAGAACGGCTAATCGCGTGCCGGCCTGCCGGCGCGACAGCGGGGGGGAGTGGGGATTCGATGCTGAGAACCAAGTTGGTGTGCACGATGGGCCCGGCCACGTTTTCCGCCGGGGTGGTCCGCGATCTGGTCGATTCGGGCATGACCATGGCGCGCCTGAACATGTCCCACGGGCTCCGTGAGGATCACCTGGAGGCGGTAGCCCTGATCCGGCGCGCGGCCGAGGAAGCGGGCACGCCGGTATCGATTCTCGTGGACCTGGGCGGCCCCAAGATTCGCGTGGGCAAGCTGGACTCGCCGCTGTTTCTGGCGGAGGGCCAGGAAGTGGTTATCGCCCCGGAGGAGACCGTAGAGGCCGGGGAGATCCCGACGACCTACCGGCACCTTGCGGACGACGTCGTTGTCGGGGATCGGGTTCTCCTGGACGATGGTCTGCTCGAAATGCGCTGCGTGGGCAAGGAGGGCGGCAAGGCCCGCTTCGTGGTGGAAACCGGCGGCCAGTTGAAGAGCTTCAAGGGCATGAACGTGCCCGGCGCCAACCTGAGCACTCCGTCGCTCACCGAGCGGGATCTGGACGACCTGGACTTCGCCCTGGAGGCCGGCGTCGAATACGTGGGCCTTTCGTTCGTCCGCGGAAGCGCGGATATCGAGGAGTTGAAGGACAGGGTCGCGGGCCGCGCGCTCGTGGTGGCGAAGGTCGAACTGGTGCGCGCCCTGGCGTCGATCGAGGAGATCGTGAAGGCAACGGACGCGGTCATGGTCGCGCGGGGCGACCTCGGGGTGGAGGTGCCCTTCGAGCAGGTGCCGCTGGCACAGAAGCGCATCGTCCAGCTGGCCAACTACTCGGGCCGGCCGGTCATCATCGCGACCCAGATGCTCGATTCGATGATCCAGAGCCCGCGGCCGACGCGAGCCGAAGCTTCCGACGTCGCCAACGCGGTGCTGGACGGCACGGACGCCGTGATGCTATCCGGCGAGACCGCGGTCGGAGAGTACCCGCTGCACGCGGCGCGGGCGATGGTGCGCATCATCCGCGAGATCGAAGGTTCCGGCGTGCTGGCGCAGGGTCCGCGCTACCTCCCGCGCCCCGACAACTGGCAGCGAGGGGGCGCGACCCGCCGCGAACACGCGGTCGCATCGTGTACGGTGGACGCCGTGCGACAACTGGATGCTCCCGCGCTGATCGTGATCACCAGCAGCGGCTTCTCCGCGCGCCTGGTTTCATCGTACCGTCCGCCCGTCCCGATCTTCGCCGTGTGCACCGAGCCGCGCACCTTCCGCCAGCTCGCGCCTGTCTGGGGCGTGTGGCCGACGCTCGCCACCGACGTGCCGGTCAGTTATTCCGCGCTCTCCGCCTACGGCAAGGAAGCGGTCGTGCGCGCGGGAGTCGGCAGGCCGGGAGATTCGGTCGTGGTGACCGCGGGATTCCCCTTCCACGAGAGTGGGTCGACCAACACCATGCGCGTGGAACAATTGTAGCAACCCATGTCGTTTTCGCTGACCTTCCTGGGCACCGGCACCTCCTACGGTGTGCCGGTCATCGGATGTCGATGCGACACCTGTACCTCGAACGATCCCCGCGACAAGCGCACGCGGCACGGCGCCCTGCTTCGCTTCGGGAACCGGCGGCTCCTCGTCGACACACCCCCGGAACTCAGACTCCAGCTTCTCCGCGAGGACGTATCCTCCCTGGACGCGGTGTGGTTCACGCACGCCCACGCCGACCACATCCACGGCATCGACGATCTGCGGGTGTTCACGGCGCTCCACGGTGCGAGGATCAGCGCCTGGATGCACCGGTCGGTCGCCCGCCAACTGCGCCGCCGCTTTCCGTACATCTTCGACGCGCGACCCCGCGCTTCGGACGGAATCTTCCTCCCGGAACTCGATGTCTTCACCTTCCGGGAGGGACGGCCGGTAGACATCCTGGGCCACGTGTTTCTCCCGCTCGGAGTGCCCCACGGCGGGGTCCGCTCCTACGGCTTCCGCGTCGGGGGCCTCGGATACGTAACCGATGCCAAACAACTTCCGCGGGCAACGCTGGAAGGGCTCAGGGGGGCGGATCTGCTGGTGCTCAACGCTCTGTGGTACGGGGATCCCCATCCCACCCATTTCAACATCGAGGAAGCGGTCGCCGCGGCCCGAGCGGTCGGCGCCCGGAGGACCTATCTCACCCACCTCACCCACCGGGTGCGGCACGACGACCTGTGCCGGCGTCTCCCGGAGGACATCCGGCCCGCCTTCGACGGCCTAACCCTGAAGGTGGAAGACGGGTACACGGGGTCCCGGCCGTCTCCGTCGTCGGCGGAACGCGCATGAGCGCCCTCACCGTCGACTACCGGAACCTCCTCGCCATCGACGAAGACGAGGATGGTGTCGATCCCGAACGGCTCAACGGCGACCTTGGTTCCCGCTTCCGCGCGGCGCACCGGGATGTCGAACGAGCGCGCCGGAGCGGGAGCATGGGCTTCCTCGACCTGCCGCGCGCCGCGGAGTCCACGGCCCACATCCGTCGCGTGGCCGCCGGGCTGCGGGGACGCTTCGACGACTTCGTGGTCCTCGGCATCGGCGGGTCGGCGCTGGGGACCCGCACCCTGCGGGATGCACTCGGCGCCGGGGACTCCACCCGCGGTGCGAGGGACGCCGGCGGGCACCACCCGCGCCTCCATGTGGCGGACAACATCGATCCGCACTCGATCGGCACCCTGCTGGACCGCCTCGACATGCGCAGGACGTTCTTCAACGTGGTCAGCAAATCGGGCTCGACGACCGAGACGCTGGCCCAGTATCTGGTGGTTGCCGAGCGACTTGCGCGCGAGGTCGGCCGGGATCGGGCGCGGGAGCATCTTCTCTTCACCACGGATCCAGAGCGGGGGCCGCTCCGCGCTCTGTCGGAGGCCGCAGGCATCCCCACCCTTCCCGTCCCGGACAACGTGGGGGGGCGTTTCTCGGTTCTGTCGGCCGTCGGCCTGTTCCCCGCGGCGGCGGCCGGTCTGGACGTGGCGGCGGTGCTTCGCGGCGCGGCGCGCATGGAGAGACGCTGCCGGACGGACGAGTTGACCCGGAATCCGGCGGGCGTGGTCGCGACCCTTCTGTACCGCGCCGATGTCGAGTGCGGACAGCGCGTGCACGTTTTCATGCCCTATTGCGATCGACTCCGCTCCTTCGCTCTCTGGGTGCAGCAGCTGTGGGGCGAGTCGCTCGGCAAGGCGGCGGGGCTCGACGGCCGGCCCGCGGCGACTGGGCCCACACCGCTCCCGGCAGCCGGGGCAACCGACCAGCACTCGCTGCTGCAGCTCTTCATGGAGGGGCCTGCGGACAAGGTGGTGTGCTTCGTCACCGTCGACGCGGCCGACGAACCGGTCCCGATCGGCAAGGCGCCCGTTTCGCTACCCGTCCTCGAGTTCCCGGAGGGTCACACGCTCAACCATCTGATCGCCGTCGAGCACGCCGCGACCGCGGCCGCGCTTCGAATGGCCGGACGGCCCAACCTGACCGTGCGGCTGGCAACGCTCGACGCCGACGCGCTGGGCGAACTCATCCTGCTCTTCCAGGCCGCGACGGTGTACGCCGGATACCTCTACGGCGTGGACGCACTCACCCAGCCGGGCGTGGAGTTGGGCAAACGGTATGTGCACGGGCTCCTGGGCCGTCCGGGCTACCATCCTCCCCGCATGGAGGAAGCCAATCACCCCTGGCAGGTGTAGGAAAGCAGGGGACCGGGGAGGGACGCCGGTGCAGGGTAGGCATCCCCCCCGGGAAACCCTAGTTTGTATCAGGATGGAACAGTTGCAGCCGGCTGTGGCGGCTGCCGTATATATCATGGGGGAGCGGGATGGCTCAGGGAGAAGACGGACCGCTCGTCGTAATCGAGCGCGACGGCGGATCGAACACGGGTGCGTTTCTGCTCGGCGCCGTCGTCGGTGCCGGACTCGCGCTGCTTTTCGCGCCCCGCTCCGGCAAGGAGACCCAGGAGCAGCTGAAGGCCCGGGCGCTTGAGTTCAGGGATGTCGCACAGGAGAGGGTGCGCGCGGCCCAGGAGGGCCTTGAGGAGAGGCTGGGGCGAGCCGGCGAACAAGTCCGGGAACAGATCGAGTCGGTGAAGGGGGCGGTGGACGCGGGTCGCCAGGCAGCGCTGGACGCGCGCGCCGAGCTGCAGGACAGGATCGAGACCTCCAAGGCTGCCTATCGGGCTGCGAGCGATGCCGCCCGGGAAGTCGTCCACGACGCCGGAGCGCAGGAAAACGGGGAACACGATGACGATGCCGGGGACGAACTGGCGCCACCTCTGGACTGACGGCGCCGCCGCGGCGTGGCTGCGAGGCGCGATGCTGCTGATCGGTCTCCTCGCGCCGGCGGCGGCGCGGGGCCAGGCACTCGGCGGCTACCCGCTGGTTACGGACCGTTCGAGGATGCTGGCGCGCGATGTGGCCGTGGGAACGTCGTTCCTTCCCTCCCATGAGCGCTACGTCGTCGTTCACCTTGTCGAAAACCGGCTCTTCGTAATGGAGGGGGAGCGCGCCATCTGGTCGGCGCCCGTCGGCACCGGGACCGGGTTCAACCTGAACGGCGCCGGCCAGAAGTGGCACTTCTCCACGCCCCGCGGGATCATGAGGGTCCGGTACAAGGAAAAGAACCCGGTCTGGATCGCTCCCGACTGGCACTTCATCGAGAGGGGAGTTCCGGTTCCCCCGCGGCAGCATCCGTCCCGTTCCATCCCGGGGGCGCTGGGCACCACTGCCATCTATCTGGGTGACGGCATTGCAATTCACGGCACCCACCGGCCCGAGCTGGTGCTCGACCCCGACCCGGAGCGGCGGCGCATCTCCCACGGATGCATTCGCCTGACCAACGAGGCGGCCCGCGAACTCTACTACCTGATCGACGTTGGCACGCCGGTCCTCATCTATTAGCTCGGCGCGCGATACGTGGGTGGGGCAGGCGACGCGGGGCCTCCGGGCCGACTCCTGATCTCCCGCAATCGAAAGGCCCGGCACGAATACGAGGTGATCGAGACGCTCGAGGCGGGGCTGGTGCTCAAGGGACCGGAAGTCAAATCGGTGCGCGCCGGAAAGGTGGGGTTCAAGGACGCCTTCGCCCGCCTGGAGGGCACCGAAGTGTGGCTCCACAACCTGCACATCAGCCCGTACGAGCCGGCGACGCACTGGAATGCCGACCCGGAGCGTCCACGCAAGCTCCTCCTGAAGCGCGCCGAGATCCGGCGTCTGATCGGCAGGGTCGAGGAGAAGGGGCTTACGCTGATTCCGCTGGACCTCTACATGCGCCGGGGATACGCGAAGCTCACGCTGGCGCTCGCGCGGGGCCGCAAGCTCTACGACAAGAGGGAGAAGCTGCGGCGCCGGACCCAGGAGCGGGAGGCCCGGCGAGCGATGAGGCGAGGCACGTGAGGGCCGGCAGGCTCTGGACCAGGACGACCGCACGGGCTGCGATTCCGTGTGCGTGTCTGGTAGTCGGCTGCGCGTATTTCAACGCGCTCTACAATGCGCGGCGCTCCTTCGAGGCTGCCCAGGCCGCCCGCCTGCGCGACCAGCCGCTCGAGGCTGCTTCGGCGTACCAGGAGGCCATCGACAAGGCTGCTCGCAGCTATCGGTCGGACGAATCCGGACGCTGGGCCGACGACGCGCTCTACATCATGGGCCGCGCCTATTTCCACAGCGGGGACTGGGCACGGTCGCGGGCGGCACTGGAGCGCCTGCTGGCGACCTCGAGCGACTCGAGCCTGCACGCAGGTGCCCGCGTGTACCTCGGCGGCGTGGCGCTGGCCACGGGACGGCGCGACCTCGGAATGCGACTTCTCGACGAAGCCCTCGAAGAGGTGCCGGACGGGATGCTGCGCGCGGAGGCGCATCTCTGGCGGGCCCGGGCCGCTTTCGACGCCGGACGCGAGCAGGAGGGATGGGCGGGCCTGGACCGGTCCGAAACGGCCTCACGGGAACTGAGGGTCCCGGTTGCCCTGGAGCGCCTGGTGCGCGGGCTGGACGGCGACCACTTCGAACACGCTCGGGCGGGTGCGACGACCGTGCTCGAGCAGGCGTCCGGAGAGGCCTGGGCCGATACTGTTCTCGCCGCTGCGGAGCGAGCCGCCATGCTCTGGGGGGCGGGATCCGCGGCCGCCATGCTCGCCGCGGCCGAACGCAGCGGGTGGGCGCCCGTGGCGCGCGGCCGGGTCCGCCTCGAGCGGGCACGCCTCCTCGCGCGCGCCGGGGATTCGGTCGCGGCCAGTGAAATGGCTGGGGAATTGGCCCGCGGTGACGACAGAACCGCGCGCGAAGCGCGTATCGCCCTCGCGCGCTGGCGGCTGAACTCCGTCGATCGGCTCGAGGAGCTCGAGGAAGTCCGGGCGATCCTGCTCCCGGCCATCGCCCTCTCCGAAGCAGTCCGCCTCATCGACTACATGGAGTACGTTGGGCTGTTCGTCGAAAGGGCGGCGATGGCAGCGGACCACCTGGCGCTCTTCGCCGGAGCCGAGCTTGCGCGCGACAGCCTCGGATCACCGCGCCTGGCGCTTCAGCTCTTTACCCTCTACGCCGACCGGGACCGCGGCTCCGCCTGGGAGGCCAAGGCGTTGATGGCGGCGCTCGAGCTGACCGGCGATGCGGAGGAACGGCAACCGCTCGCCGCCCGCCTGAATGAGCTGGACGACAACATCTACGTCCGGGCGTCCGCCGGAGCGGAGGCGCGGTCGGCGGACTACGCCATGGTGGAAGGTCGCCTCGGCACTTCTCTGGCGATCCTGCATCAGCGCGTCGCCGTGGAGGCCGCCAACCGGGACGTCGCCGTACGGGAAGCCGCACGCACGCTCGACAGCATTCGGGCCGCCGAGGAACTGGTGCGGCGAGTCGCCGCCGGGGACTCGCTGCTGGTGGACTCCCTGAGGCTGGACTCGCTCAGGCTCGACTCGTTGAGGGCGGACTCGCTGGGCAGAAACGCCCCGGGCGCGACCGCTACCGACGCATTCTTCGCCCCCGACACCGTCCCGCAGGCCGACTCGATCCTCCCGGCCGACTCCGTCCTCCGCCGGGACACGCTGGGAGGGGCGGAACCATCGCGCGGACCGGGGCGGCCCGCATCGGAGAGCGAAGCCGGTGCAGCTTGAACAGGAGCTGTTCGGGGCGAGGTTCCAGAATCCGGTGTTGCTCGCGGCCGGCACCTGCGGCTTTGGCAGGGAGCTGGCCGGGGTCGTGGAACTCGACCGGCTGGGCGGACTGGTCACCAAGTCCGTGACCCTGGAACCGCGCGCCGGAAACCCGCGACCCAGGGTCAGCGAGGGCGCTGGCCTCATGGTCAACTCGATCGGACTCGCCAATCCCGGGGTGGAGCGGGTCAAGGCCGAGAAGCTGCCCTGGCTTGCGTCGCGGCTGCGGCGCGCACAGGTCTTCGTCAGCGTGGCGGGACATGCGGTCCAGGACTACTGCGAGATCGTCGAACATCTCGAACCGGAGGGCGGATTCCTGGGGTTCGAACTGAATCTCTCATGTCCCAACGTCCCGCTGGGCGGCGTGCCGTTCGCGCTCGACACCAGGATGCTGGCGAAGGTGGTGGGCCGCGTGCGCGAGATCACCGCCCGACCGCTGCTGGTCAAGCTGGCTCCCAATTCGCCCGATGTCGGCGCGGCGGCCGAAGCCGCGGTGGCTGCCGGCGGCGACGGAGTCACCCTGGTCAACACCATGCCCGGCATGGTGATCGATCCGGAGACGCGGCGTCCCCGGCTGGGGGCCGGCGGCGGTGGGCTCAGCGGTCCGGCCCTGCTCCCGGTCGGGGTACACGCCGTGTGGCAGGCGAGCCGTCGCGTCCGGGCCCCGCTGGTCGGCGTCGGAGGTGTCCGCGGGCACCGCGATTGCCTACAGTATCTGCTCGCCGGGGCGTCGCTGGTTCAGGTGGGCACCGCCACCTTCGCCGATCCGCGGAGCGCGGAGCGCGTCGTGCACGGACTGAGTGCCTACGGCCGCCGGAGGAACATCGGCGCGGTCGCGGAGCTGGTGGGCGCGGTCAGGTCGCCCGAGGGACCGGTTCCCTTCGCGAGGCGGGAGGCGTGCGTGTCGTGAGCGGCATCATCCTTGCCTTGGACTATCCCTCGGCCGGCCGCGCGCTCGAACTGGTCGACCTGCTGGCGGAGCGAGTCAACTTCTACAAGGTCGGGCTGGAACTCTTCGCACGCGAGGGTCCCGCGGTCGTCCATCATCTCCGGAACCGCAAGAAACAGGTGTTCCTTGACCTCAAGCTGCACGACATTCCGCGCACCGTGGCGGGCGCCGTGGCCGCCGCCTCGGACATCGGGGCGCGCCTGGTGACCGTGCACACCGCGGGAGGAGCGCACATGATGGAGGCCGCGGCCGAGGCCGCGAAGGACGGGACCCGGCTTCTGGGGGTGACGATGCTTACCTCCCTGGGGACATCGTCGCTTCCCCGCCGAGCCGATGGCGCGCGCGTGACCCTCACGGACCACGTGCTGCAGCTCGCCGGCGGGGCGCGCGCAGCCGGTCTGGACGGCGTGGTGGCGTCGCCGCTGGAGGCCGTAGCCCTGAGACGGCGCTTCGGGGACGGACTCCTCGTCGTCACTCCCGGGATCCGCCTCCCGCAGCAGTCTCTCCACGACCAGCGCCGCGTCGCGACGCCCCGCCGCGCCCGAGAGGCCGGAGCCGACTACCTGGTCATCGGCCGGGCGGTTACCGGCGCCCCGGATCCCCGCGCCGCTCTCGACGCCGTCGAGCGAGACCTGGCCGCGGCCCTCCGCGACTCATGATGAAGGCCGGGGGGTTGAGGCGGGCAAGCACTGCGGGCGTCTTGGCCCTGCTGGTCGCCGCGCTCGGGGCCTCCATCCCCGGATCGTCGCCGACGCCGGCGTCCCAGGCGTCCCTGGAAGGGGCCGCAACCAACCTCGCGCGCATGTGGGAGCGCGGCTCCATCGACGTCTTCGTGCAGGTTCTGGTGGCCAGGGGCATCCGCCTGCGGGTGGGAGGTGAAGACCACGTTTCTCTCTCCAGACGGCAGGCGGTCGCCGTGCTGCGCGACTATCTGGCCGGGCACCGGACCGAGTCGACGCGACTCGAGCGGGTTGCCGAAGTCGGGGGATCTCCGCTTCAGGGGTACGCGGCACTCCGCTGGACGGTCATCCACGAAGGGGCCTCGCAGTTGGTAGAACACAGTATCTACGTCGGCTTCGTGCGCGAGGACGAAGTCTGGCGCGTCTTCGAAGTCCGCGTGCTGCAGTGAGCGCCGGCAGTCCCGTGCGCGGCCCTGCCGCGATCCCGTCCCTCTCACGCAACCCGGCATGAGCCTTCACCTCCATGACACGCTGACGCGCTCGCTGCGCCGCTTCACACCGCTCCACCCGGGGCGGGTGGGCATCTACGGCTGTGGCCCCACGGTCTACGGGCGCGCGCACATCGGCAATTTCCGCGCCTTTGTCGTCTACGATCTGCTCCATCGCTACCTGGAGTGGCTGGGCTACGAAGTCCGTTTCGTGGTTAACCTTACCGACGTCGACGACCGCATCGTCGAGCTCGCCGCCGAGACCGGGCAGTCGATCCGGGAGTTCGCCGCGCCGCATGTGCGGTCCTTCCTCGCCGACGCCGACACCCTCGGCATGCGGCCGTTCGACAGCCACCCCAGAGCCACGGAATACGTCCCCGAGATGACCGCCTTCGTGTCCCGGCTGGTGGAGCGGGGGCTCGCCTACGCCACCTCCGACGGCTCGGTCTACTTCCGGATTTCGGGGTTTCCTCAATACGGCCGGCTCTCGCGCATCGATCCGGACGCCCTGCGTCCCGGCGAGCGCGTTGCCGACGACAAGTACGATAAGGACGACATCCGCGACTTCGCGCTCTGGAAGGCGGCCAGACCGGAGGACGAGTACGCGGACGCCGCCTGGGAGTCGCCGTGGGGCCGGGGCCGGCCCGGATGGCATCTCGAGTGCTCGGTCATGGCGCTGAGCGAGATCGGCCACACCGTGGACATTCACCTGGGCGGCGAAGACCTGGTGTTTCCTCATCACGAGGACGAGATCGCGCAGTCCGAGGGCGCGACCGGCGAGACGTTCGCTCGCCACTGGGTTCATGTGAAGCATCTTCTGGTGGAGGGCCGGAAGATGTCCAAGTCGCTCGGCAACACCTACACCGTCCCGCAGTTGACCGAGAGGTCCGAACCCGCGGCGATACGGCACCTTCTGCTGTCCGCCCAGTACCGCAGCGAGCTCAACTTCACCTTCGGGGGACTGGAGGCGTCGCGCCGGGCCGTGCAGCGCCTGCTCGATTTCCGCGACCGCCTCGCGCGCACACCGACCCGACCCGGCGCTCCGCCTGCAGGAATCGAGGGACTCGCCGGGGAGGCCCTGGCGCGCTTCCGCGAGGCGATGGACGACGATCTCAACACCGCCGGCGCCCTGGCGGCGCTCTTCGTGTTCGTCAAGGAGGCCAACACCGCCCTGGACGGGGCAGGGGGTGCGATCAGCGAGGGCGACCGGGAATCGGCGGAAGCGGCTCTCGCCTCCATGGACGAGGTGCTCGGGGTGCTCGAGCTGGCGCTGGCCGAGCGCGAGGTCGGCGAGCCCGAGCGGGAGCGCATCGAGGTCCTTGTTGCGAAGCGCGACTTGGCCCGGTCTCGGCGCGACTTCGCGCAGGCGGACGCCATCCGCGACCAGCTGGCCGGTGAAGGAATCGTGCTCGAGGACTCGCCTGACGGAACCCGCTGGAAGCACGCGAGGTCGAGAGCCGGGTCCACGGCGGCCCGCTGACCGTTGACTTCCGGGGCGAAGCCGGGTAGCAGTAGTCGCGCGCTGGCGTAGCTCAACAGGTAGAGCAGCTGATTTGTAATCAGCAGGTTGGGGGTTCGAGTCCCTTCGCCAGCTTGCCGGCGGACGACCCGGAGCGGCCCCGGTTCATGCGGGTCGGACGGGTTCCCCGGCGGTGACACCCCCCTGCCGCCAAATCGTCCGGGCTACCCTTTACCTCTCGTGGAGGAGGAGTTACCTTTCGAGGCTTGATCGTAAAGGCCCGCCTCAGGTGCCCGAGGGCATCCTTGCTCCGCAGCCGGAGGCGCGGAGGGGCGCTCCGAACACAGGAGTTTCGAGAGAAATGCTCGGTGGGGTACCGAAGCGGTCAAACGGGGCAGACTGTAAATCTGCTGGCAATGCCTTCGGAGGTTCGAATCCTCCCCCCACCACTGGGCGTATCGCCCTTCCAACTTGTGAAACGAGAATTCCAGCGGGAGTAGCTCAGTTGGCTAGAGCATCAGCCTTCCAAGCTGAGGGTCGCGGGTTCGAGTCCCGTCTCCCGCTCTTGATCCCGAAGCAGAAGGGAGCAGCGCTCTGGTAGCTCAGGGGTAGAGCGCTTCCTTGGTAAGGAAGAGGTCCCGGGTTCAAATCCCGGCCAGAGCTTGCCCGGGCCTCCGGGGCCCTGAAACCACGATTCACCTGAACCGAACGGAGTGAGGTAGCGGAGAAATGGCAAAGGAGAAGTTCGACCGGACCAAGCCGCACGTGAACGTCGGCACCATCGGGCATGTTGACCACGGGAAGACGACGCTCACCGCAGCGATCACCTTCACCCAGGCCAAGAAGTTCGGCGGCGACGCGGTCGCTTTCGACGAGATCGACAAGGCTCCGGAGGAGCGCGAGCGCGGGATCACGATCGCAACCGCGCACGTCGAGTACGAGACGGAAAACCGTCACTACGCCCACGTGGACTGCCCGGGCCACGCCGACTACGTGAAGAACATGATCACCGGCGCCGCGCAGATGGACGGTGCGATTCTGGTGGTGTCCGCCGCGGATGGTCCCATGCCGCAAACGCGGGAGCACATCCTGCTGGCTCGCCAGGTCAACGTGCCCTACATCGTCGTCTTCCTCAACAAGGTCGACATGGTCGACGACGAAGAGCTGCTCGAGTTGGTCGAGCTGGAGGTTCGCGAGCTGCTCTCCGAGTACGACTTTCCCGGCGACGACATCCCCGTGGTGATGGGGAGCGCGCTCAAGGCCATGGAGGCCATGGGAGAGGGGTCCGATGTCGACTGCATCCAGGAGCTGATGGACGCGATCGACTCCTACATCCCGCAGCCCGAGAGGGACATCGACAGGCCGTTCCTGATGCCGGTGGAGGACGTGTTCAGCATCACCGGGCGGGGCACGGTGGCCACCGGCCGCATCGAAAGCGGCGTGGTGAAGGTCGGCGACCAGGCGGAAATCGTCGGCATGGACAGGGACCGCAAGACGGTCGTGACCGGTGTCGAGATGTTCCGCAAGCTGCTCGACCAGGGCCAGGCGGGGGACAACGCCGGGCTCCTGCTCCGCGGCGTCGGCAAGACCGAGATCCAGCGCGGCCAGGTGCTCGCGCACCCGGGGTCCATCACCCCGCACACGCACTTCAAGGCCGAGGTGTACGTTCTGACCAAGGCCGAGGGTGGCAGGCACACCCCGTTCTTCAACGGCTACCGGCCCCAGTTCTACTTCCGCACCACGGACGTCACGGGCGCGACCAGGCTCCCCGACGGGGTCGAGATGGTCATGCCGGGCGACAACGTGCAGATGGAAGTCGAGCTTATCACGCCCATCGCCATGGACAAGGAGTTGCGCTTCGCGATCCGCGAGGGCGGACGCACGGTCGGGGCCGGCGTGGTCACCGAGGTGGTCGCGTAGTCCCGTGGCCAGAGACCGCGTGATCCTCGCGTGCGAGGAGTGCAAGGACCGCAACTACACGACGAAGAAGAACAAGCGCCTGCACCCCGGACGGGTGCGCTTCCGCAAGTACTGCCCGCGCTGCCGCGCGCACAAGGCGCACAAGGAAACCAAGTAGCGAATCTCCGAGAAGCAGGATGCCCAACATAATCGAGACTTCGGCGGGGTTCGCGCGCGAGTCGTGGACGGAGTTGCAGCGAGTTACCTGGCCCGACTCGGGTCAGCTGCGCAACGCGACGTGGGTGGTGATCCTCTTCGTGATCGCGATCTCGCTCGTCATCTTCGCCATGGACGGCGTCGTACGCTTCGTCGTGAACTTCATCATGGGCATCTTCGGAGCGTGAGGACTCAATGAGCGAGTCCAGGTGGTACGTGGTCCAGAGTTACTCGGGGCACGAGAAGAAGGTGAAGCGGTTCATCGACCGCAAGATCGAGGAAGGACACAACCCCGAGATCCTGGAAACCCTGGTGCCGACCCAGGAGGTCATGGAGATCCGCAACGGGAAGCGGGTCCAGGTCGAACGCCGCCTCTATCCCGGATATGTGCTGGTACACATCGAGGTCGGCGAAGATCTGACGCTGGACTCCACGACCATGCACGCCATCAACGACATCAAGGGCGTCATCAAGTTCGTGGGGGGAGGCAGAAAGCCTCAACCCCTTAGCGACGAGGAGGTGCGCAAGCTCCTCGGCATCGAGACCGAGGAGGAAAAGGAGGCTCGAGCGGAAGTCCCTTTCCACATCGGCCAGGCCGTGGAGGTGACCCAGGGCCCGTTCACGGATTTTTCCGGCACGGTCCAGTCCGTCGATGCCGACAAGGGAAAGGTGAAGGTGGAAGTCTCGCTCTTCGGGCGTCCGACTTCGGTGGAGCTCGATTTCGCTCAGCTCAAGGGATACTGAACGGCGGATTCGGGGCCGGAGACGGAACTCCGGCGTCCGAACTCGTCCGAACGGCTGTCGGGCGCGGCCCGGCTTATCGACCAGGTAACGTAAATGGCGAAGAAGGTCATCGGATTCATCAAGCTTCACGTTCCCGGAGGGCAGGCCAATCCGGCACCTCCGGTCGGTCCCGCGCTGGGCCAGCACGGCGTGAACATCATGGAGTTCTGCAAGCAGTTCAACGCCAGGACGCAACAGCAGCAGGGAACGACCATTCCGGTCGAAATCACCGTCTTCGCCGACCGGTCGTTCAGCTTCATCACAAAGACGCCGCCGGCATCGGTCCTGCTCAGGAAGGCGGCCGGACTGGAAAAGGGATCCGGCGAACCGAACCGCACCAAGGTCGCCCGGGTGACCGTCGACCAGTTGAAGGAGATCGCGGAAGCCAAGATGCCCGACCTGAACGCAGGCGACGTGGATTCGGCTGTACGCATGATCGCCGGGACCGCACGCTCGATGGGCATCGAGGTAGACTGGTAGACCCGACGAACCACTCCATGCGAGCCGCCAGGGGTGGGAGGGTGTCACAAGCCGGCTCGATTCCATAATGCCAAGACGCGGAAAGAAAATCCGGGCCGCCAGGGCCCGGATCCCGGCAGGAGTCACGCATACCGTGGCGGAGGGCGTGACCCTGGTGAAGACCCTGTCATTCGCGAAGTTCGACGAATCCATCGAGATCGCGACCAAGCTGGGTGTCGACCCTCGCCGCGCCGACCAGATCGTGCGCGGGACGGTCGTGCTTCCCCACGGAACCGGCAAGCAGATGCGCGTGCTTGCAATCGCGCAGGGAGACAAGGCGCAGGAGGCTCGGGACGCGGGAGCCGACTATGTCGGAACCGAGTATCTGGAGCGCATCAAGCAGGGATGGCTCGAGTTCGATGCGGTGGTGGCCACACCCAACATGATGGGCCAGGTGGGTCCGCTGGGTCGCATCCTGGGTCCGCGGGGGCTCATGCCGAATCCGAAGGCGGGCACGGTGACGTTCGATGTCGGGGGCGCCGTCTCGGAGATCAAGGCCGGGAAAATCGAGTACCGCGTGGACCGCACCGGCAACCTGCACGCCCCCATCGGACGAGTTTCGTTCGAAGACAACAAGCTCTCCGACAACCTGGGCGCCTTCATGGACTCGGTGTTGCGCGCGCGTCCCGCCGCTGCGAAGGGCGCATACGTACGGAGCGTGACGCTCTCCAGCACCATGGGGCCGGGCGTGCCGCTCGACCCCAACCAGTTCGGACGGAGCTGACCGATGGACAAAGCCCGGAAACAGGCCTTTACCGAGGATTTCAGAAACGAGGCGGAGAGCGCCGGCGCACTCTACCTGACCGACTTCACGGGGCTCGACGTCAAGTTGATGACGGTGCTCCGCCGCCGGATCCGCGAAAGCGGAGGTCGTTACCAGGTCGTCAAGAACCGGCTCGCCAAGCGGGCGTTTGACGACCTCGACCTTGCCGGGCTGGAACCCCACCTCTCCGGGCCGACCGGCATCGTGTTCGGCAAGACCGATGCCGTGGAGCCTGCGAGGGTTCTGGTCGATTTTGCGAAGGAGAACGCCGAGCGCCCGGCGTTCAAGGTGGGTGTGGTCGAAGGCAGGATCATCGGCGAGGAACAGTTCCGCAAAGTGGCGGCACTCCCGGCGCGCGACGTGCTGATGGCGCAGCTGGTGGGCGCGTTCGAGGGTCCCATGGCGGCCTTCGTGGGCGCGCTTGAGGGCAAACTGCAGGAATTCGCCGGCCTTCTGGACGCACTGAGGGAGAAAATACAGGAAGACTGAGTCCGCGATGCCGCGCTCGGCCGACGACAGCCAAAACGCGGGCGCGGACACGTGACGAGTCGAGTCACCAACTCCCGGCGGAGGCCGGGACCAATCAGGAGAAAGCAGCGAGATGGCGATCAATCAGCAGGAACTCCTCGATAGCATCGGCAACATGACGGTTCTCGAGCTCTCCGAGTTCGTGGACGCGTTCAAGGAGAAGTTCAACGTCACGGCCGCAGTGGCGGTCGGGCCGGCGACCGCAGGTCCGGCGGAAGCCGAGGCCGAGGTCGAGGAACAGACCGAGTTCGACGTCGTTCTCGACAGCTTCGGCGCCAAGAAGATCCAGGTCATCAAGGTGGTTCGCGAAGTGACCAGTCTGGGGCTGAAGGAAGCCAAGGCGCTCGTCGACGGGGTCCCCAACCCGGTGAAGGAAGCCGTTTCCAGGGACGAGGCGGAGCAGGTCAAGGCAAAGCTGGAGCAGGTGGGCGCGACGGTCACCGTCAAGTAGGTGCGGTCCCGCTTAAGCCTCCGGGCAGACGGGGTACGGTCGCGGCACGCCGTTCCTGGCGCCGCGCCGCCTGCCCTTCCCTCCGCGCGCGTACCGGCCGTCCCTCCGCGGGGACGTCCGGACGTCGTCAGGTGTTTTCCGTTCGACTTGCCGCGCCCGCCCTCCGGACAGGGTGCGGCCCAAAGGGGGAGTCCAGTTGGATAGTCGCGACGCCGCTCGACCCATCGTCAGTTTCGACAAGCTGGATTCGGTCATGCCGATGCCGAATCTCCTGGATGTGCAGCTCAAGTCCTTCGGCAACCTGGTTCACGGCGACGCGGTCGCCGAGGATCCCTGGGATTTCTCGCTCGACCGCGTCTTTCAGGAGATTTTTCCGATCTCCGATGTGAACGAGAACTTCAGCTTCGAATATGTCTCGTCCAAGCTGGGTGCGCCCCGCTATTCGCAGGAGGAGTGCATCGAGCGCGACATGACCTACGCGGCGCCCCTGAAGGCAACGCTTCGCTTCATCGTCTGGGAGGATCTGGACGACGGGGAGCGGCGCGCGCGCGACATCATAGAGAAAGAGGTATATCTGGGGGATCTGCCGCTGCTCACCGGTCTGGGCACCTTCATCGTCAACGGCGCCGAGCGCGTCGTGGTGAGCCAGCTGCATCGCTCTCCCGGTGTCGTCTTCGAGGAGAGCATCCATCCCAACGGGACCAAGCTGCACAGCGCCCGCATCATTCCCTTCCGCGGCTCGTGGGTGGAGTTCACGGTCGACATCAACAACGTCTGCTACGTCCACATCGACAAGAAGAAGTTCCCGGCCACGGCGTTGCTGCGCGCCCTGGGCTTCGGCACCGACGAGCAGATCTACGGCCTTTTCTTCCAGAAGAAGGAAGCCGCGATCGGCGACCTTGGCGATGCGCTCCAGACGCTGAGCGGGGCGGTGCTGGCGGACGATGTGGTGGACACCGGCACCGGCGAGGTGATTCTCGAAGCCAGCAGCGAACTCGAGGAAGCGGACATCGAGACGCTGGCGCGCGTGGGCATCGACCGGGTCGTGGTCTACGCCGCCGAGCCCGAGGCCGCGGGTGCGACAGCCGGCGCAGGGCCGATCAGGGCGGACAGCCCCATCGTGAAGCGCACGCTGGCCAAGGATCCCACCGAGTCGGAGGAGACCGCGCTCTTCCAGATCTACTCGCTCCTGCGCCCCGGAGAGGCGCCCAACGTCGATACGGCGCGCGCCGCGCTGGAAAGCGTGTTCTTCAACCCCAGGCGCTACGACCTGGGGCGTGTGGGACGCTACAAGATCAACCAGCGTCTGGAGCTCGAGACTCCCGCCTCCACGACCGTGCTGACGCGCGACGACTTCGTCGAGATCCTGCGCTACCTCGTCGAACTGAGCGAAGGGCACGGACACACCGACGACATCGACCATCTCGGCAACCGCCGGGTGCGCACCGTAGGCGAGCTGATCGCCAATCAGCTGTCGGTCGGCCTGTCGCGCATGGCCCGGCTGGTCAAGGAGCGGATGTCGATCAACACCGATCCGGGCAAGATCAACATCGACGATCTGGTGAACGCCAGAACGGTGTCGGCGGTCATCCAGGCCTTCTTTGGTTCGTCGCAGCTGTCCCAGTTCATGGACCAGACCAATCCCCTGGCCGAAATGACGCACAAGCGGCGCCTGTCGGCACTCGGTCCCGGTGGCCTCACCCGCGAGCGGGCCGGATTCGAGGTGCGCGACGTGCACTACTCGCACTACGGCCGCATGTGCCCGATCGAGACCCCGGAAGGTCCCAACATCGGCCTCATCACCTCGCTCACCACCTACGCGCGGGTCAACGGGCTGGGCTTTGTGGAGACGCCCTACCGCAAGGTGGTGGGCGGACGCGCCACCGGAGAGATCGAGTGGCTCTCCGCCAACGAGGAGGAGCGCGTGCGTATCGCGCAGGCCAACGCGCCCCTGAACCCGGACGGCACGTTCTGCAATCCGCTGGTGCTGTGCCGGGAGCGCGGTGACTTTCCGCTTCTGGCGCCAGGCGACATCGACTACATGGACGTCGCCCCGGCACAGCTGGTGTCGGTCGCGGCGGCTCTTATTCCCTTCCTCGAGCACGACGACGCCAACCGGGCGCTGATGGGCTCCAACATGCAGCGCCAGGCGGTTCCGCTGCTCTACACGGACGCTCCCCTGGTGGGAACCGGACTTGAGCGCAAGCTGGCGCGCGACTCGGGTGCCGTCGTCACCGCGACGCGCGGCGGCAGAATCGTCAGCGTCACGGCTGACAAGATCGTCATCGACACGGGGGCCGTGAAGGTGAAGGAGGCCGACCAGCCTCTCATGCGCCTCTCCCAGTTCGACACCTACGTGCTCAAGAAATACTGGCGCACCAATCAGGACACGGCCATCAACCAGCGGCCGCTGGTAGAGCGCGGCCAGATCGTGGAGGAGGGCGAGATCATCGCGGACGGACCCTCCACCAGCTACGGCGAACTGGCGCTGGGCCGCAACGTCCTGGTCGCTTTCATGCCCTGGTACGGGCACAACTTCGAAGACGCGATCGTCCTCAGCGAGAAGCTGGTCAAGGAAGACGTCTTCACATCGATCCACATCCAGGAACTCGAACTCCACGTCCGCGACACCAAGCGCGGAGCGGAGGAGATCACCCGGGAGATTCCCAACGTCGCCGACGAGAACCTCACCAACCTGGACGAGCGCGGCATTGTCCGCATCGGGGCCCAGGTCAAGAGCGGGGACATTCTGGTCGGCAAGATCACGCCCAAGGGCGAGACCGAGCTCTCACCGGAGGAGAAGCTGCTGACCGCGATCTTCGGCGAGAAGGCCAAGGATGTGAAGGATTCTTCACTTCGGCTCTCGCCGGGGATGTCGGGGACGGTGATTGACGTGAAGATCTTCTCGCGCCGGATCGACGGTCCGCTTCTGGACAAGGAGCAGGGCCAGCGGATCGGAGAACTCCGCCAGACCGAGCGCGAGGATATCGCCCGCATCACCGAGGTGCGCGACGACGAACTCAGGGCGCTCCTGCACCTTCAGACGATTTCGCTCTGCCTCAGGCGCGGGGTGATCGAACCCCTTCTCGAGGAGGGACGCAAGGTTACCAAGGCGGTACTGGCGGACCTGAATCTGGCGGAGGTCGAACTCGACAGCCTCAAGGTGCGCAACAAGTCGATCAACGAGCGCATCCGCTCCGTGGTGGACGAATCCCGCCGCCGCATCGACAAGGTGCACAGCGACACCGAGGAGCATATCGACAAGGTCTTCCAGCCGGACGAGTTGCCGCCCGGTGTGGTCCAGCTGGTCAAGGTCTACATCGCCGAGAAGCGCAAGATCGCGGTGGGCGACAAGATGGCCGGGCGTCACGGCAACAAGGGCATTATCGCCCGCATCGTGCCCGAGGAGGAGATGCCCTTCCTGCCCGATGGAACCCGGGTGGAGATCGTGCTCAATCCCCTGGGCGTTCCGTCCCGCATGAATGTGGGCCAGATCCTTGAGACCCACCTGGGATGGGCCGCGTGGGTGCTGGGCTTCGGCGCCAAGACACCCGTGTTCCAGGGTGCGAGCGAGGATGAGGTCGGGCTGCTCCTCAAGTTGGCGGGAGTCAGGTGGGGAGCCCAGGCACTGGGGATCAGCGCGGAGCCTCCCGCCGCGACGGCTACCGATATCGAGCAGCTCACGGGCGCCTCTCGAACCCTTCCCGCGCAGGTGGGTGCGGTGGGCAACGGTGATCAGAGCTCGACCGGGCTCGGTCGTTCGCTGGACGACTACGCGCGGGTCGACCTGCCCGACGCGGCGCAGGCCTACTTCGACCGGTTGAGGGATTTCCTGGTGGAAGCCGCCGAAGAGCACGCCGGCCGGCTCGCGGTACCGCTGGAAAAGGCCTTTCCGGCGATCCACCGGCTCGCCCGGTCCGAATCGCCGGCGTCGGGTGGCATCGACGCGGGGGTGGTGGAGTTCATGGCCACGGCAGGTCTTCGTCCGGACGGCAAGGCGGTGGTCCGCGACGGCCGCAGCGGCCGGCCCTTCGACTTCCCGGTCACCGTCGGCATGGTCTACATGCTCAAGCTGTCGCATCTGGTGGATGACAAGATCCACGCGCGCAGTATCGGACCCTACTCGCTGGTCACGCAGCAGCCGCTGGCCGGCAAGGCCCAGTTCGGGGGACAGCGGTTCGGTGAGATGGAGGTATGGGCGCTGGAGGCCTACGGCGCCGCCCATACCCTGCAGGAGATACTGACCGTCAAATCGGACGACGTCATGGGCCGGTCGCGCGTATACGAGGCGATCGTCAAGGGAGAAAACCTCCCCGAACCCGGCATCCCGGAAAGCTTCAACGTGCTGGTACAGGAGCTGAAGGCGCTGGGCCTCTCGGTAACGCTCGATCAGGACGACTGAGATCTTGAGCATCGCACTGACACCCGCAACCCACGGGGTGCACGCCATATGATCGATTTTCCCAGGTTCCGCGAGACGAGCGGTACGACCGATTTCGACTTCATCCAGCTAAAGGTCGCCTCACCGCAGGAAATCCGCGGCTGGTCGTACGGAGAGGTGACCAAGCCCGAGACGATCAACTACCGGTCCTTCAAGCCGGAGCGGGACGGGCTCTTCTGCGAGCGCATCTTCGGCCCGGTGAAGGACTGGGAGTGTTCCTGCGGCAGGTTCAAGCGCATCCGCTTCCGCGGGCATGTTTGCGACCGCTGCGGAGTGGAGGTGACGCTGTCGAAGGTCCGTCGCGAACGGATGGGACACATCGAGCTCGCTGTGCCGGTGTGCCACATCTGGTTCTTCAAGACGCTGCCCAGCCAGCTGGGCTACCTGGTCGACATGACGCTCCGCAACCTGGAGAAGCTGATCTACTACGCTTCCTACGTGGTGACGAACCCCGGCGGCCAGGACGTCGAGTTCCTGGAACTGCTGGACGAGGACGAATACTACGATCTGCGCGTGAAGGCGCGTGAGGAGGGCGACGACGAGTTTGTGGCCGAGATCGGGGCGGAAGCCGTCCGCAGCCTCCTGCGCAAGCTCGACTCGCCGACGGTCGATATCGGCAGGCGCAACGCGGACGGGAAGGGGCTCGACCGCCTGGCCGACTGGCTGCGCCACGAGATCAGGACCGAGACCTCCCAGCATCGCAAGAAGAAGAAGTTGAAGCGCCTCAAGGTGGTGGACGCTCTGCGCAACTCAGGACCGAGCCCCGAGCAGCGCAACCGGCCCGAGTGGATGGTGATGGATGTGGTTCCCGTCATCCCGCCCGACCTGAGGCCCCTGGTTCCGCTGGACGGAGGCCGCTTCGCGACCTCGGACCTGAACGACCTCTACCGTCGGGTCATCAACCGCAACAACCGGCTCAAGAAGCTGGTGGAGATGCGGGCCCCGGAAGTCATCCTGCGCAACGAAAAGCGCATGTTGCAGGAGGCGGTCGACGCGCTGTTCGACAACGGGCGCCGATCGAAGGCGATCCGCGGGCGCGGCAAGCGGCCCCTCAAGTCTCTTTCCGACATGCTCAAGGGCAAGCAGGGGCGTTTCCGCCAGAATCTGTTGGGGAAGCGCGTCGACTATTCCGGCCGGTCGGTCATCGTGGTGGGCCCCGAGCTCAAGCTGCATCAGTGCGGCCTCCCCAAGGCGATGGCGGTCGAGCTGTTCAAGCCGTTCATCATTCACGAACTCGAGAAGCGCGGAGAGGCCGAGACGGTCAAGCGCGCGAAGAAGATCGTGGAAGACGACGACCCCAAGGTCTACGAGGTTCTGGAAGACATCATTCGGGACCACCCCGTGCTGCTCAATCGGGCGCCCACCCTCCACCGGCTCGGCATACAGGCTTTCGAACCGGTTCTGGTGGAAGGAAAGGCGATCCGCATCCACCCGCTGGTGTGTGCGGCTTTCAACGCCGACTTCGACGGCGACCAGATGGCGGTGCATGTGCCGCTCTCGTTCGAGGCACAGCTGGAGTCGCGGGTCCTGATGCTCTCGTCGAACAACATCCTGCTGCCCTCGAACGGCCGGCCGGTCGCGGCGCCCAGCCAGGACATCGTCATCGGCTGCTACTACCTGACCAAGCCGCCGCTGGCCATCTCGGACCTGGAGCGCGACGCCAACAACGGCAAGGCCGCCGCCGCCATTCGCGACAGGGCAAACCGGGAGTTGAACGAGTTCTACAGGGATGCGCCCCGCTACAGCACCTTCGGCGAGGTGGAAATGGCCGTGGTCACCGACCGCCTGCAATTCCACTCGCTGTGCTGGTTCTGGGTGCCGAAGAAGGCTGCGGAGGGCAAGCCGCAGGGCCAATGGATCAGGACCACGGCCGGGCGCGTGCTGTTCAACTCGTTCATTCCCCCGGGCATGCCGTTCGAGAACCGGACGCTCGGCAAGGGTCAGCTCGGCGACCTGGTGTTCCGCTGTTTCACGGAAGTCGGGCTGCTCCCCACCACCCGATTCCTGGACGATCTCAAGGATTTCGGGTTCCGGTACGCCACCCTGGGGGGGATCAGCGTCGGCATCAGCGACCTGGAGATCCCGCTCAAGAAGACCCACATCCTGGGCGAAGCCGACGAGAAGGTCGCGCGCTGGCGAGGCAACTACGAAGACGGCTTCATCTCTCGCGGCGAACTCTACAACAAGGTCATCGACACCTGGACGCATGCCAACAACGATGTCGCCGACGAGATGGCGGAAAACCTGGAGCGCTCCAGGGAAGGGTACAACCCGGTCTACATGATGATGACCTCCGGGGCCCGGGGGAACCGCGACCAGATGCGCCAGCTGGCCGGCATGCGCGGCCTGATGGCCAAGCCGCAGAAGAAGATGACCGGCGGCATCGGCGAGATCATCGAGTCCCCCATCAAGTCCAACTTCCGGGAGGGGCTGAGCGTCGTCGAGTACTTCATCTCCACCCACGGCGCACGCAAGGGGCTCGCGGACACCGCGCTCAAGACGGCCGACGCGGGCTACCTGACGCGTCGGCTGGTCGACGTCGCCCAGGATGTCACCATCACCGAGGAGGATTGCGGCACGGTGGAGGGCGTCGAGACGTCGGCGCTCAAGGAGGGAGAGGACATCATCGAGTCACTCGCCGACCGCATCACGGGGAATGTGGCGCTCGAGGACGTGATCGACCCCATCGACGGCAAGTTGCTTGTCGCGAAGGGTAGCCTGATCGAGGAATCCCAGGCGAAGTGGATCGAGGACGACGCCGGAATCCAGTCCGTGCGCATCTGCTCGGTGCTCACCTGCGACACCCGGCGCGGCATCTGCCAGAGGTGCTATGGCCGCAATCTGGCCACCATGCAGATGGTGGACGTGGGCGAGGCGGTCGGAATCCTCGCCGCGCAGTCGATCGGCGAGCCCGGGACCCAGTTGACCCTGCGCACCTTCCACATCGGCGGAACGGCCGCCCGCATCGCGCAGTTGACGCAGAGGAAGTCGAAGATCGACGGCATCGTGTCGCTGCAGCGGGTGACGACCGTGGAAACCGAAGAAGGTTCGCGGCAGGGCGAGCGCATCGTCACCTCCCGGGAGGGACAGATCATCCTGAAGACGCCGGCGGGCGCCGTCCGAAGCGAGCTGGCGGTCCCGTATGGCGCCACGCTAGCGGTCCGCGAGGGCGACGTGGTGGAGGAAGGCGGGCTGCTCTTCAGCTGGGACCCGTATTCGGAGCCGATCGTCGCTGACTGCCGCGGCACCCTCAGGTATTCGGACATCGTCGAAGACCAGACCATGAGGGAGGAGCTCGACGAGACGACCGGCCGCCGCCAGCTGATCGTCACCGAAGACCGCAACAAGAAGCTCCACCCCGCCATCGAAATCCGGCAGGGCGAAGTCAAGGCGCGGGAGTTCATCATTCCGGCGGGCGCCGAGCTGATCGCGAAGCATGGCGAACAGGTCCTGCCCGGACAGACCATCGCCAAGATCAGCCGCGAGGTCTACAAGACCCGCGACATTACCGGCGGACTCCCGCGCGTCGCCGAGCTGTTCGAGGCTCGCCGGCCCAAGGATCCCGCCGTGATCGCCGAGATCGAGGGACGGGTCAGCTTCGGGGACATCAAGCGCGGAAAGCGCAAGGTGGTGGTCACGCCCGAGCACGGAGATCCCCGCGAATACGACGTTCCGGTCGGAAAGCACCTGCGCGCCCACGAGGGCGACCTGGTGCACGCCGGAGACCGGATCTCGGAAGGCCCGATCAATCCGCACGACATCCTGCGCGTGAAGGGTCCGCGCGCCGTCCAGGAGTACCTCCTGAACGAAATCCAGGAGGTGTATCGGCTGCAGGGGGTCAGAATCAACGACAAGCACATCGCCGTCATCGTTCGGCAGATGCTCAAGAAGGTCCGCGTCACCGACTCCGGGGACACCACGTTCCTCGAAGGCGAGAGCGTGGATCGAGCCGAGTTTCTCGCGGTCAACGAGCAGTTGCCGGAGGGAGGGAGGCCCGCGCGCTCCGAGCCGCTCCTGCTGGGGATCACGAAGGCCAGCCTGACGACCGAGTCCTTCATTTCCGCGGCTTCCTTCCAGGAGACCACGCGGGTGCTGACGGACGCGGCGGTCAGAGGCGCCCGCGACCACCTCAAGGGGCTGAAGGAAAACATCATCATCGGCCACCTGATTCCGGCGGGCACCGGCATCCACCGGTACCAGCACGTCGAGTTCATGGTCGAACAGCAGTTCTACGACGAAGAGATCCTGCCCCTGGCGGAGCCGGAGGGCCTGCTGGCCGGGTTCACCGCGGAGGAGACGGCGCTCGAGTAAGCCACGCCGCAGGGTGTGTCCGGCGTTGACACGGGCGGGAACGCTTTCGTATCTTTGAAAGCTGCACAGGAGATGCCTGATGGCTCTCCGGAGTCCTCCCGGACGTATCCGGGCGGGCCGTGTGGCCGAAAGCAAGCGCTCGTCGTCACGTGGAACGCCTGACTGCTGAAACCAATCGCATGCCGACCATCAACCAGCTCGTGCGCAAGGGTCGCCGGTCCGTTCGGAAGAAGAACAAGTCGCCGGCCCTCCAGAAGAACCCTCAGAAACGGGGCGTTTGCACCCGTGTGTACACCACGACCCCCAAGAAACCCAACTCGGCGCTGCGCAAGGTTGCGCGCGTCAGGCTGACCAGCGGGTACGAGGTGACTTCGTACATCGGTGGCGAAGGGCACAACCTCCAGGAGCACTCCATCGTGCTCATTCGGGGAGGCCGGGTGAGGGACCTGCCCGGCGTGCGCTACCACGTCGTGCGCGGCACGCTGGACACTTCGGGAGTGGGCGACCGCCGCCGGGGCCGGTCGAAGTACGGCACCAAGGAACCCAGGTAGGTCATGAGCCGTCGCACGCGCGCCGAAAAGAGGGAGATCGCGGGGGATCCGCGCTATGAGTCGGTCGTGGCTCAGAAGTTCATCAACGGCTTGATGCTGGACGGCAAGAAGTCCACCGCGGAGAGCATTTTCTACGACGCCCTCACGGTAGTCGAGGAGCGTTCGGGACAACCCGGCCTGGGAGTGTTCAACCAGGCCCTGAACAACGCCAAGCCTGCCGTCGAGGTGAAGAGCAGGCGGGTCGGCGGCGCCACATACCAGGTGCCGATCGAAGTCCGCCCAGAGCGACGCCAGGCGCTGGCCATAAAGTGGATGATCGACTTTTCCCGCAAGCGGGGAGAGCGGTCGATGGCGGGTCGCCTCGCAGCCGAGATTCTGGCCGCGAGCCGAAACGAGGGAAGCACGATAAAGAAGAAGGAAGACACGCACCGGATGGCAGAAGCCAACAAGGCGTTCGCCCACTATCGCTGGTAGCCGTTTCCCAGCTGCGGCGCGCAGGCTGGCGCCGGGGTAGCGGGGGTTCTCGAAGGTCGAACCCTCGCGGCACAAGGCAGGCGGCTTCCAACCGGCAGGTGGGTTGGCCCGGCCGAATCTGCACTCGTGGCCTCGGAGTTCCTGCGCTTTTTTTGCGTACCGACGACAGAAACACAGGATTTGAAGGAATACATCGGATGCCCAGGCATACACCGCTAGAGCGTCTGCGCAACATCGGCATCATGGCGCATATCGACGCGGGCAAGACCACAACCACCGAGCGGGTTCTGTTCTATACCGGCCGGGTCCACCGCATGGGCGAGGTGCACGAGGGTGCGGCCACCATGGACTGGATGGAACAGGAGCAGGAGCGGGGGATCACGATCACCTCCGCCGCCACGACCTGCGCGTGGCTGCGCAACGACTCCACCTTCCGCATCAACATCATCGACACCCCCGGGCACGTCGACTTCACGGCCGAGGTCGAGCGTTCACTGCGGGTTCTGGACGGAGCCATCGCGGTGTTCTGCGCGGTGGGCGGGGTCGAGCCCCAGTCGGAGACGGTATGGCGCCAGGCCGACCGGTATCGCGTGCCCCGCATAGCGTTCGTCAACAAGATGGACCGCGTCGGGGCCGACTTCGAGCAGGTCGTCACGATGATGCGCGAACGCCTCGGAGCCAACGCCCACCCCGTGCAGTATCCGCTCGGCGAGGGCGAGCTCTTCACCGGCGTCGTGGACATCGTGACCCGGAGGTCGATCATCTACGAGGACGACCTGGGTTCGCGCTTCAGCTACGGGCCGGTGCCGGACTCGATGGCGGACGTGATCGCCGCATGCCGGCACGAACTCATCGAGGCCGCGGTCGAGCACGACGACGAGTTGCTGGAGAAGTACCTCGCGGGCGAGGAGCTCACCGAGGAGGAACTCCGGCGGGCGATCCGCGAGGCCACCCTGCGGGGCGCCATCTTCCCCGTCTTTTGCGGATCGGCCTTCCGCAACAAGGGCATCCAGGCGCTCCTGGACGGTGTCATCGACTACCTTCCCTCCCCCATCGACATTCCTCCCGTCGAAGGACACTATCGTCCGGCGGGCCGCTTTGCCGAGACCCGGGAGGTCTCGGACGACGCTCCCTTCACCGCGCTGGCATTCAAGATCGCGACCGACCCCTATGTCGGGCGGCTCACCTTCTTCCGAGTCTATTCGGGGTCGCTGCCCAGCGGCAGCTACGTGCTCGACGCAACCCGGGGCAAGCGCGAGCGTGTGGGCCGGATCCTGCAGATGCACGCCAACAAGCGCGAGGAGCGGCAGGAGGTCTTCGCAGGGGACATTGCGGCGGTCATCGGACTGAAAGGGGTTCGAACGGGCCATACCCTGTGTCATCCCGATCATCCCATCATCCTCGAGTCCATGGAGTTTCCGGAGCCGGTGATTGCCGTCGCCATCGAGCCCAAGACCCGGGCCGACCAGGACAAGCTGTCCCAGGGACTGGCGAAGCTCGCCGACGAGGACCCGACCTTTCGGGTGCGCAGCGATCAGGAAACCAACCAGACCATCATCAGCGGGATGGGCGAGCTCCATCTCGAGATCATCGTCGACCGGTTGCGCCGCGAATTCCGGGTTGGCGCCAACATCGGCCGGCCCCAGGTCGCATACCGCGAGACCATCGTCGGTTCGGCCACGAAGGTGGAGGGCCGGTTCGTGCGCCAAACCGGAGGGCGCGGGCAATACGGCCATGTGGTCATCAACGTCGAACCCGCTCCCAAGGGCGCGGGCTTCGTCTTCGAGGACCGGATCGTGGGCGGCAGGATCCCCAAGGAGTTCATCGGTCCCGTGGAGCGGGGCGTGCGCGACGCGATGTCCAGCGGGGCCGTGGCCGGCTACCCGCTCATCGACATCAAGGTCGAGCTGGTGGACGGCTCGTATCACGATGTCGATTCCAGCGAGATGGCCTTCAGGATCGCCGGATCGATGGCGCTCAGGGAGGGCGTGAGACGGGCGCGGCCGGTCCTGCTCGAGCCGGTCATGGATGTGGAAGTCGTTACGCCCGGCGACTACATGGGTGATATCATGGGTGACCTTTCTTCCCGGCGCGGACGAGTCGGCGGCATGACCGAGCGGGCCGGCGCCCGGGTCATCGGAGCCAGCGTTCCGCTGGGAGAGATGTTCGGATATTCGACCTCCCTCCGCTCCATGAGCCAGGGGCGGGCCGTGTACACCATGCAGTTCTCGCACTACGACCGGGTGCCCCGGTCGAAGAGCGAAGAGATTGTGGCAGGCAACGGAGCAGTCTACCAGAAATGAGTGGCCGGATTCGCATCAAGCTGAAAGCCTTCGATCACTGGATCGTCGACCAGACCGCTTCCGACATCGTCCGCACCGCGGAGAAGACCGGAGCAAGCGTGTGCGGTCCGGTTCCGTTGCCCACGCGCCGCGAGCGCTGGACGGTGCTGCGCTCGCCGCACATCGACAAGAAGAGCCGGGAACAGTTCGAGCTGCGCACGCACAAGCGGCTCATCGACATCGTCGATTCCCGGCCCGCCACCATCGACGCCCTCACCAAGCTGGATCTGCCGGCGGGCGTCGATGTCGAGATCAAGGTCGACTAGGCAGCCCATGGACCACTGCCAGGAGGCGGCATGGCGGGATTGATCGGACGCAAGGTCGGGATGACCCGCATCTTCAACGACGAAGGTCTTGTGGTGCCGGTTACCGTGGTCCAAGCGGGGCCATGCCCGGTCGTATGCGTAAGATCCGCGGAGACCGACGGATACCGCGCCGTCCAGGTCGGCTTCGAGGCCCGCAGGGCCAGGCATGCCACGAAGGCCGAGGCCGGCCATGCCGCGAAGGCCGGACTGGAGGCGACGCCCCGCGTTCTGCGCGAGTTCCCGGTCGCGGACGACGAGGCGTTCGAGGCCGGTGACGAACTCACCGTCGAGCTCTTCGCCGCCAACCAGTCCGTCAAGGTGACCGGCAATACCAAGGGCCGTGGGTTTCAGGGCGTCGTGAAACGACACGGCTTCACGGGACGCCCGGCCACGCACGGCCATCCGATGTCGCGCACCCCCGGATCGATGGGAGCGGGCACCGACCCGTCGAGGGTCATCAAGGGCAAGAAGCTCCCCGGCCGGATGGGCAACAATCGCAAGACGCTGAGCAATGTCGAAGTCGTCCGGGTCGACGCCGGGAGGAACCTGCTGTTCCTCAAGGGCGCCGTTCCCGGACCGCGCAGCGGCTACGTCTTCATCAGCCACTAGAGCCATGCATACGGCCCACTACTACCAGTCTGACGGCAGCCCGGACGGCGACCGGACGCTTCCGGCAGTCCCATTCGACGGAGTCGTGAACGAAGGCGTTCTGCACCAGGTGGTGCGGGCCCAACTCGCCAATCGGCGGAGGGGGACGGGGGCCGGCAAGAACCGCGCGGCCGTTTCAGGCGGCTCCCGCAAGCCGTGGAGGCAGAAGGGCACCGGCCGGGCCCGCCAGGGGACGATCCGCGCGGCGCAGTGGACGGGAGGCGGGATGGCCTTCCCCCCTCAACCTCACTCGTGGCGCACGTCCGTGCCTCGCAAGGTGCGCGCGCTGGCCCGTCGGTCGGCCCTGAATGCGCGCGCGGAAGAGGGTCGGGTGCTGCTGATCGAGTCCCTGGACTACGAGGCCCCGCGCACCTCGCGCCTGGCATCCTGCCTCGCGGCCATCGAAGTGTCGGGCAAGGTGCTTCTGCTGACCGAGGGCAACAAGCGCAACGTGTATCTCTCGGCCCGCAACCTGCCGGGTGTCAGCGTGCGTCCCTTCGGGGAGGAGTCGGCCTACGACGTGCTGCGGGCGGCGACCGTCGTGATCGAAGCCGATGCGCTCGGGACCGGGCCGGCGGCTGCGAAGCCCGCGGATTCCACGGACACGGAGAACGCCGATGCGTGAGCCGTGGGATGTAATCGTGCGGCCGGTGGTCACCGAGAAGACGACCGCCCAGATGGAAGCCGAGAACGTCTACTCGTTCATCGTCAACCGGAAGGCCAACAAGATCGATATCGCCCGCGCGGTGGAAGCGCTCTGGGACGTCCAGGTCGACGATGTGCGCACCATGAGATACGCGGGCAAGATGCGCCGCTCGTTCCTCGGACAGATGAGCCGCAACTGGAGCCTCGGCCGCAGGCCGTCGTTCAAGAAGGCGGTCGTCAAGCTGGCCGAAGGCGACCACATCGAACTCTACGAAATGGGCTGAGGAACGGGCCATGGCGATCAAGAAGTTCAGACCCGTTACACCCGGCTCCCGTTTCCGGTCGATCGTGAAGGACACGGTGACCACGCGCAAGGGACCGGAGAAGTCGCTGACGGAGCCTCTGCACTCCAAGGGTGGACGCAACCACCATGGCCGCATCACGGTGCGCCGCAGGGGCGGTGGCCACAAGCGCCGGTATCGGCGCATCGACTTCAGGCGCAACAAGATCGGCGTGGCGGGCCGCGTCGCCGAGATCGAGTACGATCCCAACCGCTCCGCGAACATCGCCCTCATCCACTACGCGGATGGCGAGAAACGCTACATCCTGCATGTGCGCGGCCTTGCGGTCGGAGATGAGGTGGTGGCGGGTGGCGATGCCGACATCAAGCCGGGCAACGCCCTCCCGATCGGTCGCATTCCGCTGGGCACGATCGTTCACAACGTGGAGCTGAAGCCCGGGAAGGGCGGCCAGATGGCCCGCTCGGCGGGCGCGGGTGTGCAGATCATGGCCAAGGAAGGCGACTACGTGACGCTCCGTCTTCCTTCCACGGAAGTCCGGCGGGTGCGCATGGAGTGCATGGCCACCGTCGGCCAGGTCGGCAACACCGATCATGAACTGAAATCGCTGGGCAAGGCCGGGGCGGCCCGGTGGCGCGGGCGCCGTCCCAAGGTGCGGGGCGTCGCCATGAACCCGGTGGATCACCCGCTCGGCGGAGGCGAGGGCAAGGCCTCCGGGGGCCGGCCTCCGGTTACCCCCTGGGGCAAGCCGGAGGGGAGGAAGACCCGCAATCCCAGGAAGGAATCCAACCGACTGATCGTCCGGGGACGCAAACGCGGCAAGGCCACCCGGTCATAGACGATTGCGAGACGAGAAGCCAACCAGGAAACCGCCATGCCACGCAGCGTAAGAAAGGGCCCCTACATCGACGAGAAGCTCCTGCGCAAGGTGGAACTGATGAACGCGCGCGCCGAGAAAAGGGTGATCAAGACCTGGGCGCGCGCTTCGACCATCTCGCCGGACTTCGTGGGCCATACGGTGGCGGTGCACAACGGCAACAAGTTCATCCCGGTCTACATCACCGAGAACATGGTTGGGCACAAACTCGGCGAGTTCGCTCCCACGCGGCTCTTTCGCGGGCACGGGGGCAAACTCGCCGACCGGCGCTCCAAGGCTCGATAGAGGCTCTGATCAGGTCACCCCTGCACGAGAACCCGGATGCAAGCAAAGGCGATTGCCAGGTACATCGGTATGAGTCCCCGCAAGGTGAGGCTGGTCGTGGATCAGATCCGGGGTCTCCCCGTCAATCAGGCCTACGCAATCCTCCGGTTCTCGAAGAAGGCCGCGTCGGTGCCGGTCGGCAAAACGCTCCGTTCCGCGGTTGCGAACGCCGAGTACAGGGCAGAGGAGGAAGGCGAGGTGCTCGACGTGGACGAGCTCGTGATCGCGCGGGCATTTGTTGATGGCGGGCGGACCACGAAGCGCTGGCGGGCGGCGGCCATGGGGAGGGCGGCTCCGATCCGCAGGCGCTCGAGTCACATCACAATCGTCGTGGAAAGCGAGGAATAGGGGCGATGGGACAGAAGACACACCCCCATGGGTTCCGGCTCGGCATCGTCAAGGACTGGCAGTCCCGCTGGTACGCGGAGAAGGAGTTCCCCCAGCTGCTGCAGGAGGACGAGACCATACGGCGGTACCTCGACCGCCGTCTGGCGCACGCCGCCATCTCCCGGGTCGAGATCGACCGCAAGCCCTCCAAGATCGTGATGACCGTGCACACGGCCCGACCGGGCGTCGTGATCGGCAAGCGGGGCGCCGAGGTGGACAAGCTGCGCGACGAGCTGGGCGTGCTGACCAAGTCGGAGGTCTCCGTCAACGTGGAGGAGATCAAGCAGCCCGAACTCGACGCGCGGCTGGTGGCGGAGAACGTCAAGCACCAGTTGCGGCAGCGGATTTCGTTCCGGCGGGCGATGAAGCGCGCGGTTCAATCGGCGCGCCGCGCTGGGGCGGAGGGCATCAAGATCCAGTGTGGCGGCCGTCTGGGCGGCGCGGAAATCGCCCGCACCGAAGCGTATCACGAGGGTCGCGTGCCGCTGCACACCCTGCGGGCGAACATCGACTACGCGAGCGTGAGGGCGGATACCACCTACGGTACCGTGGGCGTGAAGTGCTGGATCTTCAAGGGTGAAGTGGTGGACGACCGGCGGGGCCGGACGTACTCGACGGGATCGTGAGGGTGCAGGCGAACGGAACCCGGCCCCCCCTGCGGCGGGCCCCGCAAGGACGATAGGAGATGCTGGCACCGAAGCGGATCAAGTACCGCAAGAAGCACAAGGGCAAGATGCGCGGGATTTCCCGTCGCGGAAACCGGGTGAGTTTCGGCGACTACGGGCTCCAGGCGGTGGAGTCCGCGTGGATCAGCAATCGCCAGATCGAGTCGGCGCGCGTGGCCATGACCCGGCACATCAAGAGGGGTGGAAAGGTCTGGATCCGGATCTTCCCGGACAAGCCGGTTACCTCCAAGCCCGCCGAGACCCGGATGGGCAAGGGAAAGGGCAACCCGGAAGGCTGGGTGGCGGTGGTGAAGCCGGGGCGGATGATGTTCGAGATGGAGGGTGTCGACGAGGAGGTCGCGCGGCGCGCGATGCAGCTCGCATCAGACAAGCTGCCCATCAAGACCCGTTTCGTCGCGCGCGAACGGCAGTTGGGAACCTGAGGGAAACCGGGCATGGACATCGAAGACATTCGCGATATGACCGACCAGCAGATCCGGGAGCGGCTGGACGAACTGAGGGAGGAGCGGTTCCGCCTCAAGTTCCGGGCCGCGACCATGGAACTCGAGAATCCCCGGCTGCTCTCGCACCTGCGCAGGGATATCGCTCGAGTCCGCACCGTGCAGCGCGAACGCGAACTCGCGGCGCCTCTGGCCATGACCGAGGAGAACGCCTCATGACGGCGACACCGGATGCCGCGAGCGGCGCACGCAACCGGCGAAAGACGCGAACCGGGGTGGTGGTGTCGGACGTGGCGGACAAGACGGTCACCGTCCTTGTCGCGCGCCAGTTCGCCCATCCGCTCTACGGAAAGCAGGTCAAGCGCACCCGCAGGTATCACGCCCACGACGAAACCAACCAGTATCGCATGGGGGACACCGTGCGCATCGTCGAGACGCGGCCCCTCTCCCGCACCAAGCGGTGGAGGGTCGCCGAACTGGTCGACCGCGCGGAAGGATAGGCCGGCGATGATTCAACAGGAATCGATGGTTCGGATCACGGACAACACGGGCGCCAAGAAGGCGCTGTGCATCCGTGTCCTGGGGGGCTCGCGCCGCCGTTACGCCAGCGTGGGCGACCTGGTGGTGCTCACGGTCAAGGATGCCATCCCGAACGCCGGCGTGCGCAAGGGCGATATCGTGCGCGCTGTCGTGGTGCGCACGGCCAAGGAGGTGCGCAGGCGCGACGGCTCCTATATCCGCTTCGACGACAACGCGGCGGTGCTCATCGACACCAACGGCGAGCCGAAGGGCACGCGCATCTTCGGACCGGTCGGGCGGGAACTCAGGGAGAAGCGCTACATGAAGATCGTTTCGCTGGCCCCGGAGGTGCTCTGATGCTGAAGCAGACGGGAGCGCGCCGGAACAGGCCCAGACACCGGATTGCGAAGGGCGACCGCGTGCGCGTGATTCGCGGCAACCACCGGGACGAGCAGGGAACCGTCCTTCGGGTGGTTCGCGACCGTGATCAGGTGGTGATCGAGGGCGTCAACATGCGCAAGCGCCACCAGCGGCCCACGGCGGCCAATCCGGAGGGTGGAATCATCACCTTCGAGGCTCCGATCCACATTTCCAACGTGATGTTGATCGATCCGGCCAGCGGAGAGGCCAGCCGCATTCGCATGCGTCTCGAGGAAGGGGGCGTGAAGGAGCGCATCGCGGTGAAGACCGGCAACCCCATCCCGGCGCCGAGGTGACGGATGACGACAACGGACGGATTTGCAAGATGACGGAGACGCACCCCCGGCTTCACCGGCACTATCTGGAGAACGTTCAGCCGAAACTCCAGGAGGATTTCGGCTTCACCAACGTCAACCAGATACCGCGCCCGGTGAAGGTCGTCCTCAACGTGGGCGTCGGCGAAGCGAGCAAGAATCAGAAGTTCCTCGACAGCGTGGTCGAGGAATTGTCGGTGATCTCCGGACAGAAGCCGGTCGTCACCCGGGCGCGCAAGTCCATCTCCAACTTTTCGTTGAGGACGGGCATGCCGGTCGGATGCCGGGTCACGCTGCGCCGGCGCCGCATGTACGAGTTTCTCGATCGCCTGGTGAGCGCCACCATACCGCGCATCCGCGACTTCCGCGGACTGTCCACGAAATCGTTCGACGGGCGCGGAAACTACAGCCTCGGGGTTCGCGAGCAGATCATCTTCCCCGAGATCGACTACGACAGGATCGACCGCATCCACGGCATGGACATCACCGTGGTTACGAGCACCAGCAAGGACGACGAGGCGCTGGCTCTGCTGCGCGAGCTGGGGTTCCCGTTCCGCGGCTCGCTGCCGGTCATCATCGGCCAGAACGGTGCCGCCTGACGCCCCCGCAACCCAGGGAATAACGGAGGGACGAGACTCGACATGATGACGGACCCGATTGCCGACATGCTGACCCGGCTGCGCAACGCCGGGCAGGCGGGCCACCGCTGGGCGGACATGCCCGTCTCCCGGATGAAGATCGAGATTGCCCGGCTGCTCGGCGAAAACCATTTCGTCTTCGGCTACAAGGTGCTCGACGACGGGGCCCACGGGGTTCTGCGCGTCTACCTGAAGTATCGCGACGAGGGTCGCCCGATCATCCGGCATATCGAGCGCTTCTCGTCGCCCGGACGGCGGCGGTACGTCGGCCGGGAGGATATCCCCAGGGTCAGGAACGGCCTGGGGATGGCGATTCTGTCGACATCCCGGGGTGTGCTCTCCGACCGCACGGCGCGCGAGGAAGGGGTAGGCGGCGAAGTGCTGGCGATCGTGTGGTAGCCAGGATTCCATCAACCACGACGTAAACGTATGTCACGCATAGGTAAACTGCCGGTCGCCATTCCGGGCGGCGTGACCGTGGACTACAGTGAGCCCGTCCTGAAGGTAAAGGGACCCAGGGGCGAACTGACCCTCGACGTGCATCCCGCGATGACCGTCCATGTGGGGGAAGGCGAAGTGGTGGTGCGGAGGCCCTCCGACGGTCGCACGCACCGGTCGCTTCATGGTCTGACGCGCGCCCTTATCGCCAACATGGTGCACGGGGTGACGACCGGGTACAGCAAGACGCTGGAAATCGTGGGGGTGGGATACCGGGCGCAGAAGAAGGGCAGGGAACTGGTCCTGAGCCTGGGATTCTCCCACACCATCGACTACCCGGAGCCTGAAGGCATCACGCTCGAGTGTCCCCGGCAGGACATCGTGGTGGTGCATGGGATCGACAAGCAGAAGGTGGGGCAGGTAGCGGCGGAAATCCGGTCGTTCCGGCCCCCGGAGCCGTACAAGGGCAAGGGCGTGCGCTATCAGGGCGAGCAGATCCGACGCAAGGTCGGCAAGACCGCCGCATCGTAGTCGCCCCGCACAGCGAGGAAACCGTGACCGCAAAGAGTTCGAAGTTGAGAAGGAGCCGGCGCCTGCAGCGCATCCGGCGGCATCGCAGGGTCCGCAAGCGCGTGAACGGGTCCGCCGAACGCCCGCGGCTCGTGGTGTTCCGATCGCTGAAACACATGGAGGGACAACTGGTGGACGACGACCTTGGACGCACCCTCGTCGGGATCTCCACCCGGTCGGCGGCTCTCCGCGAGTTCGAGACCGAGTCTCGCAACCCGGGAGTCGAGCGGGCTCGGGCAGCCGGCAGGATGTTGGCCGATCGGGCGCGCTCGGAGGGCATCGGCACGGTGGTATTCGACCGTGGCGGCTACCAGTATCACGGAAGGGTCAAGGCCTTTGCCGAAGGCGCGCGCGAGGGAGGACTGAACTTCTGATGGCCAGAAACAGAGGTAGAGGTGCCAACAGCGACCGCTCGCGTGAGAGCGAACTCGTCGAGAACGTCATCCACATCAACCGGGTCGCCAAGGTGGTGAAGGGCGGACGCCGCTTCTCGTTCACCGCGCTGGTCTCGGTGGGCGACCAGAAGGGCAACATGGGCGTCGCGCTGGCCAAGGCGAGCGACGTTGCGGAGGCCATCCGCAAGGCGTTCGAGCGGGCACGGCGGAACATGCAGAACGTGTCGATCGTTCAAGGCACCCTCCCTCATGAAATCATCGGTCGGTGGGGCGCGGGCCGGGTGCTCCTTCGTCCCGCGGCGCCAGGCACCGGGGTGATCGCCGGTGGTCCGGTCCGGGCGGTGCTGGAGGCTGCGGGGGTCACCGATGTCCTGACCAAGAGTCTCGGTTCGAACAACCCCATCAACGTGGTCAAGGCGACGCTGAACGGCCTGACGCGGCTGGCCACGCCCGAGCAGGTCGCGCGTGAGCGCGGCATCAGCGTCGAAGAACTGGGAGGATAGGCCCGTGTCCGACACGCCCGGGAAGATCCGGATCAAGCAGGTGCGCAGCGGCATCGGGAGGCTGAGCACACACCGGCGGACATTGCGCGCCCTGGGGATCCGCAGGCACCAGCAGTCGGTTGTGCACACGGACACCCCGGCCATCAGGGGCATGATCCGCCAGGTCAGCCACCTGGTGGAAGTCACTGAAGTCACCTGAACGACGGAGATCGCACCGATGTCAGAACTTCACCGGCTGAGCCCCGTACCGGGATCACGCAAGGCGCGCAAGCGTGTCGGGCGCGGACCCGGATCCGGGCTGGGCAAGACGGCCGGCAGGGGACACAACGGTCAGAAGTCCAGGAGCGGCGGCACGGTTCCCGCCTGGTTCGAGGGCGGGCAGATGCCCCTGCAGCGGCGCATCCCCAAGCGGGGGTTCAAGAACCGCGGACGCGTCGAGTACGCCGTCATCAACGTCGGCGACCTGAACCGCCTCGACACCGACCGGATCACCCTGGCGGCGCTCGTCCAGGCGGGGGTGTCCGGTGGCGGCCGGAAGCCGGTGAAAGTGCTCGGCACGGGTGAAGCGGAGCGGGTGATGCATGTCGAGGCTCACGCGTTCAGCGCGTCCGCGCGCCGCAAGATCGAAGCCGCCGGGGGCACGGTGACCGTGTCCGGCTCGCGCTGACGTCAATCCGCTAGACGGGGTAGGAGATGGCGAACCCGATTCCCAATCTGTTCCGGGTCCCGGAACTCAAGCAGAAGATCCTCTTCACGCTGTTCATCCTTCTCGTCTACAGGCTGGGGGCGCATATCACCGTGCCCGGCCTCGACGTGAACATCCTGCGCCAGCAGTTCGGGCAGCTGAGCAACACGCTGTTCGGGATCTACGACATGTTCGTGGGGGGCGGTCTCAGCCGGGCCACCATCCTGGCGCTCGGCATCATGCCATATATCTCCGCCTCGATCATGTTCCAGCTGCTCTCCGCGGTGGTTCCCACGATCGAGAAGCTGCAGAAGGAGGGGGAACAGGGGCGCAAGAAGCTCACCCAGTGGACGCGCTACACGACGGTCGTGCTGTCCATCATCCAGGCCTACGGCTACGCGGTGTTCCTGTCCAGCATTCCCGGCGCCGTGCGCACCCCCGGCCTGCTGTTCATGTTCACCACCGTCGTTGCGCTCACCGTCGGCGCCGTCTTCGTCATGTGGCTGGGAGAGCAGATTACCGAACACGGCATCGGCAACGGCATGTCGCTGCTGATCTTCTTCTCCATCATCGAGGGATTCCCGGCGGCGATCGGCCGGACCTGGGAGTCGTTCCTGGTCGGAGAGATCAGCGTGGTCGGCCTCGCCGCGCTGGGCGCCGTGGTGGTGGGGGTCACCGCGGGTGTGGTGGCGATGACCATGGCGGCCCGCAAGATCCCGGTTCAGATACCACGCAAGGTGATGGGGCGCGGGCGCATCCGCGAAGGCCAGAAGAGCTTCGTGCCGCTGCGCGTGAATTCGGCCGGGGTCATGCCGATCATCTTCGCGCAGTCGTTCATCATCGTACCGGGCACGCTCGCGGCCTTCTCGAGCGCCGGCTTCGTGCGCGAGATTTCGGACCTCTTCCAGCCGGGAAACTGGCTCTACTACGGAAGCTACTCCCTCCTGATCCTCTTCTTCACCTACTTCTACACCGCCATCATCTTCAATCCCGTGGATCTGGCGGAGAACCTGAAGAAGCAGGGGGCCTTCATCCCCGGCGTCAAGCCGGGCGCACGCACCGCCGAGTACATCGACAGGATCCTGACCCGCATCACCCTTGCGGGCTCGATCTACCTTGCCATCCTCGCGCTGCTGCCGTTCTGGATCGTCGACTGGTTCAACATCCAGACCTTCTTCTTCGGGGGCACCAGCCTGCTGATCGTGGTCGGGGTGGGGCTGGACACCGTCCAGCAGGCTCAGCAACACCTGCTTCTTCGCCACTACGACGGATTCATGAAGAAGGGGAGGGTCAAGATGCGCGGCCGGGGGCGCTACGTCTGATGCAGCCCGCGTGAGCACCGCCGGAGCTCTGTCGCAAGCATCATGATCGCCGTTTTCCTCGGTCCCCCCGGTGCCGGCAAGGGCACGCAGAGCGCGAAACTCATCCGCGATGTGGGCTTTCGCAAGATCGCCACGGGAGATCTGCTGCGCGCCGCGCGCCAGGCGGGCACTGAACTGGGTGAAGCGGCCCGGCGCTACATGGATGCCGGCGAGCTGGTTCCGGATCAGGTGATCGTCGCGCTGGTGGAAGAGACCCTGGAGGGGTTCCCCGCGGACGCGCCGATTCTCTTCGACGGCTTTCCGCGCACGCTGCCCCAGGCGCGGGCGCTGGACGACGCCCTGGCGCGCACGGGACGGTCCGTGGAGCGCGTCGTCGTCCTGGATGTGCCGGAGCAGGTCGTGCTGCGCAGAATCGGCGGGCGCCGCATCAGTCCGAACGGGCGGGTCTACAACATTCACGACGATCCTCCAAGGGTAGACGGTGTCTGCGACGAGACCGGAGAGCCTCTGATCCATCGGGAGGACGATCGTCCACAAACCATCCTGCGCCGTCTCCGGGTCTACGAGGCGCAGACGGCACCAATCATCGCGCACTACGAGGAAGGGGCGCCGCCGGTGGCGCGCCTCGATGGCACACAGGGCATCGAAGAGACGTACCGGTCGGTTCGGGCGGCCCTGAGGCGCATGCCGGCGGGCGAGACTGAACCGAGGTCCAACGGAACCAAGTGATCCGACTGAAGAGCGAACCCGAGATCGCCGAAATCGCCAGAGGTGGAGCCATCATCGGCGAACTCCTCGGCGTTCTGGAAGATGTCGTGCGTCCCGGTGTAACGACGGGCGAACTCGACCGCCTGTGCGAGGATTTCATCCGCTCCCACGACGGAGCGGTTCCGGCATTCAAGGGGCTGTACGGTTTCCCGGGCGCCGTGTGCACCTCGACCAATGCGGAGGTCGTGCACGGGATTCCCAGCCCGCGCCGCGTCCTGCAGGACGGCGACATCGTCTCGGTGGATGTAGGGGTCAGGCTCAACGGGTGGTGCTCCGATTCGGCGAGCACATTCACGGTGGGAGACGTGGACGCGGCGACGCGCCGGCTGCTGGAGATCACCAGGGAGGCGCTGGCCCGGGCCATCGCCGCAGCCGTGCCGGGCAACCATGTCGGTGACATCGGCGCGGCTGTGGAAGGCACCGTTCGCGGGACCGGATTTGCCGTCGTCCGCGACCTGGTGGGCCATGGAGTGGGGCGGGAGGTGCACGAAGCGCCTCAGGTGCCCAACTTCGGACGTCCCGGACAGGGTCCGCGACTGCTCGACGGAATGGTCCTGGCGATCGAGCCCATGCTCACGGCCGGGTCCGGGTCCATCCGCACCCTCGACGACGGGTGGACCGTGGTAACCAGAGATGGTTCCCCTTCCGCCCATTTCGAGCACACCGTAGCCATCACCCGAAGGCGAGCACGCGTGCTGACCGCTTCGCCACACCCGGTGCCCGCCTCCACATGACGGCATCGCCATTGAGCCGCAACGGGCTTTCGGTTATCTTTCAATTTCTGTGCAGTGAAGCAGACCACCCCGTTGCCGAGGAGCAGCCGAAATGAAAGTGCGGAGCAGCGTGAAGGCCATCTGCGAGCACTGCAAGGTGATCCGCAGGCGTGGCGTCGTCCGCGTCATCTGCGCACGCAATCCCCGCCACAAGCAGCGGCAGGGTTAGGGATCTCCCGAGTTTCGGAACGCGAGCCGTGGCACGAATCGCAGGTGTCGATCTTCCGCGAAACAAGCGCGTTGAAGTCGCGCTCACCTACATCTACGGGGTCGGACCCACCCGCGCCAGGGAGATTCTGGACGCGACCAGCGTGGATCCCGATAAGCGCACCTTCAACCTCAGCGACGAGGACGTCAGCCGGCTGCGCAGGCAGATCGAGACCGAGCTGAAGGTCGAGGGCGCGCTCAGGACCGAAGTATCCATGAACATCAAACGGCTGATGGACATCGGCTGCTACCGGGGATTGCGCCATCGCAGGGGACTGCCCGTGAGAGGGCAGAGAACTCACACGAACGCCCGCACCCACAAGGGCCGCCGCCGGGCCATCGCCGGCAAGAAGAAGGCGCCCAGGAAGTAGGGCCGAGGAAGAACGCGCGTGGCAAAGGGACGAAAGCCGGCACGGGTCCGGCGTACAAAGAAGGTCGTGGAAGCCGAAGGCGTGGCACACATCAAGGCGACCTTCAACAACACGATCATCACCATCACCGATTCGGCGGGGAATACCGTCGTCTGGTCGAGCGCGGGCAAGGCGGGGTTCAAGGGCTCCAAGAAGTCGACTCCCTTCGCCGCCACGGTCGCCGCCGAGCAGGCAGGCCGGGAGGCCGTGAGCCTCGGAGTCCGGCGCGTCAGCGTGCGCGTCCAGGGTCCGGGTTCGGGCCGCGAGTCGGCCATACAGGCACTCTATGCGGCAGGGCTGCACATCATGGCGATCGAGGATGTCACCCCGCTGCCGCACAACGGCTGCCGGCCACCCAAGAAGCGCCGGGTATAGGAAGAGAAACGGATGGCGCGGTACACCGGACCTGTTTGCAAGCTTTGCCGTCGGGAGGGGCAGAAGCTCTTCCTGAAGGGCCTGAAGTGCTACACGGAGAAGTGTCCGATCGAGCGCAGGGCCTACCCGCCCGGCCAGCACGGTCCCTCACAGGCCCGTCGCCGGAAACGATCCGACTACGCGCTCCAGTTGCGCGAAAAGCAGAAGACGAAACGAATCTACGGGCTGCACGAGAAGCAGTTCCGCAACCTGTTCAACAGGGCGGCACACCAGTCGGGCGTGACCGGGGAGAACCTGCTGGTGGCCCTTGAGCGACGCCTGGACAACGTCGTCTTCCGGCTCGGTTTCGCGGCGAGTCGCAGCCAGGCGCGTCAGCTGGTCCGTCACCGCCACGTGGAGGTGAACGGTCGCATCGTGGACGTACCCAGCTATGCGGTGGAAGGCGGGGACGATATCGCGATCAAGGCCAGGTCGCGGGACCTGCTCCCGGTTCAGGCCAGCCTCGAGTCACGCGTCCGTCCCGACACCGCCGAATGGCTGGCGGTCGACGACAAGACGCGGGTCGGGCGAGTGCTGCGGCTCCCAACCCGCCAGGACGTGCCGATGGCCGTCCAGGAGCAGTTGATCGTGGAGCTGTACTCGAAGTGATGCTGTCGAACATGCCACGGAGGAGCGCGTGGAGATCGATCTGACCGGGCTCGTACTTCCCGAGCACGTCGAGGTGACGGGCTTCAGCGACAAGGGAAAGACCGCCGAGTTCGTCATTCAGCCGCTGGAGCGCGGCTATGGCTACACGCTGGGCAATTCCGTCCGGCGGGCTCTGGTGTCGTCGTTGCGGGGTGCGGCCATATGGGCGTTCCGCATAGAAGGCGTCGTGCACGAGCACCAGACCATCCAGGGTGTGGTGGAGGACGTGCATCAGGTCATTCAGAACCTCAAGGCGCTTGTGCTCACCCTCGACGAGGATGTGGACGAAGCCAAGCTCACCGTTCACGTCGATGCCGCGGGACCGGTTTCGGCGGCCGACATCAACGCGCCGGCTTCCGTTGAGATACTCGATCCGGACCAGCACATCCTGACGCTCGAGGGCGACCGCAGCCTGAGCATGGAGCTCTACGTCAACAAGGGGCGTGGTTTCGTGCTCTCCGACCAGCACCCGCGCCCGGAGGGATCTCCCGTCGACCTGGTGCCGATCGATGCGATCTACAATCCGGTGCGCCGTGCCAACTTCACGGTCGAGGAAACCCGGGTCGGCGAGCGCACCGACTTCGACCGGCTGTCGTTCAGAGTGGAGACCGACGGGTCCGTCCGTCCCGAGCAGGCGATGGCCAACGCCGCGGGGCTGGTGCGCAGGTATCTCGAGTACATGCTGAACTTCAGCGTCAATGGGGCTCCCGAGCCGCCCGCGCCCGGGACGGTCCCGTTGCCCGCGCGCATCCGGATGCAACTCGCGCGCCCCATCGAGGAAGTGACGGAAATCTCGGTGCGATCGCGCAACTCGCTGCAGAAGGAGAACCTCCGCACCCTCGGAGACCTCGTCCGGCGCACCGAGAAGCAGATCCTCAACATCGACAACTTCGGCCAGAAGTCGATGGAGGAACTCCTCGCTTTTCTGGACGAACACTCCATCGAACTGGGAATGTCGCTGACAACGGGTCCGGATGGCGAGTGGTTCCTGGCCCAGGAAGAAGCTGCCTCGGGTGCCGGGGAACCGTCCGATGCCTAGCCGTCCACGGGCTGCCAACGGTCCACGGCCTGCCGGCATCCGCCATCTGCCCCCGGGCATTGCCAGCTGAACCTCGACGACTCATGCGCCATCGCAAAACCGGACGCAGCCTCTCTCGCACCGCCAGCCACCGGCGGGCGCTTCTGCGCAACATGGCAACCGCGCTTTTCCGGCACGAGAGAATTGAGACCACGACCGCGAAGGCGAAGGAACTCCGTCCCTACGCGGAACGCCTGATTACGCTGGCCAAGCGGGGCGACCTCCACGCCCGCAGGCTCGTTGCGCGAAAGATCTCCGACCGAGATGTTCAGGGAAAGCTGTTCGACGAGATCGCTCCCGGGTTTGCCCGCCGTCCGGGCGGGTACACGCGCATCCTCAAGCTGCGCCACCGCAGGGGCGACGCGGCCGAGATGGCTCTCATCGAACTCGTGGAACGAGACTAACCTCAAACGCAGGGGGCACCGGACCATGCTCGATCTCGGATCACGCCGGGGCGCGGCCGAAAAAGCGGCACTTCCACTCATGATCGTGGCCTTCCTGGGCATCGCGGGGTTTCTCTACTGGCTCAACGTGACGGCGGTCGGGACGACCACCGCCGTTGTAGCGGCCCCGGAGGAGGATCCGTTTGCCGACGCCATCCCGATCGCTGCGTCGTCGCTGGAGACCAACGCGCTGCAGTTCGAGGGAGCGCTCCTGCGGATCCCCGACATCACCGTGGTCAGCCGCGTGGGCGACCAGGCCTTCTGGACCCAGTTGCCCAACGAGGACAACTTCTTCATGAAGATGGGGCCCGAGTTGACCGGAGATTCCGTGCCGGTGACGGTGTCGTCCGGCGAGACGGCCAGCTTTGTGGTGGGTACGTTGTACATCATGAACGACAGCACTCTGGACGCGTGGGAGGTTCAGGGTGCGTTCGAGAACACCCCGACGGGCCGCCTCGAGGCCGAATTCGCGGACGTGTTCGTGGAATTGGTCCATTTCGAGCGGGATGCCGGGGAGGCGGAGGAGGCCGGGACGGAGGATGCTTCTCCGCCGGGAGGCGGGTCCCAGTAGCCCCTGGTCGCGCCGGCCCCGGCGGGCCGTCGCGCGGTCACAGGAAACGAGAGGTTCCGCTACGGCGGTCAACGGATCAGGCGAGTCAGATGGCGAAAGTGTGTGAACTGTGCCCCAAGAGGCCCGCGACCGGCAACAACGTGAGCCACGCTCACAACAAGACCCGGCGCCGGTGGCTTCCCAACCTCCAGACCGTTCGCATCCTCGACGACAGCGGGCGGCGCCGGAAGGCCCGCGTGTGCACCCGCTGCATTTCCGCCGGAATGGTCAGGAAGGCGCCACGGCTCCAGGCGAGCGCGAAAGCCTGACCGGGTTCGCGCTCTGCGGGCGCCCTCCCGGTCCGGTCCGGGACTCCGGACCCGGGGCATGAACGACCAGGCGCAGGACCCGATGCTGGAGCACTTCCGTTCCGGCAACCTGACCATGGGGGTCGTCGGGCTCGGCTACGTTGGACTTCCCCTCGCGACCATCGTCGCCGAAGCCGGGATACGCGTCACCGGGTTCGACATCGACGAGGCCGTCGTGGACGGGGTCAACGCGGGCGCGAGCCATATCGGGGATGTTTCCTCAAGTCGCCTCGGTGCACTTTTGCGGGCAGGCGTGCTCTGCGCGACCGCCGACATGTCGCGCCTCCCGGAGTGCGATGTCATCGCCATCAGCGTCCCGACTCCGCTGTCGAAGACCCGTGACCCGGACATCTCCTTCATCCTCGCGGCCGCCTCCGCCGTTTCCGCGGGTCTGCGCCGCGGCCAGCTGGTGGTGCTGGAGTCGACCACCTATCCCGGCACCACCCGCGAAGTGGTTCTCGGAGAGCTCGCGAAGAGCGGATTGGTGGTGGGGGAGGACTTCTTCCTCTGTTTTTCGCCGGAGCGAACCGATCCGGGGAACCAGGTCTGGACGACACGCAACACGCCCAAGGTGATCGGAGGCGTGACGACCCGGTGCACGGCGGCCGGCGCGGCGTGCTACGGCCGCTTCATCGACCGCATGGTGCCGGTGTCCAGCGCCGAAGTGGCCGAACTCAGCAAGATCCTCGAGAACACCTTCCGGGCAGTGAACATCGGGCTGGTAAACGAGACCGCCCTCATCGCCGACCGGCTGGGCGTGGACATCTGGGAGGTGGTCGAGGCGGCGGCCACCAAGCCGTTCGGGTTCATGCGCTTCGTCCCCGGTCCCGGCCTGGGGGGGCACTGCATTCCCGTCGATCCCCACTATCTGTCCTGGAAGATGCGCACGCTCGATTTCCGCACCCGCTTCATCGAGCTGGCATCGGAGATCAACGCAAGCATGCCTCGATTCGTCGTGGACCAGGTGCGCGACGCCCTGAACGACGAAGGCAAGGCGGTCAGGGGCTCCACCGTGGCCATTCTGGGCGTCGCATACAAGAAGGACATCGACGACGTACGGGAATCTCCGGCGCTCTACATCATCGAGCTGCTGGAGGCCGCGGGCGCCGGCGTCGTCTACCACGATCCCCACGTGCCCTTCCTCAACGACGAGCGCACGGGGCTGCGGGAATCGGTTGCGCTGACGCCTTCCCTGCTCGGTCAGGCGGATGTGGTGTTGATCCTTACAGACCACTCCTGCTTCAACATGCGCGAGATAGTCGCGAAGTCGAGGGTGCTGGTGGACGCCCGCAACGCCACGGCGGGCACCAACGCGCGGGCCGCGTCCCGCCGCGGGGTGGGGTGGATCGTGAAGGGTGGTCTCGCCTAGAAGTCCGTGGATGAATACCGTTCGATTGCCGCGGGGAGCTTGTCCACGGGCTGCCCGTCACCGCGGCCGCCGGGACGCGGCCTCCATCCCGGAACCTGTGGGGCGCGATCCCGGTAGGGGACGCATGTTCGAGCACGGAAGGAACAAGGTTGCCGGGTGGTTGCGGCGGAGCTGCCTGATCGCGGTTGCCGCAGCTGCCTGCGTGACGCGCGCCGCGGAGGATGGCGCCACCCTGCGCGGTGACCAGGCCTGGGCGCATGGCGACTACGAGGAAGCGCTCGCCGAATACCGGTTGGCCGTGCGCCGTGGATCCGGTTCCGGAGACGCGCATCTGCGCGTGGCCCATGCCTACGCCCGCCTGGGGCGCGTGGACGAAGCCAGGCAGGCCTACCGGCGTGCCATCGAGGCCGAGCCCGATCTGGTCGACCAGGCGGTCTCCGACCTGGTTCGCCTGGCACGCACCGCTCAGCAGCAGGCGGATCGCTTTGCTCTGGCGTCCGCGCTCGAAGCCGCCGCGGAACTCAATCCGGATGTCAACTTCTCCCGTCTGGCCTTCCCCCTGGCATCGCACTATGCGGCCAACGGGGAGCACGCGCGCGCGCTCGTCTTCTTCCAGCGCGCGCTCTCGGGCGACTCGGTGCCGGAGGTGCTCTACGAGACCGCCCTGGCCTACGAGGAAGTGGGGGCCTGCGAGTCCGCCCTCGCCTTCTATCGGCAGTTTGAGGAGATGGTGCCGACGCGGCAGCAGCGCGATGCCGGCTGGCACATCGGCAAGTGCTCCTACGATCTTGCGCAGGAATTCCGGAATGACGGCGACCACGAGGGAGCCCTGACCCTGATTCAGGAGACCGTGGCTCGGGGCGAACCCCGGACCCACCTCGCCCGGGCCTATTTCGAGCTGGGCGAACTGCTGGTGTCCTTCGCCCGCTGTGCCGAGGCCGTGGATGCCTTCGGAGGGGCGGCGCGGGAGGATCCGTCGGCGTCGCGGGCGCTCGCCCGCCGAGCCGAGCACTGGATCGACCAGCTGCGTTTCGGGGTGCCCGCCGGCGACGACCGCGGCCGTGGGG
>VXMG01000114.1:0-21949 GCA_009841185.1 Gammaproteobacteria bacterium
CTTCCATCACCCATTTGCCGCGCAGCACGGGCGAGGTCCGGCCCGACATGGAAGTGAGGTGCAGGATGCTCCCGTGGCCGAGCACGCCCCGTCGGCGGCCGTCCGGATAGCGCACGAGGCGGAAGTCGTCGCCCTGGAAGTCGGCTTCGATCCCGTAATGCCGCGCGAGCCGCCGGTTGAGGAAGGAGTAGTTCGCATCGAGCAGTTCGAGCAGGCTCCGGTCTTCCCGAACCAGGTAGTCGAAGAGCAGCTCGGTTTCCCGCACCATGGCTCCGGCCAGTTGCTGTGAGAAGTCGGGGTAGAGGTAGGACTCCGGCCACACCTTGCCCACGTCCTGCAGCCTCAGCCACTGGTGGGCGAAACGGGTGGCCAGGGTCTCGGAGCGCGGGTCCCGCAGCATGCGCTCGACCTGCGCCTCCAGGACTTCCGGTTCCGAGAGCCGGCCGCTCCCCGCCACCTCCAGCAGTTCCTCGTCGGGCACCGTCGCCCACAGGAAGAAGGAGAGCCGGCTGGCGAGATCGATGTCGCTCAGGGGGTACCCCTCCCCCGGCCGGGTGTCGGCGGGCTCGCGCTCCAGCCGGAACACGAACTCCGGGGACACGAGAATCGCCTGCAGGCCCATCTGCACCCCGGCCTCGAAGCCCTCCTCGGCTGCCGCCGCGTCGTAGAAGCGCATCAGGTCCGCGATGTCGTCGGGCGAAGGTGGCCGGCGGTGGGCGCGCGCGGCGAGCCGCGAGAGGATCGACTGCGCGCAGGCACGCGCTTCCCCGGGGGCGGCTGGACGGCAGGTAAAGATGCGCTGCCGGCTCTCGGTCTCTCCCACGCCGGAGATGTTGGTCGGACCGGTGATCAGCAGCTCCTTCAGGTGCGTGAGGCCCGTTACCCCGTAGCTGCCTCCCGCCGTACCCGCGGCCGACCAGGCGGCCGGGCTGAAGCGGTCCTCGTAGGGTCCCTCGATGACGTTGACGAAAGCGGCCGAGACCTTGCGCTGGCCGGCGCGCACGAAGATCGGTTCGGTCTCGATGGCGGGCACCGTGCGTACGGCGTTGTACTCGAGCCTGAGCAGCGCGACCGGTTCTCCGTCGATGGAGATGTCGACGTCCTCGGCGGCGACCTGGTTGCCGCTGCCGAACTCCGTTTCCACCCGGAAGACGTACTCGCCGTCCGCGGGGAAGTCGTGCATCACCACCATCCCGCCGCGGGTGCCGAAGGGTGCTCCCTCGACCTGTTCCCAGGCGTGCTGCGACACCTCGAGCGGGTTGCGGTGCTTGGTGGTGGAGGACAGGGCCAGCGGGTTTCCGATCGCGAGCCGGCTGACGTCGATGGCGGCCTTCAAGTACGAGTCCAGCAGGGTGGTCGAGAGTCCCTGAGCGGCGGACATGTTGTCGAAGCTCCCCACCAGCAGATCCTCGGGGAGCCAGTTGTCCGCGTTCACCTCGAGCCCCAGGAGTTCGTGGATGACGCGCTCGTATTCGGGACGGCTGAGCCGCTGAAACCGCCGCGTGCCCAGGTTTGGGAGTGCGCGGGCGGCCTCGTCGACGGAGGATTCCAGCGTCTCCGCCAGCGAGAGCAGGGTATCGGCCGACGGGCGCGGAATGCCGGGCGGCGGCATCATTCCGGCGCGCAGCTTGCGGATCATCTTTTCCGCGGTCTCCCGCTCCTCTGTGGCGGACTCCACGGCGAAGTGCTGCAGGGAGAGGTTGCCCGTGAGGAGCGCGTCGTTGTGGCAGACCACGCAGTACTGCTGGACGACGGCCGTGAGCGCGGGCGATGGCGGGGCGGGGGAGGGCTCGGTCGCGTGGGTGGCGCCAAAACCGATGTCGTGCGAGGCAGGTTCAACGGCGTTGGAAGCGCCGCTGCCCACAAGCAGGCCAAGGCCGGCCAGGGACCACGTTGCGAGGAGAACCGAGCCCTCGGAGAGTCTCTTCATGCGCCGTCCTTGAGACGTCGGGAGCCGGCCCGCTCCGTGTCCGCAGCCACACACCGCCCCCTTAGCCAATAACTAATACGCTGCGCAAGGCTTCACCGCACGGGGTGCGGGGAGATCGGGCGCACCGCGAGATCGGTGCGATGGAGGCGCTGAACGGCTCTGATCCATGAGCGCCAACGTTGGCGCTCATCGGCGTCAGCGAACGCTCATGCCCCGGGGCTGAGCCTCACCACGGTCGTAGCCCGGCCTCCCTCGCCGGTGAAGCTCACGCGCACCGTACCATCCGATTGGCCGGATACGCTCGCAGCGGCGTCGGTCGCGGAGGCGTCGATCGGGGTGCCGAAGAGTTCAACATCGTAGTCGCGTCCCGGCGTGCCCTCCAGAGTCAGCAGCCAACCGTCGTCGTCGGCCACCAGGTCGATGATCCGGAGGCCCGTGCTGCGCTGACCCGGCTCCAGGTCGATGCGGGGCGGGGCCACCTCCAGGCCGCCCTCCCAGCGCACCACGATCTCGGCGACGTCGTCTTGGTCCGTGGCGTCCGGTTCGGCACCCCCGGGTCCGGGTGCGTCGCGGCCAACCTGGACACGGACGACTCCGCCGCCGGGCGCCGGAACGCCATCCACCGTGATCGACGGGTTCCTGGCTCCGACAGGCACGTCCGGAACGAAGTCGAGATCCAGCCGGGGACCCCGCCAGTGGACAGTCGCTCGCTGCTCGCCACCGGTGGAGGTCCAGTTCTGGCGAATCTCCACGTCCAGGACCGTACTCCCGGCGCGCAGCCCGCGGATCGCGGCCGCCGGCCAGCCGGGTGGCAGCTGGGGTGCGAGCCGGGCCCGCCCCAGCGGCGCGTCCGGCTGCCACCCGAAGACGCCTCTGAGCAGGGGCGTGGCGAGCATCGAGGTCGCGAAGAACTGGTGCGGCACGGTCTGGTCCAGGGGCTGGTAGAAGCTGCCGGACAGCAGTTCCGGATGGCGTCCCAACGCCCAGTGGAAGGTCATCCGCTTCACCGCGTCCATCAGGTGGAAGCCTGCCCAGGGGCGGCGGTAACGGTACTGGGCCCACGCAGCGAACCCGGTCACGAAGGGCCAGACGGTGCCCATGTTGTACTGGAGCGGGTCGTAGAGATCGCTCTCCGTCGAGAGCATGTGCGCGCCCCAATCCGACGACACCCGGCCGCCGGCCATTCTGGCCAGGGTGGACCGTGCGCGGTCATCGTCGAACAGCCCGAAGGCGGCGGCCGTGGCGGGCCACACCGTGAGGTTGTCGTTGGTGCCGCCCCCGCGGAGGATCCCGAAAGCGTGGTGTCCCTCCGCTTCGCGCCAATAGGCCTCGTTGAGCGTCTTCCGCGCCTGGGGCGCCAGGCGGGCCGCAACCTCCCCGATCTCCCCGTCGCCCACATGTTCGGCCAGCACGCGCGTCCCTTCGAGGGCCGCGACCCAGACCGCGGCGAGGTAGATGTCCTGGTGGATGGCTTCCCCCAGCCCCCCCACCTCGACCGCGCCGAGACCACCCACCGTGTTCTCGATGATGCCGTCGCCGTCGGTCTCGGCGGTCAGACACCACGCCCACGCGCGCCGGTAGGCCGGCCACAGCTCGCGCACCAGCTCGCCGTCGCCGCTGGCCCGCCAGTACTCGTACAGCGCGAGCATCCAGTAGGGCGTGGTGTCCGCGTGGTAATACGCGTAGGGATAGGTGTCGAACCAGTCGATGTGCGCCGCGGCCTGCGAGATCTCGTGGGTGATCTTTCCGTCGGCGCGCTGGTAGCGCGCGAGAAACGCCAGCTCCTCGGCCACGAGATCCCACTGGCCCAGCGCGTCCATGGCGAAGGTGTTGATGGCCGCATCGCCGCCGAAGAACCAGCCGAACCCGGGACGGGTGCCGTTGCGCGACAACCCCCATCCGGCGACAAAGCCGCACCCCAGATCCGGGTTGCAGACCCGCTGTTCCTCCAGGTTGATCTTGGCCCACTCGAGCGCGAGATCCAGCTCGGGATCGGGGGTCTCGACAGAGGCGGTGGAGGCGAGCGCGCGGCCGGCCCACAACCGCTTGTCGTAGTAGAGCCCCTCGGCGTTCGCGATGAGCTCGCGGTAGCTCTCGAAGACGGTCTCGCGGGGGCCGGTGCCGGCCGCGACCGCGATGGCGATGAACTCTCGCCTCGCCCGCTCCGGATCGACCGGAATCACCATCGTGCGCGGCGCCTCGCCCAACTGGTGCGCCGGATGCTCCACGGAGTTGGTCGCCCACGGGGACCCCACGACCGCGTTGCGGGTCTGGAGGCTCTCGGAGAGGACGAAAAGGCGCCGCTCCGCATCCCAGTACGCGTACTGTCCGCCCAGCGAGCCGGGCCACATGTAGTTCAGCACGGGCTCGAACTCGGCGACGATCTCGAGCGGCTCGGGGGTGTCAACCTCCAGCAGCACGAGGAGGCCGGACGTGGCCGTGTCCGCGGGCGCGAGGATGTGCTGGCGCACCTGGAAGGCCGCGTGGCTGTAGGTGATGGTCGCCAGCTCGGGCCGCACCCGCACCGTGCGCGCCACCTGGCCCCCGGGGATCGGAGCGCCATAGCGTGGCGTGGTGAAGCTCAGGCGGAAGCCGTTTCCGACCTTCAGCGGATGCACCCACAGTTCGGCTTCGCCGGTCTCGAGTCCCAGCCACGCCGCCCGCGGGCCGACTACGCCGAGGTATTCCCCGGGGCGCACCGGGCCGGTGAGTTCGATGGAGGAGGGGATGATGTCGAAGCGGGGTACGGCGAGGGACGTCAGTTCGCTGGGCGAGGGAGCCTGGGCGCGCGCGGGCGTGCTGAAGACCGAAATGGAGGTCGCCGCGACAATAGTGGCCGCAAACAGGCGGAGCGCTCTGCGTGGATGAACGCGAAGAACCATCTGACTGCCTCCCCCGGGGCGGGACTGGGTGGGTTGCAGTCAGCCTACAGCGTGCAGCCCCGGAAACCTAGTCCTCCCGCCCCCTTTCCTGGCTGGCCGCCGACGCCTTCCCGCACATAGGACGCCGCATGGACGACGCGCTTCTTGATTGCGGCCGGTGTCATGGTTCTCTTGCAGGGGGTGGGAGTCTTCCCCGTCACCTCTCGCGTAGGCATCCCGCATGCGCCATGGATCAGACCTGCTTCCGGAAGGGCTTGGGCCTCGCGGGAAGCGAGCAGGTGGCCCTTGACCCCTGAAGGGGCGGATCAGCCGAACCTGACCGGCGGCCGCGGCGGGCCGATCGCCTTCATGGCCCGAAACAGCGTGGCGGCGAACGTGCTCATGCTGTTTCTGCTCCTCGCGGGCCTGGCGGCAGCGAGGAACCTGGTTCAGGAGATTCTTCCCGAACTGTCCCTGGATCGAGTCCAGGTCCTCGTCGTCTATCCCGGCGCGACGCCCGGTGAGATCGAGGAATCGATCGTCACCAAGATCGAGGAGCAGATCCGGGGCGTGGAGGGCCTGGACCGGGTGGAAGCGACCGCTTCCGAGGGCTTCGGCTCGGTCATCGCGCACTTCAAGTCGGGCACCGATGTCGATCGCGCGATCAGCGAGGTCAAGGCCGAGGTCGACCGCATCATCACCTTTCCCGAGGAGGCGGAACGGCCTCAGGTGCGCGAGATCACGAGCCGTCAGAACGTCATCCGCCTGCTGGTTCACGGCGATGTCCCGGAGCGCGCCCTCAAGGAACTGGCGTACGAAATCGAGGAGGGCATCTCGTCCCTCCCGGAGGTGTCGCTGGCCGAAGTCAGCGGTGCCCGACCGTACGAGGTCTCCATCGAGGTCCCGGTCAACCGGCTGCGGGCGCTGGGTCTCACGCTCGAAGATGTCGCCATGGCGGTGCGGCAGGGCTCGATGGAGCTGTCGGCCGGCAGGATCTCCGACGGCGCGAACGAGATCCTGGTCCGCACGCTGGGCAGGAACTACGACCAGGGCGACTTCGAGGACATCATCGTCCTGACCCGCTCGGACGGGACATCGGTCCGCCTGGACGAGATCGCGACCGTGCGGGACGGATTCGCGGACACCGATCTCAGCGTGCGCTACAACGGCCGGCGAGCCGTCGGCATCGATGTTTACCGCGCGTCGAACGAGAAAGTCCTCGAGATAGCGGAAGCGGTAAGGCAGTATCTCGCAAGCGAAGTGCTCCCCGGCCTGCCGCCCGGGGTTGAGGTCGAGATCTGGAAAGACGACTCGGTCGAGGTCTCCGGAAGGCTCGGCCTGATGATCGAGAACGCGCTGCTGGGGCTGGCGCTCGTCCTGCTGGCCCTCACCCTGTTCCTCGAGGTCCGGCTCGCGCTATGGGTGGCCATTGGCCTGGCGGTCTCGTTCATCGGGGCCTTCCTGTTCATGGAGTTCCTGGGCGTCTCGGTCAACATGTTCTCGCTGATGGCGCTCGTTCTCGCGCTGGGGATCGTCGTGGACGACGCGATCGTCGTGGGGGAAAGTGTCTTCACGCAACGGGAGCGGGGCGTTGGCGGGGTTGCCGCGGCGATCCAGGGGACGCGGCGGGTCAGTGCGCCGGTCATCTTCTCCGTGCTCACCACGGTGACGGCGTTCTCCGCGCTCCTGACCGCGCCCGGCCCGCAGGGTGAACTTGGTCGCCCGATTCCGCTGGTGGTGATCACGGTCCTCCTGATTTCCCTGGTGGAATCCCTTCTGGTGCTGCCGAACCACCTGTCCCACCTGCCCGCTCCCGGGGAGGCGGGCGAGGGCTGGCTGTCCGGGCGGCTCAACAGGGTCCGCGGACGAGTGGATGCCCTGCTGAAGCGGATCGTGGATGGTCCGCTGGACCGCGGACTGCGCCTGTCCGTTGACCAGCCCGGCATCGTGCTCGCCTCCGCAGCGGGATTGCTCGTGCTCACGATGGCAGCCGTCAACGCGGGCGTGGTCCCCAACCAGTTCCTGACCCCCATCGAGGGTGAAGTCGTCTCCGCCAACCTGGAGATGCCGGTGGGCACGCCCGGGGAGCGGACGTCGGCGGTTGCGGCGCAGCTCGAGGCTGCAGGGCATCGCGCCGTCGAGCGCATCTCGCGCGGGCGCGATGCGGATGCGGATCCCCTGGAGGTCGGCGTCTCCGTGACGGTCGGTCAGTCCGCGGCGCTCTACGACCCCCTGGGCGGCAACGCCGTGGAGGCTGCGCGGGGCCATCTGGGCGCCGTCCAGTTCAAGCTCATCGACTGGGAGCGCCACGACATCGCCCCATCCGCCTTCGAGCGGCTCTGGCGCGAAGAGGTCGGAGTGCTCCCGAGCGCGAGGTCGCTTTCGATTTCCTCGAACCTGATCACGCTCGGGCTTCCGGTTCACTTCGAGCTCTCGCATCCGGACCCCGAACGGCTCGCCGTGATCGCGGACGACTTCGTGACCGAGCTGAATGGCATCGACGGCGTCTTCGACGTGCGCAGCAACCTCGACGAGGGGTTCCGCGAACTGCAGCTCGAGCTGAAGCCGGCCGCCCGCACGCTGAATCTGACGGTCGGCCACTTCGCGTCGCAGGTGCGCTCCGCCTTCTTTGGAGCCGAGGCGCTCAGGGTGCAGCGCGGGCGCGAGGATGTGGGTGTGTTCGTGCGCCTCCCCGAAGACGAGCGCAATTCCGCCGTGGATGTGGAGCGCTACCTGGTGCGCACGCCCGGCGGGGAGGTTCCGCTGGGTCAGGTGGCGTCGGCGGGTTTCGCACGGTCGGCGGCCACCATCCACCGGATGGACGGGCGCCGCGCCGTCACCGTGACCGCAGATGTGGATCCGGTGCTCGCGACCGGCCAGCAGGTCAACCGGAGCCTGGAGGAAGGCATCCTGGAGCGACTGTCGGCCGAGGACCGCCTTTTCGAGTACACCTACGGCGGCCAGCGCAAGCAGCAGGAGGAGGCCAACGCCGATCTGAGCCGTTCGCTCTTTCTGGCGCTCCTCGTCATGTACGCGCTGATGGCGATTCCCTTCGGTTCCTACACCCAACCGCTGATCATCCTGGCCGCGGTGCCGCTCGGGCTGATCGGCGCTGTCGCAGGGCACATGCTTCTCGGGTTGAGCCTGGGCATCTGGTCGATGTACGGGCTGATCGGGGTGAGCGGCGTGGTCGTCAACGATTCACTGATGATGATCAAGTTCATCAACGACCTGAAGGCGTCCGGGCTGCCGGTGCGGGACGCGATCGTCGCCGGGGCCAAGGACCGCTTCCGGGCCATCCTGCTGACTTCCGTGACGACGTTCGTGGGGGTCGCCCCGCTGGTCTTCGAGACCAGCACCCACGCGCAGCATCTCGTGCCCCTGGCCGCGTCCGTGGGGTTCGGGATCCTGATCGCCACCGCGCTGCTCATGCTCGTGATCCCGGCTCTCCTCATGGCCCAGCACTCGATCGTAGCCGGGAGGGCAGCCCGGGTCTGAGCAGCCGGGGGCCTGAGCCGCCAATCCGGCGAGAGCTCGTGGTTAAAGCCGTCGGCAGGCGGCACAACTCAGCAATGCGCGGCCAGGACCTCCCCCAGAGCCTCGACCGCCTTGTCCAGCTGCCGGGAGGTCACGTAGGGCGCCGGCCCCAGGCGCAACGAGCTGCCACGGAAGTCCGTGTGGATGCCGCGCCTCCCGAGCTCGCCCGAGATCGTCCCCGCGATGGGGGTGGTCAGGGCCAGGAAGCCGCCCCTCCGGGACAATGGCACCGTGCGATCTCGCGAGAGAATCCGCGGATCCGGGTCCAGGGCATCGATCCCCGCCGCGAGCTGGCGGATCTGCTGCAGGCTGATGCGCCGAAGGCGCTCCGGAACGAGCCCTTTCTCCCGAAAGAACCTGAACACCGCCGCCGCCCGATAATGGCTGACCGGATCGTAGGTCGAGCCCGCGAAGCGCAGATGGCCTTCCCCGTAAGCGGGTTCGCCGTGTCCGCGTCCGGCTGCCAGCGTCCCGAACTCCGCGAACCACCCGGTCAGCACCGGCCTCAGCCGGCAGTGCCGCGGGAACCTCAGAAAGCAGTTCCCCTCGCCCAGCTGGCAGTACTTGTAGCCGCCTCCCGTCACGAAGGCGTCGCCGAGCCCTGACTCCACGACCGAAAACGGGACCGCATTGAGCGAGTGATAGGCGTCCACCAGCAGCTCCGCGCCGACCCGGGCGCACGCGTCCGCCACCTTGTCCAGTCCCTCGACGATCCGGGCATCGCGGAAGAGCACCGAGGACACCAGCACCGCCGCCGTGCGGTCGTCCACCTCCGCGACGAGCGCATCGGCCACGGCGGCGCCATCCGCGGTCGCCACTGTCCCGATCTCGATTCCCTCGCGTCCGAGCCGTTCCAGTTGGCGCCGGATCGTATGGAACTCGCCATCGGTGGTCACGAGGCGCGGCCGCTCCCGCAAGGGCAGCGCCGACAGAAACCGGGTGACCAGCTCGTGCGTGTTCTGCCCCAGCGCGATGTGGCCGTCCGGGTCGTCCAGCAGGCGGCGGTACCCGGCCCGCACCTCGGCGGCCACCTCGAACGCGCGCTCCCACTTGTCGTCCACGAGCTCGGCGGCGTCGAGCCATGCCTGCCGCTGGGCGTCGAACGCCACGTCGGGCCACGCCTGGTGCGAGTGCCCGGTGAGGAGCACGCGCTCCGACACCCGGAAGCGGGAGTAATGGCGGACCAGGTCTTCGGTCATGCGCGTGCCTCTTGCAGCGGTCTGCGCCGCCCGGCACGCTGTCGGGGTGGCGGAGGAGAACCCGGCAAGGTGACCGGACGTCTTTTTCCAGGTGAGCCTGATCTCATGCAGAACGCTACAACGATGAATCGGGGCGATGCCAGCCGCTCGCGTGATATCTTCGAATGAGCGCGGGGGCATCGGGCGCACCCGGTACTGAAGGAGACCGCCGGCGGTTGCGAATGTGCGCTCCTCCACGCCATCCCCCGGTTTCAAGGAGAATGCCCGTGAGTTCATCCGCAGACTACCGGCCGGTGTCGATCCGCACCCGAACCTCCAGAGCACTCCGTCGCCTCGCGGCCGCCTGCCTTGCCACCGCGCTTCCGCTTTCCGCCCAGGATCTTCCACGCGTCGCCCCCGAAGACTATGGCCGCTGGGAAAACCTCGGGCCCGCCCTGCTCTCCCCGCATGGCGACTGGGTCGCATACACGGTCAGCCGCGTCGACGAGACCGCGGAACTGCGGGTACGGCGCGTGAGCGAGGATGCGACGCGCGTCTTCCCCTGGGGAGCGTCTCCGGTCTTTTCACCGGACGGGGGCTGGCTGGCGTGGACCGTGGGGCTTTCGCCCGAGGAGATGGGGCGACTCGAGGAGGAGGGCGAGGCGCTCCGCGGGGGGGCGGCATTGCTCGACCTGTCCACCGGCGAGATGCGCGAGTTCGAATCGGTGTCCGAGTGGAGCTTCGATTCGTCGGGACGATTCCTTGCGCTGCGCGGCAACCCGCCCGAGGAGCCAGCGGGGAAGGGGGCCGACCTGCGGATCGTGATGCTCGCCACGGGGTCCGAGACGAGCTTCGGCAACGTGGCGGAGATGGCGTGGGGTTCCGCCGGATCGCGGATCGCAATGGTGATCGCGACCGGGACCGACCTGGGGAACGGCGTGCAGGTCTACGATGCCGGCCCGGGCACGCTACAGTCGGTGGACGCGTCGGGGGCCCGCTACCGCGGGCTGGCCTGGCGCGACGATGCGGCCGACCTGGCGGTCCTGCGCTCGCGTGAGGACGCCTCGGCCGGGGGTACCGCCTACGACGTGCTGGCGTGGCGCGGCCTCGACCGGAGACCGGAGATGGTCGTGCTGGGCGAGGGCGCGGCCGGCATCGCGGACGCCCTGGAGGTCGTGGACCGGGCGCCGCAGTGGTCCGACGGCGGCGGCATGATCTCCATCGGGCTCCGGCCCGTGGAAGGAACAGGTGCGCAGGATACCGGCGCGACCGGGAGCGGTGAGGCCGACGCCGACGAGACGGGGTCGGCCGATGTGGAGGACGAGCCGGACCTGCCCGGGCTCCAGATCTGGCACAGCCGGGATGTGCGCATCTTCCCGCGGCAGCAGGCGGAGGAGGGCCGTGACGCAAACCGCACCCTGCTGGCCGTCTGGCATCTGGACGAGAACCGGGTCGTTACCATCGGGTCCGATTTGATGGCCGACGCGACGCTGCTGCACGGCTGGGCATTCGCCCTGGAGGACATCGCCGAGCCCTATCCCTTCGGCACGATGTTCGGCCGTCCGTATCACGACGTCTGGTCCGTCGACGTGGATAGCGGCGAAAGGCGCCGGCTCCTCACCCGGGTGCGCTACGAGTGGCCGGCTGCGGGCGGTCGCTGGCTTGTCTCGTACGACGGGGCCGACTACTGGAGCCTCGAGGTCGCGACCGGGGAGCGCCGCGACCTGACCTCGAACCTGCCGACCTCCTTCACCGACACGGAATACGACACACCCACCGATGTTGTCCCGCCTTTTGCCTTCGGGCCCGGGGGATGGCTGGAGGATGACGCCGGAGTCCTCCTCTACGACAAGCACGACATCTGGCGGGTGGCGCTGGACGGGAGCGGCGCGACGCGGCTCACCGCCGGAGCCGAGGCCGGCGTCATGCACCGGATCGCGCGCCTGCCGGATGACGACACCCCCGGCATCGACCCCGGTGCCTCCCTCTTCCTCACCCTGTACGACGAGAGGACGGAGCAGCGGGGGTACGCGCGCCTCGCGCCGGGCTGGGACGGGCCCGTGGAGACACTGGTATTCGAGGACGCGCTGGTGGGCGGTTTTGCGCGCGCGGACAGCGCCGACATCCTGCTCTACCGGGCCGAGGCCTTCGACGACCCGCCCGACTACTTCGTCGGAGCCTCCGACCTGGCCGACGCCGTTCAGGTCACCGACATCAACCCGTTCATCGCCGAAGTGGCGTGGGCCCGGGCCGAACTGGTGGACTTCACGAGCGAGAGCGGGCGGGACCTGCAGGCGGTGCTGCTCTACCCGGCAGGGTACGAGGCCGGGACCGCCGTGCCGACCATCGTCTACACCTACGAGATGCTCTCGCCCCGGATGCACCGCTTCATCGCCCCCAGCGAGCGCGACTACTACAACTTCACGGCGTGGACCCAGCACGGCTACGCGGTGCTCCTCCCGGACATCGTCTACCGGGCCCGCGACCCGGGCGTGAGCGCGCTGGAGTCGGTGCGGGCGGCGGTGGCCAGGGTGGTCGACATGGGGGTGACCGATCCGGACGCGGTCGGGCTCATCGGGCACTCCTGGGGCGGCTACCAGGCGACCTTCCTGCCCACCCGGACCGACATCTTTGCCGCCTCGGTGGCGGGCGCTCCCCTCACCGACTTCGTGAGCTTCATGGGGGCCATCCACTGGAACCCGGGGATCCCCGAGGTCGACCACTGGGAGACCGGCCAGGCCCGGATGGAGGTGCCGTTCTGGGAGGATCCCGAGGCCCACCGGCGCAACTCCCCCATCCACGGGGTGCACAACCTGGAGACGCCGCTGCTCATGGCCTTCGGCGACGACGACGGGGTCGTGGACTTCGACCAGGGCACCGAGTTCTTCAACTTCGCGCGGCGCGCCGGCAGGCAGATGGTGCTGCTCGTCTACGAGGGCGAGGACCACGGACTTGCGCAGGAAGCCAACCAGAAGGACTACCACCGCCGCATCCTGGAGTGGTTCGGCCACTACCTGAAGGGCGATCCGGCTCCGTCCTGGATCACGGACGGCGTGTCCCTGCAGGACCTTGAAGACGAGAAGAGGCGAGTGGCCGGCGGCGGAAAGAGAGCCGGCGGCAACTCGTGACGAACCGAACGGAGCCAACCTCACCCGGCACGGAGGCGGTCGAACCGCCCGGCGACCGGTACACGGACCGCGCCCGCCGCTTCGATCGCGAGGCGGCCGGGAGGGCCGGCGTGGTCCGGTTTTGCGAGCGGCTCCGGCTGGTGGTCTTCGTGGCCGCCGGGGCCGGCGCCTCGCTCCTGATCTCCCAGGGACGCGGCCAGGCGTTCTGGCTGCTCATGGCCGGGGCGGTCGTGGCCTTCGTGATCGTCGTTGCGCGACACCGGGCTGCCCGCCGGCACCTGCGCCGCGCGCAGTTGATGGCCGAATTCAATCGCGAGGGGATCGCCCGCGTCGAGCGCCGCTGGTCCGACCTTCCGCAGCCGTTCAGGCCGCCCGTGCCACGGAACCACGACTATGCGGACGACCTGGACCTGCACGGTCATGCGTCGCTCGTTCACTTGACGGGGGTCTGCGGAACCGCACCCGGCCGGGCGACGCTCTGGTCCTGGCTCCTCGCTCCGGCGGACCCGGAGACCATCGCTCTGCGGCAGGAAGCGGTGTGCGAGATGGCCGGCGCCTTCGATTACCGGGATCGCATCGCGGCCGAAGCCCGGCTCATGAACCGCGACTCGATGGAGGACGTGGAGGACTTCCTGCGCTGGTGTGAGAGTCCGGGCTGGCTGTCCGGGCGCACCTGGCTGCGCGCGGCGGCGATGGTGCTTCCGCCGGTGAATCTGGCCGCCATCATGTTCTACTCTCTGGGGATGGTGCCCACGGCTGCCATCGCGTGGCTGCTGCTGCTGTCGGCTCTGGTGATGGCGCCGGCGTGGAAGGCGATCAACCGGGCCTGCTCCGAGGCCGACGATGGCGAATCGGGTGTGCGGCACTACGGGTCGCTGCTCAGCCTCCTGGCCGATGCACCTCTGGATTCACCCTACGCGGCGGACCTCCGCCAGCGGCTGGGCGCCGGTACGCGACCCGCCCCTCGAGAGATCGCGACGCTCCGCCGGCTGCTGGACATGGCGGAAGTCAGGAGGTCGCCCCTCTTCCACATCCCTCTGGCCGTGGTATTGCTCTGGGACGTGCACGTCCTGGCCGCTCTCGAACGCTGGAAGCAGCGGTCGGGTGCTCGCGTCCGGACATGGCTTGACGTTGTCGGCGAGGCCGAGGCGCTGGCTGCCCTGGCCGCCCTGGCCGCCGATCATCCCGACTGGACCATGCCCTCGCTCGACGCCGAAGCCACCGCTCTCCGCGGGCGGGCGCTGGGCCATCCTCTCCTCGCCCCGGAACTCTGCGTTCGCAACGACGTGGAGGTGGGCCCGGCGGGCTCGTTTCTGCTGGTGACGGGATCGAACATGTCCGGGAAGTCCACGCTCGTGAAAGCGGTCGGCCTGAATGTCGTGCTCGGCCAAGCCGGTGGACCGGTGTGCGCCGAAGCTCTCCGCATTCCACCGCTGCGCGTCGTCACCAGCATCCACGTCGCGGACTCCCTTGCCGACGGCGTGTCGTTCTTCATGGCCGGACTGCAGCGCCTCAGGCAGGTCGTGGATGCGGCCGAGGAAGCCGGCACGGCGCCCGGGCCCGGAGTCCTCTACCTGCTCGACGAGATCCTCCAGGGGACCAACAGCGCCGAGCGCAGGATCGCCGCGCGAACCGTTCTGCGGAGGCTGCTCCGTTCCGGTGCCATCGGGGCGGTTACGACCCACGACCTGTCCCTGGCCGACGCGGAGGACCTGAACGCGAGGGCCGTTCCCGTCCACCTGACCGAGTCCGTCGGCGACGGGAACGAGGGGCTCACCTTCGACTACCGTCTCAGGACCGGAATCGCCACCTCGACCAACGCTCTGCGGCTCCTGCAGCTCGTGGGCCTCGGCGATGGCCACGAGCGCCCCTCCAGGATCGGCCGGGAATAGCTCGCCCGGAGCGTTCTCCGCTGCTCTGGCTCAGTCGCCGAACGAAATCCCCACCGCCCGGGCAGTGCGCACGACATCTCCCCGGGCAGGTACCGTCTTGAGATGTCTTACGGCATCCGCGAGGGGCACCGCCTTAACGTCCGGCGGCTCGAGCGCGACCATGCAGCCGAACTGTCCGCGCTCGGCGAGTTCGATGGCAGCGGACCCGAATCGCAGGGAGATGATGCGGTCGTAGGCGGTGGGCGCGCCGCCCCGCTGCAGGTGTCCCAGCACCAGGCTCCGGGTCTCGTGGCGGGTGCGTTCCCTCAGTTGGCGGCTGAGCAGCCTGGCCGCTCCTCCCAGTCGGCGCTTCAGGCCGGCATGGTCGTCCAGGTATGAAGCTTCTCCACCCACGGGAAGCGCGCCCTCCGCCACCACCACGATCGCGTACTCCTGGCCCCGGCTCCAGCGGGCCTCGATCGCCTCCACTACACGGTCGAGGCGGTAGGGGATCTCCGGGATGAGAATCACGTCCGCGGCGGCGGCCAGGCCGGCGAAGAGCGCGATCCAGCCGGCGTGCCGTCCCATCAGCTCGACGACCATGACGCGCTCGTGCGCCTCGGCGGTGGAATGAAGCTTGTCGATGGCGTCGGTCGCGGTCTGGACGGCGGTATGAAAGCCGAAGGTCACCACCGTCGCGTCCAGGTCGTTGTCGATGGTCTTGGGCACCCCGATGACGTTGAGGCCCCGGCGCGCCAGGTCGCGCGCGATCCTGAGCGAGCCGTCGCCACCGATGGCGATGAGGCAGTCGATCCCCATCTCCCGGAATCGATCGATGACTTCGCCGGAACGGTCCACGGTGCGCACCGAACCGTCCGGCTGCGTGACCTGGAACGAGAACGGGTTGCCCCGGCTGGTGGTCCCCAGGATGGTGCCGCCCTCGTGGGTGATCCCGCGGACCGCGGCTTCGTCGAGCACCACCACCCCGCCGTAGCCCGCCTGGAAGAGACCCGAATAGCCCCTGCGGATCCCGAAGACCTCCCATCCGCGTGCCTTGGCCGCGAGCACGGCCGCACGGATGACGGCATTGAGCCCGGGAGCGTCCCCGCCGCCGGTGGTGATCGCAATGCGCATGGCTATCTGCCGGAGCCGCCCGGGTTACCCGCTCTCCCGGTCCGCGACGGCCTCGAGCACCAGCTCCTGGATGATCCCGTCATAGGCGTCGACGACCGGCAATCGAGCCGCCGCGTCGAGCATTTCGCGCGCCCGCTCCTCGCCGTTCTCCTCGTCGAGGTCGGGTAGCCGGATCGCGTATTCGTAGAGCACGACCCTCGACTCCGGCGCCAATTGCAGCGCCTGTTCGAACAGGACGACGGCAGCCGGGCGATTCCCGCCGTACATCCGCCGCGCGATGAATCCTTCCGCCGCGATGTCGGCGTGCCATCCGCCGAGCGCCAGCCTGGCTTCCCAGAGATAGGGATCAAGGCGAATCGCCGCATCGAGCCGCTCGCGGATTCTCCCCGCGAGACCCTGGCGGAGCGCCGTGAAGGCGCCAATGCCCTGAGCGTAGCGGCCGACGGCATGGGCAGCCTGATAATGGGCTTCGGCATTCGTCGAATCTGCGCGAATGGCCTCGTCGCTCATCTCGATCGCGCGGTCGACAAGCTCCTCCCACTCGTCATCGGTTGCGAAGTAGTGGGCGTGTATCGCGAGCGATTGCGCTGCCAGCGCGTAGCCGTCGGAGGTCCCAAGCGCCTCGGCGAGTTCGGCGGCCTCGAGAAACCGGCCTTCCGCGTAGGCGGATCGGGCGTCTTCGAGGGACTGCGCGCCGGCGTCGGCCGCCAGGAGCACGAGGCAGCCCAGCGCCGCGCATCGGAAAACGGTCATCCTGGTCTCCACGGTTCGGGTCGCAGGGCGGCATCGGCGCGCGTCGGCCCGGCGTCGGTCCGCGCCCCGGATGCGGTCCAAGAATCAAACCGCCGCGATAGCGCCGCAAGGCCGGTTGTTCGACATTAGGTCCGGGCACACCGGCGCTGCTCTCCCGACCGTTTTCCATTCGCGCCGCACACTCATCGGAGGGACCCATGGCCACGTCGTCCGTTGAATGGCGGTATCACCGCCCGGGCTGAACCAGTTGCAAGCGTACGCAAGAGTTTCTTGCGCAGAACGAGATCGCGACGGAGGAACTGCAGAGCGCCACGCGCAACCCCGTGACGAGCGACCAGGTCCTGGGCCTGCTGGAGGGCGTGAGCGACCTCTACGTAGCCAAAGGGAAGAAGATCGTGCACGTCGATCTGAACGCCGCGCGCCCCGCCGACGACGACTTGGTGAGCCTTCTCTGCAGCCGTTTCGGAAAGCTGCGCGCGCCCACCATGCGCAGTGGTGATCGGCTGCTGGTAGGCTACAACGCGGAGATGCTGTCGACGCTGCTCAGCCCGGAGGGATGAGCCCGGCGGAGGAGGACGGGCCTCTTGCGCCGTTTCTCGCTCGCGGGAGGCCCATGATCGCGGACGGAGGTCTGGCGACGGCGCTCGAAGCCTGCGGACACCGGCTCGGCACCCGGCTCTGGTCCGCGGAGCTTCTCGTCTCGAAGCCCGATGCCATCCGCGACATTCACGCCGAGTACCTCGCAGCGGGTGCGGACTGCATCTCTACCGCCAGCTACCAGGCGAGCTTTCCCGGCTTCCGCGAGCAGGGGTACGGCGATGCCCAGGCAGCAGCCTTCCTGGAGCTCTCGGTCGCGCTGGCCGTCGAAGCGCGCGACCGGTACTGGGCGGTTCAGGCCAACCGCAGCGGGCGGCTCCGGCCGCTGGTGGCGGCCAGCGTCGGCCCGTACGGGGCGTATCTCGCGGACGGGTCGGAGTACGATGGGCGCTACGGTGTCGAGTTCGCGGTGTTGGACGAGTTCCACCGGCGCCGCTTCCGGCTCTTCGCGCGCTCGGCCGCCGACCTGATCCTCTGCGAGACCATCCCCTCGGGCCTCGAGGTCGAGGTATTGCTCCGGATTCTGGAGGAGACGCCGGATGCCTGGGTGTGGATGAGCTTCTGCTGCGCGGATGGCGCGCGGCTCTGGGACGGCACGCCGGTGGAGACGGTCGCGCGCCTCTGCGATCGGGCCGACCGGGTGGTGGCGGTGGGAGTCAACTGCGTCGCCCCCGCCCATGTCGGCGAGCTCATCGGTCGGATCCGCACCGTGACCGATCTTCCCGTGATCGTCTACCCCAACTCGGGGGAGGTGTACGACGCCCACACCGGGACATGGCACTGGCCCGCGAACGGCGCCGGCGGCACCGGCGAGCCGATCCTGGATGCGCGCGACTGGATCGCCCGCGGTGCGGCAGGCGTCGGCGGGTGCTGCCGCGTCGGTCCCGCGGGCATCCGCGCGCTGCGACGCCAGATCGCCGGTGTGCGGCCGGCGCCTTCCGGCGGATCGCCCGGTGGCGGACTCGGTCCCTCCGGCCAGCGGCGGTGATGCGACACCAGCGGTCCTGCCCGGGGTATCGCGGGTCATGATCGATCTGCGCAGCGACACCGTCACCCTCCCCACCCCGGCCATGCGGGACGCCATGGCGGCCGCCCCTGTGGGCGACGACGTCTACGGCGACGACCCCACGGTGAACGCGCTGGAGGCGCGCACGGCGGAGCTGCTGGGCAAGGAAGCAGCGGTCTTCGTCCCCACGGGCACGATGTCGAACCAGATCGGGGTGCGCGCCCACACCGAACCCGGCGACCTCGTCCTGATCGACGGGAGCGCCCACATCGTCCGCAGCGAGTCGGGCGCTCCAGCCGCGCTCAGCGGGGTGACCCTGAAGCCCCTCCCCGGGCGCAGCGGCGTGTTCACCGCGGCCGATGTAGACGTGGCCATCGAGCCGGAGCATCCCTTCAATCCGACCCACCTGGAGTCGCCACCCCGGCTGCTGTGCGTGGAGAACACCCACAACGGGGGAGGGGGGACAGTGTGGCCGCTGGGCCAGGTCGAGGAGGTGTGCGCCGCCGCCCGCCGCCACGGCCTCGCCACCCACCTCGACGGAGCCCGCCTCTGGCACGCCACCGCCGCCACGGGGGTCCCCGAGGCCCGCTATTGCGCGCCCTTTGACACGGTTAACGTCTGCTTCAGCAAGGGCTTGGGCGCTCCCGTCGGCTCGGCGCTGGCGGGCTCGGGGGAGCTGGTGGCGCGGGCGCGGCGCTTCAAGCAGCAGTTCGGAGGCGGCTTCCGCCAGGCGGGAATCCTCGCCGCCGCCGCACTGCACGCGCTGGAGCACCACCGCGGCGGGTTGCCGGCCGACATCGCCAACGCCCGCGCCCTGGCGGGCGGCATCGCCCGCATCGACGGCCTGGAGGTCGATCTCGACCGCGTACAGTCCAACCTGGTGCGCTTCCGGGTGACCGCGATGCCGGCGGGCGCGTTCGCGACGCGCTGTCATTCCGACGGGGTCCACCTTCTGCCCCAGGGCGAGACCGGGGTGCGGGCCGTGACCCACCGGGACATCTCCGAGCCCGACGTGGAGCGCGCGCTCGACATCATGCGGCACGTGCTCTGCGCCGCCTGCCGAGGCTAGCGGAGGAGACGCCGTGCAGCTCAACCGCATCCGCAACTTCTGCATCGTCGCCCACATCGACCACGGCAAGTCGACCCTGGCCGATCGGCTCCTGGAACTCACCGGCGCGCTCGACGCCCGCCAGATGCGCGCCCAGGTGCTCGACTCCAACGAATTGGAGCGCGAACGGGGCATCACCATCAAGCTGCACGCCGTGCGCATGGACTACACGGCGCACGACGGCGAGCGCTATCAGCTCAACCTGATCGACACCCCCGGACACGTCGATTTCACCTACGAGGTGTCACGCTCCCTGGCCGCATGCGAGGGCGCCATCCTGGTCGTCGACGCCAGCCAGGGCGTCCAGGCCCAGACCATCTCGAACCTGTTCCTGGCGCTGGACGCGGACCTGGAAGTCATCCCCGTCATCAACAAGATCGATCTTCCAGGCGCGGAGCCGGAGCGTCGCCGCGACGAGCTCGCGGACCTGCTGGGGGTGGATCCCTCCGAGGTGCTGTTCGCGAGCGCCAAGGAGGGCACCGGAGCCGCGGAAATCCTGGAAGCGGTCATCGAACGGGTGCCCCCTCCCGACGGAAACCCGCACGCGCCCCTGCGCGCGCTCATCTTCGACTCCTACTACGACCAGTACCTGGGCGCGGTCCCGAGCGTGCGCGTGGTCGACGGTGTGCTGCGCCCCGGAATGGACATCGGTTTCGGCACCGTGAACGCCGCCTACGAGGTCACCGAGGTGGGCTACACGCGGCTGGCCCGCGTGCCCCGCGATGCCCTCCACCCCGGGGAAGTGGGCTACCTCGTCGCGGCCATAAAATCGGTCACGCACACGCGGGTGGGGGACACGGTCGTCGAGGCCTCCCGCAGGGCGACCGAGCTGCTGCCGGGCTACAAGGACGTCCGCCCCATGGTGTTCGCGGGGCTCTACCCCAGTAACGCCGACGACTACGAGTCGCTGCGCGACGCGCTCGACCGGCTGAAGCTCAACGACGGCAGCCTGCACTATCAGCCGGAGACCTCGGCCGCCCTCGGATTCGGCTTCCGTTGCGGCTTCCTGGGGCTGCTGCACATGGAGATCGTCCAGGAGCGGCTGGACCGCGAGTTTGGCGTGAGCCTGATCACCACCGTGCCCAACGTCGAGTATCACATCACGCTCACGGACGGCAGCGAGCTGGCGATCGAGAATCCCACCCGCCTGCCGGGCCGCGGCAAGCTGAAGTCGGTCGCCGAGCCCTGGGTGCGCGCACACATCGTGTCGCCCGCCGAATACATCGGCAACGTGCAGAAGCTCTGCCACGATCGGCGCGGCACCTTCAAGGGGATGCGCTACCTGGATCCCCGGCGCGTGGAGATGGATTTCGAGCTGCCGCTGGCCGAGATCGTCCTGGACTTCTACGACCGGCTCAAGGGGAGCACGCGCGGCTACGCGGCGCTCGACTACGAGTTCGCGGAGTACCGGCCCGAGAACCTGGTGAAGCTGGACGTCCTGGTGAACGGCGATCCCGTGGATGCCTTCAGCGTCATCATCCACCACGACCGCGCGCAACTCTACGGCCGCGACCTGGTGCGCAAGCTGAAGGAGCTCATCCCGCGCCAGCAGTTCCAGGTGGCGCTGCAGGCGGCGATCGGATCCAAGATCGTGGCGCGCACCAACGTGAAGGCCCTGCGCAAGGCGGTGACCGCCAAGTGTTACGGCGGGGACATCACGCGCAAGCGCAAGCTGCTCGAACGACAGAAGGAGGGGAAGAAGCGGATGAAGCAGGTGGGGTCGGTCGAGATCCCGCAGGAGGCGTTTCTGGCCGTACTGTCTATTGAACAGTAAACATCAGTAGATATCAGTAGATGTCGATGGTGCTTCGTCGGGCGCGTCGTGGAGGACAGGCGGACCCTATGGGATGCCTCTGATGGCGAAATGGATCGCCGGGGTCGATATCGGCGGGACCACGCTCTCGGTGGGGATGGTCCCGGCGGAGGGAGGGCGTCCGCGCGCGCTCCGGGTGGACGACACGGCGGGTGGGCAGGGCGGAGATGCGGTGATCGGCCAGGTTTGCGCGATGGTCCGCGCGGCCGTGGATGAGCTGGCGCGCGCGGAGGGCCCGGGTGCCACGGTCGCTGGGGTGGGGGTCGCCGCGCCCGGGTCGCTCGACCGCGCCCGCGGCGTGGTGCTCGAGTCGCACAACCTGGGGTGGTTCGGGCTCCCGCTGCGCGACCGCGTCCAGGCCGCGACCGGCCTGCCCACCGTCGTGGAGAACGACGCCAACTGCGCCGCCTACGGAGAATGGTGGCAAGGAGCGGGACGCGGCTTCCGGTCGGTGCTGGGAATCACGCTGGGCACCGGAATCGGCGGCGGGATCGTCATGGACGGGCGGCCCTTCGCCGGGGCCACCGGCGCCGCCGGGGAGATCGGGCACACGACGGTCGAGTACGGCGGCCGGCGCTGCACCTGCGGGGCCAGGGGGTGCCTCGAGGCCTACGCCTCCGGGCCGGCGATCGCGCGCGCCGCGGTCGAGGGGCTGGCCGGGGGGATGCGGTCGACTCTGCCCGAGCTGGTCGAGGGCGACCTGAACCGCATCACGGCCGCCACCGTGCACGAGGCGGCGGCGGGGGGCGATGCCTACGCGGCCGGCGTGCTGGCGCGCGCGGCATGCATGCTCGCGGCCGGGATCACCAGCGCGGTCAACCTGCTCGGTCCGGACGCGGTGGTGGTGATGGGCGGGGTGGCGGCGGCCGGCGACCTGTTCTTCGGCCCGCTCGCCGCGGAACTCGGCCGCCCCCGCTTCCGCTCGGCGCTGGATGCTTGTGCGGTCGTGCGGGGAGCGCTCCCGGGGGTGGCTCTTATAAACAACTGACGCTGCCGCCGATCATACGCGGGGAGATCTCGGGGGTCGGCGTAT
>VXMG01000097.1:0-21864 GCA_009841185.1 Gammaproteobacteria bacterium
AAACTCCCCGCCCAACCCTTAATGCGTCTTTTCTCGTGGGCGGGGACTTGCGTATACGTGACTGGGGTTGGTGTTGTATTGGCGGGGACGGTGGGAGGCTTACGGGGCGGCGCATCCCGCCGCGGCCGAGGAGCTGCGGGCGGCCCTGGCGGGCGAGCTGCCGGCCGGTTGGGACGCGGACATCCCCGACCTGAGCGCGCCCCCGAAGCCGCTCGCCACCCGCGTGTACTCCGGGCAGGTGCTGCAGGGACTGGGCCGGCGCATCCCCAACCTGCTGGGCGGCTCGGCCGACCTGGCGGGATCCAACAAGACCACACTGCCGTGGGAGGACAATCTGCTCGCAGGGACGCCGGGCGCGCGCACCATCCATTTCGGCGTCCGCGAGCACGCCATGGGCGGCATCCTGAACGGGATGGCGCTGCACGGGGGCGTGCGTCCGTACGGGGGCACCTTCCTGATCTTCTCGGACTACATGCGCCCGTCGATCCGGCTGGCGGCGCTCATGCACGTGCCGGTCACCTACGTGTTCACCCACGACAGCATCGGCGTGGGCGAGGACGGCCCCACCCACCAGCCCATCGAGCAGCTGATGTCGCTGCGCGCGATCCCGGGGGTGCTCGACCTGCGACCCGGCGACGGGCCGGAGACGGCGGAGGCGTGGCGGGCGGCGCTCGCCTACACCGGCGGGCCCAGTTTCCTCGCCCTCACCCGCCAGGCGGTGGCGATCATCGACCGCGACGTAGCCGCCCCGGCGAGCGGGCTGCACCGGGGCGGCTACGTCCTGCTGGAAGCAGACGGCGGCGACCCCGAGGCGATCCTCGTCGCCAGCGGCTCCGAGGTGGGGGTGGCCGTGCAGGCGCGCGCGGTGCTCCAGGCGGAGGGCGTGCCAACGCGGGTGGTTTCGCTTCCCAGTTGGTTCCTGTTCGCGCGCCAACCGCATGGCTACCGCGACGAGGTGCTTCCCCCGGAGGTCACGGCACGCGTATCGGTGGAAGCGGGGACCACGGCCGGATGGACCCGCTGGACCGGCGACCGCGGCGCCTCGGTGGGCATCGACCACTTCGGGGCATCCGCCCCCGGCGCGGTGCTGTTCGAGAAGTTCGGGATCACGGCCGAGGCGGTGGTGGCGAAGGCGCGCGCACTGGCGAGGGTGCCCACGCCGGTCCCGGGGTAGCCCTCAACGACGCTTCCGGCCGCGACGCGCGGAGAGGTCACACGGTCCAGCTTCCGGGCACGGAGCAATCCCGCGTCGGAGCGTGGCAGCGTCACTCTTGCTTTCCCGAGCGACGAGCGATTTCGGCCATCATAGCCCGGCTGATCATATCTACGGTGCGATCCGCTTCAGCGTCATGCGCCAGTACCTCCTCATAACGAACACGTTGGCCTGAGAGGGCGATGGGCTTGCCGTCGATCGCGATCGATAACAAAACGCCTTCTTCGTCGAGTTCCCAGTTGAGAGCAGGTTCCAGCGAAAACGTCTTTCCTCCGCGACCCGTGTAGTGTCGCCAGACAGATCTGCTCCCCAACCTGAGCCCTTGCTCGTCGGAGAGCCGAAATCCCGGTATCACCACATGGGTCTTCTTCGTGTTTTCCCAAAGATGGCTCCCAAACAAGTCTCCACCCTCGACGCCGCCTCGCTGGCCCCGCCTGACAGATGACAGCCAGTTGCCGGCCGCAAACAATTGGCGCAAGGGCTCAAGCGCCTTCTTCACACGGTCAAGCGTTGGGCGAATCCATTGGCCGACAACATCGTCCAGCAATTCGACATCTGACCTCCTCGGCTCACCAGCTTTATTCCGTCGAACAAAGAGCGTAGTCTCCTTCTCGGCACCATCCGCCTCTCGAATCGACTCTCCCTTCGACACGTGGGAGTTCCAAGCCCTACCCCTCACCGTCCCAGCGCCCCCACCGGAATCACGCCCACGCCATCCGGCCGCTGATATCCGTCGTCGCTGGCCGTGATGACGGCGAGCGCCGCCGGCTGAACCGGTGCACGCAATCGTGCTTTTGCAACGATATCAGTCGTGGATTTGCAATTCGCCCGGCTCCGTCGCGGAAGGCGTTCCCAATCGGCTACAGGCTTGTGGCTAACCCTGAACCGTGGTCCGAAACGGCGTCCGCCAGATCACTCCGCCAGTGCCCGGCAGCTCCTTACGTGCGCTTCCTGCTCCGCCGTCTCGATGGCGTCAGACCGCGATTCGCGCACGAGCCTCATCGCATCCTCCGGCGGCGTGCCGAGTTCCACCATGAGCCGCGCTGCGATGGTTCCCGCCCGACCCAATCCACCCTTGCAGTGAACGAGCACATCGCGCCCGGACCGGAGGTGGTTCCGAATCGCCGCCCCCGTCTCCACCCACTGCGCCTCGAAGTCGTCATCCGGGACATGGCCGTCCAGAATGGGGAGGTGCAACCACTCCATCCCTCTGCTGCGAACGTCGTCGCCGAGACTCGGCACCTTGAGGTCCTCCATCTCTCGCCGAGTGACCAAGGCGACCACAGCTCTCGCTCCCCAGTCGCGGATCACATCCAGATCTTCCGCCAGATCGCGCTTCGTCGGCCCGGTCATTGCGTGCCGGTCCGTCTTGCCCGGACAAAGCGTGATGCCTATGCGGCCCATGCCTTTCCCGGCCGACACCGGATCTATCCTGAGGGGTGTTGAAAGCCAGGCATCGGGCGTGTGCGCGTTCACATGTGAGCTTCCATCAACCATTTCGGCCTCGAGCGCGGCTCCACGGGCACCGTCCGTGAGGAGCGTCCCGTAATGGCCATCGCGTCACAGCCCGCCCAGCGCGTCCAGCGCGCCCAGCGCGGTCATGGCGGCATGGATGCCCAACGCAACGAGTAAGCCCTGGCCGCTCTCCGCCTCCCTTGCAACTTGTACGCCGAGGAACAACCCAAGGCCAGATCCAATGAGCGCGCCGTACGAATCACCTCCGCCGAGGACCGCCGCCGCAGCCGGGGTTCCGACAGCGATCGCCGCTCCAGCCAGCATCAGAGCGTTTGCTCTGTTGTCATCGCACCGAGCTCGGACGCAACCGAACAAGACATACAGGCCGACGAAGTCTCCTGCGACGGTACCGAGTACGCTCAGGACTGCGACGGCGCCAGCGTTAGCGTTGGGGTCGTCGTCGACATCCTGTGTGCGTGGTGGTACATCGACGGAGAGCGCCGTAATACCCGTGACGCCTCCCATTCGCCCACCCATATCGACCGCTATATCGTCCCCGACGAGGAACAACGAATTCAGCGAGGATTCGGGGATTTCCTGGGCGCTCGCGGGACCGGAAAGCAGGCCCGCCATGATGATCGCGGCGACGCGTAGACCCCGGGCGCACTCGGCAAACATGCCGGTCAGGTCAGCGCGCTTCGAAGGGCATTGCAACTCACCGTGCGAGTACAGGACTTCCGCTCGGTCGCCGTCCATATGATAGTTCTCAGAGATTGGCCACAGGAGTAGGCAGCCTCGCCTCAACCATCCGGTGCGAGGAGCCACCACGCTTGTTGAGCAGGATGACCGGTGTGGCTCGTTATCGGGTTTGAGTCACCTGCCTCCCGGCCACACGGTCATCGCCAGCGCGCGGCGGACGAGGGCTTGCTCGATCACTTCAGTCGGCGACGCCACGCCGGCGAGCGAATCGGCGCGGGCGCGGAGCGAAGCAGCCACTTCGGCATCCGCAGACCCGCCGCCGGGCCCACTGCCGGCATCGTCCCCGACAGCCCCGAGCAGGAACCGCACCAGCCGCTCGTCCGGATCGAAGGGACGGCCCTGACCGAGCGATTCCGGCCACTCGAGCGCGGTTTCCAGATGTCCGCGGGCGGCCGCGCGGTCCCCGACATCGAGTTCGTCCAGCGCGGCCCCGACGTGCGCGAACTCGTACAGGCGATGGCTCTCGCGGGCGTTCTCCGAGGGAAGGACATGCGTGTCCGCCAGGATCCGGATCGCCTCGCCGTGGTCGCCCGCCTGAAGGAGCCCGCGCACGTGGAAGAGGTCGAGGTTGAAGTCGCCCGGGAAGAGTTCCCGGCCCCGACCGGAGGCCTCCAGCGCCTCGGCCCATCGTCCAGCTTCCTGCAGGTGCCGGACGAGGGCGATGCGGAGGAGACGGCTGTCGGGATCCACCGCGACCGCGCGCCGGAAGTCCGGCCCCGGGTCGCCGCCCATGGTCTGCGCCAGGTGCGCGCGCGCCGCGTACGCTGGTCCGTAGTCGGGTTCGTCGCCGAGGGCTGCCAGCACGTCGGCCGCCTCGGCGTCTCGGTCGAGCGCCCACAGGTTCAGGCCCAGCAGGTAGCGCCAGGCCCAGTGCGGGTCCTCGGCAGCCGCCCAGCGCAGCACCGGCAAGGTCTCGGGCCGGTAGGGGAAGGCGAAAGCGGGATCGACCCCGCCGCGCAGCATGTCGGCATCGTCGGCCAGGAAAGCGCGCCACGCCGTGGCCACCGGGCCGCCGCCCACGTCGTCCGCCAGCTCCAGCAGGTGCGCGGCATCGTCCGGCAGCCCGCGGTTCGCGTAGCCCACGGCGAGTTCCAGCAGCGTCTGCTCCGGATACTCGCTCCGCATCGATGCGGCGAGGCGGGCAGCGGCCCCCTCCGCGGACTCTCCGTACCGGTCGTCGCGCGCCGCGAGGTACCGTTCGGCCAGGAAGAAATGGTTGAGCGGATCAAGCTCGAGCAGCTCCGCGAGCACGCGCGCCGCGCCGATCCCGTCCCCCGCCAGGCGCGACGCGATCACCATCACTTCCCGCGCCGGAATACTTGCCTGATCGTGATCGAGCGCCAGCGCGGCGTTGCGGCGCGCCTCGGACGGATCCCCGCCGTCGAGCGCCAGTTCCGCCAGCCGAATGCGCGCCGCGGCTCGGAAGGCCACCGAGCGGGCGGCCCAGCCGAAGGAGTCGAGCGCATCCGCGCGGCGCCCCAGAGCGCGGTACAGGTTCCCGGCGAGGAAGTTGGCCTCCGGATCGTACGTGTCGAGCTGGAGCGCACGGCGCGCGTGCACGAGACCCTCCTCGTAGCGGGCCGACCTCAACGCCTGCGCGCCCAGACCCAGCAACGCCTCGCGGTTCCACGGCTCGGCGGCCAACGCCTGGTCGTAGAGCGCGCGTGCTTCAGGGTAGCGCCGGCCACGCGCCAGTTCCCGTGCCTCGAACACCACGCGATCCGCTTCCGGGAGGGCGTCCCAGGCCTCGGCGTTCGTCGCGAACGGCCGGGACAGCGCGCGATCACCGTCGAGTCCGCAAATGCCGCCAAAGCCGGGCTCGCCCGGGTTCGAACAACCCTCCAGGCCGAGTCCGGGCGCCGAAACGCGCCAAGGGCCATCGGGGTCCACGTCGAATTCGACCACTACCGGCTCGAGCGGTTGGAGCGCCACCGGCCGAACCGCGACCTGTTCGCCGCCGGACCACGCCGTCACCGTGTCGGCACTTGTCCCGAAGGCCTGAACCACCACCCGAAGGCGCCCCTCCTCCTGCTCGACGTGCATGGCGCCGTGCGGTGAGGCGTCGGTCAGGCCGCCCGTCCTCTCCAGCGGAAACCAGACCTCCGTCCAGCGGCTGGCCGACAGGGGCTCGAACCCGGCCTGCGAGATGGGGTTGCGGTCCGCCCCGGGCTGGTACTGAACGTGCAGCCGTCCCGCCTGGAACTCGACATATTGCCCATCGGTGTCGGTCAGGAGATCCTCCCAGATCCCGCCTTCGCGCGACAGCGCCCAGAGCCACATCTTGCGCCCGGGCATCTCTTCATGCGGCGCCCAGTGCCCCCAGCCGTAGCCATCGTCGTGATAGTAGCCGCCGAAGAAGTCGTTCAGCGCGCCCACGACGTGGTACGACTTGCTTCCCCCGAACGCGTTGTTGCGGTAGAGAGGCAGGAAGCGCCCGTCCTCGTCCGCGGGCCAGGGGCGCACCCGCCCGGAGTGCTCCAGGTAGGCGTTTCCGGGCACGAACAGCTCCAGGTCGTCCTGGGCGAAGGCCGCGGCCGTCATCCAGTTGTAGTAGGGCTGCTCCAGCGGGGTCGGGTTGTACCACAGAACGCGCGTCTCGAAGGCGGCCCGGTCCGGGGGCAGGCGTATCTCTACGCGCCACGGGGTGCGCGACGGGAGGTCCATGGCGCCCACGATGGCGCTCACGCTCCCGTCCGCGTTCTCCCGCAGATCATAGTCGACGGGGGTGGCGGTAGCCGGAGTGTGCCCGATCACCCCGAAGTTGAATTCGATGCCGCCCGAGGTCCACGGCCCACGCAGGGCGATGTCCCGGAATTTCATGACTTCGTTCCGGTAGATGAACTCGTGGCCGGTCGCCTTCACCACGGCGCCCCACACCTTGCCGCCCACTTCGGGAAGGACGAAGACCTCGATGAGGTCGTTCGCCATCCGCACCACCCTCCATTCCCTCGGCTCGGGGGTCGCCGCGTATCCCTCGAAGGTGTGGTAGGGATACAGCCTGCGGTCAGTGGCGAGCACCGGGACGGGATTCGGGTCGGAGAACGGATAGGTTTCGAGGACGCGCACCTCCTCGGAGATCCGGGCGCGCGGCCCAGGGGGCGCGCAGGAGGCGGCGATCAGGATCGTGCACAGCACGACCGCGCCCAGTAGCCCCTGTTGTACCACTGACGGCATCCTGGCGCCCGCACGTCCCACCCTGGCACGTCGCTCGACGCTGCGCTCCGGTCGAATCGCCCTGTTATCTGCCCATCGTCGATCTGATGACATGTCACCTCGTCCGGTGTCTTTCGTGGATGGCCCTCGGGTAATCTACGACCCCACGACCCCCGCCAGCCTCCCGGAGATCTCCCGGAGCCGCAGCCATTGCTGGTAGAAGAGCGGCAGCAGCATCACGGATTCCATGAACTGGAACACGTACATGACCAGGGCGAAGACCGCGCCGTACTCCGGCGCCTCACGCACGGCGGTGCTCACCGCGAAGACCAGCAGCGCGATCATGAAAACCCAGTTGATCCCGAAATTGGCCGCTTCCAGGTCGGAGAGACGGATGTTCCAGCGCATCATGGCGCGCAGGTGCTCGCCCAAGCGGCCGGGGTCCCCGCTGTCTACGGCGTCGACCTGCCGTTCATGCTCGTCGTTGAGCCCCTGGTTGTACCGGGTGGTCAGCCTGCCGGTGACCGCGTAGAGGGTCACGGTCGCAACGGCCGCCGCGAGACATCCCAGAAACACCCTGAAGTTGAGAGTCGCGACGATCGCCACGGTGCCCACCAACCCGAGCATGCTGTTGATGAGTCCGGGCATCGAATTCTCGAAGAACTCCACGAGCTCCCTCAGCATCCCCAGGCGCGCGGTCCGGGTCGATGTGCTCGTTCCCTCCGCAGCCTCCACCATCTCTTCGCCCAGCGTGGCGTAGATGCCGCCGTAGGCCCGGCTGTCCACCATGCGGCGGACCACCGCGATCCCCATGGTGACGATGCCGAGGATCGCGAGTTCGTACAGACCCCGCGCCGAATCGGCGAGAACACTGTCGATGGCGCGCCCGATGACGAGCGGGAACAGCACCCAGCCCGCCGCCTCGAGAACGACGAGGGTAAGGGTGAGCGCGAACCGTCCCGCGAAGCGTTTCAGGAAGACCTTCATCCGGATTCCGGGAGTCCGTGCACGGCCCCTACATGTTCCGCCGGTACTGCCCGCCCACCTCGTATAGCACGCCCGTGATCTGCCCCAGCGTGCACACCTTGCAGGCCTCCATGAGCGCGGTGAAGGTGTTGCCGCCCGCCAGCGCCACGCGCTTCAGCTCGTCGAGGGCGGCGTCGGCGCGGCCCCGGTTGCGCGCCCTGAAGGCCCGGTTTGACGCGATGGCGTAGTCCTTCTCTTCGGGGTTGGCGCGGATGACCTCGTCGGGAACCCGCGTGGGCGACCCCTCCGGCCCCAGGAAGGTGTTCACCCCCACGATGGGCAGCTCCCCGCTGTGCTTGCGCGACTCGTACTCGAGCGATTCGTCCTGGATGCGGCCGCGCTGGTACATGCGCTCCATCGCCCCGAGCACGCCTCCGCGCTCCGACAGCCACAGGAACTCGCGCATCACCGCCTCCTCCACCAGATCCGTCAGTTCCTCGATGATGAACGAGCCCTGCAGCGGGTTCTCGTTCCTCGACAGCCCCAGCTCCCTGCTGATGACAAGCTGAATCGCCAGGGCCCGGCGCACGCTCTCCTCGGTGGGCGTGGTGATGGCCTCGTCGTAGGCGTTGGTGTGCAGCGAGTTGCAGTTGTCGCAGAGGGCGTAGAGGGCCTGCAGCGTGGTACGGATGTCGTTGAAGGCGATCTCCTGCGCGTGCAGGCTGCGGCCCGAGGTCTGAATGTGATACTTGAGCCTCTGCGAGCGGGCGTTGGCGCCGTAGACGTGCTTCATCGCCTTCGCCCAGATGCGGCGGGCCACCCGACCCAGAACGACGTATTCCGGATCCATGCCGTTGGAGAAGAAGAACGACAGGTTGGGCGCGAAGTCGTCGACGCGCATCCCGCGAGAGCGGTAGTACTCGACGTAGGTGAAGCCGTTGGCGAGGGTGAGGGCGAGCTGGGTCACAGGGTTGGCGCCGGCTTCCGCGATGTGGTATCCCGAGATCGACACCGAGTAGAAGTTCCGCACCCCTTCGTCGATGAAGTACTGCTGGATGTCGCCCATCAGCCGGAGCGCCAGCTCGATGGAGAAGATGCAGGTGTTCTGGGCCTGGTCCTCCTTGAGGATGTCGGCCTGGACGGTGCCGCGGACCATGGCGAGGGTCTCGCGCCGGATGCGCTCGTAGACGTCGGCCGGAAGGACTTCGTCGCCGCTCACGCCGAGCAGCATCAGGCCGAGGCCGTCGTTGCCCTCCGGAAGCGCGCCCTGGTAGCGGGGACGTTCCACGCCGCGCTCGCGGTAGAGGGCCTGTATGCACTCCTCGACCTCGGCGTCGAGACCGTTCTCTCGTATGTGGAGTTCGCACTGCTGGTCGATGGCCGCGTTCAGGAAGAAGCCGAGCAGCATGGGCGCGGGCCCGTTGATGGTCATGGACACGCTGGTGGAAGGGTCGGCGAGGTTGAACCCCGAGTACAGCTTCTTGGCGTCGTCCACCGAGGCCACGCTCACGCCCGAGTTGCCGACCTTGCCGTAGATGTCCATGCGCTCGTCCGGGTCCTCGCCGTAGAGCGTCACCGAGTCGAAGGCGGTGGAGAGCCGGTTGGCCAGGCTGGCGCGGCTGAGGAAGTGGAAGCGCCGGTTGGTGCGCTCAGGGCCGCCCTCGCCGGCGAACATGCGCTGCGGGTGCTCCTCCAGCCGCCGCAGCGGGAAGACCGCGGCGGTGTAGGGAAACCCCCCCGGCACGTTTTCTGTGAGCCGCCAGCGCAGCACCTCGCCCCAGTCGCGGAAGCGCGGGAGCACCACCCGCGGGATGCGCGAGCCGGCGAGCGATTCGCTGAAGAGGCTCCGCTCCACCGTCCGGCCGCGAACCTGGTAGGCGTAGGTGTCGGCCTGGTAGCGGCGCTGCACCTCCGGCCATTCCTCGAGCAGGGTCAGGCTGCGTTGGTCGAGCCGCGCACGCGTCTTCCGGTAGAGGTCGATGAGGCGGGCGAAGGCTTCGTCCTCCCCATGCCCAATGTGCAGTTCGGGCGCGACATCCTCCGTTTCGTCTCCGCCGCCAGCGTCCGGGTCGGTCCGCAGCAGCCGGATCGCCCCGTGCAGTTGGTAAAGCTGGCGGGCGAGCGCTGCCTGCTCGTCGACACGGCGGCTGTAGTCGCGGCCCGCCTCCACGATCTCCGCCAGGTAGCGGGTGCGCTCGGGCGGAATCGGCGTGTGCTCGGCACGGTCGTCGTCGACGGGGTCGCGCTCGGTCACGAGCCCCGCGCCCGTCTTGCGCCGCAACTGGTCGAGCAGCGCCAGGTACAGGCGGCTCACACCGGCGTCGTTGAAGCGCGAAGCCACGGTGCCGTACACCGGGAGCGCCGCGTCGGGCACGCTCCACAGACGGTGGTTGCGCCGGTACTGCTTGCGCACGTCCCGGAGCGCGTCCAGCGCCCCCGGGCGGTCGAACTTGTTGATGGCGACCACGTCCGCGTAGTCCAGCATGTCGATCTTCTCGAGCTGGCTGGCGGCGCCGTATTCGGCCGTCATCACGTACAGCGATACATCCGAATGCCCCACCACCTCGGCGCCGAACTGACCGATCCCGGGCGTCTCGATGATGACCAGGTCGAAGCCGGCGGCCTTGCAGATGTCCACCGCCTGGCGCACATGCGGCGACAGGCCGAGCGTCGAGGCGCGGGTGGCCAGCGAGCGCATGTACACCCGCGGGCTCGAGGCAGCGTTCACCCGGATGCGGTCGCCCAGGAGCGCGCCCCCGGTGCGGCGTTTGGACGGGTCCACCGAAACGATCGCGACCCGGCCGTCCGAGGTGCCGGACAGATAGCGCCGCACCAACTCGTCCACCAGCGACGATTTGCCCGAGCCGCCGGTGCCCGTCACGCCCAGCACGGGTACGCGCCGGGCCGCCGCCATCTCGGCCACCATCACCATCGCTTCGTCCGCGCCGGCGTAGCCGTTCTCGGTCGCCGAGATCAGGCGCGCCACAGCGCCGGCATCGCCTTGCTCGAGCGCGCGCACCTCGCTCCCCGGATCCTCGAGCGACGTTCGCACCGAATCGCGCGCGCCCTCCAGCACCTCGTCGATCATCCCCTGCAGGCCCATCGCCCGCCCGTCGTCGGGAGAAAAGACCCGGTCGATGCCGCGCCGGTGCAACTCCTCGGCTTCCGCTGGGAGAATGGTCCCGCCGCCCCCGCCGAAGATGCGGATGTTCGCGCCCCGCTCGCGCAGCAGGTCGCGCACGTAGGTGAAGAACTCCATGTGACCGCCCTGGTACGAGCTGATCGCGATGGCGTGCGCGTCCTCCTGGATCGCGCACTCCACGATCTCGAGGGCGGAACGGTTGTGCCCCAGGTGGATGACTTCCGCGCCCGAATCCTGGAGGATCCGGCGCATCACGTTGATGGCGGCGTCGTGCCCGTCGAAGAGCGACGCCGCCGTGACTACGCGGATGGGCTTAGCGGTGCTCGGCGGGGCGGCAGCAAGGCGATCCATCCAGCCTCCTTCACGGAACGATCACCGGGAGCGCCGACGGCACGACATCCACCCGCACCTCGCCCGTGCGCGACTGATGCACGTCGCCATCGACCTCGTAACGTACGCGCTCGTCGAACTGTACGGCAAAAGCGCGGCCCTGGCGCAGAGAGACCTCCTTCGCCCCCACATGCCTGCCCTTCTCGGCCAGGCTGAACAGGCGCGCCCGGCCCAGGGGCGAGGAATCGGCGATCGCGCACGCGTCCAGCCGACCGTCCTCGAGGTCCGCGTCGGGAGCGATCGGGAACCCGCCCCCGAAGATGCGTCCGTTCGATATGGTGAGTATGAGATGCCGTCCTTCGGTGCTCCATCCACCGCCGTCCGTCAGGCGGAGCCGCGGACTCGTGTACAGGAACAGTTGCTGCAGCGCGGTGACCTTGTACAGGACCGCCCCCCGCAGGAAGCGTGCCCGCAGCGTAGCATCGATGACCGCGATGTCGAAGCCGAAACCCACCAGGTTGAGAAAGTGGCGCGGCGCATCCCGCCAGGGCTCGGCGTCATCCACCTCGGGATGCGGAGCCGGCCGCCACTCCGACACCACCCTCCCCACATCGATGCGGCGGGTCCGGCCCGCCGCCAGCGCCGCCACCGCCTGCTCCGGATCGCCGTAGCTGAGCCCGAGGCTCTTGCCGAAGTCGTTGCCGGTCCCCGACGCCAGCAGTCCCAGCGCGACATCCGGGCGCGCGGCCGCCACCACCCGATCGGCCACCTGGCTCCAGGTGCCGTCGCCGCCGACCGCCACGACCAGCGTCGCGCCCCCGGCGATGGCCCTGTCCGTGAGTTCGGCTTCCTCGCCGGGCGCCGTCGTCGCCGCCCATTCCCACGAGGCAAGGTGCCTGTCGAGAAGTTCCCGGTAGAGCGGGATGCGGCGCGCGCCCCGGCCGTGCCCCGAGGCCGGGTTGAAGATGACGAAGGTGTGCGCCCCGTCGCTCAGATGCGCTCCAGCTCCTCGAATACCTGGACGCCGTCCGTCATCCACTGCTCCCGGAACGGATAGGTGGCCACCTGGTCCAGCGTCAGCTGGGAGGTCATGGGATGCTCGTGGAGCTTCAGCGACCCCGCCTCCTCCTCGTGCTCGCTGTGCGGCCCGCGCATGTGGATGTCCACCTTGAAGCGGTCTTCGCCGTTGATCATGAACGACTGGTACAGGTGATCGACCGGCTCCGAATCGTGGTCCGCGACCTCGAAGTCCAGGATCGGCCGGTCGCCCTCGCGCACCTCCACGCGCATGCGCCTGCCCGAAGGCAGGAACCGGATGTCGAGGTCCTCCATGTAGTGCGGAAGGTGCCAGCGCTCGATGGCGTGCTCGCGCGACGCCTCGGTGCTGGTTCCCACGAGGAAGGGATAGAACGCCGATTTCGCCATGCCCTGGCCCGGGGCGATCAGCGGCGGAACGATCACCGAGAGCACGATTTCCTGATAGGTGCCGACCATGCTGCCGGTGAAGTCGAAGGCCGTGACGGCGAGGATGCTGGCTTCGTGCTGGACTTCGAGCGGCTGAAGGTGCGGGGGAAGGATGCGCCGGGCGTCCGACGTGGCGATCTCGAAAAAGGCGCTGACGGCCTGGGAATAGTGATACCGGGTCAGGGGCATTTTCCGTATTTCTGGAGGATGGAGATGATGATTTCGGCGCCCTCCTCGAGTTCGGACCGAGTGTGCGCCGCCGAGATGGACATGCGGAAGCGTGACTTGTGCTTGCCCACGGCGGGGAAGCGGACGGGGTTGATGTAGACCCCCTGGCGCAGAAGGTCCTCGGCGATCTGGAAGATGCCGGCGTCGTCGCGGATCATGATCGAGATCACCTGCGAGGTGGAATCGCCCACGTCCACCCCGGCCTCTCCCAGCAGCCCGTGCATGTAGCGGGCGTTGTCCCAGAGCTTTTCGCGCAGCTCCGGCTCGGCCCGCGCGATCTCCAGCGCCTTCAGCAGGCCGGCCGTGACCGGGGGCGGAAGCGCGCACGAGAACACCCGGGAGCGCGCGAAGCCGCGCAGGTAGTAGATGAGTTCCGCCGGGCCGGCGACGAACCCGCCCAGGCCTCCGAGGCTCTTCGAGAAGGTGCCCAGGTGGATATCGACCTCGTCGTCGAGGCCGAAATGCTCCGCGACGCCGCGGCCGTTCGGACCGTAGACGAAGGTGGAATGCGCCTCGTCGATGAGCAGGCGTGCACCGTGCTTCCTGCAGACCTCGACGATCTCGGGCAGCCTGGCGACATCGCCGTCCATCGAGTAGACGCCCTCGACGATCACCAGCTTCTTGCCGGTGAATCCGCGGAGCTTGCGGTCGAGATCCTCCGGATTGTTGTGCTTGAAGAAACGTGAGGTCGCCTTGGAGAGGATCATGCCGTCGACGATGCTGGCGTGCGCCAGCTTGTCGGCCACGATCAGGTCGCCTGGACGCATCAGCCCCGAGATGAGCCCCACGTTGGCGCTGTATCCCGTCGGGAAGATGAGGGCGCCTTCCTTGCCCTTGAAGTCCGCCATCTCCGTCGCAAGGCGCTTGTACAGGTCCATGGTGCCCGAGAGCACCGGCGACCCGGAGGCTCCGGCGCCGTACTTGCGAACGGCGTCGCATACCGCCTCGATCACTTCGGGACGATAGGAAAGGCCCAGGTAGTTGTAGGACGCGAAATTGATCAGTCCTTCGCGCGTCTCGCTCGTCTTGGGGTCGCCGATCTCGACACGCGTCGCGGGCGCCGAGCCCATCGGCAGCCCGTAGAGGTAGTAGCCTCCGTCGAACTCGGCGTCCTTCCACCATTCGCCGAAAGGCTCCAGGATCCCGAACGGATCCGTGCCCGCCGCGAAGTAGAAGTTGGTGTAGTCGTAGTCGCTGAGTCCGCGAAGCGGCGGCCGCTCGTCCGCCGGCTCGGCCCGGCTCGGGGCGACCGCCGTCCTCCCGTCCGTCCCGGCGGCGAAGCCATCCCCGGTCCCGTCGCGGGCCGCCCGTCGCGTTGACGCCGAAGCGGATTCCCTGCTAGCGTTTCCGTTGTCACTCATATGTTTGCCCGATGTTCTTCCGATCGGACCACACCCGCCCTACAGGACACGTCATTGGACCTCCGTGGCGCCTCTACTCTCACCGCGCTCGGCGCCGCTCTGCTGGCTTGCGACCTGATTCAGCGCCTCCTGATCGCACCCATGGCGCGATTGCGGCCGGGGAATCGTGACGCTCTGCTCACCGGGTGGCAGCGCTTCACGGCTCATGTGGTCATTTTTTTTCTTCGTCATATGGGCGGGGTACGTTTCGGCGAACTGCCGGACATCCCGGCAACCGCCGGCGTGCTGGTGCTCATGAACCACCAGTCGCTGCTGGACATCCCGCTCGTCGTCGCGTCGATGCACGGCGTCTACCCCCGCATCGTGACGCGCCGCCGATACGCACGCGGCGTGCCCCTAATATCCCACATGACAAGGCTGTACCGATACCCCTTGGTCGATGCGAGAGCAACCCTGCGCGGCGAGTTGAACCGGCTTGGCAGCGAGGCGGCCGCCTCCACGCATCCCCTCATCATCTACCCGGAGGGAACCCGGAGCAGGACCGGTCGCATCGGCCCCTTCAAGACGCTGGGGCTCGCGACCATTCTGGCGGCACGCCGCTGGAGCGTGTACGTGGTGGTGGCGGACGGATTGTGGAAGTGGACGCGACTCGGGGACTTCTTCGGGAACCTACCGCTGATGCGCACCCGAGTCGAGTGCCGGGGACCCTTCGAGTCGCCTGGGGCGGACGACGATCTGGATGGATTCATCGGGGAGATGCGGGGCGTCATGACCGAAATGCTCGGCGAGATGCGGGGCGTCCCCGCGGCGGTGGAGCCCGCATGAAGGGGATGGAGGCATCCGTCGAGCACCTGGTTTCGAGGCTTCGCGAGACTGGCGGCGACGGCCTGGTTGCCGTGGTCGCGTACGGCTCGCGGCTCGTGTCGGCAAGCCCGGACCGGCACAGCGCCTGGGACCTGATCGTCGTCGTTGACGACTACGGGGCGTTCTATCGCGCGCTCTCCGACGGCGGCTACACGGCGCGCAGCGCGGGCCTGCTGGCCACCGTGAGCCGGGTGCTGGCTCCGACCGTCATCGCCTTCTGGCCGGCGCCGCCGGAGGGTCCGCTGGCCAAGTGTCTCGTGCTTTCGCGCGCCGACTTCCAGAGGGAACTCGGGCCGCGCCGCCTCGACCATTTCTGCCTGGGCCGCATGGCGCATCACATCTCGGTGGTGCATGCCCGCGACCCCGACGCGGCCGCGTGGATCGAAGAGCGGGTCGGCGGCGCGAGGCGGATGGTGCTCGACTGGACCCTTCCATTCCTGGAGGGCTCGTTTTCCGTCGACGACTTCTGCCGGCGCATGCTCGAGATCTCGTACGCCGGAGAGATCCGGCCGGAACGCGGAGGCCGGGTAAGCGCCGTGTACGAGGCCCAGCGGGAAACACTGCGTGGCATCTACACGCCCATCCTGGAGGCCGCGGTGGCGTCCGGGGTGCTGGAGCGATCGAACGGCAAATACGGCGCAGCCCGTCCCGCGTCGTCCGTGGCCCAGCTCAGGCTGAACGCGTATTTCGGCATCAGCAAGGCGCGCGCCACCACCCGCTGGGTCAAGCACATGCTGACCTTCGACAGCTGGTTCCCCTACATCGTGCGCAAGGTGGAGCGGCGCACCGGGATGTCGTTCGAGATCACGCCCCTCGAGCGGCGCTTTCCGTTTCCGCTGCTGCTTCCCAAGGCGTTGCGGGTGTTGCGGTCAGCGCGCGCGGGAGCGGGAACGGACCGGACGTCCGCGGGTGGGCGCAGGCGCCCCGGACCCGGGGCCCGGACCGGCGCAAGCGCAGGCTCGCGGGCGGCCAACGGCACCCGGTCATCGTGAGACCCGAGTTGACGGCCCTGGCCGTGATCGTGGGGTTGGCGCTTGCCACCATGCCGGTCTTCGTACTGAGCGGCGCCAGCCGCGCGGCCGACGCGCTCGAGTCCTCGGCTCGGGGCAAGTTCGTGCTCGGATCCTTCGTGCGCCGCTGGTTCTTCTGGTTCGTGCGGCCGGTGGAGCGGGCGTCGCTGCTTCTCGGCCTTTCGCCCCTCTTCTACAACCTGCTGGGGTTCGCTTTCGGCGGGGTGGCGGGGTGGTTCTTCGCCTCGGGGCGGTTCGCGATGGGAGGCTGGGCGGTGCTGCTCAGCGGCGTCGCGGATGCCATGGATGGGCGGGTTGCGCGGGCGCGCGGGCTTGCGGGACCGCGGGGGGCGTTCCTGGATTCGACCATCGACCGGTTTGCCGAGGTGGCCGCGTTCGTGGGGCTGGCGGTGGCTTTTCGCGCCTCGGGTCCGGCGCTCGCGGTGGTCGCGGCGGCGCTGGGCGGCTCGCTACTTGTCAGTTATACGCGCGCACGGGGCGAGAGCCAGGGGGTGCTGTGCACGGCGGGCGTCATGCAGCGCGCCGAGCGGCTCCTGCTGATCGGGTTCGGCGCGATCCTCGACGGGACCGGCTCCGCGCTCCTGGGGCGCGACCCGGGCACGGTCCTGCTGGGCGCATTGGTGGTGACCGCGGTGGGCACCGTGGCCACCGCGGTCTTCCGCACGGTGTGGATCGCGCGAAGGCTGACGTAACGTCAGGGTTGCGGGCGGAGCGGGCCTGGCCTTACCCCCCGCGCCGCCGCACCGGCATCGTCACCGCCTCGCCCGGGTCGGGGCGAATCCCCCGCTCGTTCAACTGCCGGTAGATCGCGGGCATCTCCTCGGTCACGATCTCGTTCAGGCGCTCGATGAGCGGAGGCACCCTCTCCCAGGCCTGGTCGAGTTGCCAGAGCTGGTCGGCGGTGGGTCGCGTGCTGGACGACTCGATGGCGCCGGCACCGCGCGCACCGACCGCCGCCTGGTTGAGGTCGCGCCCGAGTTCGCGCGCCTCCTCGAGCAGGCCGCTCACGTCTTCGGCCAGGTCTTCCGGCGCCTCCTCCTGCTCCCGCAGAAGCGCGCTGACCTCCATGAGCTGCGTGGTGACGCGCTGGACGGCCTGCCCGGCCTCGTAGACGGGACCGGCGAGGTCGTAGGCGCTCATCAGCGCCGCCTGGCGGGCCTCCAGATCGCTTCGGCTCATCTCGACCCGCGGATCCAGGCGCACCGCCACCTGTTCTTCCTGCGTCACGCCGGCGGCTTCGAGTCGCACGGTGTAGGTGCCGGGCAGCACCCGCGGGCCGCGCGCCTGACCACCCCCGAAGCCTCCGCCGAACTGCCGGGGCGGACCCGACGGCGTGTAGGGCGGTTCGATGCGCAGATCCCACCGCACGTGCTGGATGCCGGCATCCCCCGGCCCGGTGAGTTCGCGCACCACCTCGCCGCCTTCGTCGAGGATCGTGATCTTCGGCTGTCCCGAGGCGTCGGGCATGCCGTCGTCCCCACCATCGCCGTTCTCCTCGGGGGACGCGGCCACTTGCGTTGCCGCCGGAAGGTCGGCACCGAGGTAGTACCGAATCAGCGCCCCGGCCGCCGGGTTGGGCGACACATACACCCCCGGCGTCCATCCCTGGGGCGTGTACGGGTTGTATGAAGTCGCGCGCCGCACCGGGAAGAGGTGCGCCCCGGCCGCCAGCACCTCTCCCGTCAGCCCCTCGAGCGGCGCGATGTCCTCCATGATGTAGATGCCGCGCCCGTGCGTCCCCAGCACGAGATCGTTCTCGCGCGGGTGGATCTTGATGTCGTCGATCGGAACTGCGGGCAGGCCGTTGGCCAGGGCGATCCACTGTTCCCCGCCGTCGACCGAGAAGGACACCCCGAGCTCGTGGCCCACGAAGAGCAGTCCGGCGGTGCGGTGGTGTTCGGCGATCACGTTCACCGAAGTCGCGGGCAGCCCGTCGACGGTGCGCCGCCAGCTCTCCCCGTAGTCGGTGCTCACGTAGACGTGGGCCGCGAAGTCGTTGTTGCGGTGGCCGTCGAAGGTGGCGTAGACGGTGCCCTGATCGTGCGCCGACGCCACCACCCGGCTCACGTAGGTGCGCTCGGGCAGCCCGGGGATGTTCCCGGTCACGTCCGTCCACGAGCCGCCTCCATCGCGCGTCACGTGCACCCTGCCGTCGTCGCTGCCCACGTAGAGCAGCGCGGCGTCGAACGGCGACTCCGAAATCGTCTCCAGGTTGCCGTAGGAGGCCTGTCCATCGTTGGCCGACATCTGCGGCTCCGAGCCGGCCACCCCCATGATCTCCAGCTCGCTGCGGTCGATGGCGTGGGTGAGATCCGGGCTGATCTCCTCCCAGGTCATCCCCAGATCGCGCGAGCGGAAGAGCACGTTGCTCCCCACGTAGACGGTGTTCTCGTCGTGCTGCGAGAGGAGCACCGGGGTGTCCCAGTTCCAGCGCAGATCCCGGTCTTCCCCGTCCTCCAGCGGGCGCCCCACCGGCCGCATTCGGGTGCGCTCCATGGTCACCAGGTCGACGCGCATGAGGTTGCCGCCCTGCGACTCGGAGAACATCACGCGCGGGTTGGTCGGGTGCATGACCGTGTAGAAGCCGTCGCCGCCCCCGACGTTGTACCAGTCGCGGGTGCGAATGCCCTGGTTGGACCAGGTGTCGCTCGGACCGCACCAGGAGCCGTTGTCCTGGAGCCCGCCGCACACGTGATAGGGATCGCGCATGTCCACGCCGATCTCGTAGAACTGGGCCAGGGACAGGTTGGTCAGCTGCCGCCAGGTGTCCGAGCGGTCCCAGCTGATCGCCACGCCGCCGTCGCCGCCCAGAATGATGTGGTCGGAGTTGGCGGGGTTGATCCACATGGCGTGGTGGTCGGGGTGCACTGCGGACGCGGCGTCGGGAGTGAAGTTGTTGCCGCCGTCGAGCGACTTGTAGAGGCTCGCGCCGGCGGTGTAGATGCGCTCCGGGTCGGTGGGATCCACCCAGATCTGGCTGTAATACATGGGTCGGTTGTTGGTCGTGCTGATCTGTTCCCAGGTCTCGCCCCGGTCGGTGGAGCGGTACACGCCGTTCTGCGACGAGCCACCCCCACCTCCGCCGAAACCCTGCCCGGGCGTGCGCTTGTCGGCCTCCACGATGGCGAACACGAGGTTGCCGTCACCACGGAAGATGTCCAGCCCGATACGTCCCATGTCCCCATCCGGCAGCCCCTCGGTCAGCTCCATCCAGGAGGCTCCGCCGTCGGTGGTGCGATGGATGCCGCTCCCGGGCCCGCCCCCGTTGAAGCCCCACCCGGTACGCCGGCGCTGGTACATCGCGGCGAACAGGGTCTCAGGGTCGTTCGGGTCCATCGCCAGGTCGATGGCGCCCGTGTCCTCGTCCACGAAGAGCACCAGCTCCCAGCTCTCCCCGGCGTCTGTGGTCTTGTAGATGCCCCGCTCCGGGTTGGCGCCCCACAGCCGCCCGACCGCCGCCACGTACACGACGTTCGGGTCGCGCGGGTGGATGCGGATGCGGGAGATGTGGTGGGTCTCCTCGAGCCCCATGTGCCGCCAGGAGCGCCCGGCGTCGGTGGACCTGTAGACGCCGTTCCCCCACGGCGAACTCTGACGGTTCTGCGGCTCGCCGCTCCCCACCCACACCACGTTGGGGTTTGAGGGCGCGACCGTCACGTCGCCAACGGACTGGGTTGGCTGGTCTTCGAACACCGACTCGAAGGTGGTGCCGTGGTTGACCGTCTTCCACACCCCGCCGGTCGCGGTGCCCACGTAGAAAGTGGCGGGGTCGGACTCCACCACGGCCAGGTCCGACACCCGGCCCCCCATGATGGTCGGACCGATGTTGCGCCACTCCAGGCTGGCGACCGCGGCCTCGATGCGCGCCGCATCCGTCTGCGCAGAGGCATCCGCCGGCCAAACCGGAATCAGCACGGCGGTCACAGCCGCCCAGGTGAACACCGCACACCGCCATTCATTGGAGTTCATTGTCGTCTTCTCCTTCGGAACAGATCTCGCTCGAACTCACATTCTACGCCCCGTCCGGGCGCAACGGGAGCCTGTTCGGCGCGCGTGAAACCGCCCGGAAGCCGTGGACGCCGCGGTCGGGCTTCCAGAGCCAGTGTCCGCACGGGAATCCGCCGTTGTCCCCGTGGGACGGCACGCACTACACTGTATCCTGCCAGGGACGTGGAGATGTCATCACGCCTCTCCGAACGCTCCCAGGCCTTGAAGCCCGCTCCGCAGTATCTCGAGGAGGATGCCCCGATGAGACACCACCGAATCCGCCAACACGCCGGCGTGGCCACCCTGGCGCTTCTCTTGCTTTCGGCGCCTCCAGCCGAAGCCCAGCAGTCGCTCGCCGACGACGCCGAGGTCGCGTCGGCCCTCCATCTCCTGGACATCTGGATGGACGCGGCACAGGCCTACGGGGGCATCCCCGGAGCTTCGCTCTCCGTGATCCACGACCAGGAGCTGGTGTGGGCGAAGGGATACGGATTCGCGCACATCGAGAGCGGGGAGCCGGCGACGCCCTCCACGATGTACTCGATCTGCTCCATCTCCAAGCTCTTCACGGCCGTCGGCGTGCTGCAGCTGCGCGACCAGGGCAAGCTCGCGCTGAACGATGCCGTGGCGAACCACCTGGACTGGTTCAACATCAAGGACGAGTACCCGGAGGCGGGCCCGGTCGACATCGAAGGCCTGCTCACGCACAGCTCGGGCCTGCCGCGCGAGGCCGGCGTGCCCTACTGGACCGGCCCCGACTACCCGTTCCCCACCCACGAGAAGATCGTCGAGACGCTGCCCACGCAGACGATGCTCTACCCTCCTCGGACGTACTTCCAGTACTCGAATCTGGCCCTTACCCTGGCGGGCGAGATCGTGGCCGAGGCCTCTGGACAGGGCTACGACGAGTACGTGCGCGCGAACATCCTGGACCCGCTGGGGATGACGAGCACCTTCACCGACCTGGAAGACCGCTTCCGCGGCAACCGTCTGGCGACCGGCTACACCGCGCGCGGGCGCGATGGCAAGCGTCATGTGATTCCCGACTATTGGGTGCGAGGCATCAGCCCCGCCGCCGGCTTCATTTCGACGGTCGAGGACCTGGGTCGCTTCGCCTCGTGGCAGTTCCGGGTGCTTGAGGGGGGCGATGCCCTGCTCGACCGCAACACGCTGCGCGAGATGCATCGCGTGCACTGGTCGGAGCCGGACGGCAACACCACCTACGGGCTGGGCTTCTCGGTGTGGAAGTCCGACGACGACACCTTCGTGGGCCATGGCGGATCCTGCCCCGGATACCGCAGCCACCTGCTGCTGCGTCCGCAGGACAAAGTGGCCACCGCCTTCATGACCAACGGCCAGGGCGTCAACTCCCGCCAGTTCGCGCAGACGGCGTTCGACATCGTCGCGCCCGCCCTGCGACGCGCGGAGAAGCGGTCGGCAGAGGATGGCCCGGCAGTCGACGTGGTGCAGGAGGATCTGGCCCGCTTCACCGGCACCTATCAGCGCCCCCTCGGCGGCGAGAGCGCGGTCCTGATGTGGGACGGCGCCGTGCAGGTGCTGTCGCTCCCCACCAACAACCCGCTCAGCTCCCTCACCCGGCTTCGTCACGTCGAGGGCGGCACCTTCCGGCGCGTGCGCGACAACGGTGACCTGGGCGAGGAGTTCATCTTCGAGGAGATGCCCGACGGCAGCATGCGCATGTGGCGCAACGACAACTACAGCGTGCGCCCCGCGGGGATGTAAGCGTGAGTTGGCATACGATGAGTCAGGCCGGCCGCAAGCCGACTTCGGGGAAAACCGCCCCGGCGCTGACTCGGATCCCGAGGTCTGCGTTGCTGGTGGCCCTTCTGGCCATCCCGGCGCCCGCGGCAGCCCAGAACGCCCCGCCCACCGACCCCGCCGCCCCCCCCC
>VXMG01000112.1:0-21670 GCA_009841185.1 Gammaproteobacteria bacterium
GGTGGGGCGGGGGGCGGTGGCGGTGTTGGTCGAGACGCCACTGTCCGGCCTGCCTGTTCCGCAGGTGGTGGTGCGCGACGGCCGGCTGGCGGGCGCGCTTGCCGCCGACGAGTTCTTCGGCAATCCATGCCGCGAGGTCTTCGTCTATGCGGTCACGGGCACCAACGGCAAGACCACGACCACGCTGCTGGCGCGCCACCTGCTGAGGGCCGGCGGGCCCTCCGCCGCGATCGGCACGCTGGGGCTCGTGGACGCCGACGGGGACGTGCGCCCGCGCACGGCGGGCCTGACAACGCCGGGGCCGGTGCAGCTCTCGGCGTGGATGCGGTCGCTCGCGGACTCGGGCGTTCGTCACGTGGGGCTGGAGGCGTCGTCCCACGCGCTCGACCAGCGTCGCCTCGACGGAGTGCAACTCGACGCGGTCGCGTACACCAACCTCTCCCGCGACCACCTCGACTACCACCACGACATGGATGATTACCGGGCCGCCAAGGCGCGCGCGGTCGAGCTGGTGATTCCGGAGGGGACCGTCGTGGTGAACGCGGACGAGCCCGCCTGGGTTCGCCTGGACAGCGGATCGCGGCGCCGTCTCTCCTACGGCGTGGACTCGGATGCCGCACTGACCGCCACCTCTCTCGAACTCGGGCCTGCGGGGACCCGCTTCGAACTGTCGTATGAGGGGAGCGCCGTGCCCGTGTCAATGCCCCTGCTGGGGCGCTTCAACGTGGAGAACGCCCTGGCGGCGGCGGGCATCGCGCTTGCCGCCGGCCGCCGCGTGGACGAGGTCGTGGACGGACTCGGGAGCGCGCCCGCCGTGCCGGGACGCATGGAACTGGTCGTCAGCCGCCCGTGCCCGGTCGTCATCGACTACGCGCACACGCCGGACGCGCTGGTGTGCCTCCTCGACACCCTGCGGCGCCTCACCGACGGGCGGCTGATCGTTCTCTTCGGGGCGGGGGGCGATCGCGATGCCGCCAAGCGCCCCCTCATGGGCAGGGCGGTGGCGGAGCGGGCCGATGTGGCCATCGTCACCTCGGACAACCCGCGCACCGAGGATCCCGAAGCGATCATCGATGAGGTGGTCGCGGGGATGGCGGGGGCCGAGCACGAGCGCATCTCCGACCGCCGCGCAGCAATCGGACGGGCGCTCGACCTGGCCGCGCCCGGCGACCTGGTGGTCCTCGCGGGAAAAGGGCACGAGACCCGCCAGGTCATCGGCAGCGAGACGCTGCCCTTCGACGAGCGCGAGATCGTGCTCGCTCACCTCGCCGGCGGAGAGGAGGGCGCATGACCGCGTTTCGCTGGACGCACCCGCGCGTGCAGGCGGCGCTTTCCCTGCGGGATGCCCCCGCGTTTGCCGGCACCGGGTTCGCGGGCGTTTCCACCGACACGCGCACCCTGGCCGCGGGTGAACTCTTCGTGGCCATTGCGGGAGAGAACTTCGACGGACACGACTTCGTGTGCGACGCGGTTGCGGCGGGCGCGGCGGGGGTGGTGGTCTCGCGCGCGGTCGCCATGGAGGCTTCGGTGCCGGTGTATCGCGTGCCCGACACGCTGGCCGCGCTCGGACGACTGGCCCGCTATCGCCGCCGCCGCCACGCGGCCCAGGTCGTGGCCATCACCGGATCCTCGGGCAAGACGACGACCAAGGAGTTCCTGCGGGGAGCCCTGCAGCGCAGCTATCGGGTGCACGCCAATCCCGGCAACCTCAACAACCGCATCGGACTGCCCCTGACGATCCTGGGGGCCCCGGACGCGGCCGAGGTGCTGGTGCTGGAGATGGGCACCAACGAGCCGGGCGAAATCGCCGCCCTGACCGCGGTCGCGGAACCCGACATCGCGGCGGTCACCACCATCTCGGACGCGCATCTTGAAAAACTGGGCTCGCTGGAGGGGGTGTTTCAGGAGAAGCTGGCGCTGGTCGCCGGGTTAGACGGACGCGGCGCGGTGGTGGTGGGCGACCAGCCGCCGGCTCTCCCCGAACGGGCTCGCGCGCTTCACCCCAATGTACGGGTCGCCGGCTGGTCCGACGCCGCCGACGCCAACCTGCGCCCCCAGAATCCGCACCCGGATGCCCATGGGCGCTACTTCTTCGACTGGCGCAACCAGCGCGTCCACCTTCAGGTGCCGGGGCGGCACGCGGTCTACGACGCCCTCATTGCGCTTGCCATCTCCGATCTCCTGCAGACGCCTCATGGGCCGGCGGTGCGCGGGCTCGAGCAGTACAGGCCGCAGGGCATGCGGGGCGAGCAGCTGCATGCGGGAGACCTCACCCTTCTGCTGGACTGCTACAACGCAAACCCGCAGAGCGTCCGCGCCGCCCTCGACCTGCTCGGGCTGATTCCGTCAGCGGGCCGCAGGGTGGCGGTGCTGGGGAGCATGCTAGAGCTGGGGGACCGGAGCGCGGCGCTGCACGACGAACTGTTGAGCGAAGCCCTGTCCCGGGCGGTGGACGTCGTGCTGGCGCTGGGCGAATTCGCCGCGGCCGCCGAACGCCTGCACAAGACGGGGCGACAGGGGAGCGAACCTGCGCTGCTCGCCAGCGCGGACGCGGCGGAGGGATACGCGCTGCTCCGCGGATTCCTGGAGGGCAACGAGCTGATCCTGCTCAAGGGATCCCGCGGCGTTGCGCTGGAGCGTCTGGTCCCGCTCATAGAAGCCGACTTCGGGCCGGCGGTCCGAAACGGGGCGAGGTGAACCATGCTGTATCATCTCCTGCCCCGGTTCACCGACGTGCATATCGTCTTCAACCTGTTCACGTACATCACCTTCCGCACCGCTGGCGCGATGGTGACGGCGCTGGTGCTCAGCTTCCTGCTGGGGCCGGGCATGATCCGCTGGCTGACCCGGCTGCGCTTCGGTCAGGTCGTGCGCGAGACCGGTCCGGAGACCCATCTCAAGAAGGCCGGCACGCCGACCATGGGCGGGACGCTGATCATCACCGCCGCGACCGTCTCCACGCTCCTCTGGGCCGAACTGACCAACGTCGCGATTCTGGTCGTCCTCGCGACCTTCCTCTGGACCGGCGCCATCGGGTTCCTCGACGACTATCTGAAGGTCGTCAAGAAGACGAGCGCGGGGCTGGCGGGGCGCTACAAGATGATTGGGCAATGGGCTCTCGGGCTGGCGCTGGGGCTGTTCCTGCTGTTCTACCCGGTGTGGCCCGTCCCGGCGACCTGGACGGGTGTCCCGTTCTTCGCGGAGATGGTGGCGGTCTTCTTCCCGCCGGTCTACGTGCTGTTCGTGGCCACGGTGGTCTCCGGGACCTCGAACGCGGTCAACCTGACGGACGGGCTCGACGGCCTGGCCGCGGGGCTGTGCGGAATCGCGGCCGCGACCTTCGGCGTCTTCGCCTACCTCATCGGGCGCGTCGACACCTCCGCCTACCTGGGCGTCCTCTACCTGCCCGGGGTGGGAGAGCTGACGGTGTTCGCCGGCGCCCTCGCGGGAGCGGCGATCGGATTCCTCTGGTTTAACGCGCATCCCGCGCAGGTGATCATGGGAGATACGGGTTCCCTGTCGCTGGGAGGCGCCATCGGCGTCATGGCCATCCTCCTCAAGTCCGAGTTCCTCCTGGTCATAGTAGGGGGGGTCTTCGTCGCGGAGACGCTCTCGGTCATCGCGCAGGTGGGGTATTTCAAGTTCACGGCGCGGCGTTACGGCGAGGGGCGGAGGATCTTTCTCATGGCCCCCATTCACCACCACTTCGAGAAGCTCGGATGGCCGGAAAGCAAGGTCGTCACGCGCTTCTGGATCGTCGGCGTGCTCTGCGCGATGGTCGCCCTGAGCACCCTCAAGATTCGATAAATGGCGATGGACTTCAGGCAGATTACGCATTTTACGCATTTTACGCATTTTACGCATTCCGGCACGGCGGAATCTCATGGCGGCACTGAGCGGACAGCGCATCGCGATCGTCGGCCTCGGGGCGAGCGGCCGGGCCGCGGCCCGGCTTGCGCTCCGGCACGGCGCGGAGGTGCGCGTGTCGGACGACGGCGACACGCCCGCGTTGCGCGCGTACGCGAGGGAACTGGAGTCCATGGGCGCGCGCGTGCGGCTCGGCGGCCACGATCCGGCCCGCATCGCGGCAAGCCGCCTGGTCGTGGCCAGCCCGGGCATCCCGCCCGGAGCGCCGGTGCTGTCCTCGCTTTCGGCGGCGGGCAAGCGCTGGGTTTCCGAGCCCGAGTTCGCGTTTCGCTTCTTCCGCAGTTCGCTCATCGCCGTGACCGGCACCAACGGCAAGACCACCACCTCCGCGCTGGCGGCCCGCATGCTTGAGGCGGCGGGGGTGTCGGTCGGCCTGGGGGGCAACATCGGCGGCGGCCTGGGTCCGCCCGCTGCGGAGCTGGCGCTGCGCGATCCGGCGCCCGAATGGCTGGTGGTCGAGATGAGCTCGTACCAGCTCGGCGCCGTGTCCCGGTTCCGCCCGGAGATCGGCGTGGTCACCAACCTGGCGCCCGACCACCTGGACCGCTATCCGAGCCGGGCCGCCTACTACGCCGACAAGGCCCGCCTGTTCGCCAACGCGCGCGCGGACAGCCGGTGGGTGCTCGGGAGCGGCGTGCCGGCCGCTCTGCCCCTGGACGACGAGGTGCCGGGTGCGCGCTACCTCTTCGACGCGGAGGAGTCCGCCGGGCAGCGGTCGGGCGGCCCGGACGGCGAGCTGGCCGCGTACGCGCGCGACGGATGGCTGATGTTCGCGTCGGAGGGAGGAAAGGAGCGGGTGATGCCCGTGGCGGATGTGGCCCTGGCCGGCCGGGCGGGGCTTGCCAACACCATGGCGGCCGGGCTGGCGGGCCGCCTGGCGGGCGCCGGGACGGAAGCGATTGCCCGGGCGGCGCGGGATTTCCGCCCGCTGCCCCACCGGCTGGAGCGGGTGGTCGAGCGCGACGGCGTCCTCTGGGTGAACGACTCGAAGGCGACCAACGTGGCCGCGGCCGCAGGCGCGGTCCGGAGCTTCGACCGGCCGATCGTGCTGCTGGCCGGCGGCCAGGACAAGGGAGAGGATCTCGCACCGTTCGCCGACGCCATCCGCGGCCGGGTCCGCCGCGTGATCGTGTACGGTGATGCCCGCTTCCGCCTCGAGGAGGCGCTGGCGGGGGCCGCGTCCCTGGTTCGGGTGGACACCGGCTTCGACGCGGCGGTGCGTGCGGCCGAGCGATGGGCCCGGCCCGGCGATATCCTGCTCCTCTCCCCCGCCTGTGCGAGCTTCGACCAGTTTGCCGACTACGAAGCGCGGGGCCACCGGTTCGCCGCGCTCGCGCGAGGGGAGGCATGAGTGCCCGCCACGGCCGCCCCCGCCTACCCCGCGTCCGGCGTGCACGACGCCCGGCCGCTCACGGCCGCGCGCTTCGGCGGCGGGTGGGAAGGCGCGGCCGTCATGACGCTGACGCTGCTCCTGCTCTCGTTCGGGCTGGTGACCCTTTACAGCGCAAGCTCCTTCCTGGCGCAGCGGCAGGGGCTGCCGGACTACCATTTCGTCGTCCGCCAGGCCGTGGGCGCCGGTGTGGGGCTGGTATTCCTGCTGATCTTCTCACGGATTCCCTACACCAGGTGGCGGCCGCTGGCGTGGCCCATGATGGCGGCGGCGTGGTTGCTGCTGGTCTTCATAATCCTCCCGGGCACCGAGTCCTTCGCCCCGGAGCGGAACGGGGCGCGCCGCTGGCTGCAGGTGGGTCCGGCTGGATTTCAGCCATCGGAGGCGGCCAAGCTGGCCATCCTGGTGTGGACGGCCGTCCTCGCGGTGAAGAAACAGGATCGATTCCGGAGCCTCACGCGCGGGCTCGGCCCTTTCCTGCTGATCTGGGGCGCCATGCTGGTGCCCATTCTGCTCGAGCCGGACTTCTCCACGGCGGCCCTGATCGCGATGCTCGGCTGCATCATCGTGTTCGCGGCGGGCGCGCGCGTGGGGCATTTCGTTTTCCTCGGGCTGCTCGCTACGCCGGCAATCCTGTACCAGTTCGCCACGGATTTCCGTTTCAGGCGCCTCATCGTCTTCCTGAACCCGGGATCGCACACCACCGGCGCCGGATACCAGGTGGATCAGTCGCTGATCGCGATCGGCTCCGGCGGGATCGGCGGGGTAGGGTTCGGGGAGGGACAGCAGAAGTTCGGATTCCTTCCCGAAGCGCACAACGACTTCATCTTCGCCCTGATCGGGGAGGAATGGGGACTGATCGGCGTGGCCGTGCTGGTCTGCGCCTACGTCGCCCTGATCGTGATCGGCTTCCGCATCGCCCGCCGCGCGGCCGATCTGCTGGGAGAGCTGCTGGCAGTCGGCTGCACCAGCCTCATCGCCCTGCACGCGTTCCTCCACATGGGCGTCAATCTGAGTCTGCTGCCGGCGACCGGGCTGCCGCTCCCCCTGATCTCGGATGGGCGCTCCAACCTGGTGGTCACCCTGGCCGCGATCGGCATCCTGCTGTCGGTGGCGCGGGGCATCCCTCACAGTCCGAGGCAGGCTCCATGACCAGGCGGGAGCCGGGCGTGGTCGTCTTCTCCGGCGGCGGCACCGGGGGGCATTTCTACCCCGCGCTCGCGCTCGCCCGTGCGCTCGCGGCGCTGAGACCCGACATCCGTCCGTTCTTCGTAGGCTCGCGCCGTGGAGTGGAGGCGCGCGTGCTCCCCGACTGTGGCCTGGACTATGCGCTGGTGGAGGTGGAGGGACTGGATCGCCGGCACCTCTGGAACAATGCCCTGGTGTTGCAGTCGCTCCTCGGGAGCGTCCTCGACGTCTTCGACACCTTCCGGCGGCTGCGGCCCGAGCTGGTGGTGGTTACCGGCGGATACGCGTGCGCGCCGTCGGGGCTCGGGGCCGCCTGCATGGGCATTCCCCTGGCGCTTCAGGAGCAGAACAGCCTGCCGGGCGTCACCACCCGGCTGCTCAGCCGCCACGCGGCTCAGATCCATCTCGCGTGGCCGGAGGCGAAGCAGGCGATTCCGCGCCGGGCGCGCGACCGGGTGGTGTTGAGCGGGAATCCGGTACGCCCCCCTGAAGGAATCGGGCGCGGTGAAGCGCGCCGTCGCTTCGGGCTGGCGGCGGGGGGGCGGGTCGCCCTGGTGGTGGGAGGCAGCCAGGGCTCGGCGGTGCTGAACCGGCGAATCCTCGAAGCCGTGCTCGGCGCCCCGGAGCGTCCGGAGGGCTTTCAGCTCCTCTGGGCCAGCGGCCCGGCGCACTTCTCCGGGATGTCGCGGGAGCTCGCGCATGCCGGGTCCCCGGACTGGGTGCGGCTGGTGCCGTACATCGACGACATGCCGGGCGCGCTCGCCGCGGCGGACCTGGCTGTGAGCCGGGCGGGGGCGATGGCCACCTCGGAGTTCCTCGGGTACGGGCTGCCCGCGATCCTGCTTCCGCTTCCCACCGCGGCCGAGGATCACCAGACCCGCAACGCCCGGGCGCTCGCGGAAGCGGGCGTGGCGTTGCACCTGCCCGAGGCCGAAACGGACGCGCCCGCCCTCTGGGCGGCCATGACGGACCTCGCGCGCGACGACCGCCGCATGGCGTCCATGGCCCGGGCGGCACGCGAGCGCGCCCGGCCGGACGCGGCAGCCGACATCGTCGCCGCGCTCGCCGGGCTGCTCCCGCGCGGGCCGCGGTCGGTGACCGTTTCGGGGGAGGCCGCGTGAACGCCCGGAGCCTGCGCGAGCGCGCACGTGAAGGCACGGTGCATTTCATGGGCATCGGGGGCGCGGGCATGTGCGCGCTGGCCGAGCTCTTCCACCGCTCCGGCTACCGGGTGACGGGCTGCGACCTGCGGCGCGACCTGAGCGCGCTGTCGCTCGAGGCGCTGGGCATTCCCGTCGAGGTCGGCCACTCCCCCGATCACCTGGAGGGCGTCTCGGCAGTCGTGGTTTCCTCCGCCATCAGCCCGTCCAACCCGGAGGTGCGCGCGGCGCGCGAACGGGGCATCCCGGTGGTCAAGCGGGCGGAGGCGCTCGGGCAGTGGGTCAATCCGGGAACGGTCGTGGCGGTGGCCGGCACCCACGGCAAAACCACCACCACCGCGCTCGCCACCGAGATTCTGGCGGCGGCCGGCCGGGACCCCACCGGGGTCGTCGGCGGAAGGGTCGCGGGGTGGGAGGGCAACCTGCGCTACGGACGCGGCGACCTGTACGTGGTCGAAGCCGACGAGTACGACCGCTCCTTCCACCACATCACGCCGCGCACGGCGCTGGTCACCAACCTGGAGGCCGATCACCTCGACACCTACGGGAACCTCGCCAGTCTGCGCGACGCGTTCCGCACCTTTGTGGACGCGGTGCCGGCGGACGGCACGGTGTGCGTCTGCGCGGACGATCCAGGAGCGTCGAAACTGCTTGCAGGCCTCGGCGCGCGCACCTGCACCTATGGCTTCCGCGCGGGCGCACAGCTGCAGGCGACGCGGGTGCGCACCGGCTCCGGCGGAGTCCGGGCGCGCATCTTCGAGGAGGGACGGGACCGGGGCGAGCTGTCGATCCGGCTCCCGGGCGCGCACAACCTGCTCAACGCCCTGGGCGCGGCCGCGGCCGCCCGCCGGATGGGCGTCGCGTGGAGCGACATCCGCCGGTCGCTGGCGGGGTTCCGCGGGGTGCGCCGCCGCTTCGAGCGGCTCGGCCGCGAGCGTGGAGTGACCGTGGTGGACGACTACGCACACCATCCCACCGAGATCGCGGCGGCGATCGCAGCGGCGCGCGGCAGCTTCCCCGGAGCCCGCCTGGTGGCCGTCTTCCAGCCTCACTTGTTCTCGCGTACGCGGGACTTCGCCGGCCAGCTCGGCGCGGCCCTCGCCGCGGCGGACCGGATCTGGGTCACGGACATCTACCCCGCGCGCGAAGCGCCCATCCCCGGCATCACCGGCGAACTCGTGTGCGACGCGGTGACCGCGTCGCGGGGAGGGGATGGGTGTTACCACCCGGACCTGACCACGCTTCCTGCCGCTCTGGCCGACACCCTTCGCGCCGGGGACGTATGCCTCACCCTGGGCGCCGGATCGATCGAGTCGACCGCTCCCGCGCTCCTCCGCCGCCTCGGAGGGCACGATGCGTAAGTTGCTCGCGTTGACGGTTCCCGTGATGCTCGCAGCCGCCACGCTGGCCGCCCTGGGCGACCGTCCCGACATTCTCGCGCGCTTCGCGAGATTCCGCGTCTCCGCCGTGGAAGTGCGGGGTGCCCGCTATCTCGACGCCGAGGAGATCCGCCAGTGGATTCCGGTCTACGAGGACGAGCGCGGGGGAGCGCGGTCTCTGGAAGGACGGCTGCGAACGCATCGGTTGATCGAAGAGGCCTCGGTCAGGTCCCTGCCCGGCGACACCGCGGAGATCGTCATCCGCGAGCGCCAGCCGGTGGCCCTGGTGGCCACGCCGGCCCTGAACCCCGTCGACCCCGCCGGGGAGTACCTCCCCATCGATCCCGCCCGGCATCGGCTCGATCTGCCCATCCTTCGCCCCATGGAGTCGCTGAGCGGTACGCTGACAGTCACCGAACACCAGCAGATCCAGGCCATGGCCGGGGAGTTGCATAGGCTGGGCGAGCTCCATCCCGACTTCGCGCGCTCCGTGTCGGAAATCGCCTGGACCCCGCAGGGCACTCTGACAGCCCGTTTCTCGGAGACCGGGGCGGCGCTCCATTTCGAACCTCCGCTGAGCGTGCGGCGTCTGCGCGAAGGGCTTGCGGCTCTCGCCGACGCCGTCCCGCGAGCCCCGGAACGAACGGTGACCGTGGCCGACCTCCGCTTCAGCGATCAGGTCGTCGTCAGGCACGCGTCAACGGGCGAGCCGGGCACTGCGAGGAGATGAAGATGGCTTCTCATCTGGTTGCGGGGCTGGATATCGGCGCGACGCGCACCACCGCCGTCATCGCGGAGGTAAGGGGCCAGTATCCGGCCCACTGGATCGAGGTCCTGGGTCTCGGGCAGGTGCACACCAACGGCGTGCACCGGGATGTCGTGCAGGATGTCGAGGAGATGACCGAGCGCGTCGCCAAGGCGGTGCGCGAAGCCGAACTCATGGCGGGCTGCACCGTGTCCAACGTCTATGTCGGCATCAGCGGTGATCAGGTGCAGACGTTCCCCTCGCACGGCGTCGTCGCCATCTCCTCGAGGGAGGTGTCGGCCGACGACATGGCGCGCCTGCACGTGGTGGCGCGCGCCGTTGCGCTGCCCCACGACCGGGAACTGCTGCACACGGTCCCGCAGAACTACACGGTCGACAGCAACTCCGGGATTCTGCATCCGGTCGGCATGCCGGGCACGCGCCTGGAGTCGGAGGTCTACCTGGTTACGGGCGCCTCGGCGATCGCGAACAACATTCGCAGCGCCGTCTCCCGGGCGGGCTACCGGGTGGAAAAGCTCATCCTGGAGCCCCTGGCCGCCGCCCGCGCCGTGCTGAGGGAGGACGAGAGGGAGATCGGGGTCGCGGTGCTGGATCTGGGCGGAGCCACCAGCCAGATGGCGATTTTCGTCGACGGAAGGCCTTACTACACGGACATGCTGCCGACCGGGGGCGTCGCACTGACCTGGGATCTGGTCCAGCATCTTCACATACAGCACGAGGAGGCGCGCCGGGTGCTGGAAAACCACGGTTGCGCCGTGGCCGAACTCGTAGGGTCCAGGGACATGATCGAAATCCCCGGGCCCACGCCTTCGAGGCCTCGCCGCATCGGCCGCGCCACGGTCGCGGACGCCCTCGAGAACCGGCTGACGGCGATCGTCGCCTGGTGTCAGCGAGAGCTGAATGCGAGGGAGCTCATCGCCCCGCTGGGGACGGGAGTCGTCCTCACCGGCGGCGTTGCCGCCCTCGACGGCATCGGCGAGTTGGTGCAGAGAATGCTGGGGACGCCGGTTCGCATCGGCACCCCCGGCGCAGGCGTAAGCGGGTTGGCCGACTCGATGAACCGCTCTCGGCTCTCCACGGTCGTGGGCGTGGCGCAATACGGGGCCGACCGCTTTGCCAAGACGGGGCAGGGGGCGCTTGCCCACACCCCCGGAATGGTCGGAAGGGTTGGTGCCTGGCTCAAGGAGTTCTTCTGAGCACACAGCGGGACCGGGTGGCGGACGTTTCGTCCCGCGCCCGGCGCAAGCACGGGAATGGGAAGACATCCATCCAGCAAGGAAGGAGACAATGACGATCATCGACTACGACGAGAAGAAGACAGGCCCGACGTTCGTCTTCGACGAAAGCGAGACCCCCAGCGCCTCCATGAAGGTGGTGGGTTGCGGTGGGGCCGGCGGCAACGCGGTCAACCGGATGGTCGATGAGAACCTCCTGGGCGTGGAGCTCATCGCCGCGAACACGGATGCCCAGGCGCTGCGTCAGTCGAGGGCGTCGATCTGCATCCAGATCGGGAAGAAGCTGACGCGCGGCCTCGGCGCGGGGGCCCGTCCCGAAATCGGGCGCCAGGCCATCCACGAGAATGCCGAGGAGGTGACCCGGGCGATTCAGGGGGCCGACCTGGTCTTCATCACCGCCGGCATGGGCGGCGGGACGGGGACCGGAGCCGCTCCCATCATCGGCCGCTTCGCCAAGGAAATGGGTGCGCTCACCATCGGCATCGTCACCCGGCCCTTCTCGTTCGAGGGCAGGAAACGCCTCCGGCAGGCCGAGCAGGGCCTCGAGGAGCTGCGCAAGGCGGTGGACACGGTGATCGTCGTCCCCAACGACCGCATCATGACCGTGGTCGGCAAGGGAACCAGCTTCCAGGACGCCCTGAAGAAGGCCGACGAGATCCTCCTGCACGCCACCCAGGGGATCAGCGACCTCATCCGGGTCGCCGGCGAGGTCAACGTCGACTTCGCCGATGTGCGCACGGTGATGGCCTGCGGCGGAGGAGCCCTCATGGGGTCCGGCTTCGGGGAAGGGGAACACAGGGCCGAGGAAGCGGCCCGCAAGGCCATCTCCTCTCCGCTTCTGGGCGACGTGTCCCTCAAGGGCGCCCACGGGGTGCTGATCAACATCACGGGCGGAATGGATCTCGCCATTGACGACGTGACCAGGATCTCTAGTATCATTCAGGAAGAGGCCGGCAACGACGCCGAGATCATCTTCGGCGCGGTACACGATCCCAAGCTGCAGCAGGGCGTGAGGGTCACGGTCATAGCCACGGGATTCGGCAACGGATCCGAAAAACCGGGTGCCCTGCGGCCGGAGATGGCGAGCAACGGTGCCCCCTCCGGATTGGACCGGAGACCGTCGCCGATCCCGTCCCCGCGGCCGGCGCGGGCGGCCGCACGGCAGGCGGCGGCAGTCACAGGCAGAAGTTCGGTGAGCATGAACAAGACTCCCAGTACCCCCACGCCGGTGCAGCCCCGGAAGCGCCAGCGCGTCATCGTTCGCGGCCCGATCGATATCCTCGACCTGCCGACCTTCGTTACGCTTGCCCGGTGAGGTTTATGGGAGGAGCGGATCGGGGCAGGTCCAGGCAGGCGCCGGACGGGCATGCCGACGGGCGTGGTGGAGGCAGGAGCGGTATGCTGCGCGTGGCGGGGGACCCGAGAGTCGCGGTGGCGGCGGCCATCGTGTCGGGGGTCCTGGGGTTGGGGGCGACGGCATGGTTCGTGTCCGGCAGGTCCGTGACCTACGATGCCGGTACCCTGGCCTCCGTCGCGGCCGCGCCCCCGCAAGTGGCGGAGCAGGTCAGTCTGCGGCGGGGCCAGACGCTGGGTTCGCTCTTCCTCGCCGCGTCCCTCTCGACCAATGACCGGGTCGACCTGATGGAGGCCTTCGGGCAGCGAGCCAATCCTCGCCGCCTCGTTGCGGGCACACCGGTAACCTACTGGAGAGACCGCCGCGACGGTGTTTTGACGGCAGTGGAAGTGGGGCTCAGCCCGGACTCGATCATGTACCTGGACCGGGCCGCGGAAGGCTGGACCTCGCGCATGATGCGAACTCCTGTCGTCACCGACACGGTGTTCTTCGAGGGGAGCATCCGCTCGAGTCTCTGGATGGCCGTGATGGGAAGCCCGTCGCTGCAGTTCATGCCGTCCGGCGACCGGGCCAAACTCCTGGACGGTCTCGACAGGATCTTCCAGTGGGAGGTGGACTTCCACCGGCAGGTTCAGCCGGGCGATTCCTACCGCGTCGTCCTGGAGCGTGCCGTCCGCCCCGACGGATCCATGAGAGGCAACGGACGCATCGTGGCTGCGGAGTTCGTCAACCGGGAAACCCCTTTTCGGGCGTTCTGGTTCGATGCCTCGGGAGATGGCGAGGGGGCCTACTACGATCCCGAGGGGAGGTCGGTGCAGCGGCAGTTTCTCCTCAAGCCGCTGGAGTACCGCCGGATCTCTTCGCGCGTGCAGAGCGCCCGGTTCCACCCCGTGCTGCGGACCTGGCGGGCCCATAACGGTGTCGACTACGCCGCGGACGTCGGCGTTCCGGTCATGGCGACCGCCGGCGGGGTGGTCACCCACCGCGGCTGGAGGGGCAGCTACGGCAACCTGGTGGAGATCCGGCACACCAACGGCTTCGTGACGCGCTACGCGCACCTGAGCGGCTTCGGCCCCGGCGTGGCGGCAGGAGCGCGAGTGAGGCAGGGCCAGACGATCGGGTACGTAGGCATGACGGGGTTGGCAACCGGACCGCATCTCCACTACGAGTTGCGCCGGAACGGCCGGGTCGAGGATCCCCTGGACATCCGCACGCCTCCGGGCGATCCCATTCCGGACGGGATGTGGCCCCTGTGGGAAGAGCAGCTTGCCGAGGGCCGCGCGCTTCTCGCCAGCCCGGCATTCCTGCCGGGCAGGGCCTTGCCCGGCGCTTTCGTCGTCGCGGAGGGAGCCGAGAGCGGGGCCGAGCCCCAGGACGACCAGTGACCCAATCCGGCGCCTGCGCCGGGTCGGAAGAGTGAGCCTGCTTTCCTGGATCGTCCTGCCCCTGCTGCTGGCGGCGGCGTGCGGCTTCTCCCTCTGGGTTTACCATCGCCGGGAACTGCCGGTGGCGGGGCGGGGCTGGCTGGCGCTTGCAAGAGCGCTGGCGATCTGCCTCGTGGCGCTGCTCATCTGGAACCCCCGCCTGCCTGCCGGCGCGGGTGACGGCGCCGGCCAGGGCGCGATGGTGCTGCTGGACGGTTCCCTGAGCATGGCGGCCGGTCCTCCCGGCGGGGAGACGGCGTGGGCGGACGCGGTCGAGGAAGCGCGGCGCCTCGCGAGCGGCGGGGGCCGGATCCTGGTCTTCGGCGATGCCGTGACGGCGAGCACGACCGATCAACTGGACGCGCGCGCGCCCGCGGCCACCTCCTCCCGCCTCCTGCCGGCGCTGCGCGCGGCGGCCGAGTCGGGTGCGCGCGCGGTCACGGTGGTGAGCGACGGGCGCCTGACCGATGCCGACTTCGGCAGCCTTCCGGTGGTGCCCGGGCTGCAGGCCCGCCTTGAGGTGGTGGGCGCAACCGTGGCGAATGCGGGGGTGGCCGACTTCGCCCCACCCGCACGTGTCGAACGGGGGACGCCCTTCGTCGCCGAGGTCACCGTGTTCGGCGAGGCCGCCCCGGGTGCCGCAGCCCGCATCGAGGTGCTGGAGGAGGATCGCCTGGTGGCCTCGATTCCGGTGGAGATCCCCCCGCCCGGCCAGGTCGCGCGCACGCCCGTGGACCTCCCCGCCCCCACGGCCGAGGGGCTGGTGCGCTACGCGGCCACCGTCGTGCTGGAAGACGACGGCTTTGCCGACGACGACCGCCGCGTGCGCCATGTGCGGGTGGCGCCTCCGCAGGCCGGGCTGGTCCTGCTCTCCCTGCGTCCGGACTGGGAGCCCCGCCACCTGCTCCCGGTGCTGGAGGACGTGACCGGGCTGCCCGCGCGCGGCTACCTGAGCGTCACGGGGTCGCGGTATCTGCCGATCGGGCGCGGCGACGAGATCGTGGACGAGGCCACGGAGAGTGAGCTGCGCACGATGTTCGCCGAAGCCGATATCGTGGTGTTGCACGGTGTTGGCGCGACCGCACCGGCCTGGGTGCGCGATGCCGCCCGCAGCGCCCCCCGTCTGCTCATCTTCCCGGCCGACCGGGCGGGTGCGTCGCTGGGCGGGACGGCGGTGGCGGGCGAGGTGGAGGGGGAGTGGTACGTGGCCGCCGACCTTCCCGCCTCGCCGGTGGCCGGGCAGTTCGCCGACCTGGATCTGGGGGCTCTGCCGCCCCTCACCGCCCTCCACCCCGCAACAGCTCCCTCGGGAACGGTCGCCCTGCAGGTGCATCTGGGTGGGCGCGGCACCGGAGAGGCCGCCCTCGTCCTGATCGCGGAGGAAGGCAGGCGCGTGGGCATCGGTCTCGCCCAGGGCTACTGGCGCTGGGCCGCCCGCGAGGGAACGCCGCGCCGCGCCTACCGATCCCTGTGGGCCGGAGTGGCGAACTGGCTGTTCGCCGGCGAACGGCTGGCGACCGCCGGTCCACCCGGTCCCGCCGAGCCGGTGATCGGGCGCGGGAGCCCCGTCCGCTGGCAGGCGCCCGGAATGGCCGGGCAGGAGCTCGGTCTTCGCCTCATCCACGCTGGCGAAACGGTCTTCGAGTCCACGGTGGCGGTGGACTCCACAGAGGCCTTCACCACCGCGCCGCTGGACCCGGGCGCCTATGATTTCGTGCTGTCCGCGGGGGCCGGCGGAGAGGAGGCGAGCGGCCGTTTCGACGTGGAGCGCTACACCGGCGAACTCCGGTTGCCGCCCGTCGTCGACGCGGTGGGCGGGGGCGCGGCCGAAGGAGGCGCCCGCACGGCCGCCGGCCGTCCGCTGCGCACGCACCCTTTGCCCTTCATCCTCGTCCTCGCGGTGTTGTGCGGCGAGTGGATCGGCCGCCGCCGGCGGGGCCTCCGGTAGCGTTTGTGACGCCGCTGGACCGATTGACAGGCAAGGGGAGCGGTACGCGCGGATCGCTGTGGCGGAGGGTCGTCGGGTTCGCCCTCCCCGATCTCCGGCCGTCCGCGCGCGGCCTGGGCACCGAGACGCTCGAGGAACTCGAGGACCGCCTGCTGGCTGCCGACTTCGGCGTGGAAGCTTCCCTGCGGCTCGTGGATCGCGTCGAAGCACTCCAGCGGCGCGGACGGCTCCGCGGCCCGGAGGCGCTGCGCAACGCCCTGCGAGACGAAGTGGCGAATATCCTGCTTCCCGTGGCATCGGCCGAAAGGGCTCCGGCGGCGTCGGCAACGGAAACCGCCTTCGCCCTCCGCGAACCCGCGCAGGGGATCGCCGTCTATCTGATGGTGGGGGTCAACGGGGTGGGGAAGACCACCTCCGCCGGCAAGCTGGCCCATGTGCTCGCTGCCCGGGGAAGGAAGGTCCTGCTCGCCGCGGCCGACACCTATCGGGCGGGCGCGATCTCCCAGCTGTGCATCTGGGCGGACCGCACCGGCGCCGATTTCGTGGCCGGACAGCCCGGCGGAGACCCCGCTGCGGTCGCCTTCGACGCCATTGACGCGGCCCGCGCGCGTGGCGTGGACGCCGTGGTCGTCGACACAGCCGGACGCCTCCACACCCGGACCGGGTTGATGGAGGAACTCGCCAAGGTGCGGCGGGTCATCGCCCGCAAGCTGCCGGGCGCTCCGCACGAGACCCTGATCGTGCTCGACGCCACCGTGGGTCAGAACGCGCTCGCCCAGGTGCGGGCCTTCCGGGACGCCGTGAATCCGAGCGGGATTCTTCTCGCCAAGATGGACTCCAGTGCGCGCGGCGGCATCGTCGTCGCCCTCAGGCAGGAGTTCGGGTTGCCGGTCAAGCTGGTCGGAGTGGGAGAAGGCCCCGGAGACCTCGAGCCCTTCGACGCGAACGCGTTTCTGGAGGGCGTTTTCGGATCTCCCGCATGAGCTTCTCAAGGCTCGACTCCCCCGTCCAGTACCTCAAGGGCGTCGGTCCCCGGCGCGCGGAGAATCTCTCAGGACTGGGCATCCGCCGGGCGCGCGATCTGCTCTATCACGTGCCCCGGCGCTATGAGGACGCCTCCACCGTTCAGCCGGTGGCGGGGCTCGAGGTGGGGGACGCTGCCGTCGTCGTCGGGCGGGTGCGCAGCTCCGGGGTCATCCCCACGCGCAAGGGTCTGCGCATCTTTCAGGCCGTGATCGAGGACGAGACCGGCCACATCACCTGCGCCTGGCCGGGACAGCCGTGGCTCGATCGCAGGATCCGCAAGGGGGACCTCCTGCTCGCCGCCGGGACCGTGCGCTTCTTTCATGGCCGCCAGATCCAGCCCCGCGAGTTCGCCGTTCTTGAATCCGGGCGTGCCCGCGGCGCCTCCGAGGGAGAGGAGGGCGGAGCCCGCGGCACCATCTTCGTGGTCTATCCGGCGTCCGAGTCCGTACCGCAGTGGGTGCTGCGCCAGCTGCTGGAGCGCAATCTGTCCACGCTCCTGCGGCAGGTGGAGGAAGAGGAATACCTCTCCCCCGGAGAGCGCCGCGAGATCGGCGTGCCGGGCCTGGCCGAAGCGCTCTCGAGCCTGCATGCGCCGAAGAGCCTCGACGCGGCCGAGCGGGGCCGAAGGCGTCTCGCCTGGGACGAGCTCTACTTCCTGCAGCTCATGCACGCCCGCGCCCGCCACCGGAGCACCACCGCCGTCAACGGCATCCGCTTCGGCCGCACCAACCGGCTGATCCGCCCCCTGCACGAGTCGCTCGGATTTCGACTGACCGATGCCCAGGCGCGGGTGTTGCGCGAGATCTACGCGGACATGACCGCGGGCCGCCGCATGAACCGCATGCTCCAGGGGGATGTGGGGGCGGGGAAGACCATCGTCGCCGTCTTCGCCATGATGCTCGCGGTGGAGGGCGGGCACCAGGCCGCCCTCATGGCGCCCACCGAACTGCTCGCCGAGCAGCACGCGCGCAGCCTGGAGCGCCTGCTCGGCCCGCTCGGGGTTGAGACCCTGCTGCTCACCGGGCGCACCGGCGCCCGCGAGCGCGCCCGCGTGCTCGGCGCCCTGGCCGACGGCAGCGGCCTCGTCGTGACCGGCACCCATGCGCTCATTCAGGAGACGGTGGAGTTCGCCCGCCTGGGACTGGTGGTGGTGGACGAGCAGCACCGTTTCGGGGTGCGCCAGCGGATGGTCCTCAGCCGGCGCGACCCTGCGCCCGACACCCTGATCATGTCGGCGACGCCGATCCCGCGCTCGCTGGCGCTCGCTCTCTACGGCGACCTCGACCTGAGCGTGCTGGACGAGCTTCCCCCCGGACGCAAGCCGGTGGAAACGCGCTGGTTGCAACCTTCCGGCCGGGCCGAGGCATACCGGCTGGTCCGGGACGAGTTGGCGTGCGGGCGCCAGGTCTACGTCGTCTACCCACTGGTGGGCGAGTCCGACAAGCTGCAGTTGCGTTCGGCCACCGACGAATGGGAACGCCTGCGCGCGGAGGAGTTTCCGGATTTCCGGGTCGGCCTCCTGCACGGCCAGCTTCCCGGCGAGGAGAGGGATGCGGTAATGCGCGCCTTCCTGGCCGGCGACCTGGACGTGCTGGTGGCCACCTCGGTCGTGGAGGTGGGCATCGACGTGTCCAACGCCACCGTGATGCTCATCGAGCACGCCGAGCGCTTCGGCCTCTCGCAGCTACACCAGCTCCGCGGCCGGGTCGGGCGCGGGGCCGACCGCAGCTACTGCGTCGCCATCGCCGACGCGGAGGAGGCCGCCGCCGAGCGTCTGAGGGTCTTCCGTGGCACGCACGACGGCTTTTCGATCGCGCGGGCCGATCTGGCCATGCGCGGGGAAGGGGACTTTTTCGGCTCCCAGCAGCACGGCCAGCCCGTTCTGCGTTTCGCCGACCTCACGCTCGACCAGGACCTCATGCGCGCCGCCCGCGCGCACGCCCGCGCGACCATCGACCGCGACCCGGACCTGCTCACCCCCGGGAACGCGATGCGCCGTCAGCTCCTGACCAGCCGCTTCGGCGATCGCCTGCAGCTTCGCTCGGTGGGTTAGCGCCGGCACGCGGTTGGACTTGACGCCCCCGCCGTGACAGACTAGCTACCGGCTCCCCGCGCGCGTGGACCGTCAATCCCGATCAGATTCCGTCTCAGGAGACCGCAATGGCTTCCCGCGAAACCGTCGTACGCGAGCTCGGCGCCAGCGTCGGCCGGAGCGTCACGATACGCGGCTGGGTGGAGCACGTGCGCGTCCACGGCCGGGTCGCCTTCGTGGTGGTGCGCGACGGCACCGGCCTGGTGCAGGGCGTCCTGCTGCGCAAGCAGCTCGCCCCCGAGGCCTGGGAGGTTGGCTGTGCCCTCACGCACGAGTCGTGCGTGGCCGTGACAGGATCGGTCCAGGAGGACCCGCGCTCGCCTGGCGGCTACGAGCTCCTGGTGGAGGACCTCCGCCTGCTGGGCTCGTCCGTGGACTTCCCCATCCAGCCCAAGGAGCACGGCGTCGAATTCCTTCTCGACTACCGGCACCTCTGGCTGCGCTCTTCGGCCCAGCGCGCCGGCCTGCGCATCCGCGCCGAGGTGGAGACGGGCATCCACGACTTCCTGTACGAACGCGACTTCGTCCGCATCGACACCCCCATCCTCACCGGCGCGATCGGTGAATCCGCAGGCACCCTGTTCGAGACCGACTACTTCGGCGACCGCGCCTTCCTGGCGCAGACCGGGCAGCTGTACGTCGAGGCGGCGTGCCCCGCCTTCCGCAAGGTGTACTGCTTCGGGCCCACCTTCCGCGCCGAGAAATCCAAGACCCGGCGCCATCTGACCGAGTTCTGGATGCTCGAGCCCGAGGTCGCCTTCGCGGACTCCGAGGACAACATGCGCCTCCAGGAGGAGCTGGTGGCCTACCTGGTCGGGCGGACGCTGGAACGGTGCGCCGGCGAGCTGGAGGTGCTCGGCCGCGACCTCTCGGCCCTGGAGCGCATCCAGGCGCCCTTCCCGCGCGTCAGCTACACGGAAGCCGTGGAGATCGTGCGCGCGGCCGGCAGCGACACCCGGTGGGGCGCGGACCTGGGCGGCGCCGACGAGACCCGCATCGCGGAGCACTTCGACCGCCCGGTCTTCGTGTACAACTATCCGAAGGGGGCGAAGGCCTTCTACATGAAGGAGAACCCGGACGACCCCCGCACCGTGCTGTGCAACGACCTCATCGCCCCGGAGGGCTACGGCGAGATCATCGGCGGCAGCCAGCGCGAGGACGACCTCGACAGGCTGACGGCGCGCATCGACGAGGAGAAGCTGCCTGCGGAGGCCTACGGCTGGTATCTGGATCTGCGGCGCTACGGCACCTTCCCGCACTCGGGATTCGGTCTCGGGATCGAGCGCTTCACGGCGTGGATGACCGGGCGCCCGCACATCCGCGAGCTCATCCCCTTCCCGCGCCTGATGAATCGCCTGACGCCCTGACCGCCGGGTCCGCCTCGCCCGCGAGCGAGCGGAACCCGTCGCGCGTCAGCCGCCCGGCGTCTCCTCTGCATCCCGCGCCTCCGCCTTCACCACGTCCCAGAGCGCGTCCAGTTCCTCCAGCGACATCTCCGCAACCCGCCTGCCGCCGTCGCGGGCGAGTTCCTCTACCCGCCGGAAGCGGGCTTCCACCTTGCGGTTGGTGCGCGCGAGCGCGTTGGTCGCATGCACACCGGCGAGGCGTGCGAGGTTGACCGCCGTGAACAGGAGATCGCCGGCCTCGTCCATCACCTCCCGCGGATCGCCCCGGTCGAGCGCCGTCCGTATCTCCTCAAGTTCCTCGGCCACCTTGAGGCGGGCCCCCTCGGCATCATCCCAGTCGAACCCGACGCCACTCAGCTTCTCCTGAATGCGATGTGCCCGCACGAGCGGTTCCAACCCGCCGGGAAGCCCTGACAGAACGCTCTGGTCGTCGGCAAGCTCCCTTGCCTTGAGTGCCTCCCAGTCCTCCCGCTCGCCCTCGCCGAAGAGGTGGGGATGCCGCCGCTTCATCTTCGTCTCAAGCCGATCTACCACCGAATTGCGGTCGAAGGCACCCGCCTCCTCGGCCAGCACGATCTGAAAGGCCACGTTGAGCAGCAGGTCGCCGAGTTCCCCCTCCAGTGCCCCGGCGTCTCCGGAGCGAATCGCATCCACTGCTTCCCGGCTTTCCTCGATGAGGTAGGGGATGAGCGACTCCGCGGTCTGCGCCCGGTCCCAGGGACAGTTCGCGCGCAGGAACTCGACGATGGCGAGCGCGCGGTCGAGGACGCCCTCCGAAGGGGCGATGCCGTCGGATGCCGCGGTGTCGGAGGAAGGAGCGATGCCGTCGGATGCTGTCGCTTCGGATGGATGCGCGGTGCTGTGTTCGCCTGCTTTCACGATATCGGGCAGCGGTGGTTCGGGGATGGGATGCCAGCCGGGAGTAGTATTCCGGACCCTCGGGGAGAAGTCCAGACATCATGGACCGCCGCGTCCCGAATTGTTGCCCCTCGACCCTGGCGTCGGCACCTTCCTGCCCATGGTCAGGCCCGACGATCCCCGGGCGCGCGCCTGGGTTGAGGTCGATGCCGCGGCGCTGCGCGCAAACCTGGCGCACATCCGGGAAGCCGCCGGCGACTCCGCCGCAGTCATCCCGATGGTGAAGGCGAACGCGTACGGGCTGGGCGTGCGCGAGACGGTAGCTGTCCTGGAGACCGATGAGCCCGGCGGCTACGGGGTGGCGACTGTGGAGGAGGGGCTGGAGGTGCGGGCGCTCGGGGTGGGGCGCCCGGTGCTGGTGATGGCCCCGCCCCCCACTTCCTCCCTCCCCGCGGCCCTGGACGCGGGCCAGACCCTGTGTTTATCCGAACTGGACAACCTGCGCGCCCTGGCCGGG
>VXMG01000025.1:0-19687 GCA_009841185.1 Gammaproteobacteria bacterium
GGGGCCGGTGGGGGGGGGGTTGTTTTGGGTGGGGGGGGCGCCGGTCGTGGGTGCGGGCTCCGGGGGGCCCAGGACGGGCCGCCGTTCGACCTCACGACGCGAGTTCGATCCAGCCAAGCCTTCACCCTAGTTGCTGCCCATTACGTGCACAACCAGCATGTAGCCCAGCACAAAGGCGCCGAGCGGTCCAAGTCCGCCCGCCACCGCTTCGAGTTCCGCCTCGGACAGTTGCGCTTCAGGGTCGATCTCCGGTGGAAGAACGAAGGTGAGGTCGGCCTCGCTCTCCACAAACCGAATGTCGCAGTTCAAGAAGTCGTCGGGGATCGGATGACCGAACGTCTCGAGGAAGAGGGCTGCGATCGTGGTCCGAGGACTCCGAAGCAGGTTCGCGCGAAAGTCGAGATCGGTCGTCGCGCGTGACTGTACGATCTTCCCGAGCTCCTGCACCTGCCTGTCTGCTTCTGATCTCACGTCCGAGAAAGGCAAGTTTTCTACGTGGGTGGCTTCCATCATGTCGTTCTCCTTTGAGCCTTGGTGAAACGCGGTATTCAAAACATTGGGGGAAGAGCCTTGTGCTGATCAGAGCCCGAGCCTGTCGCAAATCACCCCGACGCCCAGAGCCGACGCTCCCCCAAACAGAGCCCAAACAAGCAGGGGCAAGGCACCGCCTGCGACGGCGTCGAGTTCATCATCCGCGAGTTCCGCGTTACCGTCCGCCACCTTCGGAAGCACATAAGTCACGTCGCCCACGGGCTCGATGAATCGAATGTCCCAGGGGATTTCCTTGGCTCCGATGGCATCGTCGTGGCTCTCATTGTAGGACGAGATCACCGTGGTCTTGGGATCGTTCAGGAGTTGCTGGCGGAACTCCGGTTCGGTGGCGGAACGAGAAAGGATGTTCTCGATGAACTCCAAGCCTTGTCTCGTACCTTCCGGATCCTGCCTCATCCTCTCGATCGCTGCGGTTGATGGTTGCATGATGCACCTCCGTTTGTGAAATGGGTGGGTCTTTGCCTTCGTGGCCTTCCGGTGTAGCACGGTCGCAAGCGACGTACCATCGTAGGTCATTCCCATGTAAGACCCGTGTCTTCAATAGGTTAGATGATCTGTACCAGGATGCCCGTATCTCGTGGATGCGAGCCTCACCTCTAGCTGATGGAGGTGGTGTTCGACTCTGGGCGGAGTGCTTGGGGGGGTCAGGTCGGTTTCGTCTGCGCGAGCCGTGCCCGGCCTTCGGATTCGCACACTCCTTCGGTACGCTCATTGCTGCCAAACCCCAGGTGGGTTGGTCCATGCACCCCTGTGGGAGCGGATACGCGTCCACTCCCGTGCGCCCCCTGGGGACCCGTTACTCGGATCCCGGGACTGTCGTCTCAGCTGTCCGCCGCTGTCGAGCCAGCGCTCTATGGAATAGAGATGGAGCTCTATCTTGCACAAAGAAAACCACGCCCGGACTCGTTACATGAACCTCGAACGTCCACCCTGGTGGTCACTCGCCAGCATGGTGGAGGACGTAGCACCCCACCTCGGTCCCGAGTCGCGGCATCGCGTTCAACACGCACTCGCGGTGGCACGCACGCTCCCCGCCGAGCTCGCCGACCGGTTCTATTTCGAGGATCGTGGCGATGGCTCGGGACGGCCCATGGATTTCATCATCGGGGTCGGGAATGCCGGGCAACGGATCCTCGCTGGACGCAATCCTGCGCTCACTGTGGCCCCCTCTCTCACACGGGATCCCGTGTGGGCGGGCATATGCAAGCTGGCCCGGCGGTGGTCGGTCGCCAGCGATCCCCTTAACTTAATCGAGCGCATCCTGTTGGAAGTCGACGCTCCCGCGGAGCTCGGTACCACGCCGGAGCCTTGGCTCCCCGGCGTCTTCATCCAACTGCCGGCGTCCGAGTCCGCCAACAGGCTCGCCCCGGTCACTCTGTCCGCCCTTGAGTGCGTTTCAGGCGGTGCCCTACCGCGCGCGGTCCGAAGAACGTTTCTCGACCTGACCAGACACCTCCACGGCAAGACCTTCCTCCCTTTCGCCGCAGTGTTCCCATCCCGTGACCGGGATGTGATACGCGTCTGTCTTTCCGGTGTACGTCGTCCTCAGCACCTGACCGGTCTGTTACCGGCACTCGGCGCGAGCGCGAGCCTGGATGTACTCACAAGATTGGACGACGACTGGCCAGGCCGCCCCGCGCTGGGACCCGCCTTTGTCCATCTGGACCTTGGTGATGCGATCCGTCCCGTGATCGGCCTTGAGTACCACTTCGATCGGGGTCGCCAGCGGTCCGGTCAGATCGCCGAATGGCCGTTCCTCGAGCGACTGGAGGCCATGGGCCTTCTCTCTCGAGACATCCTGGAGCGATGCGCGCGCTGGCCCGGGAGGACTCGCACCATCCTGCGCCACAGACTCTCCCCATCGGTTCTGGTGCGGCTGACCACGCATGTGAAGATCCTCTGGCAGGCTGGTCACCCCCTGCAGGCGAAAGTCTATTTCGGCGCCGGGCACACCTCCATCCACTAGAATCGCGCCTCTATCCGCTAGAGGCTCGGCTCCCAACCCTGGACCTGTTCGCCCCTGCCGCTATCAGACTAACCGGATACCAGACAAGAGCTTGGCCAGGTGACGCCGACTTGAGCACGGCTCTTGCCTCTGCTGGAAGTGATCAGTTCTCAATCCAGAGTCCGGGAGCGCATTGCATGAACACATCGCATTGGTCGAAGCGCGAGCTGGGGGACGCCGTCATCGAACGAGCCCGGCACGATGCCTCTTTTCGGAAGGCGCTTCTCAAACGCCCCAGACACACCATCTACCAACACTTCGGAGTCCAGATCCCGGACAGGTTCAAGATCCGCTTCGTCGAGCGGGATCCCGAGCTTGACGCTCTCATCGTGCTCCCTCCCCTGGACCACGGGTCAGCCGAACAGGACGAGCTGGGTGACGACGACCTCGACATGGTGGCCGGCGGCGTCCAGATGGAAGGAAAGCCGGATCCATGGGCCGACGGGACAGATCTCTGGTAGTCGGAGGAAACCATGTTCAGAAAGAACCCCACACGGCCGGTCGCGACCCGTTCTTCCGTGCTCCCTGACATCGAGTTGAAGGATGATGAACTCGAGCATGTCGTCGGCGGCCTTGAGAGGGGTTGGGCCACGCCCCACGCCGGCCATCGGGGAGCCCAGGTTCGGGTTTTCGACGAGTCCTCCCGCGCCAGCTCTGAGCTGCTGTGAGAATGGAGCAAGTCCTCCCGCTCCGGCGTGCGGGCGCTCGAGGGTTCAGGCGCATCATCCTGGGCGCCATCTGGTGCTTCTGCGTCGTCCCGGGTGCCGCCCAGGAACCGCTGACTCTCGATCACGTGATGCAGGCGGCCCTGACCCGAGCCACGGAGATGGAGCTCGCACGACTGCGGCTGGGAGCGGCAGCGGGTGAATCGCTCCGGGCCGCGGGTGCGTTCGACCCCGTGGTCGAGGCGTCTGCCGGCACCGCCCGCCAGGTCGAACAGGCCGGCGGAATCGCATCGCCCACCATCGAGCGGAATCTGACATCCTACCGCGTGGGACTGGCCAAGAGACTGGGATGGGGCCCCCTGATTCAGCCCGCTTTGACCGTCACCCATTCCGCTGCAAACGCGCTCGTCGCCGATCCTGTAGCGGTGGCCGAGGTGGACCTCGGGATCGTGATGCCACTCCACAGGGATCGTTGGGGAATCGTGAGCCGATCCGCTCAACTCGCCGCCAACGCGCGCTACTCGGCGGAGGGCCACGCCCTGGAGCACTCGGCGGAGGGGGCGGTTCTACAGGCCGTGACCACGTACTGGCGGTATCTGTCCGCGACTCGTCAACTCGCGGTCTACGAAGCGGCGAGGTCCCGGGCGGAACGATTGGTTGACGAGACCGGGGCACTGGTGGCCCGAGACGAGAGACCCCCCGCCGACCTCAACCACGTAGCGGGCAACCTGGCCACCAAGCGCATCGCCGTGCTGGCAGCGGAGCAGGCCGTGGTTGTCGCCCGACGAGACCTGGGGCTCGCCATGGGGCTGCCGGCCCACGAAACGCGGCGGCTGGGCTCCCCTGCCACTCCATTCGCTGAGCCGGACGAGCGTGAGGGGTCACTGGATCTCTCGCGCCTGACGGCAAGCGCACTGGACAACCGAAGCGACCTGGCCGCGGCAGGAGACCGCGTCCGCGCCGAGATGGTGCTTGCCGATGCCGCGCGCAGCCAGTTGCGATCGCGGCTCGATCTCGCTCTGTCGATCGGCTACACGGGGAGCGAGACGGGAGATGGCTTCGGACGCCTCTTCGGGCCGCTGTACACGCAGGTGCCCGGCATGAATCTCGCGCTTGAGCTTCGTTACGACCTGCCGATCCACTCTCATCGGGCCCGGGGGCTGCTGGCTGCACAGAACGCCCTCTACGAGCAGACCCAGGTCGTGGAGAGGGACCTCGCACGCACGATTACCATCGACGTCGACGTCGCGGAGCAGGCCCTCCGGCGGGCTTCGACGACGGTAGGAGACGCTGCAGAGGCCGTGGCGCTTCATCAAGCCACGGTTGAAAGCGAGAAGATCAAACATCAGCTCGGTGATGCAACGCTCTTCGACGTGATCCACGCGGAAGACGCCCTGACCAACGCCCAACTCGGCGAGGTGCGGGCCCGCGTGGAACACGCAACAGCCAGGGCCGTGTTGCGATACCACACCGGCACCCTGGTCGACTTCCGCGACGGCAACCCCGCCGTGTCCACCGACGGGCTGAACTCGCCCCCTCGATAGAGTATCCGGAAAGAGAGTCCATGAGCACCAACCGGGTCTTCAGAAAAGCATCGCTGGATCGGCTGGCATCGCCCGAACAGCTCGACCAGGTCATCAAGGTGACGAGCCCCAGGGGCTGGATGGCGCTCGCAGCCATCGGGTTCCTGCTGGTCGCAGGATTGACATGGGCGATCATCGGCAGCCTGGCCGACAAGGTCGGCGGCCGAGGCATTCTCGTGCGCAGCGGCGGGGTGCTGGAGGTGGTCTCGCCCGCACCGGGACAGGTGACCGACGTAGCGGTTTCACCCGGTGACAGCGTGACGGCGGGTCAGGTGGTCGCGCGCATCGCCCAGCCGGACTTCTTTGACCGGCTCCAGTTGATGCGAGACAGGCTGGAGGCCGAACGAGAGCAGTACGACGAGATGGTGTCCTACGTGAACGAGGATGCCCGCCTCCAGGAGCGGACCCTCGAGCAACGTCGTACCAACCTGGAGCGTACGCTCGCGGCCAATCGCGTCAGCCTGGAGGCGTTGGCGGAGCGAATCGAGGCCCGGGAGCAGCTCGTCGCACAGGGGCTCGTCACCCGGACAAGCGTCCTGGCAACGCGCCAGCAGTACGAAGATCTGAACCAGAGAATCAGGACCGGGGAGAGCCAGTTGGCGCAGTTGGAGGTGGAGAGGCTGGCGCTCCTGAACCGGGCGGATGACCAGAAACAACAGGGCCGGCTGCAGCTCGATCAGTTGTCTTCCGAAGTACGGCAACTCGAGCGTCAGTTCCTCAACGCCTCCGAGATCATCTCGCCCTATACCGGCCGAGTGCTCGAAGTGATGACCGAGCAGGGGAACATCGTCGGGAGAGCCCAGCCCATCCTGAGCCTGGACCGGACAGGTGGGGACGTGCAGGACCTGGTGGCAGTGGTCTACGTGCCGTCCGTCTACGGCAAGATGGTTCACCCCGGAATGCAGATCCGCGTATCGCCGTTCACCGTCAGGCAGGAAGAGTTCGGCATGATGCTCGGCACCGTCACGTTCGTGTCCAATTTCCCCGCCACGCCAAGGGGAATGATGCGCGTCCTCAAGAACGAGCAACTGGTGCGCGAACTGTCCGGTGGGGGCGCGCCATATGAGGTCCACGCCGAACTCAACGTCGATCCGGGCACGGAAAGCGGATATCGCTGGACATCCTCGGCGGGTCCGCCCACCAGGATTCAGAGCGGGACGACGGCCCTGGCCACCGTGACCGTGGCGGAGCAGCGTCCGATCTCCAAGGTGATCCCCCTGCTTCGCCGCTGGAGCGGCACCGGATCGTGACATGACGCGACTGGGACTCATATGGACCCGGACGCGGGAGTTGATCAAGAACATCCGGACGCCCCGCCAGCGCGCGCGAGTCCCGACGGTGCTGCAAATGGAGGCGGTGGAGTGCGGTGCGGCCGCCCTTGCCATGGTCCTGGCATACTTCGGCCGCTACGTGCCCCTCGAGGAACTGCGTGTCGAGTGCGGCGTTTCCCGCGACGGAAGCAAGGCCAGCAACATGGTCAGGGCGGCCCGCCGTTACGGCCTGGAAGCCCGCGGATTCCGCAAGGAGCCGGAGCAGCTTCGGGACACCCCGATGCCAGCCATCATTCACTGGAACTTCAATCACTTCGTCGTACTCGAGGGCTTCCGGGGCGATCGTGCCTGCTTGAACGATCCCGGGCGCGGACCGACCCACGTCCCCTGGGACGAGTTCGACGAGGCCTTCACGGGCGTCGTCCTGACCTTCCGGCCGGGCCCCGCCTTTCAGAAAGGCGGAAAGCAGCGAGGACTGCTGGCCAGCCTGGCCCCAAGGCTGCGGAATTCGCGCATGGGCCTGGTCTACGTGGTGTTGGCGGGGCTGGCGCTCGTCGTTCCGGGAATGCTGGTTCCCACCTTCCAGCGCGTCTTCGTCGACGATGTTCTGGTGCGAGGACTCGAAGACTGGCTCAGGCCCCTCCTCATCCTTCTGGTGGTCACGGCCCTCGTCCAGGTGGCGCTGACCTGGGCCCGGCAGCGCTACCTCCTGCGACTGGAGACGAAGCTCGCCCTGTCCACATCCGCCAGGTTCTTCTGGCACGTCTTGCGCCTGCCGCTACGCTTCTACAATCAGCGATACGCTGGTGAGATCGGGAACCGGGTCGACATCAACGACCGCGTAGCTTCTCTCCTGTCGGGCGAGCTCGCGACCACCGTGCTGAGCGCCGCAGTGATCGTGTTCTACGGGGTGGTCATGCTCCAGTACGACGTCGTTCTGACGCTCGTGAGCGTAGGTGTGGTCCTCCTCAACCTCGCCAGCCTGAAGTGGGTGTCGCGTCGGCGCGTCGACCTCAACCAGCGCCTGCTCCAGGACCACGGAAAGGTGATGGGAGTGGCGATGGGCGGGCTCCAGACCATCGAAACCCTCAAGGCCACCGGTTCGGAGTCGGACTTCTTTGGTCGCTGGGCGGGTCAGCAGGTGAAGCTGATCAACACCAGCCAGGAACTCGCGCTGACGACACACCTGCTGTCGGCCGTCCCACCCTTCCTCATGGCCGTCAACACCGCCGCGATTCTGGGCGTTGGCGGAATCCGGGTGATGGATGGTCACCTCAGCATGGGGATGCTGGTCGCCTTCCAGGCCCTGATGCTCGCGTTCGTTGCCCCGATCAACGCAATGGTGAGCCTGGGGAGCAGGCTGCAGGAGGCGAAGGGGGACCTGAATCGTCTCGACGATGTGCTCCGGGCCGAGCCCGACGCCGATGGTCCGTCGCTGGAGCCGGGCGAAGGCAATGGAACGCAGTCGGCCGATGTGAAACTCTCGGGCCACCTCGAGCTCCGGGACGTGAGTTTCGGATACAGCCCGCTGGACCCCCCGCTCATCGAGGACTTCGACCTTGTTCTCGAGCCGGGAAGCCGGGTCGCTCTGGTGGGCGGGTCCGGCAGCGGCAAGTCCACGGTCGCCAAGCTCGTGGCCGGGCTCTACGAGCCCTGGGGCGGGAAAATCCTCTTCGACGGAGTCCGTCGGGAACACCTCTCCCGGACGCTCATCAACAACTCTCTCGCCTTCGTGGACCAGGACATCTTCCTGTTCGCGAACTCCGTCAGAGAGAACCTGACCCTTTGGGACGGCACGGTGCCGGAGACGGACGTGCTTCATGCCGCCCGGGATGCGGCCGTGCACGACGAGGTCGTCGAGAGGATCGGCGGCTTCGCCAGCCGGGTCGAGGAGGGTGGACGCAACTTCAGCGGCGGCCAGCGACAAAGACTCGAGATTGCCCGTGCACTGACCGGCAATCCGGCGATCCTCGTCCTGGATGAGGCCACAAGCGCGCTCGATCCGGCGAACGAGATGGCCATCGACGACAATCTTCGGCGCCGAGGCTGCACCTGTCTGATCGTCGCCCACCGTCTGAGCACGATTCGCGACTGTGACGAGATCATCGTGCTGGAGAACGGAAAGATCGTCGAACGCGGAACGCACACGGACATGTCCCGAAACGACGGTCCGTACGCCCGGTTGATCGCTTCCGCATGAATGCGCCAACCGAAGTCGCGGTTGCTCGCGAGGCGACCTTCGCCCACACGGGGTCACTCATCCATGTGGGGAACGACTCACCCTTCCTGCTTCGGGGGGACCAGGCGTGGCTGGTTGAGACGGGGCGCCTCGACGTCTTCGCGGTACCGGTTGACGGTCAACGGATCGTCGGCGGCCGCCAGCACCTCTTCCGCGCCGAAGCGGGGCGGCTGCTCGTGGGTCTCCCCGGGAATCAGACGGGAAGACACGTGGGCCTGCTCGCGGTTGGCGCGCCAGGCACGCAAGTCCGCCCCGTGTCCCGGGAGCGGCTCGACGAGCTTGTCCGCGATCCTGACCGCGGACAGCTCGTGCATGCGCTCCTGGACGACTGGATCGACATCCTTTGCATGAGCCTCTCCGGCGGCGTTCCAACGGAAGAGGGGCAGGAGATCAGAGCGGGTGAAACCGTCGATGCGCCTCCGGGGGCCAGGTTCCGTCCGCGCCGCGGCGTTGTGTGGGTGAAGCACGACTCGGGAGAATCGCTGCTGCTCGGAGAGAGCGAACTCGAGATCAACGGCTTCGGCTACATGCCGATCTCGCGGCGTGCGTGGATCGAACCACAATCGGACAGCAGCCTCAGGGTAGCAGATACCCGCAGTCTTCCCGGCGACGGAGAACTATGGAATGGCCTGGACGAACTGCACCGCCTCCTGCTGAGGCGCACGCGCACCCTCGACGCGCAGCGTTCGGATGCGGAGCGTGAGCGCCTGACGCAGCGGTCGCAGACTCGGGATCACGTCTTCCGAGAGGCCTGCACCCGGTTGGCCCATACGCTCGGAACCCCCTCGCAGCAACTGCCGGAGGAGCAGGACACGGGACTTGATCCGCTGGCGGGGACCGATCCCTTGCTGGCCGCCTGCCGACTGGTCGGCCAGGCCGCCGACATCACAATCCAGGCCCCGCCTGCCCGAGGAGCGCCTCCCCGGGATCCCCTGGCCGCCATCGCACGGGCTTCCCGCATCAGAACCAGACAGGTCCTGCTCCGCCATGGATGGTGGAAGCAGGACGGCGGTCCCTTCGTAGCCACCCTTCTCGAGACGGATCAGCCCGTGGCGTTGCTTCCCGTCTCGGCGAACGCATACGCGCTCCACGACCCGGAAACGGGGAAGCAGACGCCTGTCACGGAGGAGATCGCCGCCAGGGTCGATCCCCGCGCGCACATGCTCTACCGGCCATTCCCCGAGAAGAAGCTGGGCATCCGCGACGTAATCACGTTCGGCCTGTCGGCTTCGCGCCGTGACACGCTCATGGTCTTGCTCATGGCCGTAGTCACAGGACTGCTGGGTCTGGTCACTCCGTTGGCGACGGGCAAGATCTTCAACGACATCATCCCCGCCGCCGAGCGCTCCGGCCTGATGCAGATGTGCTTCGGGCTCGTAGTCATCGCGGTTGCGACCGCTGTGTTCGAGCTGTTGCGCGCCATCGCCCTGGTCCGCATCGAAGGCAGGATGGGCACCCTGACCCAGAGCGCCGTATGGGACCGGCTGCTGGCTCTGCCGACCGCCTTTTTCCGGACCTTCACGGCGGGCGATCTCGCCACCCGCGCGATGGGCATCGACGGCATTCGACAGGTGCTGTCCGCGGCGACCGTGCGCGCTCTGCTCGGGTCGATCTTCGCCGGATTCCAGTTCCTGCTCCTCTTCCACTACAACGTCCGGCTCGCCCTGTGGTCGGCGCTGCTCATCGCCATCGCCATCGCCATCGCCGGACTAACCAGCCGTTTTCAGATGAACAGCGAGAGGATCGTGGCCTCGATCCGGACCCGCCTGGCCGGCACGGTGCTTCAGTTCCTGAGCAGCATCTCGAAGCTCAAGGTGGCCGGCGCGGAGCCACAGGCCTTTGCCATCTGGGCGCGCTCATTCGGCCATCAGCGGCGAGTTCAGTTGCGGGTGCGCACGATCGCCAACGTGCTCGCCGCTTTCAACGCAGGCTATCCGACGGCGACGTTTGCCGTGCTCTACGCCATGGCCCTGCCTCTCCTCGGCGAGGCGGACGGCTTCCGCACAGGTGACTTCCTGGCCTTCATGGCGGCCTACACGACTTGCCTCAACGGGATGCTGGCCGCCACGGGGGCCCTCGCATCCACGCTCACGGCCATACCCCTCTACGAGCAGGCCCAGCCGATCCTGCACGGCCTCCCCGAAGTGCGCACCGACAAGGCGGATCCGGGCGAGCTCACGGGGTCCGTCGAGATCCAGCATGTCCGCTTCCGATACCATCCGGACGGCCCCTGGGTGCTCAACGACATGTCCGTGGAGGTACGGCCCGGAGAATACGTGGCCTTCGTCGGCCCTTCCGGGTCCGGCAAGTCGACGGCCCTGCGCCTGCTCCTGGGGTTCGAAGAGCCCGAGTCCGGCGCGATCTACTACGACGGCCAGGATCTGAGCGGTCTGGATGCGTCAGCGGTTCGCGGGCAGATCGGCGTAGTCCTGCAAAACGGCCGGCTCATGGCCGGCGATATCTTCACCAACATCGCAGGCTCTTCCAACGCCACCCTCGACGAGGCGTGGAACGCCGCCGAGATGGCCGGACTTGCCGCCGACATCCGCGCGATGCCCATGGGCATGCACACGATGGTCACGGATGGTGGCGGGACTCTTTCGGGAGGACAGCGCCAGCGCCTGATGATTGCCCGGGCCATCGTCGGACGACCCCGCCTCGTGTATCTCGATGAGGCCACCAGCGCACTCGACAACCGCACCCAGGCCACTGTGCGCGAGAGTCTGGATCGTCTTCAGGCGACCCGCATCGTGGTCGCGCACCGCCTCAGCACGGTCGAGCACGCGGATCGAATCTACGTAATCGAGCGGGGAGCGGTGGTCGAGGTGGGCGATTTCGACGAGCTGATGGCCAGGGACGGGCTGTTCGCAACCCTTGCGCGCAGGCAGATGGCATAGAACCCCAACAGGACGGTATCGCAGATGTCCTCGACAATTGATAGACGACGTGTCCTCGTCATGGCCGCCATGACACTTCTCCCGGGGTGTGCACAGCAGGGTTCACCGGAGGACGAACGAGCTCGAGCCGCGGAATCCGATTCCGACATCAAGATCGCGGTGGCATGGCCCTGGGAAGCGCACGCCGACTTGTATTTCGCCCAGGGCCTGGAGATGGCGGCAGACGAGATCAACGGGGCTGGCGGAGTGCTCGGACGCCCCATCAGCCTCGTCACCGTCGACGACCAGGAGTCGGTGAACGAAGGCAGGCTCGTAGCACAGCGACTCGCGGGGGATCCGGAGATCATGGCGATCGTCGGCCACCTGCAGTCGTACGTGACTGTGCCGGCGGCCGCGATCTACGATCTGGCGGGGCTGCTCCTGGTCGCTCCGACGTCAACGAGCGCCGAATTGACCTCCAAGGGATATGAGCGGGTATTCCGCGCTACGCTCACGGATCAGGTCATCGGCCGCGCGATGGCCGAATTCGCCGAGCTGCGCGAATACCGGCGAGTGGCGATCTACTACGTGCGCAACGGCTACGGCCGCGCTCTGGCGAACGCCTTCGAGGAGCGCTCCTACGACCTGGATATCGGGGTGGTGGCCCGTCAGTCCTACGATCCGAACCAGGACTTCGGTCAACGTGCGCTGGAGCCGGTGCTTCAGGAGTGGCGCCAGATGGATCTGGACGCGGTGTTCCTCGCCGGTCAGGTGCCGGTTGCCGGGCGCGTGATCACCGGGCTCCGTTCCGCCGGTATCGACGCGCCGATTCTGGGCTCCGACGCGATGAGCGCCCCATCGCTCATTACCGAGGGTGGCTTCGCCGCCGAGGGCACGGTCGTGGCTTCCTTGTTCCATCCGGTCGATCCGCGTCCTGCCGTCCAGCGTTTCGTGAGCGATTTCCGCGCCCGCAACGATCACGATCCGGATACCGCTGCGGCTCTGGGATACGACGCCGTCCGTCTTCTCGCACACGCCATGGAAACCGCCGGTTCACCGGCACCCGAGCGGGTGGCCGACGCGATGCGTGGCGTCAGGGCATGGAAGGGCGTCACGGGCTCGTTCACCTTCGACGAAAAAGGTGATCTGGTGGGGCGCCAACCCGTTCACCTCGTCGTTCGCAACGGTGCATTCGACCTGCTCCCGCCGCAGGACCAGGTCCGGGAAGCGCGCATGATCGAGGGCGGACGATGATCGGGAACGGGGAACCGGAGCACGTTCTCGAGCGACACGGCGCCAGTGGCACGGTGTTGGAGGAACTGTTGAAGTACTCGGAATCCCGCTTCCGCGACGACGGCGCCGCTTCATCTCGTCGCTACCCCCTTGCGGACGAACCGCATGTGGGCGCATGGGAGCAATATGCGGAAGAAGCACGGGCCTCCAGCGCCGCGGAGGTACTCCGCGCGAAGCTGGTTCAGTTGCGATTCCCCATAGCGCGCGGAATCAGTTCGGATCCTCTTTATCTGGCCTCGACGCGCCGCGGAGAACCGGCGCCGGAGAACGCTCGTGGAGTCTCGTTTGCTTCACCCAAAGCGATAGACATCTCGATCCACGAGACGCCGGCGGGACGCATTCCGATCGTCGTCGCCGAGGATCGATCCGATTTCGTCACGTTGGTACAAGCCCTTACATGCCGCAATGAACCTCGGGAGATTCCGCCGGCCCAGGGCGCCTGCATGGTGGCCGGCTATAACAACTGGGACCGGATCCACGCATATCGGCTGGCCTGGGAGCGGGACAACCCCGGCGCAATGGCCCACGACTGGCAGACCGAGTTCCGTCGACTCATACCGCGGCGCGAACGGTATCAGGATCGCTTCATCCTGCTCAGCGGGGGTTCCTACAGCGGCGTGCCGGCGAGCCGCGTCGGCCTCACTCGAGACCGTTGGCTGGAAATGTCTCTCGCCATCCGGCGCGAGCACGAGTGCGTCCACTACTTCACCCGCCGGGTCCTGGGCAGCATGAGCAACTCGCTCCACGACGAACTCATTGCCGACTACGTGGGGATTACCCTCGCTCTCGGCAAATACCGTCCGGACTGGTTCCTCAGGTTCATGGGCCTCGAGCGTTTTCCGATCTTCAGATCCAGCGGAAGGCTGCGGAGTTACCGCGGCGAACCTCCGCTGTCGGATCCTGCGTTCCGGATCCTTCAGTCCATGGTCGTTGCCGCTGTTCGCGGCGTGGCCACCCTGGACCCCATGGGCAGGACCGAATACCACGATCACACCTCCGTTGCTTCGGCGATTCTTCAGCTTGCCGCCACGCCGCTTCTCGCTCTTGTGTCGGTGGGGGCCGGGGACACGGAGGCAAGTCAACTGTTCGCCTGAGGCAAAGGTCGGCGGGTATGTCGAGCAGATTGCGGCAACATCTTCGGGCTCATATATGGTCGGACAAGTCGGTGCGACAGAGTTCGAACTTGCATGGGAGCGTGAGAACGCATAAGGTGACGAGGCGGGTGGGCAGGTGTCCACTTCCAGGCTGGCGAGCCACTGGTACGCGAACCGTTACATTCGAGCATCTGCCGTACTATATGAGCACGAGTGGATGGGGTGTGACACCGGTGTGAACGGATATAACTATGTCTTTGGTCTACTATCTATAACACATTAGTGTTTCGATTACAATATAGCCCCCAGTCATTGCCATCATTGATCTTGGGGCATCGGCTTGACACATGGTCTCGAACCTGAGCAAGACGATCTTCGCCAGGGGCGAGCTGCCCGCCGCCCGCGCCGTCCGGCGCCGATCCACCAGGAGGTGGGGAAGAGGGCGAGCGACCGTGGTGATCGGCCGTCACAGGAAGCTCGAGGGCGCACTGGATCGAATCGTGCGCTTCGCCGCCTCCGAGAGCCCGGTGCTCATAACGGGAGAGACCGGTACGGGCAAGGAGCTGTTCGCCCGCGCGCTCCTGCTCATGTCAAGGCGCGAAGACAAGCCGTTCCTCTGTGTGAACTGCGCCCAGTACCTGGGTGAGCAGCTCATCGCCAGCGAACTGTTCGGTCACAAGAGGGGGAGCTTCACCGGCGCGGTAGCGGAACACCGGGGTGTCTTCGAAGCCGCCAACAAGGGCACCGTGTTCCTGGACGAGATCGGTGACCTGCCGCTTGCGGCGCAGGCGATGCTCCTGAGAACGCTGAGCGAGAGAGAGGTCGTACCGGTGGGCGGGACGACTCCGAGGCGTGTCGATGTGCGCATTGTAGCCGCCACGAGCCGGAATCTTGATCAGATGGTGACGGAGGGAAAGTTCCGAGCAGATCTCTACTACCGCTTGAAGTGCCTGCCCGTGGAGGTTCCGCCGTTGAGACAGCGCGGGGAGGATTGGGAGTTGATCGCGGACTACTACCTTGATCGACTGGGAACCGGAGATCATGGGAGAAAGCGTCTCTCGCGCGAGGCCATCCGCGTCCTCCGCACTCACCCCTGGCCGGGCAACGTTCGTGAGTTGCGGAGCTCGGTCGAGACCGGATACTACGTCACCAGCGAGCGCATCATTCGCACGCGGGACATCTGGGAAGCACTGGAACACCGCTCCAACAGCAGGCAACTGAACTGGAGCACGGGGTTCGACGCACATGCCGTCTGCGAGCGCCTGGAGACGGGAGAGATCGATTTCTGGAGCGGCGTCCGCAGCGAGTTCATGCGTCGTGAACTCAATCGGGCGCAGGTCAGGGCGATCATCGCCGACGGCCTGACTCGCACCAGGGGCAGCTACAAGGGACTCGTCGAACTGTTCGGAGTCGCCCAGGAGGACTACCTCAAGTTCATGGACTTCCTTCGGCACCATCGCTTGAAGCCCAGCAAGCGTTAGCGGCGCTGCGATCCGCTGTCGGATCCGGCAGCCCGCCTTCCCGGCACAACCGCCGGATCTCCGCCATGGTGGACTCGTTGCCCCAGTTCCATTCGCTCTCGAGGGTGTTGTAGGCCTCGCGGAATTTCGCGGAAGCTCCCTCCGCGTCGCCCTCGGCCAGGAGCACGGCGCCCTCGGTTCGAGTGCGGGCGGTCGGATCGAAGGCGAGCAACGCGCTCTTGCCCGCTCCCTCCAGCCGGCTGCGCGCCGATGCCGCGTCACCGCCGTAGACGGCTTCGAAATATGCCGCGGTCAGGTCGATGACCGGTTGATACGGGGGGTACGCTTCGGCCCGGCGGTCCAGCAGATACCGGATGTGCTCCCCGGCGGCCTCGATATCGCCGCGGTCCAGCGCATAGGCGTGGGCAGCGAGGCGGCCCGCCAGGTCCTCATGGGAGCCGTCCCCCAGCGAGGCGGCCTGGGCGATGAGGCCCGGGTCCCGGTCGCTCGCGCGGACACCGGCAATAGTGTACGCGCCCACTGCCATGATGGCCGCGTACGCGTCCGCGGACGCACCGGGACGCAGGAGTCTCAGAATGCGCTTGCCGTCGTTGACGAACGCGCCCTGATTGATGGGCAACAGCGTCACGAACCCAATGCCTACCGACACTAAGCCCAGGAAGAACACGCCGGCGGCCAGCGCATCCTGCAGGGGGCCCTGCGCAGCCCCGGTGTCCCCGAGGTCGGTCAGCAGGTAGATCGCGAACACGAGCACGCCCACCACGATGCTGGTGACCGGCCCGCCCGCGGCGAAGCTCAACATGGCCCGGCGCAGTCCTTCCGTTCTTCCGGGCACGCTCGACACGACGCCGCCCGCCAACGACAACCTCCTGTTGAGCCGCCAGCGCAGGCGCCCGTCGGATTCGCGCTGGATGTGTACGGGTCCCACGATCAGCATGCCCAGGCCCATCCCGTGTATACGTCCGCCGATCGCATGACCGACCTCGTGGACGGCGAGCGCCAGAAAGCCCGCGACAATCACGAATGCAATGGTTGCAACAATGGAGGACGCCGACCCTCCCTCGTCAGCGGCCGGGCCGGGAGCCAATTCTCCGAAGAGCGTGAGCAGGCCCAGCGCCAGGCCGACTCCAAGGATGAAGGTGAACAGGAGAGTTGCCGCGCTTCGGATCCGGCTCTTTGCTGTCGAATTCTCTTCCCGCGTCCGCATTCTCTAGTCTCCTCCATCGCTCAAGTCAAAACAGAACCAGGACTCGGATCCGTCGAACACTACCCGGGAAATCGCCTCATGAACTCCAAGACGCCAGCGTAGACCCCGAGCACCAGGGCCGTCGACAACACAAAGCCAAGCATCAGCACGGCCGCCGCAGCGAGCTGCTCGCGGGTGGAATCATCCGCGAACTTCGGCATCTTGAAGCCAAGCGCATCTTCGAGGCTGTCGACATTGGGGCCACCAGCAAGACCCTCCCGAGGGTCCGTCGGCGAGCTCACCCAGCCCTTGAGCGTCCTTCGTGCCCGGTCGCTGAAGCCATATCCCACGACCAGCGCGACAATGAACAGAAAGGCGCCGCCGGGCCCAACCGCCAGGGCGACGGCCGGTGTCAGGACAGCCCCGAATACGACGCCGACGGCGAAAGCCATCTTGCGCCTCGTGCGCCCGCTCAACTCCACGCCCTCGGCACTTCGGTAGTGCTTCAGCGCCTCCAGAACGACGATGCCGCTCGCGGCGCCCGTCAGGAGCCCGGACACAATCAGCGCCAGCCAACCGGGGTCCCCTGTCGACACCATTACGTTGGCGGCTGTAACGAAGCCGAAGATAAACGACGCCGTGTAAAACAGCCGGGTTGGCTTCGAACGACCGTTCATTCTGACCTCCCTGATGGAGTAACGTTGAGTGGTGGTTCAGTCACATGCGCGACACCGGTGGCCTCGCGTGAAGATGTCGCCGGGCGGGCTCAACGGAGCGTATCGCACGACAATCACTGTCCCAAGGGCCCATATATACCAATTTGCCATTGCGGCGATAGCCCCTTAGCTTTCCCCACTTCATTATTCGCCGCAGCGGAGGCTCTGTCAACAAGCCCAACAAGCAACAGCCCGTCTGGGTAAACGTGATCGCCTTCATCGGCCTGGCGGCATCCCTTGCCGTCGTCATCCACAGCCTGGTCACGGGAGAAGGCATCCACACCCTCGCGCTCGTGGTAGGGATCTTCATGGTGCTGCATCTCCTGCGGGAATGGCGGCGGCGGGCGTAGGGAGCCCCCCCGGTCCTTGCCTCCCGGCCTCTCCAGCCGTAGGCTGGCTTACGAAGAAACATCGTTTTGCAAACCACCCTTCGGAGGGAACCTGAGATGGCATCGAACAGCCGCTCCCCCATCTCTCGCCGCACCTGGATCGCCGCTACTTCCGGGGCCGTGGCCGCGGGCCTGATCAAGACGAAGGCCGACGCCGTCAAGCTGGTCGCGCAGGAGGCCCCGACGCCGCCCGACGACCCCACCAAGGTCCCGGGCCGCTTCACCTCCGAGGTGGGCGTGCGCGCGCCCGAGGAGCGGCCGCGACGCCTCACCCGCTCGCAGACGCTCTCCAGTTCGTCGCGCACGCCGCTGCAGGAGCTGCAGGGCACCATCACGCCGGCCGACCTGCATTTCGAGCGCCATCACGCCGGCATCCCCGACATTCGTGCGGGCCGGCACGAGCTGCTGGTGCACGGGATGGTCGAGCGCCCGATGGTCTTCTCGATGGCCGACCTGAAGCGCTATCCGTCGGTGGCGCGCACATATTTCCTGGAGTGCTCCGGAAATGGCGGCGGGGCGTACAATCGCGAGCGCATGCCGGTCGAGATCACCCCCCAGGCCCTCGACGGGCTGCTCAGCACCAGCGAGTGGGTGGGCGTCCCGGTCAAGACCATCCTGAACGAGGTGGGCGCCGACCCGGCCGCGACCTGGATCCTCGCCGAGGGCGCCGACGCCGCGGTCATGTCGCGCAGCGTGCCCATGGAGAAGATCATGGACGACTCCCTCCTCGCCTACGGGCAGAACGGCGAGGCCATCCGCCCCGAGCAGGGCTATCCGCTGCGTCTGCTCCTGCCCGGCTGGGAGGGCAACGCCAGCGTCAAGTGGCTGCGACGCATCGAGGTCACCGACCGTCCGACCATGACCCGCGACGAGACCTCCCGCTACACCGACCCGCTCAAGGGCGGTCTTTCCCGCCAGTTCAGCTTCTTCATGGACGCCAAGTCCACCATCACCTTCCCCGCGTATCCCTACACCCTGCCCGACACGGGATGGTGGGAGATCCAGGGGCTCGCGTGGACGGGACGCGGACGTATTACACGCGTCGACATCAGCACCGACGGCGGCCGGAGCTGGGCCGAGGCCGAACTTCAGGAGCCCATCCTGCCCAAGTCCACGGTGCGATTCCGCCATCTCTGGAACTGGGACGGCAGCGAAAGCCTGCTGATCAGCCGCGCGGTCGACGAGACCGGCTACGTGCAGCCCACGGTGCAGCAGCTCTGGGAGGCGCGCGGCGAGCGCACCGCGTACCACAACAACCAGCAGCGGGTGTGGAAGGTCGGGTCGAACGGCGCCGTCACCTTCGGCCTGGGGGACCTGGTATGAGGCGGCTCGCGCTGGCAACCATGGTCCTGGCCGTTGGCTGCGCCCCCGCCGGGTCCTCGTCGGCCGGGGGTTCTGCTGACGGCGCCGAGCCCCCGGAGCGTTTCGGCTTCGGCAGCCTGGCGTCGGCCGAGCGCGTCGCCATGTGGGACATCGACGTGAAGCCCGACGGGGAGGGGCTGCCGCCCGGGAGCGGCACCGTGGCCGAGGGCGAACAGATCTACCTCATGCACTGCATCGCCTGCCACGGCCCCACCGGCACCGAGGGGCCCAACGATGTGCTGGTGACGCAGGAGCCGTGGGAGGAGTGGCCCGCGGGCCGCACCGTTGGCGGCTACTGGCCCTACGCCACCACGCTCTACGACTACACCGTGAAGGCGATGCCGCAGCTCACTCCGGGCATCCTCACCGCGGACGAGACCTACGCCGTGATCGCGTACATCCTCTACCTGAACGACCTGGTGCCCGAAGACGCAGTGATGAACGCCGAGACCCTGCCGGCCGTGGAGATGCCGTATCGGGACCGCTTCGTGCCCGATGACCGGACGGGGGGCAGCGTTATCCGGTAGCGGGAACGCTCGCCGGGCAGCGGGGCGCAGAAGGCGCCATCACGTGCCCCCCGCGGGCACCAGCAGCTTGTCGCGCAGTTGGCGCACGTCCTCGCGGACGTCCTGGATGTCGATCCTGAGGGCGTCGATGTCGTGGCGGACGTCCTCACGAAGGAGGTTGATTCCGCCGCGCAGGCGCGTTTCCATCGTCGCCATGTCGCCGCGCAGGCCCGCCTCCATCGTCCCCATCTCGCCGCGCAAATCACCTAGCTCGCCGCGCAGGCTGACGAACTGGGTGACCTGGAGCCCCGTCAGCGTTACGCCGACGGCGAGGATGGCGATCAGTTCCTGGCTCAGCTTCATGCGCTTCATGCGTCCCCCGCGGGCACCAGCAGCTTGTCGCGCAGTTGGCGAACGTCCTCGCGGACGTCCTGGATGTCGATCCTGAGGGCGTCGATATCGTGGCGGA
>VXMG01000025.1:19787-21322 GCA_009841185.1 Gammaproteobacteria bacterium
ACGTCCTCGCGGACGTCCTGGATGTCGATCCTGAGGGCGTCGATATCGTGGCGGACGTCCTCGCGGAGGATGTTCATCTCGCCGCGCAGCACGCCGATCTCGCCGCGCAGGCGGGTCTCCATGCTCGCTATCTCGCCGCGCAGGCTGACGAACAAGGTGATCTGCAGGCCCGTCAGCGTTACACCGACGGCGAGGATGGCGATCAGTTCCTGGCTCAGCTTCATGCGTTCTCCTGTTCAAGGTTCAAGTCACGGACGGAGTCACGCAGGTGCTAAAACCTTGATCGCCGATCGAGAGAGCCAGCTCGATCCAATGCCTTTGTGTGCGGCACCTCGGATCCAAGGTGGCACCCGGGCGCGGGCGGCGCCATGGGAGAATGGGATGATCGGGGCGGGTCTCAGGGCGAGATGCGGGTCGAATAACCGGCAAGGTCCCTGAGGGCATAGTCTTCTCCCGCTATTTGCAACAGATGTACGCGGTACTGGGCGAGGAGGGGACGGTGGGGCACCCAGAACTCGAGAACCGGGCCTGAGGACAGGGGCCCGGCGATGATGATCTGGGTCGGAGCGGTGGCGCGGGAGCGGTACAGTTCATAGTCCGCGGCGCGTACGGAGTCGATGGCGGGGCCTTCGATGCCGGGGATGTCGATGGGCACTTCGATGCTGAGATGGGCGCCGATGTCGCGGGCGTTCGGTGGCAGGGTCAGTGCGACTTCGAGAAAGCCGGGGTCGAGTTCCACGGAATAGTCCTGCGCGGCGACGAAGCCGCCGACGTCGACCTCGATGCGGACCTGTCCCGGCCCGACGGTGCGCACCCATCCGTCGGGGTCGATGGTGGCGATGGCCGGGTCGCTGGTGGTCCAGGCGATGCGGGCCGGGGCGACGCGATGTCCGTTCGGGTCGTTCGCGACCGGGAGGGTCACCTGCACCGAGTCGCCGAGGAGGAGGCGGGGGCCGCCCCAGTCGACCTCGACCACCGCGCCGCGCTGCGCGACGACTACGGAGGCGGATGCCATGGCGTTCCCGCTTGCGGCGGCGACCTGGGCGCGCCCGTTGCCGACCGAGACGGCCGTGCCGGTGGCGTCCACCGTGACGACCGACGGGTCGCTGGTCGACCAGGTGACGGGTGCGCCCGGCATGACCTGTCCGTTCTGGTCGTGGATGGTCGCCTGGAAGCCGGCCCGTTCCTGCAGCGCGACCAGGTTCACCGCGGCGGGGACCACCACGGCGCTGGTCGCGACGGGCGGCTCCACCACGTCGTCCCCGCCACACCCCAGGGCGATGGCGGCGGCGAGCAGAAGCGTAAGACGGAAATGGGTTCGATACCGCAAACGTAAGCGTTTTGTTGATGGATATAGTTTTTGTAAGCGATTTCGTGATCGACATAGTTGTTGTAAGCGTTTTGTTGATCGATGTCGATTTCGTCTTGCGCCGGTCGACCGGCGCGTGGCCCCCCCCCCCCCCCCCCCCCCCCCGCCGGCGCGCGGGGGGCGCCCCGGGAGCGCGGCACCCCGGGGGGGGGGGGGGGGGCCGGGT
>VXMG01000143.1:0-21163 GCA_009841185.1 Gammaproteobacteria bacterium
AACCACCCACCCCCCACCGGACCCGCTCCCGTGCCTGAAGTGAAGATCTGCGGGATCACCCGCCGGGCGGACGGCCGTCTCGCCGCACAGGCGGGCGCGACCTATGTGGGTACCGTGCTCACCCCGGGGTTCTCGCGCAGCGTGGACGTCTCCACCGCGCGGGCGGTGGCGGAGGCCGCCGGCATCCCGCTGGTGGTCCTCCTGGTGGACCCGACCCTCGACCAGGCGGTGGCGGCGGCGCGCGACACCGGGGCGTCCGTCGTGCAGCTGCACGGCCGCGAGGACCCCGCCACCGTCGACCGCCTGCGCGCGAGCGGCCCCTGGGCGGTGTGGAAGGCGGCGGCCGTTCGCGAAGCGGCCGACGCCCTGACCGCGCTCGACCGGTACGGAGACGCCGCCGACGGCCTCCTCTTCGACGGGTGGCACGAGAAGCTGCCGGGCGGAACCGGGACCCGCTTCCCCTGGCAGAGCCTGGCCGGGATCCGCGAGCGTTTCGCACCCGGGCAGCGCTTCGTGGCCGCGGGGGGCCTCAATCCCGGCAACGTCGCGGAGGCCGTCTCGATCCTGCGCCCGCACGTCGTTGATGCCAGCTCCGGGGTGGAGCGCCGGCCGGGCGTGAAGGATCCCGCGAAGGTGCGCGGCTTCGTGCGCGCCGCGCGCGGCAGCGGAGGTGACTCGTGACCCCGGGCGCACCCAGGGCCGGGGACCGCTTCGGCCCGTACGGGGGCCGCTACGTGCCCGAGACCCTTATCACCGCGCTGGACGAGCTCACCGCGGCCTATCGGGACGCCTCGGCCGACCCGGCCTTCGCCGCGGAGCTCCGGGGCCTGCTCGAGAACTACGCCGGCCGGCCCTCTCCCCTCTACCGCGCTCCCCGCGTGGAGGAAGCCATCGGCGCGGGTCCCGTCTACCTCAAGCGCGAGGACCTCAACCACACCGGCGCCCACAAGATCAACAACACCCTCGGGCAGGCGCTGCTGGCGCGCTGGATGGGAAAGCGGCGCATCATCGCCGAGACCGGCGCCGGTCAGCACGGGGTGGCCACCGCGACCGTGTGCGCCCTCTTCGATCTCGAGTGCGTGGTCTACATGGGCACGGAGGATGTCGAGCGCCAGGCGCTGAACGTCTATCGCATGGAACTGCTGGGGGCCGAGGTTCGTCCCGTGGACTCCGGTTCGTGCACGCTCAAGGACGCCACCAACGAGGCCATCCGCGACTGGGTGACCAACGTGCGCGACACCCACTACATCATCGGTTCCGTGGTGGGGCCCGATCCCTTTCCACGCATGGTGCGCGATTTCCAGGCCGTCATCGGCGAGGAGACGCGCGCGCAACTGGAGGCGGCCGAGGGCAGGCTCCCGGGTGCGGTGGTGGCGTGCGTCGGCGGGGGGTCCAACGCCATGGGCATCTTCCACGCCTTCGTTCCCTTCGGGGATGTGCGGCTGATCGGGGTCGAAGCGGCGGGCGAGGGACTGGACAGCCGGCGGCACTCGGCGCCGCTGGCCGCGGGCACGCCGGGCGTTCTGCACGGGTCGCTGAGCTACCTGCTCCAGGACGCGGACGGGCAGGTGGCCCCGGCCCACTCCATCTCCGCCGGGCTGGACTACCCGGGCGTGGGGCCGGAGCACTCCTGGCTCCTCGACGAGGGCCGGGCCGAGTACGTGACGGTCACCGACGATCGGGCGCTGGCCGCCTTCCACCGCCTCTCCCGCCTGGAGGGGCTCATCCCGGCGCTCGAGAGCGCGCACGCGATGGCGCACGTCTTCGAGGCGGGGGCGGAGCTGGCCCGCCACGGACCGGTCGTGGTGTGCCTGAGCGGCCGCGGGGACAAGGACGTTGCGCATGTGGCGCGGCTGTCGGGGACCGAGGCCGATGAGTGACCGCGCCCATGCCGGAACCGGTATGTCCCTCGCCCGGTGCTTCGCGGGTTGCCGGGCCGAACGCCGCGCCGCGCTCATCCCGTTCCTGACCTGCGGCTATCCGGATGGGCCGCAGTCCCTGGAGCTGCTGCGGGGGATGGCGGATGCCGGCGCCGACATCATCGAGCTGGGCATCCCGTTCAGCGACCCTCTCGCGGACGGGCCCACCATCCAGCGCTCCTCGTTCCGGGCACTCGAGGGTGGTATGACCACGGAGGGCACGCTTGAGGTGCTCAGGGCCTTCCGCGCCGGGCACGACACCCCGGTGGTCCTCTTCGGCTACCTGAACCCCATCCTGCGATACGGGGTCGACGAGTTCGCCCGCGCGGCCGCCCGCGCCGGGGCCCAGGGGCTGCTCCTGACCGACGTGCCCGCGGGGTCGGATCCGGCGCTGGAAGAGCGGCTCGCGGCGCACGGCCTCGACCTGATCCGCCTGATCGCCCCGACCAGCTCCCCCGAACGGATCGCCGTCATCGCGCGCGCGGGCGCTGGTTTCCTGTACTACATCTCGCGCACGGGGATCACTGGGGCACGGGCGCAACTGCGGCGGGCGCTGGGGCGGGAAGTCGAGGCCGTCAAACAGCGGTCCAGGGGCATCCCGGTCGTGGTGGGGTTCGGGATCTCCACCCCCGAGCAGGCGGCGGACGTGGCCGCGGTGGCGGACGGAGTCGTGGTGGGCAGCGCCCTCATCGACCGCTGCGAGCGCGACGGAGCGGAGGGCGTGCAAGAGTTCGTCGCCACCCTCAGGGGGGCGATGGGGCGGGACGGTCGGGATCTCCGCCGGATAGCCAGCCTACGGATTCAGCCACCGGACTGCTAAATGTTTAGTTGACGAGCCAGGCTTCCCCTCCGCATCGTACTGAGAGCCTTTCCTCGGTTAATGGGAGGTAGGATCGTGAGCCGTGCGCTGGCAGCGTTTCTCATGACGCTTTCGATAGGCGGATGCGGCGAGGGAACGCCCGAATCGTTGCAGGAAGCCTCATCACGGCAACTGGGTGACACGACGTTCGTGTTCTCATCCTCACCTCTGCGAGGCACAGCCTCCCTTCGCGAGGTGTCACGAATCGGCAGGATCGAAGGTCCGCCGGAGTACCTGCTGAGCAGGTTGCCGGTGTTCACGGTCGGCCTCGACGGAAGTCTCTTTGTCGCCGATCTCCGCGGCGACCTGCGCCACTACGATGCGGAAGGCACCTACGTAAGGACGATTGCCCGGCAAGGCCAGGGCCCCGGCGAGGTGACGTACGTGGTCAGCATGGACGTCTCCACCGACGGGGAATTGGCCGCGCTGGACTTCAGCAATCGACGCGTCAGTGTCTTTTCGCCCGACGGCACCCTGGTCCGGGAGATCAGACTACGTCCGTCGGCGGGACGACCGGGATACGGGCGGGATGCCCTTCGATGGGACGAACGGGGTCGGCTCTGGATCTCGCTCAACCCGCCCCGGAGGGGCCTGGACACGCTCCGCGCGGGGCAGCGGAGACCGTTGTTCGGACGCCTGATCGGCCACGAGGAAGTGACGGACACGGTGTTCCTCCCAACTCGAGCCTGGGAGGGCTGTGAGCGGCGATCCCCGGGGCACTCCGGAGGGAGCATGGAGGACAATCGCCTCCGCCACATGCCCTTCGCCCAATGGACGCGGAGCCGAGCGGGTGTATTGGCTTTCGGCTGCTCGGCCAGCTACGCGATAGACGTCGTCCGGTCGGACGGGGGAGTGACTCGGATGTCGCGGGCATGGGACCCACCGGTGAGGACGGACGAGGAGCATGAATACTGGGACGACGGGTTCCGCGTTCAGAACATGCGTCGGCGCAGTGACAACCAGGCTCTCGCGAGGCTGGGACGTGGAGCTGAGTCAAGGTCGCTTCCTCCGATTCCGATCCTTCCGCGGGAGCGTCCCGCGTTCCTTCGACTCTGGCGCACGGACGACGGCCGAGTGTGGGTCTGGCCGGGAGCTCCGGGTATCAGCCGGCCTTCGAACGAGGAGCAACGGCGCCGCGGACTGGGGCCACGGCTATGGTCGTACTGGAATCCGACGGACGGTTACGACGTCTTCGACGCGGACGGTCGATGGATCGGTCACGTCGATACCCCCGAAGGCTGGGCCGCACGCCCCTACCCGGGGCAGATGGATCCGTACTTCAAGGGCGACACGATCTGGGCTGTTCTCAGGGACGAGCTTGACGTCAGCTACATAGCAAGGTTCGAGGTCGAGTGGCCCTCGCCGGACTAGCGTCGCTCAGGATCCACCCTCAACCTCTTCGCCACCTTCGCATCCGGGCTGACGAACACCGTCTTCTCGCGCTCGAGCGTGACCGTGCCGGGCGGGGCGCCCCTCGGCTTGCGCACGTACTTGCGGCGCGTCCAGTCCACCGGAACGGTCGCCGAGGTGCGGCCCTTCGAGTGGACCGCGGCCAGGATGGCGGCCTCCTCCAGGTCGCGGGGGGCAGGGCTGCCCTCGCCGCGCCAGCGCAGGATCACGTGCGCGCCCGACGCGTGGCGGGCGTGCAGCCAGATGTCGTCGGGATCGGAATGATGGAAGGTCAGTTCGTGGTTGCTCTTCGCCCCGCGGCCCACCCGGATCTCGCTGCCCGCCGAACTGCGAAACCGGTGATAGGGGAGACGGGCTGCACCCTTCCGTGACCTCGCTCCCGAGGCCGGGAGTCCCAGCCGCCGCTCCAGTTCCCCGGCATCCAAAGATCCCGCCGCCACCTCCTCGGAGAGCGCATACCAGGCCGCCAGCCGGGCGTCCGCGTCCTCGATCTCGCCCGGGACCGTGGCGGCGGCCCGATCCACGCGCGCGGCGCGGGCGTAGTAGCGCGCAGCGTTCTCGTGCGGCGCCAGCGTGGGATCGAGCGAGACGCGGATGGTGCCGCCTTCGAAGTCCTCGAGCGACACCCGGGCCGCCCCGCGCGGGATCAGCTTCATCCGCGCGAGGAGGAGATCCCCGATCCCCCGCATCCGGACCGGGTCCTCGAGCCGGGCGAGCTGTTCCTGCAGGCGCACCAGCCGGCCCTCTGCCGTGCCGATGCGCTTTTCCAGGGCCGACATCACCTCGGACGGCACCAGGCTTGCGCGAGCGAGCGCCTCCGACCCGTCCGTCAGCGCGGCAAGAAGAGTCTCGCGCGCCCTGCCCTCCATCCCCGGAAGGGGATAGGGATAGGGCTGGAGCCCCCGGCCCGAGGAAAGCAGCCGGGGGTCGAGGTCCTTCAGATCGCGCCACCTGCGCCAGCGCTTCCAGCCGGCCTCGTCCCCGTCATCCAGAAAGGCGCGCGCGTTTATGCGCGAGGTGTAGGCGACGTTCCGCACTAGGATGGCCACCCGCTGCCGCGGCTCGACGTCCTGGAACAGCTCGCGCCACGACGCGAGGGCCATCGGGCGGCTGGCTCCCCGGCGCTTCGACGGGCGCGGCAGCTCGTAGACCGCGCCCGGCAGCAGCTTGCGTTCCCCGGAGCGGCGTGGTCTGAGCACGCTTCGAATACGGTCGTCGGCGCCCTCGGTCAGGATTGCGTTCCACCGGCCCGGCGAGAGTTCCAGCACGAGTCGCGTGCGGCGCGTCCGGCCCCGCAGGCGGGTGATTTCCACCAGGATGGCGCGCTCATCCGCAGGTGCGAAGACCTCGCGCACGATCCCCGCCAGCGGCACCGCGCCCGTCGGAGGCGTCGCCTCGTCCAGGACCGCGAGCCCCGTGGAGGTCGGATGAAGTCCGAACACGACCGTCCGGCCCCGCAGAAAGAGCGCAACCCGGCCCGCGCCGCGATCCAGATGAAGGGCGCGCGTCCGTCCTGCGCGCAACTCGCGCCCGAGCGCGCGGGCGGTGGCCACCACCAGCAGGCTGTCCCATTGCATGACGGCAAAGCTATCGGCAACCGGGAATCCATGCGCCATCTCCGGAGACGGATCCGGGTCCGGAAGGCCCTCGCCGGGGTTGATTCCGCCCGGCCCGAGGCGCTATCTACTCCCCTGTATGAATCCCCCGCGCAACCACCCTCTCGTCGTCCGCGCCGCCGATGGGCTGCTCCCCTCCTGGGCGCAGGCAGGCGAGTCCCGCCGCCTCCACATGACCCGGGTGTCGAACCTTATGCGCGAATGGGCAGTAGTACGCGCAGAATGCGAAGACGAAGTGGTGCGATGGGCGGCGCTGGGGCATCTCCACGATGTCCTGAGAGACGGCGCTCCCGCGGAACTGCGGGCGATGGTGGACGATGAGTTCGCAGAGCTCCCCGGGAAGCTGCTGCACGGGCCCGCCGCCGCCGGCCGTCTCGCCCGCGAGGGCGTCGGCGACGATGGCCTGTTGCGCGCGGTGGCCTTCCACACCCTTGGTCATCCGGACCTGGACACCGCGGGCGTGGCTCTCTACGCGGCGGACTTTCTCGAACCCGGCCGCGCGGCCCAGGCGCAGTGGCGGGAGTCGCTCCGCGGACGCATGCCCGATGAAATGGACGACGTTGCCCTCGAGGTGGCGAGCGCGCGCACAGAACACCTGCGGGGGATCGCCGGGTCCGTCTGGCCCGAAACCGCGGCCTTCCTGGAGCTGCTGAGGATGAGGGCCCATGGGTAGGTTGCTCCGCGGATTGGCCCTGGTCGCGGTGCTCGGCGGACTGGCCGTGCTCGCGGGTTCCGCGGCGCTTCAGTGGTGGGAGCCCCCCGAGACGACGCCTGTGACCGCCGACGTGGTCGCCAACCCGCGCGAGCGGGTGCGGGTGGAGGTGCTGAACGCAGGTGGGGTCGCCGGGATGGCGCGGGAGGCCACCGATGTCCTGCGCGATGCCGGTTTCGACGTGGTCGAGTTCGGCAACGCTGGCGCGTTCGACCGCGACAGCTCCGTGGTGCTGGCGCGGCTGGGGCGCGTCGACCTGGCGTCGATGGTGGCGGACGCCCTGGCGATCCCGACCTACCAGGACGAACCCGACTCGACCGCATACGTCGACGTCACGGTGCTGCTCGGGAGCACCTGGAATCCCGCCATCCTGATCGAGCTCGAGGCGGAACGCGCGCAGGACACGGTGGCGGCCCCTCCGCCCGAGCCGGGCTGGCGCGGTTTCCTTTCGCGTCTCAGGGGGTGGGCGGACGGTCTGAACCAGGCGGGGAGCCAGCGATGAGCAGGAAGAAGCGCAAGACGGGGCGGGCGACGCGGGCGAAGGACGACAGGTCCGAGGGTACTCTGGGCGAATGGCTGCGCATCCTCCTCATCTGGGGTGGCCTCTTCTTCCTGATCCGGTTCTTCGTCCTGCAGACCTTCGTCATCATCTCGGGTTCGATGATGAACACGCTCCTGCTGGGCGACTTCCTGGTGGTGAACCGGGCTGCGATCGGCTCCCCCATCCCGGGCACCTCCATCCGCATCCCGGGCTACTCGAGCCCGAAACGCTTCGACATCCTCGTGTTCGATCCGCCGCACGAGGAGAACATGATGCTGGTGAAGCGCCTGATCGGCCTGCCGGGCGACACGCTGGAGATGCGCGACAAGGCCCTCTACATCAACGGCTCGGCCGCGAATGAGCCTTACGCGCAGCACAACCCGGCCAGCCCGGACCACTCGGACATCCGCATGACCTGGCAGACGCCGTTCCTGGTGCCGGGCGAGGATGCAGACTCGTATCGCCCCAGCCGCGACGACTGGGGTCCCATCATCATCCCGCCCGACAACTATTTCATGCTGGGCGACAACCGTGACGAGAGCCAGGATTCACGCTACTGGGGGTTGCTGGAGGGCTGGCGGCTCGAGGGCCGCGCCGTGTTCATCTACTACTCGTACGAACGCGGCACCATGACGCCCTTCCCCTGGCTCCGCCGCATTCGCTGGGATCGCATAGGGGACCGCATCCGCTGACGCGGGCCGGCAAATCCCTACCCGGTGAGCACCGTCAGCCGGCTCGCCCGCAACTGACCGCACGCCGCGTCGATGTCGCGCCCGCGGGGCTCACGCACCATCACCGCCACTCCGCTCTCCTCCAGCTTCCTGCGGAATGCCTGCACTCTCGTAGGCGCGCTCGGGCGCCACTCCGGCTGGTAGGGAATCGGGTTGAACGGGATAAGGTTCACGAAGGCGCGCGTGTCGCGCGCGAAACCGGCCAGGGCGGGGATGAGCGCGAGGTCGTCGTTCACGCCCCGGATCATCGTGTACTCGAGCGTGATGCGGCGGCCCCGCACGCGGCGGAATCGCTCGAGGGCGGCCTTCACCTCCGCCAGCGGATAGCGCTTCTCCAGCGGGATCAGCTCTCGGCGCAATTCGGACTCCGGAGCGTGCAGCGAAAGTGCGAGCCCGAACTGCTCCGGCCGTTCGGCCAGGGAGCGGATTCCGGGGACCACGCCCACCGTCGACACCGTGATTCTGCGCGCCCCGACCCCGTAGCCGCCATTCAGGATCGTGAGCGAAGGCAGGACCGCGCGCGGGTTGGCGAGCGGCTCCCCCATCCCCATGAACACGATGTTGGAGACTTCACCCATGTCGCGCTGCCGCGCCCAGCGCCGGGAGGCTCGGAACTGGGCCACGATCTCGCCCGCCGTCAACTGCCGCCGGAAGCCCGACCAGCCGGTCGCGCAGAAGGTGCACCCCAGCGGGCAGCCCGCCTGCGACGAGATGCACAGGGTGAGGCGCGAGCGGGTGGGGATCAGCACCGATTCCACCAGTTCGCCGTCCCAAAGCCGCCACAGATGCTTTACCGTCCCGTCCCGCGAGACCGACACGCTGGCGGTGGCGGGCTCCTGCAGACGAAAGGCCGCGCCCAGCACATCGCGTTCGCCGAGCGGCAGGTCGTTCATCTCCGCGAAGCCGCGGGCATCGTTGTGGAACACCCAGCGTTCCACCTGGCCGGTGCGGAACTCCGGCTGTCCGCGTTCACGGAAGTGGCGGCGCAGAACTTCGCGCAATTCCGCCGGGACCAGACCGAGCAGGTCCGGGCGCTCGTCGCCGTTCGCCTTTTGCACCATGGCTTTCCCTGAGGGAGTCGCCGCAAACTCGTTCTCGGGCGCTCTCCGGAAACAGGCGAAGTCTCCTTGCTTGAGCCGGGAGCGCACGCTGACTAACTTAGCGCGATTTAGCAGGAGATGGGCCGCTGGCTTCCTCCTCCATCCCCGCTCGCGAGATTCTCGACGGGCACTCCCCGCATGTCCGATTCGTCGGCCTGTTCCCGCTCTCAACCCGGGCTTACATGACTGATCTGAAACTGGAGCGCACTTCCCGGCGGTCGCGCATGGCGGGAAGCCTCCGCGAACAGCACGCGGGCCGCACGCATCGACTCGCCGGCTGGGTCCATCGGCGCCGCGACCTGGGCGGCATGGTGTTCATCGACCTGCGCGACCGCTCCGGGATAGTGCAGGTTTCCTTCGGCCCCGACTGGACGGAACCGGAGTCGTTCCGGGCGGCGGGCAAACTCGGCGCCGAAGACGTGATCGCGGTGCTCGGCGAGGTCGTCCGGCGGCCCCCGGAGGCGCGAAACCCGGAAATGGCGACCGGCGCGGTGGAACTGCAGGCCGCCAGCTTCGAACTGCTCGGGGACGCGGACACGCCCGCCATCCCGGTGCACCAGAACCCCGGAGAGGAGCCTCCCGCGGAGGAACTGCGGCTGCTGCACCGGCACCTGGACCTGCGGCGCGCGCCCATGCAGGCCGCGCTGGAACTGCGTCACAGGCTGGTGCTCGAGACCCGCAACTACCTCGACCGGCTGGGCTTCCTTGAGATCGAGACGCCGATCCTGACGAAGCCGATGCCGGAAGGGGCGCGCGACTTCCTGGTGCCCAGCCGGGTCCATCCGGGAGAGTTCTACGCCCTGCCGCAGAGCCCGCAGATCTACAAGCAGATCCTCATGACGGCGGGGTTCGACCGCTACTTCCAGATCGCGCGCTGTTTCCGCGACGAGGATCAGCGCACCGACCGGCAGCCCGAGTTCACCCAGATCGACGTCGAGGCGTCGTTCATCGCACCGGAGGATCTCCTGGGGTGGATCGAGGGACTCATGGTCCGCCTTTCCGAGGTGGCTGGGATGGGCACGCCCGCACCGTTCCAGCGCATGGCGTACCGCGATGCCCTGGAGTGCTACGGCAGCGACCGTCCCGACCTCCGCTTCGGGCTTGAGATCGGGGACTGGTCGACGCCCTTTGCGGATGTGGACTTCCGCATTACGCGCGCGGCGCTGGATGCGGGCGGGCGCGTGCGCGGCTTCCGCCTTCCGGGAGGAGCATCGCTCTCCCGCAAGCAGGTGGGGGCGATCGAGTCGGCCGCGAGGAAGGCCGGTGCGCCCGGGCTGCTCTGGGTCAAGCGCACGGAAGACGGCGGCTCGGGCCCGCTCGCCCGCTTCCTGGGCGAGGGGCACTACGACGCGCTGGGCCTGCGTGCCGGCGATCTGGCTCTGGCCGCAGCCGGCCCGGACGCGGTCACCTCGCCGGCTCTCGCGGCGGCGAGGCTGCGGGCGGCGGATGTGGCCGCCATACCACGCGACCGGGAGCACGGGTGGGCGTGGATCCTGGATTTCCCGCTCTTCGACCCGCTTCCCGACGGGGCGGGCATCACCTTCAACCACCATCCCTTCGTGATGCCCGCGGAGGAGGACCTGCCTCGCCTGGAGTCGGATCCGCTTTCGTGCGGGGCACGTGCGTACGACCTGGTGTATAACGGATCGGAACTCGGGTCGGGCAGCCTGCGCATCCACGACGCGGCATTGCAGGAGCGCGTCCTGCGGGTCCTGGGCCTGGGCGACCGGCAGATCGAGGAGCGTTTCGGCTTCCTCCTTCGGGCGCTGCGCTCCGGTGCTCCTCCGCATGGCGGAATCGCCCTGGGGATGGACCGCATCGTGCAGCATTTCGCGGGAGCCGCAAGCCTGAGAGACGTGATCGCGTTCCCGAAGACCACCGCGGCGAGGGCGCTCTTCGAAGCCGCGCCCGGACGCCCGGGAAGGGCGGAACTGGAGGCGCTGAAGCTGGCATGACCCAGACCATGGTGGAGCACCGCCTCGACACCGAGGGAGCCGATCCGCTCCTGCTGGCCGGGGTCAACGACGCCAACATGCAGGGACTTGCGCGTCTCTTCGGCATCCGGGTGATCCTGCGCGGCGACCGGCTGCTGCTCTCGGGCGCCCTGGAAGGCGTGGAGCGGGCCGTCCCGGTGGTGCGTCACATGATCGAGCTGGCGCGCATGAGGGTGGGGTTCGACGCCTCCGACATCGCGCGCTTCGCCGAGGAGCGCGCCACCGGCGGCCCGGCGGCAACCGTGGAGGCGGGAGAGCCGTCCCGCATCGCGTTGCCCGGGTCACGCCGGGTGATCAGTCCGCGCTCCGAGGGACAGCGGCGCTACGTCGAGGCCATCGACAGCTTCGAAATCGTCATTTCGATCGGTCCGGCCGGCACCGGCAAGACCTATCTGGCCGTGGCCAAGGCGGTGGAGGCCCTCTACCGCAAGCGAGTGCGGCGCATCGTGCTGGCCCGGCCCGCGGTGGAGGCGGGCGAGAACCTGGGCTTTCTCCCCGGCGATCTGCAGGAGAAGGTCGACCCCTACCTGCGGCCCCTCTACGACGCCCTTGAGGACATGATGCCGCCCGAGCGCGTGCGCCGCGCCCTGGACGATCGCACCATCGAAATCGCGCCCCTCGCCTACATGCGCGGCCGCACCCTTTCGGACGCCTTCGTCATCCTGGACGAAGCCCAGAACGCCACCCGCGCCCAGATGAAGATGTTCCTGACCCGCCTGGGCCTGAACTCGCGCGTGGTCATCACCGGCGACAAGACCCAGATCGACCTTCCGAACCGAGCGGATTCGGGTCTGCTTCAGGTGGAGAACATCCTCCGCAACGTGAACGGTATCGCGCTCGTCTATCTGGACGCGGTGGATGTCATCCGCCATCGGCTGGTGAAGCACATCATCCGCGCGTACGAGAAGGACACCGTGGAAGGAGAATCAGGGTGACCCTCTGGCGCATGCTGTCGAGCCCGCCCGGGCGCCTGTGGCCGGAGGCGACCGTCCACCACGGCGCGCGCGTCGTGATGCTCGGCGGACTCGCTCTCATGGTGACGGTGGGGTTCCCGCCCAACCCGCGGGTTGCCGACGTGAGCGGGTACGAGGCCGGGGTGGTCGCGACCGAGGATCTGATTGCCGAGGTCGAGTTCGCGGTGCCCAAGTCCGCGGCTGAGCTGGAGCGCGACCGGGCGGCCGCGGTTGCTGCGGTGCCGATGATCTATCGCTACCGTCCGGAGGCGGGCGACTCCACCGCCGACGCCCTCAACCGCTTCTTCGCCGCGGTCGACGAGACCCTGGGCGCGGACCCCGCCGCGCTCGATTCCGTGCTGGCGGCCGAGAACATCGCCGCAACGCCTGCGCTGGTGGAGATGCTGCGGGATACGACTGTCCGCGAGGAGGTGCTCCGGGCCGGAGTGCGTGCCGCGCGGGAACTCATCCCGGCCGGCGTGGTCGATGCGACGACGCGGGACTACCTCGGTGACCGCATCACGGTGCTCGACGAGGCCGGCGAACGCTTCGTGTCGGCGGCAGAGCTGCTGACCGCCACCGACCTCTACAACCGCTCCGCCGCGCTGCTCCCCGAGGACGCTTCTCCGGAGGCGACCGAGATCCTGCGTCTGCTCCTCATCCGCTTCCGCGAGTTCAGCTACGTACCCAACCAGGAGGCCACGGCGGCCCGGCGCACGGCGGCCCGCCAGTCCGTCGCCACCACGCGCGGCAACGTGCTCACCGGAGAGGCCATCCTGCGCGCCAACCAGCAGGTCACCGAAGAGGACCTGGTCCGCCTGCGCGGCTACGAAGAGCAGCTACGGACGCTCGGGCTGCTCGGCGCCACCGCCACGGGGTTTCTGCCGTCCCTCGGCGCGTACCTGCTGCAGGTGCTGCTGCTCGGGATGCTCTGGATCGTGCTGTGGGCCTATCGCGGCGAGGTGTACACCAACTTCCGCTGGATGACGCTCCTGGCCCTGCTGCTGGCCACCTACTTCGCCTCCGCAATCGTCATTTCGCGGGTTGCCATTTTCCCGCCCGAACTGCTCCCTATTGCCTTCGTGACGCTCTCGGTGGCGGTGGTGTGGGACGGCCGCCTCGCCCTCATGCTTGCGCTGGTGCTGTCCGTCGTCACCGCGTCGCTCACGCCCTTCCAGGGCGCGGAGGTGATGGTGACCACCATGGTGGGCGGCGGTGCGGCGGCGCTCGCCGTAGGAGTCGTGCGGCGGCGCTCGCAGAGCTGGACCTTCATCGCCGTAATCGCGGGATCCTATGCCTTCGTCACGCTCTCGCTGTGGCTCAGTCGGATGCAGCCCTCCGCGGGGGTGCTCCCCTCCATCGGCTGGACCACCGGAAACGCCATCGTGAGCGCCGGCCTGGCGCTCCTCTTCGTACCCGCGTTCGAGTGGTTCACGGGCATCACCACCGATCAGACGCTGCTCGAATTCGCGGATCCCAACCGCACGCTGCTCAAGCGTTTGTCGATGGAGGCTCCGGGTACCTATGCCCACACAGTCAACGTGGCCAACCTGGCCGAGGCGGCAGGCACCGCCATCGGCGCGAACGGTCTTCTGTGCCGGGTGGGCACGTACTACCACGACGTCGGCAAGGTGCTCGAGCCGCAGTACTTCATCGAGAACCAGCACGGGGGCGTAAACCCGCACGACCGGCTCGATCCGGCGATCTCGGCGGCCATCCTGCGGCGCCACGTGGTCGAGGGACTCCGGCTCGCCCGTCAGGAAAAGCTGCCCGCGGCCATCTCGGCCTTCATCGCCGAACACCACGGCACCCAGCGCATAGGCTATTTCTACGGCAAGGCGCTCGAGCAGGCCGGCGAAGAGAATGTCGACGCAACCGAGTTCCACTACGCGGGACCGAAGCCACAGTCCAGGGAGACGGCAGTGGTACTCCTGGCGGATCCCGTGGAGTCGGCCGCGCGCACCCTGCGCGATCCCACCCCGGAACGCATTCGAGCCATGGTCGACGCGATCGTGGACAGCCGGGTGGCCGATGGCCAGCTGGACGAAGCTCCGCTCACCTTCGCGCAGGTCTCGCTCGTCAAGGAGCAGTTCGCGAAAGTGCTCGAAGCGATGTACCACCGCCGCATCGACTATCCCGAAACGGCGCATATCAGCAAGGCTCGCGATGACGGCGAAGCGGCCGGCGACGAACCTTCGGAAGCCGCCGCCAACGGTGATCCCTCCGGCGACCCCGCGCCGGCCTCCTCCGCCTCCCCCTGACACCGCTCCCGGAACCGTGACCGGGCCCCTGGTGCTGGTTGACGTAGACTCCCCGGCCGCGGCCGCATCAGCAATATCACAGCGCGCCCGAGCGAGCCTCGCCCGTGCCGTGCGCACGACGCTGGCGGACGAGGGAACGATGCATGGGGAGGTGTCGCTCACCCTCGTCGGAGACGACCGCATCCGTGCCCTGAATCGCGACTACCTCGGCCGCGACCGGGTCACCGACGTGATCTCCTTCGCCCTGCACGGTGCGGGTGAGCCGCTGCTGGCCGACATCTACATCGGCTACCCGCAGGCCCTGCGCCAGGCAGCCGAACTCGGCCTGTCCGCGCGCGAGGAGCTGGTGCGGCTCGCCATCCACGGAACCCTCCACGCGCTGGGGTACGACCATCCTGCTGAGGATCGCTTCGCGAGCGGCTTCTTCCTCCGCCAGGAAGCGCTGCTGCGGCGCGTGCTTGCCGCTGGCGACGGGTCCCGCGAGAATTCTCGCGCCTCGTCGAACCCGCTCTAGCTTCCGGACCAACCGCCGTGTCGTCGCAAGAGTCTCTCGCGCTCCGAAAGGAAGTTCTGCTGGCCGCGATCGCCCAGGGGAAGATCGCGGAGGCGAACGATGCGCTGGCGAAGCTCCATCCTTCCGATGTGGCGGATGTGGTGGAGTCGCTTTCGGAGGCCGACCGCCTGGTGGTCCTGCGCGCCCTCCCCGCGGAGCTGGCTTCCGAAACCCTCTCCGAGATGGAGGCGGACGAGCACGCGGCGGACCTGCTGGCGGCCATGACGCCCCACCGGGGCGCGAAACTCCTGAGCGAACTGGCCGACGACGACGCTACCGATCTGGTGGCCGACCTGCGGCCCGAGGAACGGGCGCGCATCCTGGCGGAGATGCCCGTCGAAGAGGCCGGCGAGATCCGCGAACTGCTCGCCTATGGGGCGGAGAGCGCGGGCGGCATCATGACCGCGGCGCTGGTCTCGGTGCCCGCAACCGTCACCGCGGGCGAAGCGATCGAGGAGGTCCGCCGGCAGGGCAGGGAAGTGGAGGACTTCTACACGGTCTACGTTGTGGACGACAGCGAGCGGCTGGTGGGAACGGTCCCTCTCGATGATCTCATCCTGGCCGAGCCGGGGGACCGGGTGTTGTCGCTGGTGGAGCCCGTGGCCGCGTCTGTGGGCCCGGACCAGGACCAGGAGGAGGTGGGCCGTCTGATGGCTCGCTACCATCTGCCCACCGTGCCGGTTGTGGACCCCGACGGAAGGCTGCTCGGGCGCGTCACCTTCGACGATGTGCTCGATGTGATGGAAGCCGAGCAGACCGAGGACATCCTGCGCTTCGGGGGGGTCTCGGACGACGAGTCGCTGGGGGCGAACTGGGTGGCGGCGGTGCGAACCCGTCTTCCGTGGCTGGTGCTGAACCTGCTGACCGCGAGCGCGGCGGCGCTGGTGGTCTATTTCTATTCCGATACCGTGGAGAGCGCGGTGATCCTCGCGGTCGTCATGCCCGTAATCGCGGGGATGGGCGGCAATGCCGGATCGCAGGCCCTGGCGGTGACGGTGCGCCGCCTGGCGTTGCGCGACGATGTGGGCGCCGATCCGGGGGCGGTGGTGAGCAAGGAAGTCCTGGTGGGGCTTGTGAACGGCGCCGTGCTGGGAGGCATCGTGGCCGGGGCGAGCCTGCTCGTGCCGGGCGGGGATCCGCGCCTCGGGCTGGTCGTGCTGATCTCGATGTGGGGCACAATGCTGATGGCGGGGTTCGGAGGGGCGTTCATCCCCATGCTGCTGCACCGCATGGGATTCGACCCCGCGGTCGCTTCCTCGGTCTTTCTGCACACCACGACCGATTTCCTGGGCTTCATGCTGCTGCTGGGCCTTGCCACCGCGCTCCTGATGTAGCCGATATTGGACGTTCCGCACGGGATCTCGATCGACGGACACTCGCTCACCCTGGAGGCGGTGGAGGCGGTGGCGCGCGCGGCCCCCGGCACCGGGCGGCTTTCGCTGGACGCCGCGGCCGCCCGGCGCATGCGGGCCTCCCGCGCCACGATCAAGCGGCTGATCGGGTCGGGCGAGCCGGTCTACGGCATGACCACCGGCTTCGGGCGGCTCGCTGAGGTCGTCATTGCGCCCGACGACCGCAGGGCGCTGCAGCACAACCTCATCCGCAGCCACGCCTCCGGCGTCGGCAAACCCCTCCCCCGCGAATGCGTGCGCGCGATCATGCTGCTGCGCGCAAATGCCCTGGCCCGGGGACATTCGGGATGCCGCCCCCGGCTCGTAGAGCGGCTGCTGGACATGCTCGACCGCGGGGTCCACCCCGTCATCCCCGAATTCGGCTCGGTTGGCGCGAGCGGTGACCTCGCGCCCCTGGCGCACGTGGCCCTGAGCCTTCTGGGCGAGGGGTACGGCGAGATGGGCGGCCAGCAACGATCGATGGAAGATCTCCTGGCCGAATCCGGGCTCGCGGCCATCAAGCTGGGGCCCAAGGAGGGCCTCGCGCTCATCAACGGCACCCAGGCGACCACTGCCCTGGGCGTTCTGGCGCTGCTGGGCGCGGAGCGGGCGCTGGACACCGCCGAGGCGAGCGGCGCGATGTCGACGGAGGCCCTCCTGGGGACTCCGGAGGCGTTCCGGCCGGAAATCCAGGCCGCGCGGCCCCACCCCGGGCAGGCGGCGTCGGCCGCCCGCCTGCGCGCCCTCATCGCGGGATCCGAGATTCGGGAGTCGCACCGCCTCGGCGACCCGCGGGTGCAGGATGCATACTCGCTTCGCTGCATCCCGCAGGTGCACGGGGCCGCTCGCTCCGCGCTCGGCTACGCCCGGCGCATCCTCGAGGTGGAGGTGAACAGCGCGACCGACAATCCCCTGGTGTTTCCGGAAGCGGCAGAAGGCGCCGGCGAGTCCCGCGAGGTCCTCTCCGGCGGCAATTTCCACGCCCAGATCGTGGCGCAGGCGCTCGACCTGCTCGCGATCGCGCTGGTGGACGTGGCCTCCATGTCCGAGCGCCGCATCGAGCGGCTCGTCAACCCCGACCTGTCGCTCGGGCTGCCCGCCTTTCTCGCCCGGCGCCCCGGGCTCGAGAGCGGCCTGATGGTGGCGCAGGTGGTGGTCGCCGACCTCCTCTCGGAGATGCGCGTCCTGGCGCATCCGGCCAGCGTCGACTCGGTGCCGACAAGCGCCGGCCAGGAGGACCACGTCGCCATGGGGCTCGCGGCTGCGCGCAAGGCGGGGCGGGCGCTGTCCTGTCTGGAGCACATCCTGGCCGCCGAGCTCATGTGCGCGGCCCAGGGCGTCGACTACCGCCGTCCGCTGCGTTCGAGCGACGCGGTCGAAGAGGTTCACGCGCTCGTCCGTACCCGGGTTGCCACGCTTTCCGGCGACCGGTCGCTGACCGCGGATCTGGAGGCGCTCTCCGATCTGGTGGCCTCGGGCGCCATCGCCGACATCACCCGTAGCGCAGGGGGAGACTCATGACCCGCACGCAACGGACGCGCACCGTGCGGGCCCCCACGGGAGGCCGCATCTCGTGCGGCGGCTGGACCCAGGAGGCCGCCCTGCGCATGCTCATGAACAACCTCGACCCCGAGGTCGCCGAAGCCCCCGACGCCCTGGTGGTGTATGGCGGCACCGGCAGGGCGGCGCGCTCCTGGGACGCCTTCGACGCCATCGTGCGCACCCTTCGCGACCTGGCCGACGACGAGACGCTGCTCGTTCAGTCCGGAAAGCCGGTGGGGGTGTTCCGCACCCACCGGGAGGCGCCGCGGGTGCTCATCGCGAACGCCAACCTGGTCGGCAACTGGGCGACCTGGGAGCACTTCCGGGAGCTGGAACGGCGCGGCCTCATCATGTTCGGGCAGATGACCGCGGGATCGTGGATCTACATCGGCACCCAGGGCATCCTGCAGGGCACCTATGAGACGTTCGGCGCGCTCGCCCGCAAGCACTTCGGGGCGTCCCTGCGCGGGCACTGGGTGCTGACCGGCGGGATGGGCGGCATGGGTGGAGCCCAGCCGCTCGCCGCCACCATGAACGAAGGAGCCATCCTGTGCGTGGAGGTCGACGCCGAGCGCATCGAGCGGCGCATCGCGACCCGCTACTGTGACCGCATGACCCACGACCTCGACGAAGCCCTGGCGTGGGTGCGGGGCGGGGCGCAGGCGGGGGAGCCGGTCTCGGTCGGGCTGGTCGGCAACTGCGCCGAAGTGCTTCCGGAAATGGTGGCGCGCGGGGTCACCCCGGATGTGGTGACCGACCAGACGTCCGCGCACGACCCCCTGGGCGGGTACGTCCCGGCCGGCATCTCCCTCGAAGAAGCCGCTCGTCTGCGCGAAACCGACCCGGACGACTACCAGCGGCGCTCGCTTTCCTCCATGCGCGCGCACTGCGCGGCCATCGTCGCGATGCAGGAAGCCGGCGCGGTGGCGTTCGACTACGGCAACAACCTGCGCGGCTTCGCCCTGGAGGCGGGCCTGGAGAACGCCTTCGCCTATCCGGGCTTCGTGCCCGCCTACATCCGCGACCTGTTCTGCGAGGGCAAGGGCCCCTTCCGCTGGGCAGCGCTATCGGGAGATCCCGCCGACATTTACCGCATCGACGACCTGGTGCTGGAGATGTTTCCCCGCGACGAGCACCTGTGCCGCTGGATCCGGCTGGCCCGCGACCGGGTCGCGTTTCAGGGCCTCCCGGCGCGCATCTGCTGGCTGGGGCAGGGAGAGCGGGCGCGCTTCGGGTGCGCCATCAACGACCTGGTGGCAAGCGGGGAGGTGAGAGCGCCCGTGGTCATCGGCCGCGACCACCTGGACACCGGGAGCGTCGCTTCCCCCAACCGCGAAACCGAGGCCATGCGCGACGGCAGCGACGCCATCGCCGACTGGCCGATCCTGAACGCGTTGCTCAACACCGCGTCGGGGGCAAGCTGGGTGTCGTTCCACCACGGCGGCGGGGTCGGCATCGGCTACTCGCTTCACGCCGGCCAGGTGGTGGTCGCCGACGGCACCCCCGGGATGCGCACGCGCATCGAGCGGGTGCTCACGAACGACCCGGGCATCGGGGTCGCGCGCCACGCCGACGCCGGCTACCCCATCGCCCATCGGACCGCGAGGCGCGAGGGAATCCGCATCCCGATGCTGGAGTAGCCGCCGTCCCGCGAAACCATTCCAGCGCCCGCGCTTCGCCCGCACATTTCATTCATGACCGCAGACGGGCAGTTGGGGCGCGAGGGCGAAGCGATCGCCGCGCGACATCTCGAGGACGCGGGCTGGACCGTGCTGGAACGCAACTACCGCGCGGGCCGCAACGAGGTGGATCTCATCGTTCGCCGCGGCCACACGGTGGCCTTCGTGGAGGTCAAGGCGCGACGGGGAACGGGCTTTGGCCATCCACTGGAGGCCATCACGGAACGCAAGAAGGGCGAGATCGCCAAGGTCGCCCGCGCCTGGATGCATGCGCGTGGCGGCCTCAGGGGACTGTCGCTGCGTTTCGACGCGGTGGCGGTCCAGTTCGGGAGCAAACGCGACGCGTCGCGAGTTCCGCACGTCGATCATGTCGCCGATGCGTGGCGCCTCTGACCCGGTTCGCGCACCTATCCGCTCCGGTAGCCGGCGTAGGGCGATGCCGGGCTGACGACCCCGCTTCCGCTTGACGCATCATACCCCCGAATCCAGATTGCTGCGTGCCCCAGGTCCGCAGAGCGAAGACCCACCGAACCCCGTCAGGGCCGTGCAGGCAGCAGCGGTACGTGCGGCGATCGCGGCTGCGGTTCACCTGGGGCATGTTCCTTTCTCCCGCAGCCGAATCCGCGTGTCCCATACCGCGCTAGCCCGCAAGTACCGTCCCCGGCGCTTCGCCGAGGTTGCGACCCAGGAACACGTTTCCGAGACGCTGCGGCGGGCGGTGAGCGCAGATCGCACCGGGCACGCCTATCTCTTCTGCGGTCCGCGGGGCGTCGGCAAGACCACACTGGCGCGCGTGCTGGCCATGGCGCTCAACTGCCCTGCGCGAACAGTCGAGGGGGAGCCCTGCGGCACGTGCGAGAGCTGCTCGCTCATCTGGAGCGGTCGCACGTCGCTGGATGTCGTGGAGATCGACGCGGCCTCCAACCGGGGCGTCGACGATGCCCGCAGCCTGCGCGAGCGGGCGATGTACGCGCCTTCCGACGAGCATCGTTTCAAGGTCTACATCGTCGACGAAGCGCACATGCTTACGCGGGAGGCGTGGAACGCCCTGCTCAAGATCCTGGAGGAGCCGCCTCCCCGGGTAATGTTCATCTTCGCGACCACCGAGCCCCAGCGCATCCAGCAGTCCGCATCGCCCATCCTCTCCCGCTGCCAGAGGTTCGACTTCCGGCGGCTCGGCGTGGCCGACATCGTCGCCAGGCTGGAGCAGGTGATCGGCAGCGAAGGCGCCCGGGCCTCCGCCGAAGCGTTGCGCATCATCGCGCGCAAGGCCGACGGCGGAATGCGCGATGCGCTTTCCCTTCTCGACCAGGTTCTGGCGCTCACCGGGGGTGCGGTCGCCCCCGGATCGGTGCGGGAGGTGCTCGGCCTGGTCGAAGAGGAACGCTTCCTCGAACTGTTCGACATCATCCGCGGGCACCGTCACCGGGAGGTTTTTTCCTTCGTCGAGGCGCTCGTGGACGAGGGATACGACCTCGTGGAGTTCTATCACGGTCTGGTGGAGAGCCTGCGGCTGCTCCTGCGCGTCCGTCTGGACGGCGAGGAATCCGTCGACGCGGCGGGCGAGTACCGCGCCGCCCTCGAAGCGCGCGCACGGCACTTCGAAGCCGCCGACCTGGTGCGCATGCTGGCGATGGCGGCCGATCTCGAGTCTCAGGGCAGCCTGAAGCGGGTGAGCCAGCCGCGCGTCCTGATCGAACTCCTGCTGCTGCGCCTGAGCCACCTGGACCACACCGTCCGAATCGAGGATCTGATCGAGGGGCTCGGAGGCGCGCCGACGCACAAGACGGTCTCCACGCACCGTGGTTCCAGCCCTGCTCCCGTCGTCGGCCCGCCTCGGCGCGCCCCGGTCAGGCCGCAGCCCGAGGCGGACAGGCACGGCTCGTCTGCGGTGGCTTCGCC
>VXMG01000130.1:0-21055 GCA_009841185.1 Gammaproteobacteria bacterium
CCCCGCCCCCTTCCGGGCCGAGGTCGATGAGCCAGTCGGCGGTCTTGATCACGTGAAGGTTGTGCTCGATGACCACCACCGTGTTGCCGCGGTCCACCAGGCGGTGCAGCACCTCCAGCAGGACGCGCACGTCCTCGAAGTGCAGCCCCGTGGTGGGTTCGTCGAGGATGTACAGGGTCCTGCCGGTCGCGCGCTTGGAGAGTTCGCTCGCCAGCTTGACCCGCTGCGCCTCGCCGCCCGACAGGGTCGTCGCCGGCTGACCCAGCCGAACGTAGCCGAGTCCGACCTGCGCCAGCGTCCTGAGGCGGTGCCGAACGCGGGGCACGGCGTCGAAGAACTCGAGCGCCTCGGCGACCGGCATCGCAAGGACCTCGGCTATGTTCCGGCCCTTGTAGGCGATGTCGAGGGTCTCGCGATTGTAGCGCTGGCCCCGGCATACGTCGCACGGCACGTAGACGTCGGGCAGGAAGTGCATCTCGATCTTCACGAGCCCGTCGCCCTTGCACGATTCGCATCTGCCTCCCTTTACGTTGAACGAGAAACGGCCCGGACCGTAGCCTCGCACCTGTGACTCGGGAAGGCTCGCGAAAAGTTGGCGGATGGGGGTGAAGAGGCCGGTGTAGGTCGCGGGATTGGAGCGCGGCGTCCGTCCGATGGGCGACTGGTTCACCTCGATGACCTTGTCGATCAACTCGGCGCCGTGCACCTCGTCGTGATCTCCGGGGAGGGCCACGGAACGGTAGAAGCGGCGCGCCAGGGCGCGGTACAGGGTATGGTTCACCAGGGTGGATTTGCCCGACCCGCTCACCCCGGTGACCGCCACAAAGCACCCCAGGGGAAATCCTACCGCCAGGTCGCGCAGGTTGTGCTGGCGCGCGCCCTCAATCACGAGCCGGCGCTCGGGGTCGGCGGGGCGGCGCCGGGCGGGCACGGGGATTTCGCGCGCGCCACGCAGGTACGCGCCGGTGAGCGAGCGCGGATGGTTGACGACCTCCTGAACCGTCCCCGCGGCCACCACCTCGCCCCCTTGACGCCCGGCCCCCGGACCCAGGTCGACGACGTGGTCGGCGGCGAGGATGGTGTCCTCGTCGTGCTCCACCACCAGCACGGTGTTGCCCAGGTCGCGCAGCGAGCGGAGCGTGTCGAGCAGGCCGTGGTTGTCGCGCGGATGCAGACCGATCGACGGTTCATCCAGGATGTAGAGCACGCCCACCAGGCCGCTGCCGATCTGGGTCGCCAGGCGGATGCGCTGTGCCTCCCCCCCGGAGAGGGTGTCGGCCGAGCGGCCCAGGCTCAGGTAGTCGAGGCCCACGGCGGTGAGGAAGCAAAGGCGATTCTCGACCTCCTTGAGGATCGGACCGGCGATTTCGGCCGGGAGCGGCGGGCCGGGAGCCTGCTGGACGGTGTCGGAGCGCAGGCGGCCGGCCACTGGCAGGGAGCGCACGAAGGCCAGGCACTCGGAGATGGGCAGCTCGATCACCTGGCCGATGGAGCGGCCGCCCAGGGTCACGGCCCGGGAACGGGGGCCGAGGCGCGTCCCGTCGCACGCCTTGCACGGCAGCACCGACATGTAGGACTCGAGCTGGCTGCGCACGTAGTCCGACCCGGTCTCCCGGTAGCGCCGCTCGACGCTGGCGACCACGCCCTCCCAGACGTCCTCGTAGTATCCTGCGGATCCCGCCGACCGGTAGGGGAAGCGGATCTTCATGGGAGCCGAACCCCACAGGATGCCCTGGTGGACCTCGGGGTCCAGGGTGTTCCAGGGCTCGCGCGGGTCGAACTCGTAGGCGGCTGCCAGCCCCGGGATCACCGAGCGGCGCAGGTGTCCGGCGGGATCCCCCCAGGGAAGCACCACCCCCTCCATGACCGAGAGGCCGGGGTCGCCGAGCAGGAGTTGCGGGTTGACCTCCCGCCGCGTCCCCAGCCCGCCGCAATCCTCGCACGCGCCAAAGGGTGAGTTGAAGGAGAACTGGCGCGGTTCCAGTTCCGGCAGGCTGGTGCCGCATTCCACGCAGGCGTATTGCTCGCTGAAGAGCAGGGGATTGTCCTCTCCGCGCACCCGCACCCCTGCGACGCCCTCGGCCGTCGAGAGGGCGGTCTCGATCGAGTCGGCGAGGCGGCCGCGGTCGGAGTCGCGCACCGTGAGGCGGTCGACGACGATGGCGATATCGTGGTTCTCGTACCGATTGAGCGCGGGAGGATGGGAAAGGTCGTAGACCTGGCCATCGACGAGGGCCCGGACGAAGCCGGTGCGGCGCGCCCGCTCGAACAGCTCCCGGAACTCGCCCTTGCGTCCGCGCACCAGGGGGGCGAGGACCTCGACCTGGCTGCCTGCCTGCCGTTCCAGAAGCTGTTCCACGATCTGGGTGGCGCTCTGGCGGAGGACGGGCCGGCGGCACTCCGGACAGTGCGGGGTGCCCGCGCGTGCCCAGAGCAGGCGCAGGTAGTCGTAGATCTCGGTAACCGTGCCCACCGTCGAACGCGGGTTGCGGTTCACCGTCTTCTGCTCGATGGAGATCGCTGGCGACAGCCCCTCGATGGAGTCGACGTCGGGCTTCTCCATCAGGCCCAGGAACTGACGGGCATAGGCGGAAAGCGACTCCACGTAGCGCCGTTGTCCCTCGGCGTAGATCGTGTCGAACGCGAGCGATGATTTCCCCGATCCGGACAGACCGGTGATGACGACGATACGTTCGCGGGGGAGCTTGAGGTCGATGTTGCGGAGGTTGTGCTCGCGCGCTCCCCGGATGATGAGCGTGTCGCCGGTCATCGGCCCCACTCGCGGTAGATGAACAACCCCAGCGAATGTGCGTAGGTCGGGCCGCTCTGCTGGACCCCGAGCACGCCCCGGCGCAGGAGCGGGTCTTCGGCGAAGCTCTCGAAGCCCCACAGGTCGGCGAAGCGCCACTCGAGGCGCGCGTTGGGGATGCGGGTGCGCGTCTGGGTGGTGGTCCCGACCGGAGCCAGGTCGACGGACAGGAAGACATCGTCCCACAGGTAGCGGCCGAACTCGATCTGTGTGGAGGCGAGGGTGCCCAGCAGGCTGGGATTGGGGCCAAGGCGCTGCGTGGCCCGCTGGTTGGAGATGGCGAAGTAGTCCACGAAGCCGATCTCCTGCGCGACGGCCTCCTGGAACTCGTCTGCCAGCCGACCCAGACCGAGCGACAGGCCATCGGTTATGATCGCCCCGCCCAGCAGCGACGACTCGCCCGAGCCCAGGAGGGCCGGGGGCCGGCCGAACACCAGGTAGCTGACCAGCTCCGGTTCCTCGATGGGCGCGGCCGCGTCGCTGGTCAGCGACACCGAGGGAGCCACCAGGGTGCCGCCCACGTTGGCGATCACGTTGAGCGGGCTGTCGCCGGCACGCAGGCGGGCGACCGCCTGGATGTCGAGGTTCGGGTTGACGCCGGGAATGCCGATGAACTCGAGGGTTCCCTCCTGGACCACGAAGCGGCGGCCGAAGTAGTTGTAGGATCCCCGGATGGCCGCAAGCTCCCCGACCGCCACGAAGCGGCGTGCCCCGCGGTCGTACTCCAGCTCGAGGCCGCCGTCGATCTCCATGTCGATCTGGCGGCTGCGCAGCCAGCTGTCGCTCTCCACGCTCAGTTCGATCTCGGCGACCAGATTGTCGAGGAACGGGTTCTGTCCTGCCTCGATGATGGGCAGCACGCCGGCCAGGGTGGTATCCACGGCTGCGAAGAAGGTAGTGTCGGCCAGGTCCACGATGGTCTGGTAGCGCGCGAACTCGTCCAGGTAGAGGGTGCCCTGTTCGACGTCCAGGGCCCCCTGCACCACCGGGCTGCGATAGTTGCCGGTCAGGCGCAGCTGCCCGCTGACGACCCCCTCGATGTCATAGCGGTTGACCGCCCGGAAGCTGGTTCCGTCGATGGCGAGGTCGAGGGCAGGGTCGCGCAGGGGGCGCAGGTGCAGCGATCCGTTCACCCGGGCGAGCCCACCGGAACGCAGATTGGCCGAGAGCGTGGCGCGGGCGTCTTCGGTGAACCCCAGCACGGCCTCCACATCCGTGTACCGGACCCCCAGTTCCGGCAGTGCGAGGGCGCCTCCGGCCAGAGACAGTCCGCCGTTCGTGCGAATGTTCGCCGGGGGACCGGTGAGACGCAGTTCTCCATCGACCACGCCCTCGACGTCCTCGAGGCCGGGAATGACGCGCGAGACGACCGCAAGCGGAAACTCGCGCGCGACGACCGCGATGTCCATCGGTTCGTCAGGGAAGCGTTCGGGCACCCGCCCGAGTTCCAGCGCCGCAGCCAGGGTGCCCCTGGCGGACAGGACCTGCGCTTCCTGGCTCCACGCCTCGATGTCACCGGTGATGCGGCGGTCGAGGTACTCGAGTTCGCCCGCGACCCGGGTGAAATCCACATTGCCGTATCCCAGTCCGTCGGCCTGGAAGGAAGCCTCCATTCCGGGGTCGTCCCCGGTTTGGGATACGCGCACGTCGAGGCTTACCACTCCGCGAAGGTTGCCTTCCTCCAGGCCGGTCAGATGCGCCACGTGAGTCAGGCGCTCCAGCGGGAGGCTCTGCACCACCAGCTCGAAGTCCGCCGGGCCGGGGCCGCGCGGGATGACGCCGTCGGCTTCAATCCTCATTCCGCCCACGCCGGGCCGCGTGAAGCTGAAGTCGTCGACCACGAAACGCTCGCCGTCCCACAGGAGGCGCGCCGGCCCGCCGAGATTCCAGCGGCCGCCGGCGAAGCGGGCGGTGAGTTCGTCGAGATGGAGTACTCCGCTGGTTGCGTCCGCCTGGTAGGTGGCGCGCGCCTGGTAGCTCTCGGCGTCCGTGCGCTCGAGGTCGGCGCGCAGCCGGCCCTCGGATCGGGAAAGGTCCAGTTCGATGGCGGCAGAGGCGAAGTCTCTGCCTTCGACCGCGAAGGAGTCGGTGAGGATGGAGGCGATGAGCCGCCCGTCGGTCCCCGGCAGACCGTCGATCCGGACGTCCAGTTCGGCCCGGCTGATCGCGTTCTCGCGAAAGCGAAAGCCATCGATGTTGACGATGCCGTCCGCCGCGAACCGGTCGACCGCGCCGCGCAGGGTGGCTTCGGCGGAGACACGCCCATCGACTTCGATCTCTCTCAGCAGGGGAAGGGTGTCGGGATCGATTCCCTCGAGGCGCAGCAACTCGATCTCCAGGCGCGACAGCGTGTCGGCCGCGATGATCGGACCCGCCATGAAGAAGGGCCGCAGGCCGTCCAACGATTCACTGGTGAACGCGATGCGGACCTCTCCGGGCTGGAGACCCTCTGCGAGACCCAGGTCTCCGGATGCGTCCAGAGTGCCCAGGCTGGTCACGGCGTGCAGCGTGTCCAGGGTGGCCGCGCCCGCTTCCAGGCGAAACGCGGACCTCGCCGAGTCGACGGCAACCACCCCGATCGCAGCGGAAGCGATGTGAACGCGCACGTCGGCCACGACCGAGTCGGGCTGGAGCCCACGACCGTCCACGAACACGCCGCCGGTCACGATCGTGGGTTCCGGCAGCTCGGGCACGATGCGCGAAAGGTGGAAGTCGCGCACCTCCGTCTCGGCCCGGTAGCTGCGGCCGATGTCGCGCGCATCGAGGCGCGCGTTCATGGCCAGAGGCCCTGCGGGGGTCTCGAGGGCGAGCTCGACCTCGAGGTCGGCGAGGAGTCCGCGGGCGCTCACCCCGCCGGTGACCTCGCCGGTCAGCGGCAGGGACGGAAAGAACGCGCCCAGCGCGGTGAACGACAGCGGCTGGAGGTCGCCGGACAGGTCCACGAACGTTGCGCCGTCCTCGCGTCCGACCGTGCCGCTTACGGTGACATCCGAATGCGGGAGCCCCGCAGCCGCATGTGCCGCCGACGCGACGAAGTCGATTCCGTCCGACAGGCGTCCTCCCGCCTCGATGCGGAGCGAGCCCGAGCCTCCGATCGCGATGCGCTCGGTCATTTCGCCCAGCAGGCTGTACTGGAACGGCATTGACGCGAGGGTAAAGCCGGTCACGCCGGGGTTCGGCCCGACGTGCACCCGACCCCCGAATTCAAACCGGGAAACGGCGTCGGCCGGGGCGATCGCGACCGTCTCGAGGTCGCCCGAAACCTCCAGATCCTCCGGCCTGCCCTGGAAGCGCAGGCTGCCGGCGAGCGCACCCCGCCACGGGAGCGGCGAGGTCAGCCACGGATCGAACGCGGCGGCACTCAACTCCCGCAGGCCGAGGTCGCCGTCCAGAAGCATGGAATCCGGCGTGACGGTCAGGGCGAGGCTACCCTCGAGTCCCCCGTCGGCGGTGGCAAGATCGACGGAGGAGAAGGCGAGCGACGTCAACCCCGGCCTCAGACCAAGGCCCAGTTCCAGGGACCCGCGGGCCGGAGGCAGCCCCGGAACCAGCCAGTGGATGTCCTCGAGCGCCGCAACCGGAGCGCTCAGGCTTGCGTCGATGCGCAGCTCCCCGTCCCAGGCGACCGTGCCCGTTCCCGACATTTCGGTCTCCGGGAGCCAGAGACGTTCGGCGTCGAAGGAGAGTCCGTCCTCTCCCACGAGGATCTGTCCGTGATAGTCGGCCAGCTCGAAGGGTTCTTCGGTCACGCTCCCCTGCAGGGACAGCGCGAACACGTCGAGTGCGGTCTGCTCCGCCCCGATTTCCACCTCCCGCAGCCGCCCCCGAATACGGCTGAAGCGCGGTTCGCGCACGTAGCCGTCACCGCCCGCCGCCGGCACAGCCCCCGTGCTTCCCGGAGGCGCGTCCGTGCCCAGCCGCACGATGACGTCGCCGTCGAACACCGAGACGTCGCGCAGGACCAGGCCGGGTTCGTCGTCTCCCGAACCGGACTGGAGGTTGAGCGCTGTAGCCGCTTCCCGGGGATCGGAGAGGATGCGGCTCCAGTTCGACTCGTCCTCGCCGGGACCGCGCTCGACCGTCAGCACGGGATTCCACAACTCCAGCCCGGCGAGCGCGAACTCCCCGCCGAACAGGCTCCGGAGCGAATAGCGAACGCGGATCGAGTCCGCGCGGAAGGAAGCGGGTCGTCCCGCCTCGGCGATCGTGACGCCGGACAGGGTGACCCCTGCGAGCAGGTTCGGGGAGCGGATTCCCGAGACCGCGACCTCGGCGCTCAGTCGTGCCGACACCCGGCGGAGGATTTCCTCCACAACGATGCGCTGGCCCGGCCGGGTGTACACCAGCGCCACCGTCGCCGCACACAGGAGCGCGGCCAGCGAAAGGCCCCCGATCAGCAGAACCCGCCGGCCGCGGGCGCCGTGGAAGCCGGATCCCGTTCCGGTTTCCCCTGCGGGCCCTGCACCGGACATCAGAAGACCTGTCCCAGGGAGAGATGGAGCTGAAGCCGGCTCAGCGACCAGTTCGCGGACTCGCCGAACAGCACCGGGTGCGGAAGGATCTCGAGCCGGCCCGAGCGAACGAAGTCGGGCGCGGCGGCCAGCCTTGCCTCGTCGCGATCGATGTCGGAAAGGTAGGGCCGGATCCCGGAGGTCAGCACGCGCTGCTCCTCGCCCCCGCTCAGCCGGTATGCCACGTCCAGCCGCAGTGGACCGATGGCGGTGAAGTAACGGACGCCCATCCCCGGGGCCCATTCGAGGCGCGCGAGATCCCGGGAGCTGTCGTCGGACCAGACCTGGCCGAAGTCGAGAAACAGGGTTCCCTGCCAGTCTGCGGAGCTGAGCGGAAAGCGCACCTCGACGTTGCCCTCGAGCAGCCGGCTGCCTCCTGTGGGATTGGACGTAAAGCGGTCGTCGCCAAGGGTGCGCGGATCGCAGGTGAGGTCGATGATCTGATCCGGAGTACACGGCGCCGGGCCGCCGTCTCCGGGAGCCAACAGCGTCTCCACATCCACGAACAGCACGCGCGGGCCCAACTGATTGTGGGCGAAGCCGCGCACGGAGGTGGCGCCCCCCGAATAGAACCGCTTCTGCGGGTGCGCGATCTCGGAGCCGACTTCCCGGCCCAGCGCTCCGAATCCTCCGGCGCGCAGCCTTCCCCCGCGTACCCGCCCGGCCAGCACCCAGCCTTCCAGGAATTCGCGGGTTCCGGATGCCTCGCCCACGGCCAGGTTGTAGGCGAAGTCGGATCCGGTCAGGCGGGATGCGTGCTCGATCTCGGCGATCAGCGAGTATCTCGCGGCGGCACCGATGCCCTGGCCGATTTCCTCGTGCGCGAGGCGGATTCCCACGGGTGACAGCCAGTTGCTGCGCTGGAGCACCTCGATGCCCTCGAAGTCGCATACCAGGAAGCTGGAGCAGAAGAAGATGTCCGCCGCGTCCAGCTTCCCCGTCGTCGGCTGGAAGAAGATCGTCTGCGCACGTCCCTGCGCGCCTCCCCGGGTGATGGAAAGATCGACGCCCAGGCTCTGGCGGACGAAGAGGTCGGGCAGACTCTGCCGCTCCCAGAACACGTTGGCGGCGAAAGTGGTGCGCAGCGAGAAGAGACGGGGCTGGGAGAACTGGGCCGAGAGCGACCAGTTGTAGCGCCCGTACGGACCGGTGCCGGCATCGCGGCAGAGCGTCGAGTTGAGCGGGGAGTTCAGGATGTTCGATAGCCGTCCGAGGAACTGCAGCCGGCGTCCGCCCCCGGAGAAATTCCGGCTGGTCCAGCTGGCTTCGCCGTTCACGCAATCGGCAGTGCTCCAGCCGCCTCCCGCGCGGTATCGGTGAATGTCGCCCTCGACGACCGTGATCGATACGGGGATTACGCTGTCCGGCTGCGCATCCAGTTCCTCCGTTACCGCGACATTGCTGAAGACCTCCATGCCATAGAGGTTGCGCCGCGCCTGGAAGACGAGGTCGGCGTCGTAGGCGCTGCCTTCGCGGAAGGGAATCATGCCCAGTATGACGCCCTGGTCCACCCTTTCGTTTCCCTCGATCGAGATGGCCCCGAAGCGTGCCGGAGATCCTTTGAAGACATCGAAGTTGACCCGCGCGCCGTACGGCTGTGCGGCTGGAATGAGGATGTCGAGCAGGACTTCGGCGTGGGCGTACCCGGCGTTGCGCAACCGGATGGTGAGCGAATCACGGGCCGCCCCCAGCACCAGCTGGTCGAGCGGATCTCCCGCGCCCACCGGCAGATCGTCGAGGAGATCCAGGTCGCCGGGCGGATCGAGCCCGTTGAACGCCAGGGAATCGATGAGCACCGGCCTTCCTTCCTCGATATGGAACGTGATCCCAACCCCGTCCCCGTTCCGGTCGAGGCTCGGTTCGATGAGCGCCTCCCGGTATCCGTGCCGGTAGTAGAAGAGCCGCAGGCGCACCACGTCGCGTTCGAATTCGCGCGGACCCAGGAAGTGCTCGTCGATGGCGAAAGAGCTTCCGGACCAGCAGAAGACGGAGAGCAGCCAGTGCCGGCAGTCGGTCGACTGCGTCATGATGGAAGCGCCCAGCGCGCGATCGGAGAAGACCTCGTTGCCCTCGAAGCGAAGCGTGGTGACCTCTTCCAGTTCCCCCTGGACCGCCGACGCGGGGACTGTGGTAGCGAGCAAGGCGGGAAGGAGGGCCAGAACCGTCCCGGCGCATCGCCGCCCCGGGTGCGCGCGCAGGCTGCCGGTCACGCGCTGCCCGCGGTACCTGGCGACGGTGGCTGTGCGAAGTCGTGGCGGGGGAAGGTGTCGCGCGCGGCCGGCCGGAAGCCATCCCCCGAGGGCGAGCGCAGGTACCGGGTCACCGCGATCCTGTCGTTCGTCACCCGCACCAGGTTGCAGCTGTTCTTGCCCTTCTCCCTTCCGCGCCCCCGGTCGGACGCCGTGGTGCCGCTGCATACCAGCAGCACGGGCGAATCCGCCTCCCCCGAGCCATTCGTCGACGGACTGCTCGGTACCCCCACCGAGATGAAAGCGCGATGAAGGTGGCCGAAGAGCACCAGTTCCACGCCCATTTCGGCCAGCCGGGCGACGATGCGGCGGGCGTGGGGGAGGGCCGCGATGAGATCCCCTTCGGGCGCTCCGACCAGCGCGTGGTGCACCACCAGCGCACGCAGGCCCCCGTTTCCGGCCCGGGCGAACGCCGCCGCCGCACGTTCCAGCTGCTCGTCGGCCACGTTGCCGTTCACGATGGTGCGGTCGGGTGTGGTGGTGTTGAGCGCGACCACGACCGCGCCGCCGAGGTCGTGTTCGCTGTCGAGTTCGTCCGCGATCCAGCGGCGGTAGTTGCGAAAGGGGGCGAAGGCGCGCTCCCACAGGCGGTACAGGGGCACGTCGTGGTTGCCGGGTGTGACCACCAGCGGGACCCGGGGAAGGCGCTTCAGGTAGGCGGCCGCCGCCTCGTATTCGCGGTTCTTGGCGCGCTGCGTGAAGTCGCCCGAGAGCGCGATCAGGTCGGGCGAGAGGGAGTGCGCCAGCGTGAGGAAGTCGGCGGCCGCCGCGGGCGTGTGCGGCCGCCCGAAATGCAGGTCCGAGCCGTGAAGTATGGTGAATGCGCGACCGGGATCGCTCACGGCGCCCTCGCCTTCTTCGGGCGCGATCCTCCGTTCCGGGACGCGAGACGGACGATCGCCGCCGCCGCCGCCGCGATCAGCAGGAGGCTGATGACCTGCGCGATGGTCAGGCTGCCCAGGAAGCGGTCGTCCTTGGCGCGCACGAACTCGACCAGGAAGCGGGCCGCCGAGGCCAGCGCCAGCCACAGCGCAAACACCCAGCCGGGAGGATGCGCGCCGTGCCGCAGACGCCAGACGATCGCGAAGATCGCCAACGCCATGGCGATCTCGTACAACTGCGTGGGATGTACCGGCACGATCTGTCCGTAGGCTTCCACCAGAGCCGGATCCGTTTCGATCCCGAAGCGGGCCAGGTTGTCCACCGAACTGGGGGGCGAACCCTGCGGAAAGCGGATTCCCACCCACGAGGCCGTCGGGCGGCCGTAGTCGTCCCCGACCAGGAAGCACCCGAGTCGCCCGACCGCGTACGCCATCGCCATCGACGGGGCAGTCAGATCGAGCGTCTGGCGCACGGGCAGGCCGAGCCGCTTCATCTGGTACAGGACGGCCGCGGTTCCGCCGAGGAAGCCCCCGTACCACACCAGCCCGCCGCGCGCGAACAGGAAGCGCGGATTCTCGACGAGCCTGGGGAAGTTGAGAAACACGTAGTACAGCTTGGCTCCGACGATTCCCCCGATGACTGCGGCGAACACAAGGTCCCAGGCGCGGTCGGGATGGATGCCGGTCTCGCTCATCCGCGCGCGCAGCAGGTAGCCGGCCGCCAGAAAGGCGAGAAAAAGCATGACCCCGAAGGAGGTGACCGGCTCTCCGCCGAGCACCGGCACCCATTCGGGAAAGCGGAAGAGGATTGGATACACGGGTAGCCAGGGGGTTCAGGGTGGGGTCGGGCCGGCGCGCACGGGATTCGGGCAAGCCGCTCCGCGGATGGCTTCGGGAGGGCCGGGAGTCATTCGCGCAGCCCGGGGAACGGGAGCGAAGCGTCGGCCGAGAGGTCCAGGTCCGAACTCTCCCCCAGGAGCAGGCGAAACGCCGCTGTGCGGGCGACCATGGCTCCGTTGTCCACCGACAACCGGGGCGTCGCGTGAAAGAGCTCGACCTCGGGCGGATGCCGCCGCCGGAGCTCCCGGCGCAAGGCGCTGTTTGCCGACACGCCCCCGGCCACCAGGATCCTGTCGGTCCCCGTGCGTTCCACCGCCTGCGCGGCGCGGGTCGCAAGGACGTCGTTGACCGCGGCCTGAAAGGATGCGGCCACGTGGGCGCGCTCCGCTTCGAGGCCGCCGTTGGCCTCGAGTTCGGCAACCTGGGTCGCGACCGCAGTCTTGAGCCCGCTGAAGGAGAAGTCCAGCGCCTCCGTCGCGCCCGGCTTTCCGGAGGATGCGAGCAGTGGCCGCGGGAACGAGTACCGGGCCGGGTCTCCCTCGGTCGCAAGCGCCTCGAGCGGAGCTCCGCCCGGATAGGGCAGCCCGAGCAGACGCGCCACCTTGTCGAACGCTTCCCCCGCAGCGTCGTCGCGGGTGCGGCCCAGCAGACGGTACTTGCCCCAGGCGGTTGCGTGGACAAGCAGGGTGTGTCCCCCGGAGACCAGAAGCGCCACGAAGGGTGGCTCCGCGGCGGGATCCTCGATGTGGGGGGCGAACAGGTGTGCCTCCATGTGGTGCACGCCCACGACGGGGACCCCCGAGGCGTAGGCGGCCGCCTTCGCCCAGCACACCCCCACCAGCAGGGCTCCGATCAGCCCAGGGCCGGCAGTCACGCCGATGCCGTCGAGTTCCGCCAGCATGCATCCGGCGTCGTCCAGCGCACGGCCCACGACATCGTCGACCACCTGCAGATGAGCCCGTGCGGCGAGTTCCGGAACTACGCCGCCGTAGACGGCGTGCATGTCCTGGGAGAGAATCACGTGTGAGCGCAGATCGTGCGCGCCATGGAGCACGGCTGCGGAGGTCTCGTCGCAACTGGTCTCGATGCCGAGAACGAGGAGATCGCTCACCGCCCCTCGGACCCCTCTCTGCCGACAAGCTCGACCCGCACTTCGACCGTGTCCGGCGAGAAGCTGATCAACTCGCCCGAAATGCCGTTGCCGACGCCCACGCGAACCACCTGCGACCCCGCGATGCGCGACAGGTCCACGGGATCGAGGCGGATCGTGCTGAGCTCCGCGACCCGGCTCGCCGGCCCGATTACGCGAATGGACGCGGGGAAGGCGGTGGGGGGCGCGGCCAGCGTCAACTCGTCACGCGGGACGCCGATCACGGTGGGGGAGACGGGCACCTCCACGGCCACCATGGGTTCGAAGGCGATGGCGACCACCGCCGGCTCTACGGCCTCGACGACCACTCCCTCGATGCCCTGCAGGCGCACCCAGTTGCGATCGATCACGAGGGACGTGTCGGCGGAGCCCACCGCATCCACGGGGACCATGATCGAAGGCTGGTTCCCGGCAAGTCGCAGGAGTTGACGGGCAGTGCCCGCCAGCCGAACCGTCGCGCTGGAGGGCGTCGGGGCACCCGAGACCGCCCATTGCGGGTCGTTCAGCTGCACGCGAACCGGCACGCCGTCGAAGGCCCGGCGCTCCGGCTGCTCCATCTGCACGACCACCCACAGCACGACCGCAAGCGCAAGCGCGGCAAGCATCGGAGTCGAGTTGCGCCCCGACTCGGATGCCTGCCAGGGCAGCTTCAGCTTGCCAGCAGCCTCTGGATCAGGTCGAGGTTTTCCGGGGAATCCCACTCGGTTGCTCCCGCGATCTTCTTGTAGATGACCCCGTCCTTGCCGATCAGGAAGGACTCGGGGACCCCAGTGGTTCGGTAGGTCTGCCTGATCCGCCCGGACGCGTCGTGCAGGATCGTGAAGGTGAGCCCGTGCTCGCGGGCGAACAGGCCCACGTCGCCGCCGGGATTCCCGGCTTCATCGCGCTCGCCCTGCGCGGCATCCACGCTTACGGCGAGGATATCGAAGGGCTGGCCGTCGAGCTGTTCGTACAGGCGCTGCATCGATGGCATCTCCACGATGCAGGGGCCGCACCAGGTGGCCCAGATGTTGACCAGCACCACCCGGCCGCGGTGATCCTCGAGGGAGACGGGGGTTCCCTGGAGGTTGGAGATCGTGAAGGCCGGGGCGTCGCTCCCGAGGCCTACGGGCTGAAACCGTCCCCGGCCCGCCCAGGCCATGAGGACGAGCGCACCGGCCCCCAGCACGGCCACCAGATAGGGAATGCGCGAAGGTCTGTGGGTCATGTCGACGGCCTCTCGGAACCAGCGGATCGAACCTGTAACGATATCACCCTTATCATGTTCGCACCCATGGTGATTGTTCCTGCGTTTCCGGCTGTGTCGGGCCGGGGGAGGTCGGCCGGCAGCAACTCGCGGTCGCCGATCACCAGCCGCACTTCGGACCCCACCTCCACGGTGCTCGCCGGGAGCGGATCCTGCTCGACCACCACGCCCGCCTCCAAACTCGTGAGCGCGTCCATTTCGATCTCGGTGACGAAGAGCCCGAGGGAGTCGAGCAGGAGGAAGGCTTCCACCTCGCTCAGTCCGAGGAGGATCGGCATTTCCACCACCGGCGGCCCCAGGCTGATCGCGAGCCGCACTTCGAAAGGCAGGGTCACCGCGGTTCCCGCCTCCGGCTCCATCGCGACCACTTCGCCGGCGGGCTCCGCGTCCTCCAGGGAGTCCACCGCGACCGAGAACCCGTTCGCCCCGAGGAGGATGCGTGCCCTCTGTTCGTGTTGGCCGATCACGTCGGGAACGGCGCGATGCTCAGGCCCCAGGCTGATGGCGAATTCGATGGCCGCTCCGGGAAGGGCGAGCTGGCCGGGCAGCGGGGTCTGGCCCAAGACGGAGCCGGTGGCGGCGGAGGGGTGGTACATCGAGTCGACTGCGCCCAGCCCGAGCCCCGCCCCTGCGGCGCGGGCAGCGGCGGCCTGGAGGTCGAGTCCGGTCAGATCGGGCACGCCCAGCAGGTCTGGAGGCGGAGCGGGCACCGGGAATACGACCCGAGTGGCGCCCACATAGCCGAGACCGAACATGACGGCCAGAAGAACGGTGCCGCGCAGCACCCGCGTGAAGGCGCGGGCCGGACGCCGTCTCCGCGAGCCCTGGCGTCTCTTCCTTTTCGTCGAACGGCCCTTGCGGCCGCCGCGACGGGTGGGTCTGCGCCGGCCGATCGAGCTTCCCAGCCTCATCGGACTCTCCGCATGCGCGCCGCGAAGGCGCCATCGAAACCGGTGCTCTGCGGCAGGACGCACAGGTGACCGCGATCGTCCATGACCTCCGGATCCATGTCTTCGGGAGCTTCCCGGCGGAATTCGGGGTGCCGGCTCAGGAATCCCTCCACGACGTCGACGTTTTCCTCTGGCTCCAATGTACACGTGGAGTACACCAGAAGTCCCCCGGCGGAAACGGCCCGGGATGCGCCCGCGAGGAGCCGGGACTGGACGCCGCCCAGCCTCGCGGGATCCGTCTCGGTCAGGCGCCATCTGACGTCGGGACGGCGGGCCAGGGTGCCCGTGCCGCTGCACGGCGCATCCACCAGGACGAGGTCGGCCCGGCGCACGGGTGCGGCGCCGGCGTCCGCGACCACGGCGCCCACGCGGGCTCCGAGGCGCAGGGCGGACCCGGTCACGAGCTTCAGGCGGGGCGGGGAGAGGTCGGCTGCGAGCACGTACCGGGCGCGTTCCGATAGCACCAGCGCCTTGCCCCCGGGTGCGGCGCACAGATCGGCCACCAGGGCGCCCGGAGGCGGGTCGGCGTAGCGCGCCACCAGCGCGGCGCCGGGATCCTGGATGACGCCGGGGACGGCTCCGAGCACGCGCGCCGGGTCGGTCCCGGCCGCGAGACGCAGGCAACCGGAGTCGAGTCCGGCTGCGGTTGCGGTCAGGCCGGCGGCCCGCAGCCGGTCGAGGGCGGGCTCGAGTTCGATGCCGACAGGGCGGAAGAAGAGCCCCGGCACACCGTTGTCATGCCTCAGGAGCGCCTCGGTGTCGGTCGCCCCCCAGCGCGCCAGCCAGCGTCGCACCAGCCACCGGGGATGGGAGTGCCAATGCGTGAAGTGGTCCTCCGGGTCGGTCTCGCGGCTCGGGAAGGCGTCCGCGGGCGATCCCGCGCGCGCCGAGGCGCGCAGGACGGCGTTGATCAGTCCTGCAGCCCTTCCGGCACCGGCCGCGCGCGCGAGTTCCACTGTGGACGACACGGCCGCGTACGTGGGCACGCCTTCCATGTAGTGCAACTGGTACGCGCCCATTCGCAGCAGTTCGAGGACCGCCGCATCGAGCCGTTCAGGTCCCCGGCGCGCGTGCAGCGCGATCGTGTAGTCCAGCCGGCCGCGCAGCCGCGCCACTCCGTAGGCGAGCGCGTGCACCCAGTGCCGGTCTCGGGGCGACAGGTCCCCGGCGCGCGTGTCCAGAGCTCGATCCAGACGCTGGCCCCGGGTGCAGGCGGCGAGCACCCGGAACGCGACTCTTCTGGCATCGCGCGACCCGTCCGCGCCCATTCGCCGCGCGCGCGCTACTCCGGCAGCGGGGGCGAGGAGGGGACCGCCACCTCGCGCGTGGCCATGCGGCCCGCCAGGTAGGCGAGCCGCCCCGCGACCACCGCCCCGCGCATCGCGGCCGCCATGCGCACGGGATCGCGGGCCGCCGCGATGGCGGTGTTCATGAGCACCCCGTCCACCCCCTGCTCCATGGTGAGGCAGGCATCCGAGGCGGTGCCCACCCCGGCGTCCACGATAATGGGGACCTCGCAGCGCTCCTTGATCGCGCGCACGTAGTATGGGTTGAGCAGTCCGAGGCCGCTCCCGATGGGGCTCGCCAGGGGCATCACCGCCACGCACCCCGCATCCTCCAGCCGAAGGGCGGTGATGAGATCCTCGTTGGTGTAGGCCATCACCTTGAACCCCTCCGCCACGAGCACCCGGGCGGCATCGAGGGTCGCCTGCGTGTCCGGGAGCAGGGTGGTCTCGTCACCGATCACCTCCAGCTTCAACCACTCGTTGAACCCCGCCGCCCGCGCCAGCCTCGCATAGCGGATCGCGTCCTCGGCGGTGTAGCAGGCCGCGGTGTTGGCCAGGAGGAAGAACTCGCCGGGGTCGAGATGGTAGAGGATGCCTTCCTCGCGGGTGCGGTCGAGGTCTATCCGCCGCACCGCCACCGTCACCATGTCGGTGCCGCTGGCGCGGATGGCCCGCACCATGGTTTCGTTGTCGGGATACTTGCCGGTCCCCACGATCAGGCGGGAGCCGAACTTCCTGCCCCCGACCACGAACGGGGTGTCGGCGCTCGCGTGTGTCGACATCACCGCCTCTTGGCTCCGTCCGCTGGTACTGGTATCTACTGACATATACTGGTATCTACTGAGTTATCGGGCTCCGCGAGCTGGCGGGGATCACAACTCCGCTCCCCGTGGTGCCCGACCGCTGGAACGTCACCCGCCGCCCACGAAGTGGACCAGCTCCAGCTGGTCGCCCTCGCTCAGACGCACCGTGGCGTAGCTTTCGCGGGCGAGGATTTCCCGGTTGCGTTCGACGACCACCATCCCGGGGACCAGGCCCAGCTCGTCGAGGAGGCCGGACACCGTGATGTCCGCGGCCACCTCCCGTGCCTTTCCGTTCAGGCGGATCGTCACCTTGCCGTCCATTCCGGTGGTCGTCACTCCTCGGGCCACGAGTCCAGGAAACGCCTCACGCCATCCCCGGGAGATGCCGCGTCCCACACGGCGCGGATCACCGCCACCCCCCGCGCGCCCGCCGAGAGCACCCGCGCGGTCCGCTCCGCGGTGATGCCGCCGATGCCCACCACGAGGGCCGGGCTTGCGGCCGCGACGGCGCTCACCACATCGACTCCGCCCGGCGCGATCCCCGCATGGGAGGGCGTCGCGAACACGGTTCCCGCAAAAAGATAATCGATCCGGCCGTCAACCCCACCGGCCTCGGCGGCCGAATGGACCGAACGGCCCACATGGGCATCCGGTCCGAGAAGGTGGCGGGCGACCGATGCGGGCATCGATCGGCCGCCCAGGTGAACCCGGCGGATGCCCAGCACCAGGGCCACGTCCACGCGATCGTTGACCACCAGCCAGCTGCCGGTTCGGTGCGCCGGGCGGATGAGGTCGGCGGCGGTCCGGTACAGCGCGCGCCCCGAACTGCGCGGCCCGCGCACATGGAGGGCGACCCGGGCGCCGCCCGCCTCCAGCACTTCGATGGCGGCCGTGGAAAAGCCCGATCTCGCCAGGATGCGGTCGTCGGTGACGACGTGCAGCCGGGGAATCATCGCAACCGCTGTCCCGCCCGGGCCGCCCGGCCCCGCAGCCAGTCGCGCGCGGGCATGCGCCGCTTGCCGGCAGGCTGCACCTCGCCCACCTCTACCGAGCCCTCCCCGGTCGCAACGCGGAACCCGTTGCCTGGGTCCGCCCCGATCACGGTGCCGGGCTCCGGCCCGTCTCCTCCCTGAAGCGCATCGCCCTCGACCACGCGCGGGCGAAAAAGCTTGAGGGGGCTGCCCCCCAGCTCGCTCCACGCGCCGGGCGCCGGGTCCATGGCGCGCATCCAGCGGGCCACTTCCCCTGCGGGCCGAGCCCACTGCAGCCGCGCGTCGCGTCGGGCGAGACGGGGCGCGAAGGTGGCCCGCGCGTGGTCCTGCGGGTGCTCCGCCAGCGCGCCCGCGGCCATCATCTCCAGAGCTCGCACCAGCCCGCCGGCGCCGATCCGCGCCAGCCGCCCGTAGAGTTCGCCGGCGGTCTCGTCGGAGAGGATGTCCGTCCTGTCCTGCCGCAGGATGGGACCGGCGTCCATGGCTTTCACCATGCGCATGATCGTGACTCCCGTAACCGGGTGGCCGCGCGCGATGGCCCAGTGCACCGGAGCCGCGCCCCGCAACTCGGGAAGCAGGGAAGCGTGCACGTTGATCGACCCGAGGGCGGGGAGATCCAGCGCCTCGCGGCTCAGAAAGTGGCCGTAGGCGGCGACCACGGAAAGGTCCGGCCGGAGGCCGCGCATGCGCGCCAGGAAGGCGGGGCGGCCCGGGCGCTCGGGGGTGAAGACCGGATATTCCGCGGCGAGGGCGGCCTCCTTCACGGGGGTGGGCCGCGGGCGCCGTCCCCGGCCGGCGCGGCGGTCGGGCTGCGTCACCACGCCCACGATCTCATGGCCTGCATCGGCCAGGCTTCGGAGGGAGGGAAGGGCGAAGGTCGCCGTTCCCCAGAAGAGAACCCTCACGGCTCCGCGGCTTCGGCCTGGAGCTTCCTCCACTTCTTGAGCAGCAACTGCCGCTTGAGGGGACTCAGCCGATCGACGAAGAGCACGCCGTCCAGGTGGTCGATCTCATGCTGCAGGGCGCGCGCGAAGAGGCCCTCCGCCTCGAGTCGCACACCCCGTCCCTCCGGGTCCGTGCCGTCCACCACAACCGATACCGGGCGTTGCACGACCGCCTCCACTCCGGGGATGCTGAGGCACCCCTCCGTCTGCTTGTCCTTCTTCGCCGTCCAGCTCGCCAGCCGGGGATTCACCAGCGCCACGCGGTTCGACTCGCCGGATTCCTCGTCCACGTCCAGCACGATGACCCGCCGGGAGATGCCTACCTGCGGCGCGGCCAGCCCGATGCCCTTGGCGTCGTACATCGTCTCGAACATGTCGCGCACCAGCGCACGCACCTCGTCATCGACGTCGTCGACCGGGTCCGCCGGACGCCGCAACACCTCGCTGCCGTACAGCTCGATCCTGCGCAGAGCCATCCCGATACGGCTACGAGTCCCGCGGATTTGTGAGCGTCGCGATCTTGGAGCGCTCGATCACGAGGCGGGTGTTCTCCGCCGTCACGATGGTGAGGTGCTGCTCCTGGGCGTGAATCACCTTGCCCACGATCCCGCCCGCGGTCACCACCCGGTCCCCCTTTTTGAGCGCCGCCACCATCGCGCGGTGACGCTGCTGTTCCTTGCGCTGCGGCCGGATCAGCAGGAAGTAGAAGATCGCGATGATCGCGATCAACTGGATGAAGAAGACGAAGCCGCCTCCCCCGCCCTGGGGCACCCCGACCAGGGGCGACAGGCGGAGCGGCTGGGCCGATATCGCGATCCAGAGTGTCAAGATCCGTTCCTCCGATGATGCGCCGGCCCAAGGCCGGTGGTTGATGTTCTATTGCTTCGCTCGCGCACTACGATACCGGAGCAGCCATTCCGCGCGCCACATCGGAAAGGAGCCGTCGATGATGCGGCGCCGGGCCTCGCTCGCCAGCTGCACCAGAAAACTCAGGTTGTGGATGGAGATCAGGCGCTGGGCCAGCCCCTCGCCCGCAACCAGCAGATGGCGCAGGTACGCACGATCGAACCGCCGGCAAGTATAGCACGTGCAGGCAGGATCGAGGGGATCCGTGTCCGTCCGGAAGCGCGCGCCCTTCATGTTCACCTGGCCCTCGCGGGAGGTCCACGCGGTTCCATGACGCGCGTTGCGGGTGGGCGCGACGCAGTCGAAGAGATCGCAGCCGCGCGCGATCGCTTCCAGCAGATCGTCGGGGTAGCCGACCCCCATGAGGTAGCGCGGACGGTTGCCCGGCAGCTCGCCGTCCAGCAGCTCCAGGATGCGCCACATGTCTTCCTTGTTCTCTCCGACGCTGAGCCCTCCGATCCCGAAGCCGGGCCAGTCCGCGATGCCGCGCGCGTCGGCGGCGCACGCACGCCGCAGATCCTCGAAGACGCCGCCCTGCAGGACCGGGAAGAGAGCCTGAGCGGGCGCCTGCTCCGCGGTGGTTGCCCGAAAGCGCCGAGCACACCGCTCCAGCCAGGCGAGGGTGCGCCGGTTGGCCCGCGCCACGGAGGCGCGATCGGCATCGCCGCGCGGACATTCGTCGAACGCCATGATGACGTCCGCGCCCAGCGCCCGCTGGACGTCGATGACGCTCTCGGGCGTGAAGTGGTGGCGGGAACCGTCGATGTGGCTCTGGAAGACGACGCCGTCGTCGTGGATACGGTTGATTCGGCTCAGCGAGAAGACCTGAAATCCGCCCGAGTCGGTCAGGATGGGACCCGGCCAGCGCATGAAGGCGTGGAGGCCCCCCAGCTCGCGCACCACCTCGGCCCCCGGACGCAGGTAGAGGTGGTAGGTGTTGGCCAGCACCATGCGCGCCCCGAGGTCCCTGAGTTCCTCCGGGGTCAGCATCTTCACGTTGGCGAGGGTGCCCACGGGCATGAACGCGGGCGTCTCGATGTTCCCGTGGGGCGTGGAGAACACCCCGGCACGGGCGCGGTCGACGCGGCCGCCGACGGCGAACGAGAAGGCCGAAGGCACGTCGCCGCTCACGCAATCGCCATCGCGTCGCCGTAGGAGTAGAACCGATACCCCTGGTCGATGGCTTCGCGATACGCGTCCATGGTGCGCTCATGGCCGGCGAACGCGGCCACCAGCATGAGCAGGGTCGAGTGGGGCAGGTGGAAGTTGGTGATCAGGGCGTCGACGACCTGGAAGTCGAAGGGCGGCCGGATGAAGAGATCGGTCGTGCCGCACCCCGCCCGCACCCCGCCCGTGCCGTCGGCCGCGCTCTCGAGCGTCCGCACCACCGTGGTGCCCACCGCCCACACCCGTCCCCCGCCCGCGCGCGCCGCGGCGACCCGCGCCGCAGCCTCGCGCGGGGTGCGGTAGCGTTCCTCCCCGGGCCCG
>VXMG01000031.1:0-20008 GCA_009841185.1 Gammaproteobacteria bacterium
CTGGCGTGCCACGTGATTCTGGAGAGACCCCCATGGCCCCGACCACCACCCCCTCCCGCCCCATGTCCACGGCCCGACGATTCCCCGGCAGAGGACGGAGACTGTTGCCGGCCACGCTCGTGGCGGCCTGCGCCGCCGCGCTTCTGGGCTCGGCCGCGCACGACGCCTCCGCCCAGGAGGGCTATCGCATGCCTCCCCAGGAGATCGTGCGCATCCTGGACGCGCCTCCGCCCCCGTTCGTGAACGTCAGCCCGGACGGGGAGTGGATCGTGCTCACGGGGCGTCGCAGCATGCCCTCGATCGAGGACATGGCGCAGCCCATGCTTCGCCTGGGTGGCCGGCGCATCAATCCGGCGACCACCGGGGTTTTCGGACCCTCCACGGGACGCGATCCGGGACTGACCACCACCCTCTCCGTGATGAATGTCGCCGATGGTTCCCAGCGATCCGTCGACGCGCCGGAGGGCGGTTGGGGCGTGCCACGCTTTGCTCCCGCAGGTGACCGGTTCGCGATCACGCGCACCGTGAGCGACGGGATCGAGCTCTGGACAGGAAGCGTCTCGGAGGCCACTGTCCGCAGACTCACCGACGAGCGGCTGAACGGCGTGCGCGGAGCACCTTGCGACTGGATGCCCGACGGGGACGAGTTGCTCTGCACCCTGGTGCCCTCGGGACGCGGCCCCTCTCCCATGGCGCCCCCGGTCCCCGGCGGCCCGGTCATCCAGGAAGCCGAAGGAAGGACCGCCCCGGTTCGCACCTACCAGGATCTCATCGAAGACTCCCATGGGGAGGCGCTGTACGAGTACTTTGCAACCTCCCAGCCCGCGCTGGTGGACGCGGACGACGGGACGGTGCGCACGCTCGGGGAGCCCGGGATCTGGAGTCTCAGCCGCTCGCCCAGCGGCGCGTACATCCTCGCGGAGAGGACGGTGCGCCCCTTCTCGTACCTGGTGCCGGATTCGCGCTTCCCGAAAGAGCTGCAAATCTGGAGCCGGGACGGCGGCGTGGTGGCCGAAGTCGCGGCGCTCCCGCTCGCGGACAGAGCCCCCATCGGAGGTGTGGAGGAGGGTCCGCGCGGACACCGCTGGATGCCCGGGGAGGACCACACCCTGATGTGGGTCGAGGCACTGGACGGGGGCGATCCCTGGACGGAGGCCGAGCACCGCGACCAGGTGATGCGGCTGGCTGCGCCGTTCGACGGCGATGCCGCGGAGCTGGCGCGCACGGCCCTCCGCTACGCGGGACTCTCGCGCGGGGAGGATGGTCTCGCGCTGCTGACCGAGTCGTGGCGACGGTCCAACATGGTCCGCACCTGGCAGATCGACGTGGACGGCGGCGACGAACCCAGGCTGATCTGGGAACGCAACTCGCAGGACCGCTACGGCGACCCCGGGAGCCCGGTGACGCGGCGCGCGGCGAACGGCGAGTCGCTCATCGTACAGGATGGCGACTGGATCTTCCTGACGGGCGCGGGCGCCTCGGACGCCGGCGACCATCCCTTCCTGGACCGCGTGAATCTCGCCACCGGCGAGAGCGAACGCCTCTTCCAGGCGGCTCCCGGGAGCTATGAGTCCGTGGTCGCCATGCTCGACGACGACGGCCGCCGCGTCCTCACGCAGTACGAGACGCCTCTCGAGCCGCCCAACTATTTTGTGCGCGACACCCGTTCCGAGGACCGCCGGCAACTGACGCGGTTCGATAACCCCCATCCCGAACTCTCCGACGTGACGCGCCAGTTCGTCACCTACGAGCGCGAGGACGGGGTGCAGCTCTCCGGCACGCTCTACCTGCCCGCGGACTACGAGGAGGGGACGCGGCTGCCCACCATCGTGTGGGCCTATCCGCGGGAGTACTCGAACCCCGACGTGGCCGGCCAGGTGCGCGGCTCGCCCAGCCGCTTCACGCGCGTGGGCGGCGCCTCGCACCTCTTCTTCCTCACCCAGGGGTACGCCGTCTTCGACGGACCCACCATGCCGATCATCGGCGAGGAAACGCCCAACGACACCTACGTGGATCAGCTCGTCAGCTCTGCTGCCGCGGCGGTGGACAAGGTGGTCGAAATGGGCGTCACCGACCGCGGCCGGGTCGGCGTCGGCGGCCACAGCTACGGCGCCTTCATGACCGCCAACCTGCTCGCGCACTCCGACCTGTTCCAGGCCGGCATCGCGCGCAGCGGCGCGTACAACCGAACCCTCACGCCCTTCGGCTTCCAGAACGAGCGCCGCACCTTCTGGGAGGCGGGCGACGTCTACTTCGCGATGTCGCCGTTCATGCACGCCGACGACATCAACGAGCCGATGATCCTCATCCACGGCGAAGCCGACAACAACTCGGGGACCTTCCCGGTGCAGTCACGGCGCATGTTCCACGCGATGAAGGGCAACGGAGGCACGGCCCGGCTGGTGATGCTTCCCCACGAGAGCCACGGCTACCGGGGGCGTGAATCGGTGATGCATGCGCTGGCCGAGATGGTGGAGTGGATGGACATGTATGTGAAGAACGCGGGCGTGCCGGTGATGGACCGGTAGGGGGGTGAGCGAGCCGCTGGAGGCGGTTGCGCGGTAGCCTGACTCATGCCTGTTCGCGCTGCCGTCATGACCGGCCCGCACGAGCCCATGGAGGTCCGGACTCTCCCCGACCCGGACCTGGAGCCCGGCGCCGTCCTGCTGGAGACCATCGCCAGCGAGGTGTGTGGGACCGATGTGCACCTGTGGCACGGTCGGCTGGCCGGGGTGCCCTACCCCATCATCCCCGGTCACGTGAGCGTGGGCAGGGTGGCCGAGGCGCGCGGGGTGAGGCACGACGCGGTAGGGCGGCCGCTGGCGCCCGGCGATGTCGTGACCTTCCTGGACGTGCACGAGACCTGCTACCGCTGTTACCACTGCCTGGTGGCGCGCCAGCCCAACCGGTGTCCGGCGCGCAAGGTGTACGGCATCACCTACACCCTGGCGGAAGGGCTGCTGGGGGGCTGGGCGGAGCGCATTTACCTGCAGCCGGGCGTGCGCATCCTCAAGCTGCCGCGCAACCTCGACGCGGACGACGTGATCGGGGGCGGGTGCGGGCTCTTCACCGGCTTCGCGGCGGTGGATCGCGCCGAGGCGCGCATGGGCGACGTGGTGGTGGTGCAGGGGGCCGGTCCGGTGGGGCTGGCCGCCGCGGCCTTCGCCGGTCTCTCGGGCGCGGCCGAGGTCGTGCTCATCGGCGATCCGGACGCCCGCCTGACGCTCGGCGCGCGCATGGGAGCGGGGGTCACGCTCTCGGTGTCGGGAACAACGCCGGAGGAGCGCCTCGACGCGGTCATGGCCTGCACCGGGGGGCGCGGGGCCGACCTGGTCATCGAGGCCAGCGGCAACCCGGCCGCCATCCCCGAGGGATTCGCGCTCGTCCGCGACGGGGGCCGCTATGTCGTGGCCGGGCACTACACGGACGCCGGGCCGGTCGACATCAATCCCCACACCGACATCAACCGCAAACACGTGGACGTGCGGGGCCAGTGGGGAACCGACTTCCATCATCTGGTACGGGCCCTGCGGCTGCTGTCCCGACACCTCGATCGCATGCCCTTCGCCGAGGTGATCGGGGCGCGTTATCCGCTCGAGAGCACGCAGCAGGCGCTCGAGGATGTGGCCGCGCTGCGGGTCACGAAGGCGCTTGTGGTGCCCTGACGGCCTCGGACGTCAGAGGGACCGCGCGGACTCGTCGGCGGATTGTCCGGCCGGTTCCTGGTCGATGAAGATGCAGCGCGCCAGGTCGAAGCCGATGGCCTGGCTGTCGCCGTCGGGCCCGCCCAGGCGCACCGTCACGGGGCCGTTGAACGGAGCCCTCTCCTCCACCGCCAGGATCACGCCGGGCAGGAGCCCTCTGGCCTCCAGATAGCGCAGCCTCTCCGGCTCATCGTCGCGCACCGCGCGGATCCGAATCGGGCCGGTGGCGTCGGAATCCGCCAGCGTCGGATAGCTGGTCGAATCGATCTCGCCCCCCGGCGTCGGAATGGGGGCGCCGTGGGGATCGTGGCGCGGGTTCTTCAGTGCGTCGGCCATGCGCTCGATGAGCTCATCGGAGGCGGCGTGCTCGAGCCGCTCGGCTTCGTCGTGCACATCCTCCCAGGAATAGCCGAGGCGCACGCTGAGGTAGGTTTCGATGATGCGATGGCGACGAACGATGCGCAGCGCTTCGCGGCGGCCGCTGGGCGTGAGGCCGACGCCGCGGTAGGGCTCGTGCTCCACGACACCCAGGTCGGCCAGGCGCTTCACCATTCCGCTTACCGACGCGGGCTGTACGCCCAGGGTGCTGGCGATATCGCTGGTCGTTGCGGTATCGTCGTGCTCCGTGAGGGCGAAGATCGCCTTCAGGTAATCCTCGATCGAAGGCGAGAATCGGGACGTTTGAGCCATCGCGGGTTGTTGTTGCGTGGGCGGGGCCACAATCTAACCTGTCCTTTCCCGCGCTGCCGGAGCACCTCCAGCCGTCCCGGTCGAGGCCGGCTGCGGGGCACGACGCCCAACCAACCTGACCAACGGGGAGCGATGCGCACATGAGAATCGGACACGGATCGAAGGCGACTGCGCTGGTGCTGCTTGCGGGATGCCTCTCCACTGCGCTGGCGCCGGCGGGCGCGAGGGCCCAGGGGGGCTACCTGATCTTCCAGGCCGGATACTACGTGCCCACCCAGGATCTGGGCCTTCTGACAGATGCCGGCTTCGGGCAGGCGGTCGAGTTCGGCGAGCGCGAACGGAGCTTCGCCTACTCCCTCGGGCTGGAACTCGCCGTTTCCGGGCCCATCTCGGGGCGCGCGACGCTGGCGTACGCGACGAGCGCGGACCTCGCCGTCCAGGCCGGCATGTGTCCGGAGTGCGAGGCCCGCAACAACCTCCTCAACGCCACCGCCGCCCTCGTCTTCCGCCCGCTTCCCAGCGGCGTTCCGGTTCAACCGTACCTGCTGGGTGGCGGTGGCGTGAAGCACTACGACCTGGAGTCGCTGGACGCGCTGCACCGGTCGCCCCTGCACGATCAGACCCGGAGAACCATGCTGCTCGGCGCGGGCATCGAGGTGAGGATGGGTCCGCTGCGCATCGTCACCGAACTCTCCGACTACATCAGCCCGATCTTCGCCGACAACGACGTGGAGACCACGCAGCACGATCTGTTCTGGACGGCGGGGCTCATGCTGGGGAGTGGCTGAAGCGGCACCGAGCTTGGCGGAAAGGGCGAGGAAACATATCTTTCTCATTCTGTGCCGTTGTGCCTGGCACGGGGTTTCGACCCGCCGATTTCGAGGTCCTGGACGAGTTGGAGGTGAGCGTGCCTGAATCCGCGCCCCATGAGAAGGTGATCGATTCCGTAGCGGTGGACGCCAAGCGCATCCTGCTCCGGTATGGGACGCCCATCGCGATCCTGGATCGCGTCTCGGAAGTAGACCGGATCGCGCTCGCCCGCCAGGTCAGCCGCACGCGTCTGCCTGACCGCGAGCCTCGGCTCAGAGCGCTGCTGGAAGAGCACGGGTACCTCCAGGTGGACTGACATCCGGGGACGCGGGACCTGCGGATCGAATGTAGTCCGCGCCGCGTCTGCGTGAGACGGGAGGTTTCATGAGGGCATCGCACTCCTCTCGCTGTCTTGCCGTTTCGCTGGTTCTGCTGTGGGGATGTGGCGGGACTGCGCCGACGCGCGTCGAGCCCACCACCGATCAGGTGGCGCAGTCGAGCCGGGGGATGGTGGTCGCGGCCCAACCGCTTGCGACCGCCGCGGGCGTCGAGATGCTCGAACGGGGCGGCAACGCGGCCGATGCCGCTGTGGCTGCGGCGTTCGCGGTATCGGTGGTGGAGCCGAGCATGAACTCGATCGGCGGGCGCACCCAGATCCTGGTGCGAACCGCGGAAGGGACCTTTCACGGCATCGACGCCACCACTCAGGCGCCGGACACCTACGATCCCGACACGGCCCCTCAGGCCGGTTACGGGTATCCCACCGTGGGGTTGCCGGGAGCCGTCGCGGGGCTCACCCGCCTCCTCGACGAGCACGGCACGCTTCCGCTGGCCACCGTAATGGAGCCGGCCATTCGGTACGCCTCCGAGGGCTTCGCGCTCCTGCCCGGTGAAGCCGCCCGCCAGGCGTCGACTGCAGAGCAACTGCGGGAATCCGAGGGCGCGACCCTGTACTACATCGAGCCGGACGGATCGCCGTACGACGCCGGCGACCACTTCGTGCAGAGCGATCTGGCGATGGTGCTGCGCCGCATCGCTTCCGGAGGCGCCGACGCCTTCTACCGGGGCGAGATCGCCAGGGCCATGGCCGACGACATCGTGGACGCGGGCGGACACGTCACGGCCGCCGCGCTTGCCGGCTACCGCGCCGAGGATTCCCGCGTGGTGCGGGGCAGCTACCGCGGCCACGAGCTGGTGGGGACGTTCACCCCGGCGGCCGGGGCCATGACGATCGGCATCCTTCAGATCATCGAGAACTTCGACATGGCCGGGGCCGACGAGACGACGTGGGCCCTGGTGGTGGGGCAGGCGCTTGCGCTCGGCTTCGAGGCGGCCCGCACCCATCGAGGACCCGACGCGTGGCAGCTGCTCACGTCGCCGGAATGGGCGCGCGAGCAAGCCGAACGCGTCCGCCTGCCGGTGGCGGCGGCGGCCATGGGGCCGGAGCCCACAGCCGCGCCCCGGAGCTCCCCGGAGCCCGTGGCTGCCTACTTCGCCGGCCCGGACGACGAGGGGCACACCACGCACCTCTCGACCGCGGACGCCGACGGCATGGCGGTCGCGCTCACCCAGACCATCGGGCCGGCGATGGGCTCGAAGATCGCCACGCCGGGGCTGGGCTTCCTCTACGCGGCGACCCTCGGAGGGTATCTGGGCCGCCTCGAAGCGGGCGAGCGGGCGCGCTCCAACATCGCCCCGTTCATGGTACTCGACGGCGACGACCCGATGCTGGTGCTGGGCGCTGCCGGGGGAGCACGCATCGTCTCGGCCGTCGTGCAGGCGGTGTGCCGGGTCATCGATCAGGGGCTTTCCCTTCCCGAGGCGCTGGCCGCCGCACGCCTTCATCCGATGCAGGGATCGCTGAACCCAACGGGCTCCGAGAGCGGATTCCAGATGGAGACCTCCCCGGATATCGGCTGGTCCCCGGAGGTCATCGCGGAGTTGCGTCAGCTCGGTTTCGCGGTGCAGGAGGTGCCACGCTCCGGCGCGTTCGGACGCATCCACGGGATGTCGTACGACGCCACCGCCTCCTCCTGGACGGGTGCCGCGGATCCGGACTGGGAGGGGAGCGCGGCGGCACCTCGCAACTGAACGAGAAGCGGCGCCGACCGCTGCCAAGGGAATCTGGAGATGGGAACTGCTGTTGACGCCCCGCGCCGCCGTGCGCTGAACCTTCTCCTGGCGTTGACCGCGAGCGCGTGCTCGTCGGGCGACGCTCCCGAGTTCGATGTCATCCTCCGGGGCGGGACGCTGCATGCCGCGGGAGACGAACCCGGATTCGTTGCGGACCTGGCCCTCGCCGGAGACCGGATCGCGGCGATGGGCGATCTTGCCGGCTACGATGCCCGCGGCATTCTCGACGTGACCGGGCTCCACGTCGCTCCCGGGTTCATCGACGTTCATTCGCACGCGGGCTCGGGACTCGACACGGAAGACCGCAGCCACGCCGAGCCCCTGCTGGCGCAGGGAATCACGACGGTGGTGGTGAACCCCGACGGCGGAGGACTGGTGGACCTGGCCCTCCAACGGGCGGTGCTGCTCGAAGACGGGCTCGGGGTCAACGTGGCGCAGCTGGTGCCCCACGGATCGGTGCGCAGGGCGGTGCTGGGGATGGATGATCGGCTGCCGGGCCCCGACGACCTGGCGGAGATGAAGGCGCTGGTGCGGGCCGGCATGGAGGAAGGGGCGTTCGGCATGTCGTCCGGACCGTTCTACGCCCCCGGAAGCTATTCGGACACCCGTGAGCTGACGGCCCTCGCCAAGGTCGCGGCCGAGTACGGTGGCGTCTACACCAGCCACATCCGCGACGAATCCGACTACACCATCGGGCTGATGGCGGCAGTGGAGGAAGTGATTGCGGTGGCGCGCTCGGCGGGACTGCCGGGGGTGGTGACCCACATCAAGGCGCTGGGACCGCCGGCGTGGGGCAAGTCGGCGGAGGTGATCGCCGCGATAGAGGCGGCCCGCGCGGAGGGCGTCGAGGTGTACGCCGACCAGTACCCGTACGAGGCCTCTTCGACCGGGCTCTCGGCGGCGCTTCTGCCGCGCTGGGCACAGGCGGGGGGAGGCGATTCACTCATGGCCCGTCTCGCCGATCCCGCCACGCGCGCACGCATCCGCAAGGAAATGGAAGCCAATCTCGCGCGCCGCGGAGGAGCCGACCGTCTCCAGTTCCGGCGCTTCCGTCCTGAGCCTTCGATCGAGGGCCGCACCCTGGAGGATGTCGCCATCGCCCGCTCCCTCCATCCTCTGGACGCGGCTCTGGAGCTGATTGCCGAGGGGGGCGCCTCGGTGGTCTCCTTCAACATGAACGACGACGACATCGCCGCCTTCATGATTCAGCCCTGGACGATGACCGCGTCGGACGGCGCGCTGCCGCAGTGGGAGGTGGGCGTGCCGCACCCGCGCGCCTACGGCACCTTCGCGCGCAAGCTGCGAAAGTACGTGGTGGAGGACGGAACCGTGAGCCTGAAGGCGGCGATCCGCAGCATGACGTCGCTTCCCGCGGACGTCTTTGGCCTGGAAGGTCGAGGAAGGTTGGTAACGGGAGCGGTCGCGGACATCGTGGTCTTCGACCTGGAAGAGGTCCGGGACCTCGCCACCTACACGGACCCGCACCAATTGTCGCAGGGTATGGTGCACGTTTTCGTCAACGGCACGGCGGCGATCCGCGACGGCGCCTTCACCGGCGAGCGCGCGGGGCGCGTCCTCAGGCGAGAGGATCGCTAGAGGTCCCGCCGGGCTTCGCGCATCCGTCATTCCCGGACGTCGTTCCGGCAAACCCCGACCCCGCATGAAGGTCCGCAACGTTGCCATCATCGCCCATGTCGATCATGGGAAGACTACCCTCGTGGACCAGATGCTCCGCCAGGCAGGGGTGTTCCGCGAAAACCAGCAAGTGCGCGAGCGGGTGATGGATTCGAATCCGCTGGAGCGGGAGCGGGGCATAACGATCCTCTCCAAGAACACTTCCGTGCGCTGGGGCGAGTTCAAGATCAACATCGTGGACACTCCGGGCCACGCCGACTTCGGAGGCGAGGTCGAGCGCATCCTGCGCATGGTCGACGGGGTGCTGATCCTGGTCGACGCCGCCGAGGGGCCGATGCCCCAGACCCGGTTCGTGACGGCCAAGGCGCTGGAGCTGGGCCACGCGCCGGTGGTGGTCATCAACAAGGCCGACCGCCCGGACGCGCGCGCCGAAGAGGTCCACGACGAGGTGCTGGAGCTGTTCATGGACCTCGAGGCCTCCGACGAGCAGCTCGACGCGCCCTTCCTGTACGCCTCGGGCCGGGAAGGATGGGCGACACCGGATGCCGACGGCCGGGGCGCCGATCTCGCGCCGCTGTTCGCGGCCGTCGTGGATCACGTGCCCGCTCCGCCCGTGGAAACGGCGGGGCCCTTCCAGATGCTGGTCTCGACGCTGGACCATTCCTCCTATGTCGGACGCATCGCGATCGGCCGCGTCGAGCGCGGGCGCATCCGGCCCGGCCAGGAAGTGGCGCTGCTGCCAATGGGCGTGGCCGGCATGGTCGAGGAGGATGACGCGGCCCGCTCGCGCGCCCTCAAGGTGTATGGATTCGACGGTCTGGAGCGCGTGGACATCGCGGAAGCGGGTGCGGGAGACATCGTGGCGGTGGCCGGCGTCTCGGGCGTGGAGATCGGCAGGACGCTGGCCGATCCGGAGCACCTCGAGCGCCTGAGCGGCATCGCCGTGGAGCGGCCCACGATTTCGGTCGATTTCGTCGTCAACGACTCGCCCTTCTCGGGCGAGGGGAAGTACGTGACCACGCGCCAGCTCCGCGAGCGGCTCTTCCGGGAGATGGAGCGCAACGTCGCCCTGAAGGTGGAGGCGACCGACCATCCGGATACCTTCCGGGTCGCCGGGCGGGGCGAGCTGCACCTCTCCATCCTCATGGAGACCATGCGCCGCGAGGGCTACGAGTTCCAGGTTTCTCGTCCTCGTGTGCTCATGCGCGAGGGCCCCGCCGGCGAGGCTCTGGAGCCGTACGAGGAGCTGGTGGCCGAGACGCCGGAGGCCCGCGTAGGCACCGTCATCGAGAAACTGGGCGCGCGGCGGGGTGAAATGCTGGAGATGAGACCGACGGGCCGGGGGCCGATTCGCCTGCGCTTCCGGATTCCGGCGCGCGGCCTGTTCGGCTACCGCACCGAGTTCCTCACCGACACCCGCGGGGACGGGCTGATGCACCACCGCTTCCTGGAGTACGGGCCGTGGGCGGGGGCGCTTCCCGGACGCGAGCGTGGCGCCGTGGTGGCCGACCGTCGGGGCGTCGCGGTGGCGTACGCCATCTTCGGCCTGCAGGAGCGCGCCACCTTCTTCCTGGGACCCGGCGCCCCGGTGTACGAGGGCATGATCGCGGGCGTGCACGTCCGCGCGGGCGACCTGGACGTCAACATGTGCAAGGGAAAGAAGCTCACCAACATCCGGGCGGCGGCCGCGGACGACAACATCCGGCTGGAGCCGCCCCGGACCATCACGCTGGAATCCGCTCTGGAGTTCATCGCGGACGACGAGTTCATCGAGGTGACCCCGGTCGCAATCCGTCTGCGCAAGCGAATCCTGGATGCCGGGGCCCGCCGGAAGGCGGCGCGCCGCAGAAGATGAGACCATGACCGACAACTCGACGGCGTGTGGCGGTCTGGACGGTGAGAACGGGTTCGGCCGCTTCTTTCTACCCGGTCCCACAGAGGTGCGGCCGGCGGTGCTGGCGGCCCAGAAGCGGGCTCTGATCGGGCACCGCGGCGAACCCATCAACGCCCTCATGCGCGAGATTCAGCCAAGGCTGCGGGAGGTGTTTGGCACATCGCGGCCCGTTCTGGTGTCGACCTCTTCCGCCACCGGCCTCATGGAGGCGGCGGTGCGCAACGGTGTGCGGGAGCGCGTGCTGTCGCTGGTCAACGGGGCGTTCTCCGAGCGCTTCGCCCGCATCGCACGCGCGTGCGGCTTCGAGGTGGACGTGCTCGAGGCGCCCTGGGGCGGCGTGCACGATCCGGATGCGGTGCGGGCCCGCTTGCGCGCCGGGCGCTACGACGCCGTGACCATGGTGCATTCCGAGACCTCCACCGGGGCGCTCAACCCGATCGCCGATCTGGCCGCGGCGGTGCGGGAGTTCCCGGGTACGCTGGTGCTGGTCGATGCCGTTACCAGTGCGGGAGGCGCCCCGGTGCAGGCGGACGACCGGGGCCTCGATTTCGTGCTCGCCGGTTCCCAGAAGGCGATGGCGCTGCCGCCCGGACTGGCGTTCGGCGTCGCGTCGGAGCGCATGCTGGAGCGATCCGCGAACGCGGCGCGCAAGGGGGTCTACTTCGATCTGGTCGCGTTCTACAACGCGCTGGCGAAGGAACAGACGCCGAATACGCCCGCCGTGACGCTCATGTATTCGCTGGCGGAGCAGTTGCGCCACATCTCCGCGGAGGGCCTGGAGGGACGCTGGGGGCGTCACGCGGCGATGGCGCGCAGGTGCGCCGACTGGACGGACGCGTCGCAAGAGTGCATCGATGCGGGATTGTCGGTGCTGGCGCCTGACGGCTTTCGCTCGCCCACCGTGACCTGCCTGCTCCTGCCCCCCGGGCGGACCGGTCCGGAGGTTGCGCAGGCGATGAAGGAGCGGGGGTTCGTGATCGGAGCGGGATACGGCAGACTCAAGCCGCGCTCGGTGCGCATCGGCCACATGGGAGATCACACGGTGGAGGAACTGGATCGGGTGCTGGGGGCGTTGGAGGAGGTCCTGCGGGCACCCCTGGGGCAGGGGCTTGCCGGAGGAAGCCGATGAGCACGCTTGGCCGGCGGTACGTGGTCGGTGTTGCCGACAAGGTCTCGCCCTCCGGGCTCGGCGCGCTCACCGGCGACGGGCGCTTCGAGGTGCGCTGGCTGGCGGAGCGCCCGCCGGCGGAGAAGGAAGAGGCGATGGCCGGGGTGGACGCCATCATCGTGCGCAGCGCCACCCGGATCACCCGGGAACTGATCGAGTCGGCCTCCAATCTGAAGGTCATCGGGCGGGCAGGAGCCGGCGTGGACAACATCGACCTCGACGCCGCCACCGAGCGCGGCATCCCGGTGTTGAACGCGCCCGCGGGCAACACCGTCTCCGCCGCGGAACTCACCTTTGCGCTCATTCTGGCGCTCGCGCGCAAGGTCGTGGCCGCGGATCGGTCGGTGCGCGAGATGACATGGAAGACGCCGGGACTCGCCGGGGTCGAGCTCAACGGCAAGACGCTCGGACTGGTCGGCGCCGGGAGAATCGGCGGGGAGGTGGCGCGCCGCGCCCGCGCCTTCAGCATGAGGGTGCTGGTCTACGACCCCTATCTGCCCGCAACCCGCGCCGAGGAGCTGGACGCGCAGCCGAGCGGCCTCGACCATGTGATCGAGCAGGCGGACTTCCTCAGCCTCCACGTGCCCCTCACTCCCTCCACCACCTCCATGATCGGGGCGAAGCAACTGCGCCGAATGAAGCCGTCGGCCTGCCTCGTCAACGCAGCTCGCGGCGGGGTGGTGGACGAGGACGCGCTCGCCCACGCCCTCGGGGAGGGATGGTTGGCGGGTGCCGCGCTGGATGTCTTCCGCCAGGAGCCGTTGTCGGCGTCCAGCCCTCTGCTGGGGAGCCCGAACCTCATCCTCAGTCCCCACCTGGGGGCCTCCACCGCGGAGGCGCAGGAGCTGGTGGCCTCCGAGATCGCGTCGGCCGTTCGGGGAGCGCTGCTCGACGGCGATCTCTCCCGGGCCGTGAACGCGCCCGGCATCGACGGCGCGACGCTGCGCAAGCTGCGTCCCCTGCTGGAGCTGGGAACCCGGATCGGGCGTCTCGCATGCGCGCTGGCTTCCGGAGGCATCCGGGGGGTGCAGGTGCGTTACAGCGGTGCCTCGGAAGAAGCGCCCGGCCCGCTTACCGCCGCGGTGCTGTGCGGGCTGCTGGAGGACATCGTCGGAGGAACGCGCGTAAACGCCGTCAACGCGGCCCGTCTCGCCGAAGCGCGCGGCATGAGGGTGGTGGCGGCGCGAGCGACCCGGCATCCGGATTATTCCGAGTACCTGGTCACCGAGGTGGAGGCGGAGGGCGGCCGGTTGCGCGTCGCGGGAGCGCTGCTGGAGGACACCCACCCCCGCATCGTCGGCATCGGCGGCTTCTCCATCGACCTGGAGCCGCGCGGATCCATCGTCATCGTGCGCAATCAGGACAAGCCCGGGGTGATCGCGGGAGTGGCCACGGTGCTCGCGTCCATGGGCTTCAACATCGCGGGATACCACCAGGCCCGCCTGGAGCCGGGCGGGGACGCCATGGCGGCGGTCTCGGTGGATGGCGAGATCACGCAGGAGCTGCTGGATCGCCTGCGTGAACTGGACCAGATCTCCTACGTCAAGTCCGCGCGCCTGGGGTAGGCGGCCACGCGCCGCTCACCTCGGCTCGGCCGGGCCGAGGTCTCAGGGGATGACGTTGTACCGCCGCAGCACCTCCAGCGTCTCTTCGATGGGCAGGGCCTCCGCGGTGTTCCCCATCCCCGAAACGGTGGTGGCCTTGAAGAGCGAGTTGTAGACGGCCTCCTCGGTGGCTTCCACGGTGGCCAGGAAGAGCGACGACATGCGGCTGTTGGCGACCTCCTCCACAGCCAGCACCTCGTCTCCCCCGCGCCGCACCCCGGATGCCGTGGAGAAGGCGATCACGTAGTCGCCCGAACCATTGCCGGCGAACGATCCGGTGCGCGCCAGCCCCATCATGGCCCGCCGCGCCACGCGCTCGAGCTTGAGGGGGGAGAGGGGCGCGTCCGTCGCCACCACCATCATGATGGACCCCTGCCCCTCGTCTCCGCCTCCCTGCGCCTCGCCCTGGTCCGCGCCGAAGGGTGTGTCGCTTCCCGGCGCCGTCCCCTGAAACGAGTAGCGGCCCAGCTCGCGTCCCACCGGCGCCCCGGCGATCGAGAGGATGCCGCCGAAGTTGGACTGCACCAGCACGCCCACCGTGTACCCGCCCAGCTCGTCGGGCACCACCCGGCTGCTGGTGCCGATGCCGCCCTTCCAGCCGAAGGCGCGGGTTCCCGTGCCCGCCCCCACCGACCCCTCCTCGACCGGGCCGGTGCGGGCCGACTCGAGCGCCGCGCGCACGTGCTCGGGAGTGATGGGCCGCGAGCGGATGTCGTTCAGGCCACCGTCGTTGGTTTCGCCCACGACCGGGTTGATGGAGCGCACACCCTCCATCCCCTCCCGCGCCAGCATCCACTCCGTGAGGGCGTCGGCGGCTTTCCACACGCACAGCGTGCAGGTGAGCAGGATGGGCGTCTCCAGCTCCCCCAGCTCCCGCACCTGGGTCACGCCGAGCAGCTTGCCGAAGCCGTTGCCGACGTGCATTGCGGCCGGCACCCGGTCGCGGAAGACGTTGCCGCCGTGCGGCCGGATGGCCGTCACCCCGGTACGGACGCGGTCGCCCTCGCGCACCGTGGCGTGCCCCACCAGCACGCCCTCCACGTCCGTGATCGCATTGTAGGGGCCCGGCGCGAAGATGCCGGGCGCGATCCCGACCTCGCGCGCGCGAGGCCGGGGCTCTTCCTGGGCGGAAGCCGCGGACGCCGCCGGGCCGAACCCCGCGGCGACGAGCGCAACGGCGGCGATGAATGGTCGCGATCGGAATGAACGGCACCGGGTGCGCCCGGCGGGAAACGGAAGGGGCGAAGACAGGACGTTCACGGTCGCGCTCCGGTTCAGGGGGTCGGCTGTCCGCGGACGAAGCGCCTTGCCAGCCCGGTGCCTCGCGGCTCTCCGTGCGCGCGCGGATTCATCCGCGGACCGCCAGGGTGTCGACGATCAGCAGCACCAGCAGGCAGGGCTGATAGAGCAGCGTGCCCAGGAAGACCCGGCGCGCGCGACGGTCCGTAAGGCGCCCCGCGGCCGCGAACGTCACCGCCAGAAGGGCGATGCCCGCCAGCAATGCTCCGGCGGCGTATACGATGCCGGTCAGGTCGAGCAGGACGGGCGCAAGGCTCACCGGAAGCAGCGCGGCGGCGGCCGCCAGCATGCGCAGGCTGAGGAGGCGTCCGTGCTCATCGCCCGGGGGCGCCATGATGATGCCCGCGCGGGCATAATCCTCCCGGCATATCCACGCCAGCGCGAGGATGTGCGGGAGCTGCCATATGAAGAAGATCCCGAACACCGCGAACGCCTGTGCCGACAACGTGCCCGCCGCCGCGCTCCAGCCCACCAGCACGGGAAGCGCGCCGGGAAACGCGCCCACCAGGCTCGCGAGCGAGGTGCGCGTCTTGAGCGGCGTGTACACCAGCACGTAGAGGGCGCTCGAGAGCAGGGCGAGAATCGAGGGCAGCGCGCCGGCGGCGTTCCACAGGTAGATGGCCCCGGCCACGGTAAGCAGGAGCCCGAAATCGCGAGCCTCGCGTGGCTTGACGCGCCCCGACGGGATCGGGCGTGTGCGGGTGCGCGTCATGAGCGCGTCCTCGCGGCGCTCGGCGTACTGGTTGAGCGCCAGCGCGCCGCCCGTCACCAGTCCCGTCCCCAGCGCCGTGTGGACGATCAACAGAACCCCGAGGGCGCCGCCGACCGCGATATAGCAGGACACCCCGGTCAGGGTCATCACGAAACACGCGATCCCGGGCTTGGTCAGTTCCAGATACGCGCCGGGGCCGCGCGGACCGGTCGTGGAGTTCATGTGCTCGGTGCTCGGCGAGCGTAAAGGATTTGGAGGCGGCAAGTTGCCGGGGGTCGCGGGTACACGCAAGTTCCGCGTATCTCGCCGCACCTGGTTTTCGGACGTCCATGAAGCAGATCGCCGCCTTCCTTCTCCTGTGTGCGCTGTCCCTGCCCCAGGGGATCCTGGCTCAGCGCAGTGCGGCGCGCGCGGCGCTCGAGGAGGGTGTCCGGCTGGCGCAGGAAGGCGATACCGCCCGTGCCCTGGGCCATATCGAGCGGGCCGTCACGATGGATCCCGCGTACGCGGAGGCGCACTTTCTCAAGGGAGTGTACCACGCCCGGCTGGCTGGCGGCACGGGTGACTTCCGCCGCCGCATGATCGCCCGCGAAGCGCTGGACCTGGCTGTGCGCCACGACCCGGAGAATCCCCTGTACCTGCTGGAGCTTGCCAGGCTCCTGATGATGCAGGAGATCCGGGTCGACGCGCGCAGGATGCTGCGGCGGGCGCTTGACGTGGCCCAACGCGCCGACGCGCTCACCCTCGCGGAGGTCCACTACCAGCTCGGCATCTTCAGCGAAACAACCTGGCGCCGGTTTCGGTACCGCCGCTTTCTCCCCATCGGTATTGCGGAGCTCCGGGGGGACATCGCCTTCGAGAGTGCGAACTACGTCTGGGACGTGCTCCAGGCCTCGGGCTACGCCACGGGGCAGGGGGCCGCCGCGCGCGAGGCCATGCTCGACCACTTTCGCCGGGCTCTGACCGCGAATCCCGCGCACACCGGGGCGGCGACCCATCTGCTGGCCTTCTACTACGACACAGGGCGCATGGCCGAGTTCACGGCCGAAGCCCTTCGGTTCGTGCGCGCGGCGCCTTCCGAGCCCAGCGCCTATCTCGCACTGGGCCTGGGACTGCACGCCGAGGGCCGCGACGACGAGGCGGCGGGCGCGTTCGAGTATGCTGTCGAGTTGCTTCCGGAGGACGTGCGCGCAGACTTCCTGGCGGTCTCGCGGCTGCTCACGCAGGATGACGCAGAGATCTTCGAGGCACGGGCCGGCGCGGATCCGGCCGACGCGGCCCGGCGCTTCTGGACGGCTTGGGATCCGCTCTACCTGACGCCGTCGAACGAGTACTGGGCCGAGTACCTGTCGCGCATGGCCTACGTCGATCTCCGGTTCGGCCTGCCCGAGTACGATGTCCCGGGATGGCGCACCGACCGGGGCGAGATCTGGGTGCGCTACGGAAGGCCGCTGCGCCAGGCGAGTTTCGGGGCCAACACGACTACCGCCGGAGACCTGGAGTCCATCGGTCGGGTTACGACCGTCTGGAGCTACGGCAGGAACGGGCCGGTGTTCGTGTTCCGGGGCATGCCGGGATACCGGGGAGCCACCTTCGCCAACGACTTCCGCTTCTACGCCGAGAACTACCGGGCACGCCAGCCCGCGCGCTTCACGGCGCCGTCGCTTCCCGCGCTCCTGCAGGTGCCCGCTCAGATCGCGCGCTTCCGCGGCGTCGGCGACGAAATCGATCTGGAAGTGTACGCAGCGGTTCCCCTGGACTCGCTCAGGCAGACAGTCGGGGCGGCGGCGGCCACGTTCGAGACGGGCCTCTTCGTGGTCGAGCCGGACGGGGCGGAGATTCGCCGGGTTACCGAGGCTCGGCAGGTGACCTTCGAGGAAAGCCGCGCGCTTCCCCTGAACTGGCGCACGACCGTGCCCGCCGGGCAGCCGCACATCGTGTCGGCGGAAGCGCGCGATCCGCTCAGCTGGGCGGCGGCCGTGCACCGGGCACGCGTCGACGCGCGCAGCTTTCCCGCCGGTGAACCGAGCGTAAGCGACATCCTGCTGACCCGGTCGCTCGAGGTTCTGGTGGACCCTCCGCGCACGCGAACCGACTTCCGCATGGTGCCCGAGCCCACGCTCACCTACGCCCCCGACGACGACATCGGGGTCTACTTCGAGCTCTACAACCTGCTTCCCGACTCCAACCAGGTCGCGTCCTACGACCTGGAGCTGGCGGTGACGGTGGAGGAGATCCATCGGACCGGCTCGTTCCTGCAGCTCCTGGGGGAGCTGGCGGACCGCTGGGGGCTGAGCGCCGAGGGCGACCAGGCGGTGCGCCTCACCTTCCGCAAGCAGAACCGGGTGCAGGCGCGCGACATGGTGCCCGAATACTTCGACATCCGGCTCGACGAGCCGCCGCCGGGCCGCTACGGGCTGCGGCTGCGGGTCCTGGACCGCAATGCGCGCGTCCAGCTCGAGGTGGAGCGGGAATTCCAGGTGCGGGAGCGGTGAGCCGCCCGGCCTGCCGCCGCCGGCGCCCGGCGCGGAGGCGTGCGCGAGGACCGGTTCGGGCGCGGGATCGCGGTCCGGTGCGGTCGTGGAACAGGTGCGGGCTTGCCGTGTGCGCCGTCGTGCTGGTGGCGGCCGTGACCCTGCCCCCGCCCACGCCCGGGGCAGCGCAGGAATCCGGTCCCGGCGGCCACCGCAAGTGGCTGGGGGGCGCGATCGGAGCCGTGGTCATCGGCATCCCGACGTTCACTTCGGCCGACTTCAATCCCAACCTGGGCACCTGCACCCGGACGGAGTGCTTCGCGCCGCTGGCCACGGCTGTCGGGTTCACCCTGGGCTTCCTGCTCGGCAAGGAGTTCGACGACGGGGCGGCGCGACGGTTCGTGGCGGGTCCCCGGCTGGACCTCCGGCCGCAGCAGACGGTCCAGCTTCCCTTCCTGCCCGACCGGGGCCGGGTGGCAGGGTCGGCCGCGCTCCTGAGCGGAGCTGAAGGGCTGATCTTGCTGGAGGGCGAGGCGCAGTCGCCGCTGGCGGGGCTGCGGGGGCTGCGTGACGCCGCGGTGGTCGAGGAGCGCGCGGCCCTCGTCGCGGCCACCCCGAACGGCCTGTTCGCCCTTCCGCTCCTGCGGGACGACAGACCCGGCCGGCGGGGCGACGCGCGCGGCGCCCGCCTGGTTGCGGCGGGGAGCGGCGGGGGGCTGGTGGTGTCGGGGGCGGGGGGTCTGCTCGGTTTCACCAGCCTCGGGCGGGGCGCCGATCTGGAGCTGTCGGAAGCCGCGCGCACCACGGGCGACCCGCTGGCAGCCGACCTGGTCTGGCCGCGCGCATCCCCGATCGCGTGGGTGCTGGAAGGCCCCCGCCTGGTGGCGCGCGACGGAGGGACGCTCGAGGAGGTGGGGGCTCTGGAGTTGACCGCGCGCGCCCGTTCGCTCGACGTGGAACGCGCGCTCGGCGTGGTAGCCGCCGGCCGGGACGGCGTATACGTCATCGATGTGTCCGATCCGGCCATGCCTCGACTCGCCGCCCGCTACCAGGGGGTTCGCAACGCCTTCGACGTGGCGCTGCTGGAGTCCCGGGCCTACATCGCCGCGGGCGAGCAGGGCCTGGTGGTCGTCGACATCAGGCGTTCCGCGGAGCCGAAGGTGGCCGCGGTAGCCCGAAACCTGGGATCCCCCTCGTTGGTACTAAGGACTTCCGGGCTGGTGTGGGTCGTGGACGGCGCGACAAGTGAGGCTCATTCCGTCTCGTTTTCCGGCGTCGCGCCCCCCGAACAGCCGGGCTTCGCTCTCCCTCACCGAAGGAACTGGCCTCCATCAGACCGATGACACCGGGCAACGCGAGTAACCGCGACCGCCGCCGGCGCGAGAAGAAGCTCTGGCGCGCGGCGATGGGGATCTCGTTCGGCTTTCATCTGTTTCTGTTCCTCTTCTGGCGCATTCCGGCGCCCGTCGTATCCCCGTACTCCGCCGCGGGTCCGCACGCGGGCGACAACCGGGCTGCATCGGGTTCCATGCAGGCACTGCGCCTGGCCATGGCGCCCCCCCGGCCCATCGTTCCTCCGCGCCTGCCTGCCCCCGTGCTTGTCGATGTCGAGCCGGTGGAGTTCGAGGAGTCGGTGGAAGTCGACTACGCGTCGCTCCTCGGGGAGCGACCCGGCGAAGGCGAGGGTCCCGGCATCGAGGAGGGCGAGGGGCGGGGGGAGGGCGGGCCGGCCGCCCCACGGGGGGGGGGGGCGGGCCCGCCCGCGCCCCCCCGCCCCCGCCCCCAACACCCCCCCCCCCACCCCCCACACCCCCCCACGCCGGCGCGCGCCCCGAGACCCGGCCCGTCAGAGCCCACACCAGCACACCAACCGCCCCGACAACGA
>VXMG01000081.1:0-19443 GCA_009841185.1 Gammaproteobacteria bacterium
TACGGCGTGGACTACCAGGGTATCTAATCCTGTTTGCTCCCCACGCTTTCGCTCATGAGCGTCAGAACTGGCCCAGCTAGCCGCCTTCGCCACCGGTGTTCTTCCTGATATCTACGCATTCCACCGCTACACCAAGAATTCCGCTAGCCTCTACCAGTCTCCAGTCCCCCAGTATCCGTCGCCAGTCCGGGGTTGAGCCCCGGAGTTTCACGGCGGACTTAAGGGACCGCCTGCGAGCGCTTTACGCCCAGTGATTCCGAACAACGCTTGCGCCCTCCGTCTTACCGCGGCTGCTGGCACGGAGTTAGCCGGCGCTTCCTCTGGGGGTACCGTCAACCGTGAACGCTGTTCGCGTCCACGAAGTTCTTCCCCCCTGACAGTGGTTTACACCCCGAAGGGCTCCCTCCCACACGCGGCGTCGCTGCGTCAGCCTTGCGGCCATTGCGCAATATTCCCTACTGCTGCCTCCCGTAGGAGTCTGGGCCGTATCTCAGTCCCAATGTGGCGGGTCGTCCTCTCAGACCCACTACGCGTCATCGCCTTGGTGAGCCGTTACCTCACCAACAAGCTGATACGTCGCGACCCCCTCGCCCGGCGGGAGCTTGCAAGCAGAGGCCCCCTTTGGTCCGCATCCCATGCGGGACGCGGATGTCATGCGGTATTAGCCCGGGTTTCCCCAGGTTGTCCCCCACCCGACGGCAGGTTGGTCACGTGTTACTCACCCGTTCGCCACTCGGCTCCAGGTGCAAGCACCTGGTCCTCGTTCGACTTGCATGTATTAGGCACGCCGCCAGCGTTCGTCCTGAGCCAGGATCAAACTCTCCGTAAAAAAAAGAAAGCTCGAACAGCTCCTAATCGAACGCCGATCTCGTAGATCGTCCGTTCGGAATCTACGTTGCTTGAACCCCTGTCCTCCTCGGGCAAGTGCCGGGAAGACGACGCGGCAGGACGTAGCGCCTGCACGCGAAAGGGGCCCGCCTCACTTCCTCGAACCCCAATTTTCAAAAAGCTCCGGCACCATGTACGGGCTGCCGGAATCATGGACTCCCGCAAGCGTGGCACCGCCGTCGCTTCGGGAGCGTACGATGGTAACCCCTCCTGCCAGGGGAGTCAACCCGCGTTCAGGGGTTGCCGGCGGGTTCGGATTCCGGGACCGCGCCTCCGCGAGCCGCGGCCAGGAGTTGCCGTTTCGCCCTGGCTGCGGGGACCATGTCTTCCGCCAGCGATGCGGTGGGTATCTCATGCGCTTCGACGCGGTGCCCCGCGCGCAGGGTCAGGTACGCTTCCATGGCACGGTAGGCCGGCAACCCCAGCGAGCGCAGAAAATCGGCCGTGCCCCTGTTGCGGTCGACGACCCGCTGCCAGAATTCCCGGGCATCCGGCCCCGGAAAGGGTGCGGAGTCCTTCTGCGACTCGTGCCTGAAGATCGCCTGCACCTTGGCCCGCAGCTCCCCCTCCGAGAGGGGAACCAGCACGGTGGCCTCGTTCACGGTCCACTCCTGCCAGGCCCCGCGGTAGAGCCATAGCCAGGGCGCTTCGCCGGTATAACGTTCCAGTGCCCGCTCCACGGCTTCCAGGCACATCCGATGGGTTCCGTGGGGGTCGGAAAGATCGCCCGCGGCAAACACCATCGACGGACGCACCTCCTCCAGCAAGGCGGCCACGATCGCGACATCGGCTTGCGTGATCGGGTTCTTTCTGACCGTTCCCGTCTGGTAGAAGGGCAGGTTCAGGAAGCGGGCGCAATCACTTGAGAGCCCCAGAGCCTGGATGCCGGCCACCGCCTCGCTCTCGCGGATGACGCGTTTCAGGTGTTGCACCACAACCGGGTCCCCCTCCCCGGGCTCCTTGAGCGCAAGTTCCCTTTCCACCCGGTGGAGAACGTCCCCCAAGGTCTCGCGGTCCCCGAGCTCGATGACGTCGGCGGTGCGTCGCATGAAGTCGAGATAGCGGCGGATCTCGTGGTCGAACACGGCGATGTTGCCCGAGGTCATGTACGCGACGGTCACGCGATTGCCGTTCTCGGCCAGCTTGCGCAACAGCCCGCCCATGGAGATCACGTCGTCGTCGGGATGGGGCGAGAAGACAAGCATCCTCTGGCCGCGCGGCAAACGGCTCTTACCGCGGATCTTGGAGATCAGCGCGTTGAATACCTCGCCGTTGAGCGGTTCGGCCGACCCGTGCCGGGACACCAGCGACCCGAGGTGGTGCTCGCGGTAGTCGTCGGTGGAGAGGTGGAGGATCGGCTTGCCCGAGCGCCGGCTGAGCCAGACCACCGCCTCCACCTCGCGGTGCGGAGTCCATTCCACGTCGCTCACAAGCCAGGGGGTGCGGATGCGCGTCAACTCGCCGGCGGCGGGCGGATCGAGGTACACCGTCGCGTGAGGATGCTGCTGCAGGAAGGTGGCGGCGACATCGGCGTGCACCTCCCCCTCGACGGCGCGTCGCACGATTTCGGCCTTGTGCTCTCCCGTCGCCAGCAGGATTACCTCGCGCGCTTCCAGAATGGTCTCCACCCCCATCGTGATCGCGCGCGAGGGCACGTTCTCCTCGCCGAAGAAGTCCCCCGCCGCGTCGGCCCGCGTTACGGCATCGAGATACAGGCACCGCGTCCGCGACTCGCGCCGGGAACCCGGCTCGTTGAAGCCGATGTGTCCGCTGCGGCCGATTCCCAGAATCTGCAGGTCGATCCCCCCGGCCTCGCGAATGCGGCGTTCGAAGTCCAGGCAATGGTCCTCCACCTCGGCCTCGGCCAGATCGCCCCGGGGGATGTGACGGTTTCCGGGCGGGATGTTGACGAAGTCGAAGAGGTGTTCCCGCATGTAGCGATGGTAGCTGTGCACGCTCCCTGGCCGCATCGGGAAGTACTCGTCGAGGTTGAACGCCACTACGTTCGAGAAGTCCAGACCCTCCTCGCGATGGAGGCGGATGAGCTCCCGGTACACGCCGACGGGCGTGGAGCCGGTCGCCAGGCCGAGAACGGCATGACGGCCTTCGCTGCTGCGTTCGCGGATGAGAACCGCAATTCGCCCGGCGACCTCGGCGGCGAGGCTGTCGTGATCCGGCATGATGCGAACGGTGATCCGTTCGCGACGTGCCAAGCCGGCTCCGGGCATGGTGTGCGCCTGCCTTGAGGGTGGTCGGCCCGGTTCCGACACCTGCGGAGGCCAGAGGCCTGCTCCGCGAGCCTCGCCCGGGACAAGAGGCAAGGTGAGCGACCGGACTTGAACCGGCGACCTCCAGGGCCACAACCTGGCGCTCTAACCACCTGAGCTACGCCCACCACATGAGAGGTCGGCGGGGTCACGAGGATCGCCGTCCTCACCGCTCTGATTCGAAGGGTGCCTCCCAAACGAGCGACGAAAGGTAATCCGGGGCCCGATGCGCGTAAACCACGGCGCGTACACGGCCCCGGACCCTCGTCCACCCCGCTCGAGGCGGACGAGAACCCGGAAGCTGGACGCTCTCCGACCGCCTTTCGGCCGACGGAAAACAAGACGAGGCGCGCCCGCCAGGACTCGAACCTGGGACCTACGGATTAGAAGTCCGTTGCTCTATCCAGCTGAGCTACGGGCGCCTCTGTGGGGGAAGGGGCGAGGCCCCTAGATCTTGACGACGTTCTCCGCCGCGGGGCCCTTCTGCCCCTGGACGATGTCGAATTCGACCCGTTCCCCTTCGGTCAACGAACGATACCCGTCGACCTGGATGGCCGAGTGGTGTACGAAGCAGTCCCGATCACTGCCTTCGGGCGTAATGAACCCGAAGCCCTTCGCATCATTGAACCACTTCACCGTACCGGTGGTACGCATCCCACGCTCCTTGCCCGCGCTCACCCGCGGCCTGTTTGGTGTCCGCCGAGACCCGGAACATCCGGCCCCGCGACGTCCAACTGCTCAAAATCGCCCCAATGTTACGGGCCGCTGCCGCCCAATGTCAACGTCCCCTCGGGCCCGGCCCGGCGCCGGTCCATGGCGAGGGGACCTGCTGCACGCCGATCGGTCGTGAGAGCGAAGGCTGGTGCCGGCGCCGCGAGAACTCGTGCGTCAGCTACGGGGCGGTCGAGGGATCGGTTTCGCGGCATCCACCAGCAGAGGCAACCTCGTGACGAAGAGATGAGAACTAATTATCATTATAGCTCAGGCACTCACTGTTTTCACGCACCCGTCGCCGATGTGACACCATGAAGCACATCTTCGCAACCGTTCCGTCAAACGGGCATCTGGCCTCCGGGTCGCGACTCGCGGCGTGCGCGGCGGCCTGGTGTGGCGTGCACTGCGCGCTCACGCCGTTCCTGGTCGCGGCGGCACCGGCGCTTGCGCTCTCCGAGGGTGTCGAACGCGGGGTATGGGCCGGTACCGTGGCACTCGGGGCGGCAATGCTCGCGCTGGGCCCGGCTCGCAGGAACGCTGCCGTGGTCCTCGCGTTCGCCGGGGGAGCCGCGCTTTGGGCGGCGTCCCTCGCCGGCTGGCTCGAGCCGCTACCCGAGACAGTGACTTCGGCTGCCGGGAGCCTGGTCCTCGCAGGCGCCCTCGTGCAGAGTGCCCGGGTCTGCAAAGCGGACTCGTGCGCGGTATGCGCCGACGAGGAGGAGTCGGATCGCGGCGGCTGACGATGCAACGAGATACCCGTCAGCGCCGGGCGATCCGCCGAGTGTTCGTGAACGCCGGGCGCCCCCTTACGCCTGACGAGGTCCTGGAGCACGGCCAGCGGATCGTGCCGTCTCTAGGGCTGGCCACCGTCTACCGGAACGTGAAGGCGCTCGCGGATGACGGATGGTTGTCGCAAGTGGAGCTTCCCGGCGGCGGGCTTCGGTACGAGTTGGCCGAGCGTCCTCACCACCACCACTTCCTTTGCCGTTCCTGCGATCTGGCATTCGACGTCCACAAGTGTCCGGATGAAGTCGAGGAGCTGGCGCCTGAGGGCTTCGAGGTCGACGGCCACGAGTTGATTCTCTTTGGTCGCTGCGCGGAGTGCAGGTGACGGAGCCGTCGAACCAGCCGCTCAGGGTGTTCCGCCGATTCGATCGTTGGAAGACACGCCACCTCGGGGGGCCATCTCGTCTGACGGCCTTCGTTCTGCTTGCCGGCATGGCCGCGTGCCGCTCCGGCGCGTCCGACGGTCCGGGGGCTGTCGCAGGCGAGGCGCTCGAGACGCCCTTTGCGGAGACCTTCAGCGTCGTCGAACGGAACGGCTACCGCGTTGTGGACATCGAAGCGTCCATCATCACCTGGGGCGGATCGGCGGGCGGACCGCCCCAGCGCGCCCGCCTGGTGCTGGTTCCGCGAGGCCTGGAGCCGCCTGCCCTCACGGGGGACCTGGCGGGTGCCTCGTTGATCCGAACGCCCGTCCAGCGGATCGCCGTCAACGATCATCCCCATGAAGGGATGTTGCGTATACTCGGAGTCGAAGACCGGATCGTCGCGGTTGGCGGGCACACGAGCTACGACGATGACCTGCGCCGCAAGGCCCGGTCGGGTGACATCCGGCAGATCGGCTATGGCTGGCACATGCCGCCGACACTGGACGCGCTGGTGGCGGCGCGGCCCGACGTGCTGATCGCGCGCATGGCCGACCTCACGCATACCCAGCACCTGGAGCGCGTCGAGTCGCTGGGCATTCCGGTCGTGCCGACCTTCATCGATGCGGAGCCGCACTATATGGGCCGTGTCGCGTGGGTTCGCCTGATGGGCCTGCTGACCGGAAAGGAGGCGGAGGCCGACGCTTTCGTAGAGATGGTCGCACAGGAAGTCGACCGCCTGAAGTCCCTCGCCGAAGAGCAGCCGCGCCGGTCCCTTCTCTGGGCCTGGTACAGAAGCGGAGGCAATCGCTGGGCGGTCACGCAGCGCAACGCCGACGCGGCCCTCATTCGCGATGCGAACGCGGAACTTGTGCTCGGCGGCGAGGACGATCCCGAACTCGACAGCTTCTCCGACCTTTCGACGGAACGCCTCCTGCGGGACGCAACGGACGCCGATTGCTGGATGATCCGCGACCCGATTTCCGCAAAGTTCGACGATTGGGACGTGCTTGCGCGCTTCAAGGCGTACCGGGAGGGCTGCGTGTTCTGGCAGCTGGGCAAGCCGCATCCCACCGCCGATTCATGGGAGATGTGGGAGATGGGAATCATCCGTCCGGACTGGCACTTGGCGGACATCGTGAAGATGCTCCATCCGGCACTTCGCGACGGCGAGTGGCGCTTTCTCGCACCGGAAACGTGGGAGGAGGGTCATGTCCGCGCGGGTCAACACTAGCGGCGCCATCCTTCTCACCGCGCTCGCCGCGCTCTCGCTGCTGACACTGACCTACGGACAGATCGCGCTGCCGCTGGCCGACACGGTCGGTGCGCTGACAGGGTCGCAGTCGACCGACCTTGCCCGCCAGATCGTCCTCGATATTCGCCTTCCCCGAGTAGCCGCCGCGATCATCGCCGGCGGCGCGCTCGGCATGGTCGGGGTGCTTATGCAGGCCCTCTTCCGGAACCCGGTCGCGGACGCGTGGTCTCTCGGCCTGCTCGCGGGCGGCCAGCTTGGGGTCGCCCTCACAGTAACGGCGGCGGCGTTTGCGGGCCCCGCGGCCGTGTCCATCCTCACCTTCTTCGAAGGCCCGAGCATAACGCTCGCGGCCGCCACGGGTGTCGCGATTGCGGCGGTCGTCATGCTTGCGCTCGGCCGCCGCGTCGGAGCGATCACGCTGCTCGTCATCGGCCTCATGCTCGGGTTCACCTCCCAGGGCCTCACGAGCGTCCTTCTTCACTTCGCCGCGCGAGCCGGCGGCCGGATCTATGGCGGATGGACGGATGCGAGCTTCGCCGGCGTCGCGCCCGAGGTCCTTCCGTGGCTCGGGCTCCCGATCCTGGTCGGCACCTGCGCCGCGGTTGCGACGGCCAAGCCGCTCAGTTCTCTACTTCTGGGCGAGACCTACGCCCGCAGCCTCGGCGTCAAGGTGACGTCGTTGAGACATGCCGTTCTCGCGGCAGCGGTTCTACTGGTGGCGCCCGTCGTAGCCTTCTGCGGCCCGGTGAGCTTCGTCGGCCTCATCGCGCCCCATTTCGCCCGGGCGCTGGCCGGAACGGCGCGGATCCTCCCGCTCCTTCCGCTCGCCGCACTCGGCGGCGCACTGCTCGCTCTTGCCGGAGACGCCATCATTCATGCGCCCTGGGAGCAGCACTTCCTGCATCTGAACGCGATCCTCGCGATCGTCGGCGCTCCGGCCGTGATACTCATCCTGATCTTCTCGCCGGCCGTGAGGCAGTGGCGCTGATGCTGGATCTGAGGTCCCTCGCCGTGGGGTATCGCAACACGCGCGGAGTGGTCCTGTCCGACATCGACCTGTCGGCAGCGGCCGGCGACTTCGTTTGCATTCTCGGCCGCAACGGCTCGGGGAAGTCGACCCTGATGCGCACGATCGCCGGGTTGCAGGCGTCGCTGGGCGGCACGGCATCGCTCGACGGGGAGGACATTGCGTCGATGCGCCCGGCGACGCGCGCGCGCCGGATCGGTGTCGTGCTGACGGAGCGGGCGTTCAATCCGAGCCTCAACGTCGAGGACGTCATCGCGCTCGCACGGCAGCCCTTCACAGGCTGGCAGGGCGGACTGGCGGACAAGGACAGGGCCGCGATTGCCGACGCGATCGAGGTCACCGGCGTCGAACCCTTTCTGCGCCGCTTTTTCAGCGATCTCAGCGACGGCGAGCGACAGCGCGTGATGATCGCGCGGGCGCTCGCACAGACCCCGCGCCTCCTGGTCCTCGACGAGATCACGGCCTTCCTCGATCTTCCGAGTCGGGTCGAGATCATGGCCCTCCTGCGCGCCCAGGCCAGGGACCAGGGGCAGATCGTTCTGCTCTCGAGCCACGACCTGGACTTGTCGCTTCAGCTCTCCGACGGCGTCTGGCTGCTCGACGGCTCGGGCGGCTTTTCGGTGGGCACGCCGGACGCGCTGAGTCGGAGCGGCGCGGTCGGCCGCGCCTTCGACACCGACGCGATCCGGTTCTCGCCCTCCGATGGGCGGTTTGAGATCAGGACATCGGGATCCGCATAGGCTGCCAGGACCTCGCGTAACTCCAATCGGGGCGGCCGGATTCGAACCGGCGACCTCCTGCTCCCAAATCCCTTACACGGGACGTGAAATCACGGCAAGAAATCTCATAAGTCTAACTGGGACTGCACGATCTGCGCTTCTTGCCGTTGGGGGGTGTCAGGGTCTGCGGGACTGAAAAAGCCGGAAAATCGGGTCAAATGGAGGGCATTTGGCGGGGGCCACAGGGGTGTGTCAATCCGTTCAGCCACCCCGTCCGGTAGCCTTTAGGACCATCCGCACGAACGCGAACATGCGCAAAAAGAGGTAGTCCACATGCTCCAGCGAACTCAGTCGTTCTTGGTCCACCTCGGAGTGCCGGATACGAAAGGTGTTCCCGATTCTAGTCAACGCCAGAGCTTCGTCACCCAGCATCTTCCGGAATCCCGTCCCTGGGACTGCGGCCCGATCAAGCAGCGCGTCCGCCTGCCGTCGTTTGTCTGAACCGGGCTCCAGCGTCTTAATCCGCTCGAACGCATCCCAGAGCTTCTCAAGAGCGTCCCGGCGATCATCTTCCTTAGGTGACGCGATTCGGTGGCGGGCAGTCTCAAGCAACCGGTCGGTCTCGTCGTCGCCGGTCTTGAAGACCATTGATCGGAGCGCTTCCGCCAGCGGCTCCGGCAAGAGCCTTCGCGCCCCATCGGGCGTGAGTTCGTAAGCGACGCCGTTTCGAGCGAAGATCCGATTAACGTCGCTCAGAAACCGCTCCAAGCCTGCTTCCCGGTTCCAACTGAGATGATCGTGTCGGAAGTATGGATGATAGCTCTCCTTGATCGGTTGCCCCACCGCGCTCGCGCAGAACACCAGCAAGTCCAGGATGACGTCGGTGGGCGGCAGCAGTTGCTCCGGCAGGGGCCAGTCGATGTCTCGCACCTCCGCCTGGAGCATGTGACCGAAGGCTTGCCAGTTGCAGCCGAAAGCCGCACCCCCGTCAGGGCATTCTGCCGGAAAGCGATAACCGAAAGACCCGTCGTCGAGGCCGGTGGTAATGAGACTCCGGAGGCCGTTCCACACGCGCTCATCCACCACATCAATCGTTCGGGGCCGAGCCCCATACTCTTGATCTGTCCAGTATGTCGTCATCGGCCTACCCCGCCGGCAGCCAGCGGACCGGGCACGTTAGCCCGATCACCCTCGCCTGCACCTGCTCGCGTCGCTGGCGTCAAGTCACCCACCATGAGAAGCAACGCTTCGCACACGCGGACAAGAGCCAGCGCCTCAGGACGGCTGAAGATGCTACTCTGGCCGAAATCGTGGTGGTTCAAGGCGGCGACTTGCTTGACGCACGACAGGATACGCCCGTACTGCTTGCCGCGTCGCTCGTCGGTACAGGATGTCAGGTGGTCAGCGATCTCTCCGTATCCGTGATCCTCAAGTGTCCTTTCTACAGCCTCGACCAGCAAACGGCAGATCCCGACGGCCTTGGATGGGTCGGTCGAAACGAGTTTGCGGGCGGCGTGGAGGTACTCGACGGCCCGCAGCAAGTCTCCGCCCTCCCGCAGAACGCGGCGTATCTCGACCACGTCGAAGTCCTCGTAGCCAGATGCCGCAAGGAACGTGAGCCACATGTCCGTAGGTACTTCGAACCGCCAAGGGTCTTGGTAGATGGGCTGGATGCTCCCATCCAAAGCCCACGAGCCTGCCAGATCCATCCAAAAGACGGGGGATACCCCGCCCCGTTCGGCCTCTAGACGACTCAGGACACGGTGAGGAACATCGCAGCAGATCGTGAACGCGTGTTCGTGCGGGTGGTTTGTCGAACGGAGGTACTGGAGGCCCTTCGGGATGGACAGGTCGCCGACCACGGGGCCGGTCTGTGACCGCCAGCGCAGCTGCCCGCCGAGGGCCGCGATGGTCAACCCGGCCACACCCTCGGGGAACTCCTCCGTCGCGGATAGGTCCTGCACCTGACACCCCGCCGACAGCCCGAGGCGCGGCTGAAACGCGACATCAGCCGCCACTCGGCTCACCCAGACGGTCCCCACCCGGTAGTTGCGGAAATGCAGGTCCCCTTGGCCCAGTCGAGACATGAGTTACGTGGCGTAGCGCAGATGAAGGACCTTGAGGGCTTCAGCCAGGGACATGCCTCGGATCGTTGCCGTGGCTGTCCTTCCGCTGAATGGTTCCATCCTGCCGGTGAATGACGAACTCGGTGCGCTGGTTGCGGCTGATCTCCCGCCCAACGTCAACAGCTTCCGCCTTGGTGTCGCAGTGACGGCTGGCTCGCGACGCCCCTGCGCGTTTCACGTCCCACCCGCCATTCGGATTGGGCACTACGTGGTGACTGTTACCCACTACGAGTCCTCCTTCGTTGCCAGGTTCGGAAAAGGGCTCGTATTCTACCGGATTGCGGAGAAGTGTTCAACCCCCCCTACGACATCTTGTGGGCCGGGGCTCGCTACCCCCGACAGGTTGCGTAGAGTGCGCGTTCCTCCCGTGTTCACGCGAGCCGCTCCTTCAAGCCCGGAGTCGCCCGGGATGTCGGCGGGGTAGCCGTAGGTGGTGGCCACAGCCACGTCGAGTTGGGCGTGTGTGTAGACACGCCGTTGCGGTCGGGAGTTCGCCGCCTTCGTGTCACACCTCATTGGGCTTCGGGGGGAGTGCCTAGAGTGGTTTCGTCCGCCCACAGGATCCACTCGGGCGGGTTGAGCCAACGGGTCGCGAACCTCGGATTGGGTGACGGAGTTTTCACTGCTCTTCGAGCAGCCGCATTGCTGGAATCCGGACGTGGCTTCCAGACGCATAGGCAGCGCAGTAACGCGCCGTTGCCCGCACCACGAGACCCGCGGGCCGGCCCCTCGATCCGCGTACCTGCCGGACGATCTCGATTGTGTCGCCAGCCGGGGCGGTGCCGCGCTCCCCCGGACAGGTAATACCCAGCGGTCTTCAGGTCGTTGCACCGCCGCCTGTATCGCTGGCGCTCGGTGGGGCCGAAAGCGTCTGGGGTGACGGCTTCTCCCGCGAGTCGGAGTACTTGCCACGCCGGTATGAGTCTTTCGGGTCCGGGTCCGCCGGGCCGAACGGGCCGCAGGTTTTCGGGGATTCGCCCGGCCTTGGTCTTGTCGGTGCTCGGTTCCCACGCGAGCCCCCCCTCGATCCCAGCTACGGTGCGGTGAACGGTGCCAAGGTGGCCAATGTTGGGCCCCCGTCGGCCGCCAGCGACCAGCGCCGGCCGGAAGAGCCCGCCCGTGAGCCGGTAAGCCATTGGGCCGGAGCGTCCCAGCCACCAGCGCGGGGGACCGAACCACGAATCGCCCTTCAGGTCCGGATCCACGTCCAGCACCTTCAACCAGCGGCCAGTGCGCGAATCAAGGGTCACCGTCATGTTATGTGCCGCCTTCATCGCCGTCCACCAGCGTGCCCGGTTCGCCTGTGTATCCGCGCCGCCGATCAGGGTGGCGCCTTCCGCCTCGGTGAAGATCGTCGGTCCGGTGAGCGCGTATGCGATCCGGCCAAGGCGGATCAAGTCGGCCCGAAGCGGGTTGCGTTCGTCGCCCGTGTACATCCGCGCCATCCCCTCGAAGAGTACGCCCGCCGTTGCACGACCGTCTAGCGATCTGGGGGCACCGAACATATCCCCCTGCCGGGGTTGCATAGGCTTGTAGCGCCAGCGCGTGAGCCCTCCGGGTTGTTTGGTGGCGAATGGCGCTCCGTCCACCTCGACCACCTCCAGCGCTGCACTCGCGAGGGCCAGGACGCCGGGGGTCTGGGCCAGAATCAGGGGAGCGCGCCCCGTTGGGAGTTCGCGTTCGGCGGTCGCGATCAGCTGTCGCCGGGCCACGCCCCGGGGTCGGTGCTCTTGCCACGCCCGAATCAGATTCTCAAGCGGGTGACCAGGTATGGGGTTGCCGATGTCCCTCTCCCGCTCCGCCGCCTCCCGCCAAGAGGCGTGAACCATGGGGACAGGCAGGGGACCCGCTTCGGGTGAGGCCGCATCGTAGGCGATCAAGGTCATGGTCCGTTCGAGGGGGCTGCCATCCTCGGTCATCAGCACGCTTGGGGGACCGGTCGAGAGAATCACTCTGGCACCGGGCCGCAAGACGACCACTGACTCGCCCCGCCAAACGATTGGGGAACCGGGTTTCGGCTTGGGGACGGTGTGAGGAACCGCTTCCTCGTGGTCCTTCTTCACGCCGCGCCAGGTCGCCTGTCTGTCGGCCTCGCTTGCTCCCTCGCGGGTCCAGACGGCCAGGTCGGCCGGGGGCGGTCTTTTGCTCGGGCGTCCGTAATGCGCCGCGACAGCATCCGCGACCGAATTGATGATCTCATCCTCGGTCGAGGCTTGCAGCATCGCCTTGGCCAGCTTATCGGGATCACACATCGGCAACCTCCCACCTCGTCGAGGCTGGCGCACGTCCGGCCTCGTGCGGATCCCACTTCTTCCGAGCATGGCAGGCCATGGGCGTGTCGAAGGGCGTAAACTCTTCCGAAGCCATGATCTCCGGGGATCCGTCAGACCCGGCCGCGTACGATAATCGCGGGCAGCGCGAGACCGGAGTCCTCTGAAGAGCGTACGGGAAAGTCATGGGCACAGGTACGATAGTCGCTCTCAACCAAAGATTGAACCGTGCACCCGTGGAAAGGCGTCGTTTTCTGGTGGGTGCGAACCCACCCTTGGGGCAGGTTCGGGCCAGAAGGCCCGCAGTACCGACGATGCGGGATAACTCCTTACGAAAAAATCGTTTACGGCGATTGGGTGACGGAGTTTTGCGAGGCTTCGATCAAAGCGCCTGAATGAAGGGCCTCCTATCCGGCCTGTCCTCTTCGCAGGACGATGAGCACCGGTGCGGTTGGCCCGCGCGCGTCAACCTGCTTCGCCCTTCGCGTGACCTCGCCGACAGTGTTATCCGCGCGAGCGGTCACTACTCTGCATCTGACCACACCTTCGCCACCCCGGTTGATGCAGGCACGTCGCCGCGCAGGAGTTGCTCCGCCGTCCATTCTTCGTCGTCGGTCTGGAGCGCGGACGGAAGACCATGGGGGCGCCCATACGCTATCCAGGCGGAGGCGCCAGCCCGGTGGAAGACCGCCCCCAAATCGAACACCAGATCTCGACCGAAACTTCGTCGGAGGTCGGTCTCGAAGACGACAGTGCCGTCATCCCTGCGGAGGTAGACAGCGAAGTAGTCCAAGTTGCTCCTCCGCGAGTCCCAAATCCGCCTAACAGCCCGCGAGTCAAGTAGATCCCCAGCTAGTAGTTGCCGAGCGGTGCGCTTCTCTCCATCCACCACCAAGTGCCACGGCGAGTTCTCGGGGCGCTTGGGATCCAGTTCAATGTCCTCTCCCGAGGCACGGAACACCGCGGCCAGCTCCCAGTCTTCCACGTTGCACTTGCGGTGCAATTCTTCGTGGAAGATCCCGCTCGTCGTGCGCCGCCTCCTGTGTACGTAGATCGCGAGGCATCTGGTCCGAACAGACGCGAACGCTTCGCGTGGCTTCCGGCGGTCAAGTTCGTCGGCGCGGTTCAAAGGTGTCTCTCTCATTCGTTTTCTCCCTCTGCGGTTGGTCGTGGTCGGCGTCCCATGGAGAAAACGATGGCGAGCGGTTCCGGTCTGCGGAATTCGGCGGCTTATTCGGCGTTTAGTGATCTGGCTTCCACCTCTCGCACGTTCGCCGGATGTACACCTTCGATTCGCCCAACGCGACGGCGATCTCCTCGTAGGCTCGGTTGGCCGACCAACCACCCCCCTTGAGCCACCGAAATGCGCTCCAGATCCGAAGATGCTTATCGGGTCTAGGCTGTTGGCCCCGTGTCTTAGGGGGTTCAACTACTTGAGATGTCCCTCTGAATCTGTGGTATGCGACACGGAGGACCCACCGGATCAGCACATCCGGAATCGGGTCGCCGCGCTCGGTCAAGACGACGAGCAACCGAGCTAAGCCGTCGAACGCCCACCGATTGCTCGTGGAAAGCGCCACGAACTGCTCTATGAGCTCGTCCCGACGACGAATCCAGGACTCCGGCGGAGGCTCCGGCTGCCATTCGGGCCAAGTAGCCCGGGCAGCGAGGTCCGACAGGCGAATCAGCAGCCCATCCTCGTTCCAGCAGTTTGCCCAGATCGTGTTCCGAACCTCTTCATTGGTTAGGTCTTTAGGATCACGGTGGAAGCCGAACGCCTTGGCCCGATTGTGTTCCTCGACGGCCGCTTCGTATTTCGCCCGGGCGTCGCCATCGTCGTCCGCAGCTGACGCCTCGATCATCGCGGCGAACGCCTCCTCCAACGCCTTCTTGGTCTCCGCCGGATACACGAAGCGGCTAGCGTCCATCTTCGCCCCATTGCGGGCCAGATCCCGTCCCGTCCTCAACCCTCCGCCGGCACCAATGGTCGCGCGCGGCCACCACATCGCGTGACCGGATCACGCGCGCCGTCCGAGCAGCCCGGCGGGCTTCGCTTTCCAGCCAGCGGCTTGAGCACCAAGGAATGTCTCACAGAAATCACGGAGTTCCGCCATGGTGAGATCGTTCTTGCAGTCGTTCGTTCGCCAGCCACAGATCCGGAAGTCCGCCTGCTTCGATTCCGGATCCGCATGATCGACGGTCGGAAGGAGGGCCAATCGCTTTTTGTACTTGACACCCTGGCTTTGGCTATCCCGGTTGTCGTATTGGCTGATGAGGGACCAGTCCAACTCCTCGTGGGTGTAGAAGTCTCGACCGCTGGACTCCAAGACAGCCCGATGGATGGCCTGCTTGTAGCTGGACACGCGTATGGGCAGGTTCCATCTCCTCCTGTCACGGCGGGCATGCGCCCGTGCCTTGCGATGAAGCCACCGGACGTAGACTTGGCGGGTGACTACCGCGTCGTCGAGAAACGGTGGCAACTCGTACTTGATAGCCATGCGTGGTCCGGTCTTCCGTCGAGCGATCAGCGCTGGTTGCGTTCCAGCAGGCCCTTCAGCGCCGCGTCATCCATGATGTCGGAGGGCCACCCGTAGGCGGCGGCCACGGCCGCATCGAGCTGCCTGTGCGCGTCAACGAGCCACTGCGGCCGAGCGTTGTAGAGGTTGGTCAGGGTTCGCTTCTTGAGCGCGATCGCGGCTTTCTCGTCACGCGGCAACGGGCGCCGGGGATAGCCGGAAACCGGTTCCTCGACCCACTCCACCCACTCAGGAGGGTTGAGCCAGCGTTCGCGGAGCTCGACAAGCCTTCGGGCCGCCGAAGCGATGGCCTGCGCCCGGGGATCAGTGGCGTAGTCGGTTGCAGGAACGTCGGGCGAGAGCCCCTCCGGAAAGGGGAAAGTCTCGAAGGTCGTGGTTGGGGTGTAGCGCGGGTCGTTGCCCTTGCCGAGCCAAGTGCCCCTGCGGAGCGACCAGACCTCGTGGAACCGGCTGTGTAGGATTCCGAACGTGGTGTCGTCGTCCCTGGCAATGACGATCAGGGCGTGATCGGGACAAATGCGGGCATCAAGCCAAGCGAAGAGTCGATGTTTGGCGACACACGGTGTCACTATGTACCGCGACAGACCTGCTAGAGCAGTCCACATCCCTTGCCTCGGCTCCATATGCCGCCACCAGTTTAGGCGGTAGGACTCGCGACGATTCCGCTGTCGCATCGGATGGACGTACTCCTGGGCGTGCTGGAACGGAGCTTCGTACAGAGCGGCTTCCTCCCTGACCATCGTCCATCCGAAGTCGACGATCCACTTGTCGGCGGAACGCCGGGTGATAGCCATGCCGTTCATCCAAGGCTTGAGCACGTCCGAGTTCGGTCGGCCATTCGGATTAGCGGGTTGCCGCAGCCACTCCCGAGCGAGGTCACCTGGAACGTCGAACGGACCGCCCTTGGTGTCTCCCATGAAGGCCACGCCTGCGTTCTGAGCGAGGCGACATGCCTTTGTCAGGTCGACGCCAACTCCGCCGCGACGCGCCGTCAGGTCCGTGTAGATCTCATCCACCAGGTCGCCGTCGAGCCGACGCTCCGCTGCCGAAGGCTCATTCGACTGCGAGAAGCACACCAACGAGACGCGCACAGCCGCCCCGTCAATCACCCACGGCTCGTCGCTCCATGCGTTGAAGATCAATCCGCCTTTGGTCGCCTTTTCCAGTGCCCGGCGGTTCGCGCCACCGCGGATGGAATTCGTTGCGACCAGGCCAACCCGCTTCGATGAGCTGTCGCTCAGGTGTTCGCCAGCCTTCACGAACCAGTAGCAGACTAGGTCGGCTTCCTGCGGGACCCGGTCATCGTACGCCCGGAACAGCGTCGAGATGTACTCCTCGCCGAGATTCGTGATGAGCAGCTTGCCGCCGAGAAACGGCGGGTTGCCGATGACAACATCGGCCTCGGGCCATTCTGGCTCTCCACCCTCCTCGGTCAGAATCGCGTCGCGACACTCGATCGTCTCCAGCGGGTCGAGGACGGGCTGCCGTGAACCCGGAAACCCGTTACGGCGCATCCATTGGATTTCGCCGATCCACACCGACACGCGCGCGAGTTCGGCCGCGTAGGCGGACGGCTAACGGCCAACATCCCGGCAGGAGATCACGTAAGTCTAATCAGGGCTGCACGATCTGCCACTCCTGCCGCTTGGCTGGACCTTGCTGGACCGTGCCCCGAAAGCGGGAAAACCGGTGTGGATTGGCGGGAGTGTCTGCCTCGTCCAAGGCGGCCGTTTCTACACCTTCGGAGTGGGTTCGCGCTGGGCACGCTGCCAGCGCACGAACTGCGCCCTTGCCGTCCCGGAATTGATCCCCTCCGCAACGGCGGCGGCAATCGTCGCCTTCCGTGTGCGGTGCCTGTCGGCCAGCGTCCAGACCCTGCCCGTCTTTGTCCCATCCTTGGGACGCTGGGGGCTCGTCCGGTTGGCATGTCCCCGCGTCACTCGGCTGGTGTCGCCTGCGATCGCCAGCAGCCTGTCGTGCTGATCCTTGATCCACAGCGCCGCCTCCGGCCATTCGCTCTCGTCGTCACGTACCCAGCTTCGCTCGACGGGGACTGACCAGCCCTTTTCGCAGTTGCGCTCAACATCGTCACCGACGTTCTGATCGGCCATCTGCTCGCGGATCATCCGCGAACACCTCCGCATCCGTGCGAATCTCGTCTCGGATGCCTTGCTCTCACCGGCCCGCACATAGAGCCAGAGCCGATCTGGGTGCCCGACGTAGATCCCGATCCTGTCGCCATGCCTGTTGATGGGATCGGTCCACTGGGACGGCCCGCGCCACGTGCCTTTCTGGCCGGGGACGCCGCCCACGCAGTCCATGAGGAGCGTCCAGAAGGCGGGTGTCCGGCTCTTCTCCTCCAACTCCACCTCTACCTTGACCCCACACCGCTCGCCCAGCGTCCGGCAGAAGTCGGCGCTCTGGCGGTAGTTCCCCTTGTACGGATAGATCACCCACCCGTCATGGCCGGAAACTGCCCGCATGGTCAAGGCTCCCACCGCAGTATCGGGCGGATAGCGAGTCGCGGGGTGAACGTTCGAGCTAATCGCGTCGCCGGACAGCTTCTCGGCGTTGGCCGGATCCATGCTCAGCAGGGCTCCGGCGACGTTCAGCACCATTGAGCTTGCGACCGTTTCCTCGCGCCATGGGTCGTTGCCGATGCGCCACTTCAGCGGCACCACACTGCCACCGGTCGGTTTCCGGTCTTCCCATGGCCAGCGTTTCAGTGCCTGATCCGCCAAGCCGAGGGCGCGGCGCTGAAACGCCTCTTGGTTCCAATCACTCTCCTCGGCGACCCGCCGCGTCATCCCGATGGTGCTCTCGGCGTAGACCACCCGTTTCGCCGCGAACGTGCCCGCGCCCATCGCCGTATTGATGGTGTCGCCGCAAAGCGTCAGGTTGCCCAGCCGGTCGCGCCAACGCCCGTGCAGGTCCTCGGCGTCGTCTCCCAATCCTCGCTTCCAAGCGTCGGTGAGCTTGCGCGGCATCACGTGCTCGATCGTGAGCCTCTCGCGAGCGGGAGATTGCGGGCCGTGCTCCTCTTCCATCAGGGCGCACAGAATGGCGAAGGATGACCGGCTGGCACTGCCCCCGTATGCCTTCCGGGTCTGGACGCCTTCCCTCACCTCGGCGTCGCCGGGTACGCCGACACGGGTGTTTCGGAGCCTACGGATGCGGTCCAGCCAGTACGTGGAGTAGTCCATGTCCGGGTCTGGTCCCCGTCTGTGAGCGAGTTCCGTTGCCGCCGTGTTGAGCCCCGCCATCGGCCGGTTGGCAACCCACAAGCGCGTGATCCATGTCCTCACTGCCTCCAAGGTCGGAGCTAACGCATACTTGACGCCCTCGTGGACGCTCCGAGCGGCGTCGTCAAGTAGACGCAGCGTCAGCGGCCGGTGGGTGTCGATGCCCATGGCTCGGAGGTGCCGAAGCGCTCTCTCCGCCCCGGCGTCGGGATGCTTCCCCGCTGTTCCTGTCAGAACGCCATATAGCCTCGCGAGCCTCGCCAACTCACGGCAGAGGGCTGGCCGGTCTTGGTCCATTCCCTGCCGCACGGCCCATCGCCTGAGTTCTTCGTGGACCCGCTTGATCCCGAGATTCTTGCCGGTCTTCCAGCGGAGGAAGTCCCGCAGGAAGAGGTCCACCGGCTCCGTGTTGCGTTCGACTCCGAGCTTTCGCTCGATCACGATCCAATGGTTGTCGTGGAGGTCCTGTTGCTTCTCATCGGCCAAACCCATGAGCAGCCAGTTCTTGACCTTCTCGCTCTCGGTCAGCGGACGCCCGGTGGCGTTTAGGCTCTCGAAGATCTGCTGCGGATCGTCCGTGGTGTCCAAGGCGATGGCGACCACCCTGAACCGCTCGATTCCCTTGAGCAGGCTTGCCACATCGTCGCGGGCCACCAGCCGCCGGGCGATGCGCCACGCTTGCGCCACCGCACCGGGACCGCCGGGGTCGCCCTCGAGGCCTCGACGGTATTCGCCTTCATCTTCGTCCTGTAGTCGGAGCTTGAACCGCTTCCGCCGGGGCACATCGGTGTTGGTCAGGTGCTTCCTGAGGCGCTTCGCAGTCCAACCACCCCTGTCGTCGTCCCCCAAGCTCTCGGCGATGCACGCCAGCAGGATGCTGACCGTCGTTAGCCTCTATTGCCCGTCAACGACGCGGTGCGTCGGGACACCGCCCGCTGTCGTGGGCTCTGGAAAGGTCAGAAGCGCACCCCCGTAATGGGCGGCCCCTGGGCGGTCGGCCTCCGCGATGGTCAAGAGGTCTTCGACCAGGCGCTCGATGTCCGACTCGTCCCAGCAGTACCTGCGCTGCCAGCGAGGCACGACGTACTGCACCTCGCCGTTCAACAACTTCAAGAAGTCGGTATGGTTGGCCTGCATGAAGGAATGGTCCTCCTTTCGGTGCCTCCCTGTGGACGACCTTGAATGATCGCACGGCGGGATGCGACGGGCTACCCGCGACCGTCCTTATGGCGGCGCGTAACGCGACGCGC
>VXMG01000098.1:0-19390 GCA_009841185.1 Gammaproteobacteria bacterium
CGCTTCCCCTTGCCCCACCCCTCTCGCGCGCACCTCACGCGACCCGGAATTCCGCCTCTCCTGCGGCTGTTGCCGGCGCTTCTCCCGGCCCTCCTGCTGCCCGGCGCGGCCAGTGGACAGCTTGTCGGCGGACCGATCGTCCCTTCGGGGCATCTGCGGCTGGACATCGACGCGAATTACGTCACCTGGAGCGAGCGCTTCGGCCTGCGGTCCGAGGGGGGATCCGTGGTCGAGGAGGTGGAGCCGCTGGGGTGGAACCTGAGCAGCGACGCCCTGGGTTCTGACCGGCTGCCCGGAGCTGCGCTCACCGAGGCCCGCCTGCGGACCCTGTTCGCGAATCCCGACTACCGGTTCAACCTGGGAAGCACCAACCACCTGTTTGCGGCCCACATCCGGCGCGTGCCCCTCGGGTTCCGGCTGGGCGTATTCCCCTGGCTGACGGTGGGAGCGTCGCTGCCTATGGTCCAGCGCAAGCTCGACTCGGAGTTGGTCTACACACCCGGCGAGGCGAACGCCGGTCTGGCGCCCCCCGCGTCCCTGAGGGCCCCGTTCATGGACGAATACGGGAATGCCCTTGCCGAGGCGCGTACCGTCATCGCCGGCCTGTGCGCGGCGGACGAGAGCACTCCCGAGTGCCAGGCGGGCCGCGCCGTGCTCGCGGAAGGCGACGCGCTGCTGGGATCCCTCGGGGCGCTGTTCGGCGAGGCCGTCTTCTTCCCCCTGGAGGGTTCCGCCGCGGGCCAGGACCTCGCCGGCCGCGTGGACGCGGTCAGGACCGGCCTGTCGGACATCGGCGTGACGAGCTTCACGGCCCCGCTCCCGCTCGGTACTCGGCTCGACAGGGCCGGCTTCGATTCGCTGGTCGTCGTTCCGGTATTCGGGGCGACCGGTCTTCCCGTTGAGGACATGGACGCACTCTGGGAACCGGGCGACCTGGAGGTCAGCGCGGCGATTCGGGTTCTGAACCTGACGCCCCCTCCGCCGGACCTCCCGGGGCTCGGAGAAGCGGCCGACTCCGTCGCCGTTCCCGAGCAGGACTCCCGCGGCGGGTTCCGGGTTCGGCTGGGCGTGGCCGGCACGCTCCGTCTGGGCACCGGCAGCCCGCAGGACACCCTCCGCGAGTTCCTGGACATGGAGGTTGCGGAGGGGCAGATGGACATCGAGGCGCGCGCCTTCGGCGGCGTCGACTGGGCGCGGCGCGTGGGTTTGACCTTCGATGTACGCTACGGCATCGCCTCACCCGTGTACGTGCGCCGGCGCGTCGGTCCGCCCGACATGGGCTTCGCCCCCCGTCCGCCCCTGGAGACGGTGCAGTGGCAGCCGGGCAACTACCTCGAGTACGCGATCACCCCGCAACTGCTGCTGACGCCCCAACTCGCGGTCGGCTTCGTGTACCGCTCCGTCAGCCGCGCGGCGGACAGCTTCGCGGGCGAGGCGGCGGATGTGGCGGCGCTTGCGCTCGAAACCGAAGCCGAAGTGCGGTCCATGGGGGTGGACGTCCGCTATTCCAGCTTTCTGGGAGGCGGCTTCCCGGTTGTGGCCCGCTTCGGCTGGGAAGCCGCGCGCAGCGGCAGCGGAGGCCGGACGCCCAGGACGGGAAGGGTGCGCTTCGGTGCGAGCCTCTTCTGGAGGCTGTGGGGCGGTGGCCCGCAGCCCCCGGATGAAGCCGCTCCGACGCCGGGAGGAGCCCGTCCGGGCCGCTAGACGACAGCCCCTGCAACCTCCTGACCCGCAACGCGCAACAATTCGCGCGCGTGCTCGCGGGACGTCTCCGAATCCGGGTCGCCGCCCAGCATGCGCGCGATCTCGTGTACGCGCGTGTCCCCTTCAAGGACGAAGGCGCGCGTACGGATCGTGCCGTCATCCGGTGAGAACCGCTTCTCGACCAGCAGATGATGACTCGCCCGCGACGCGATCTGGGCGAGGTGGGTGATGGCGAGCACCTGGTGAGCTCGCCCCGTCTCCTGGAGCCGCGCCCCGACCGCGTTGGCGATCTCGCCCCCGACCCCGGCGTCGATTTCGTCGAACACCAGGGTCGGAACCCGGTCGGCGGCGCCCAGAATCGACTTGAGGGCGAGCATCACCCTCGACAGCTCCCCGCCGCTGGCGATCCGGCCGAGGGGCGCGGGCGGAAACCCGGGGTTGAGCGAGGCCAGGAACTCCACCCGCTCGGCACCCCCCGGCCCGACTTGCGCCAGCGGGCCCAGCGCAACCGAGAAGGTGCCCCCCTCGAGCCCCAGCTCCGGGAACAGCGCTGTAACGCGGCGCTCAAGCTTACGCGCCGCCTTACATCGCGCTTCGCTCAGGGCTGCCGCCTCCCGCTCCAGGCGGGCCCCGGTCTGGTGGATGCGTCGCTCCAGCGTGGCGATATCGAACGAGCTGGTCTCGATCTCCTCGAGCTGCGCCGCCAGCCGGCGCCCGGTCTCGAGCACGTCCTCCAGCGCGGGTCCGTACTTGCGCTTCAGCCGGAAGATGCGGTCGAGGCGGGCCCTGACGTCGTCCAACCGGCGTGGGTCGTGCTCCAGCGAACTCGCGTAGTCCCCCAGGAAGCGCCCCGCCTCGCTGGCCGCCTGGTAGGACTGCTCCAGCAACTCCGAGACCTCGCCCAGCGAGCCGTCCAGGCGGACGATGTCGGCGAGTGCGGCCTGCACCGCGCGGATGCGCACCGTGACGGCGGCGTCACCCGCGTAGAGCTCCTCGTAGGCTCCCCCGGCGCTGCGCGCCAGCTCGTCGGCGTGTTCGAGCCGGGTCGCCTCCGCCGGCCGGAGCAGGCTCTGGTGCTCGTGCTGCCCGTGCAGATCGACCAGGTGGCGGCCCAGTTCACGCAGTAGCCCCACCGTGGCGGACGAATCGTTCACCCAGGCGCGGTTGCGTCCCCGGCGCGCCACTTCCCGCCGGAGCACCAGCACGTCGCCGCCCGCGCCAAGCCCCAGCTCCTCGAGCTTCCCGCGGACCGGCTCGCAGTCCTCGATGTCGAAGGCGGCCTCGATCATGGCACGGGAGGCACCCACCCGGACCACCCCGGGAGAGGCCCGTTCGCCCAGCAGGCAGGAGAGGGCGTTGGCCACCAGGGACTTGCCGGACCCGGTCTCGCCCGACAGGGCGTTGAGGCCCGCCGCCCCGGTCAGCGTCAGGTCATCGATTACCGCGTAGTCGCGTATGCGGAGTTCGATCAGCATTTCTGATGATGCTCATAAGATCATGCACCTGAAGGAGATTTCAGGGCCCAGTTCAACTTTCGTCTCAAGGTGGAAAAGAAGGTGTATCCGGGAAAGCGAAGCAGGGGCACGCGCACCGTGCCGGTCCGGATCTCCACGCCCGAGCCGGGTACGACGGCCACTGCCTCCTGGCCGTCCACGGTCAGCACCAGGTCGCCCGATGGATCCACTTCCCTGACGATGACGCGCTCGTCCGCGGCCAGTACCAGGGGGCGCACCGCGAGCGTGTGCGGGCAGATCGGGGTCACCAGGATGCAGTCCACCCCCGGCGCGATGATGGGGCCGCCGGCCGACAGGGAATAGGCGGTCGAACCGGTGGGCGTGGACACGATCACCCCGTCGGCGCTGAAGCTGCCGATCTCGTCGCTCCCTCCGTCATGTCCCACGAACAGGTCGAGGCGGGAGACCCTCGCCGCCCCGCTGTTGTGGACCACGAAGTCGTTGAGCGCAACGTGGCGATCACCCGCATCCCCGTGCTCGTCGAGAATGGTCGCCTCGAGTGTAATACGGTAGTCGAGGGTGAAGTCGCCGCCCCGCAGCCGCTCGAACGCGATGGCAAGGTCGGAGCCGGAAGACGAGGTGAGGAAGCCCAGGTGACCGAGGTTGATCCCCAGGACGGGAACTCCGGTTCCCGTGACCGTGCGCGCGCCCCGCAGCAGCGTTCCGTCCCCCCCGAGCGTGATCAGCAGATCCAGCCCGGGTTCTCCGGGCCGGAGCGGGCAGGCGTCCGGCGGCGCATGCGCGAGGATGTCCGGCTCGCAGGCCATCTCGATGCCGAACCTGCGCGCGAGCTCGTCGAGGCGCGCCAGCGCCGGCGCGAGCCCCGGCTGCCCGGGAAGCGCAAAGATGCCGATGCGGCGGACGGGAGGCGGCACCATGGCGTTTCGAGTGGGGGCTACGCGCTCTCTCTGGTCGCCATCACGCGGATTTCGGGGCTGCGCCCGGCCAGGCGCAGGGCTTCCCGCGCGATGCCCTCCGCATCCAGTCCCACCTCCGCCAGCAGCAGCCCCCTGTCCCCGTGCTCGATGAAGACGTCCGGCAACCCCATCGTCCTCACGGTCGGCCGCGACCCCACGCGAGCCTGGATCTCGCGCGCCATCAAGGCTCCGAACCCATTCACGACGGTACCCTCCTCGACCGTCAGGATGCGCTCGTGCGAGCCGAGCACGCGCTCGAGCACTTCCTCGTCGAAGGGCTTGAGGAAGCGGCAGTTGACGACGGTCGCGTCGATGCCCGCGGCAGCCAGTTCGTCGGCCGCCGAAAGCGCTTCGAGGACCATGGTTCCCACGGCGAGAATCGCCATGTCCGATCCTTCGCGCACGACTTCCCAGCTCCCGTAGGGGACCGCATCGATCTCCGCGGTCGGCGGAACTGCGGCGGGAACCGCGTCGCGCGGATAGCGGATGCTGTAGGGGCCCGCGTCGTGGGTCAGGCCGGTCTTCATCAGGCTGATGAGCTCGTCGCCGTCCTTGGGCGCAGTGACCGTCATGCCCGGAACGAGCAGCATGTAGGCGATGTCGAAGGCGCCGTGATGGGTGGGGCCGTCGGCCCCCGCCACGCCAGCCCGATCCATGCAGAACATCACCGGAAGATCCTGCAGGGCGACGTCGTGAACGATGGAGTCGAAGCCCCGCTGCAGGAACGTGGAGTAGATGGCCACCACCGGGCGCACCCCTTCCGTGGCCATCCCTGCGGCCGAGGTCACGCCGTGCGCCTCCGCGATGCCCACGTCGAAGTGGCGGCTCGGGAACGCCTTGTCGAAAATATCGGTGCTGGTTCCGCTCGGCATTGCGGCCGTAATGGCCACGATGCGGTCGTCCTCCGCCGCGAGATCGGTCAGCGCCCTGCCGAAGACCTTCTGGTAACGGGGCAGCCCGACCGGCTTCTTCGGCGAGAGCCCGGTGATCTTGTCCCAAGGGGAGGACGCGTGCCACTTGACGGGGTCCTCCTCCGCGGGCTCATAGCCCTTCCCCTTCTGCGTCACCAGGTGCACCAGCACCGGCCCCTTCATGCGGCGGACGCGCTGCAGGGTGTTGACCACCATCTGCATGTCGTGCCCGTCGAAGGGCCCGAAGTAGCGGAATCCCAGCTCCTCGAAGAGCATGCCCGGCACGAAGAGATGCTTCACGCTCTCCTCGAACCTGCCGGTGGCCGACTGCATGACATCGGAGATGCTCGTGGGGACGCGCTGCATCAGCTCCTTCACCTGATCGCGGACCCGGTTGTAGAGGGGGTTGGTGATGACGCCGTTCAGATACTTGTTCATCGCCCCCACATTGGGAGCGATCGACATGTCGTTGTCGTTGAGGACGACGACGAGGTCGCGCTCGCTCGCGCCGGCGTTGTTCAGGGCTTCGTAGGCGAGCCCGCAGCCGATGGCTCCGTCTCCGATGACCGCGACGACATCGAAGTCCTCGCCCTTGTGATCGCGTCCGATGGCCATCCCCACCGCCGCAGAGATTGAGGTCGCGGCGTGTCCCGCGCCGAAGACGTCGAAGTCCGACTCGGCGCGGCGGAGGAAGGGAGCCAGGCCGTCCTTGCGGCGGATGGTGTGCAGGCGGTCGTTCCGCCCCGTGAGGATCTTGTGGATGTAGGCCTGGTGGCCGGTGTCCCACACGATACGGTCGCGCGGCGTGTCGAAGACGTAGTGCAGCGCCACGGTGAGTTCGGCGACGCCCAGGCTTCCCCCGAAGTGTCCCCCCACCTTGGCAACGACATCGATGAGGCGTTCACGCACCTCGCGCACGAGGTCGGGCAGCTGGGAACGCGAAAGCCTGCGCACGTCCCCCGGTCGCTTGACGTAATCGAGAATGGCCACCTCATATCACTCCATCTGCGGTTCTTCGCATTCCCGCGATTGCCGGGACCGAATCCATAATATAACCGGAATCGTGCCCTGCTGTTGCAGAGGGTCGTCAGGCCCCTACCGGCTGCGGTGCACGACGTACTCGGCGATGGCCGCCATGGGCGGGGAATCGAGCCCGGCGTCGGCCAGTGCCCGGTTTGCGAGGGAGACCTGCCGGAGCGCCCGGCGGCGAGCCCCGTCCAGCCCGTGGAGGCCGACGTAGGTCGACTTGCGCAGGGCCTGATCGCTGGGGTGCTTTCCAAGCTGGTCCGCCGAGGATGTGGCGTCGAGAATGTCGTCCGCAATCTGGAATGCCAGCCCCAGAGCGCGCCCGTAGCGATGCAAGGCCTCGACGCGGCGACGGCCGGTCCCGGCCGCCAGCCCGCCCATCCGGGGGGCGGCCGCCAGGAGCGCCCCGGTCTTGAGCGCGTGCAGCCGGTCCAGCCGATCCGGCGACAGGGTCCGGCCCTCGGACTCGAGGTCGAGGGCCTGCCCCCCGACCATTCCTCCCGCGCCCGCGGCCCGCACCAGCGTGCGCACGATCTCGCGCGCGACCTCGTCCGCGCATCCCAGTTCGAGTGAGGCGCGCCATGCCTGTAGCGCGGCTCCCGGAATCAGCGTTGCCGCGGCCCGCGCTGTGCTGCGAGCCCCGAACACGTGGTGCGGGGTGGGAGATCCCCTGCGCAGTTCGGCGTCGTCCATGCACGGGAGATCGTCGTGCATGAGGGAGTAGGCGTGGATCATCTCTATGGATGCGGCCAGATCGTAGCAGCCCTCCTCGACTTCGCCGCCGCAGGCCGCGTACGCCGCGACGCACAGGATGGGCCGAACCCGCTTGCCGTCGGTAAGGAGGCCATGCCGCAACACGGGGCCGAGGGAAGGAGCGACGCGTGGGGTCAGAGCGGCCAGGGCTCGCTCCAGGGCCAGCCCGACCCGCCTCCCCTGCTCGCCCAGGAAGGATGTCAGATCGAAGTCGCCGCTCGGCGCCGGGATCTCCCGCGACGCGGAAGTCCCGCTCACCCGGCGTCTTCCCGCCGGCGGGCTTCGCCCTCGATCAGCTCCTCGACGCGAAGCTCGGCCGCGGACAGCAGCCGTTCCGCCGCGCGAACGTGCCGGATTCCTTCCTCGAAGAGCGCGAGGCTCTGCTCCAGCTCGACGTCCTCGGCGTCGAGAGCGGCAACGATGCTGTCGAGACGCCGCAGCCGTTCCTCCACCGACAACGGCTGGGGATTGCCGGCGTCCCGGCTCGACTGCGCCGGGTTCCCCGAAGGACGGGCGTGCTCATCCATCAGAGCCGCTCCGGATCGGTGACTTCCCTTCGGCCGGCGGCGCCCACGGCACGCTCGTCGGGGCGCGTCCCGGTCACGCGGCATCCGACGCGGCCGTCGACCACCCGCAGATCGAAGGAGGACCCCTGAGGGAATCCTGCGACGTTCCTGAGCACCCGGCCCGTGCGGTCGAGCGGCACTGCGTACCCCCGGCCGAGGGTGGCCAGGGGAGAGAGCGCGTCCAGGCGCCCGGAGGCGCTCTCCATCCGGGCGCGCCGGGCGGCGAGCCGGGCGCGCATCGCCGCCGCCAGCCGCTGACTGCGGCCGAACACCTGGGCGGTCCGCGGCTCGATGACGCCGTCGATTCCCCGGCGGAGCCGGCCGGCGCGGGACTCCAGGCGGTTGCGGTTGCGGTGCACGGAGCGCCGGAGGCCGGTGGAAAGGCGCGGGCGCAGGTCGGCCAGCCGCCGCGCCAGCACCGTGCGGTCGGGGACGACCGCTTCCGCGCCGGCCGAGGGGGTCGGGGCGCGCAGGTCGGCCACCAGATCCGCGATGGTGACATCCACCTCGTGGCCCACGGCCGAGACCACGGGTACCGGGCAGGCGGCGATGGCGCGGGCGACCTCCTCGCGGTTGAACGCCCACAGGTCCTCGAGCGAACCCCCGCCCCGCCCCACCAGCACGACGTCCGCCTGTCCGCTGCGGCCGATCTCGTCAATGGCCCGCGCCACGTCCTCCGCGGCGCCCTCCCCCTGCACGCGCGCGCTCCTCAGCAGCACCCGCGTCCAGGGAGCCCGGGCCCCGATCACCGACAGGATGTCGTGGAAAGCGGCCCCCGTGGCGGAGGTCACCACGCCCACGCAGGCCGGGCACGCCGGCAGCGCGCGCCTGCGGGCGGGGTCCATCAGCCCCTCCTCCTGCAGCTTGCGCCGCACCTGTTCGAAGGCCCGGCGCCACAGCCCCTCGCCGTCCTCGGCCGTCAGCCTGCGCACGCGCAGCTGGTACCGTCCGCGGGCCTCGTAGAGGGTCACCGAGCCGAACGCCCGCACCCGGGTGCCGTCCTCCGGGTCGGCCGGGAGCCGGCGGGCGTCGCTGGCGAACATGACCGCGCCGATATGCGCGGTCTCGTCCTTGAGCGTGAAGTACCGGTGTCCCGCGGCGACCCGACGCCAGTTGCCGACCTCGCCGGCCACCCAGAGGGCCGACATGCGCTGCTCGAGCAGAAACCGCGCCCGACGGTTCACCTGCGCGACCGTCCACGGCTCGGCCTCTCCGCCGCGCTTCCCGGCAGCCCGCGCCGGGGCTTCCACCGGGGCGCCCGCCGCCGGGCCCGACGGCTCCCTGCCCACAGCGTGCCTGAAGAGGTCGAGCGACCCGTCCTGCGCGGCCATGGGGCGGCTCAGCCCCCGCCTTCGTCCGCGTGCAGCCGCACGGCGGCGTCGACCGTGTTCGAGAGCAGCATCGCGATGGTCATCGGGCCGACCCCTCCGGGAACCGGAGAGATGGCACCCGCGACCTCCCTGACCTCGTCGAAGACCACGTCGCCCGTGATGCGGTATCCCCGCTCGCGGGTCGCATCCTCCACCCGGTTGGTGCCCACGTCGATCACGGTGGCCCCGGGGCGCACCATTCCCCCGGTGACGGTTCCGGGACGCCCGATGGCCACGATGAGGATCTCGCCGAGCCGGGTCACGGCGCCCAGGTCGGGGGTGCGGCTGTGGGCGACGGTGACCGTGGCGTTCCCCCCGGGCGCCTTGCGCATGAGCAGCGACGCCATCGGCTTCCCCACGATGTTGGAGCGTCCCACGATCACCGCGTGTTTGCCCGAGGGATCGACGCCCGAGCGCAGCAGCATCTGGATCACCCCGGCGGGCGTGCACGGGGCCAGCACGTCGGGGGCGCCCGTGGCGAGACGTCCCACGTTCACCGGGTGGAAGCCGTCCACGTCCTTCCCGGGCAGCATGCGGTCGAGCACCACCTGGTCGCGAATCTGGTCGGGCAGGGGAAGCTGCACGAGGATGCCGTGAATCGCGGGGTCGGCGTTGAGCCCGTCGAGCAGTCCCAGCAGTTCGGCCTCGGGGGTCGAGCCAGACAGGGTGATCTGGCGGGAGTGGATCCCGGCGGCGCGCGCGGCGCGATTCTTCATCCGCACATAGCTGTGGCTCGCCGGGTCGTCCCCCACCAGCACGGTCGCCAGCCCGGGCACCGGCCCGTCCCGTTCCTTCAGGACGGCGACCCGATCCCGAAGTTCCCGGCGGATCGCACCCGCGATCTCCGTCCCCGAGATGATGGCGGCGCTCATCGGGCGAACCCCACGGCGCGGGTTTCGCGAATCACCACGATCTTTATCTGGCCGGGATAGCGCAGTTCCTCCTCGAAACGGCGCGCGATGTTCTCCGAGAGCGCGTTCGTTTCGTCGTCGGAGACCTGTTCCGGTTCCACCATGACCCGCACCTCCCGTCCCGCCTGGATCGCGAAGCAGCGCTCCACTCCGGGGTATTCGAGGACCGTGTTCTCGATCTTCTCCAACCTCTTCACGTAGCTGTCGAACATCTCCCGGCGCGCCCCGGGACGGGACCCCGAGATCGCGTCCGCCGCCGTAACCAGGAACGTCTCCGCGTAGCGGTGCGGCTCCTCGTCATGGTGCGCGCGGATCGCGTTCAGGACCTGATCCGGCTCGCGATACCTCTCGCAGAGCGCGTATCCCAGCTCCACATGGGTGCCCTCCTGGTCGTGAGTCATCCCCTTCCCCACATCGTGCAGAAGCCCCGCCCGCTTGGCGATCTGCACATCGAGCCCCATTTCCGCGGCCATGCCCCCCGCCAGCAGCGCCACCTCCTTCGAGTGCATCAGCTGGTTCTGACCGTAGGACGTGCGGAAGCGAAGGTGGCCGAGCGCCTGAACGATCTTGGGGTGCACGTCGTGGATCCCCAGCTCGTAGAGCACCTCCTCCGCGGCTGCGAGCATCGTCCGCTTGACGGATTTCTCGCTCTTCTTGACCAGGTCCTCGATGCGGGCGGGATGGATCCGGCCATCCTCGACGAGCTTGCCGAGGGCTACCCGGGCCACCTCGCGGCGGATGGGGTTGAACCCCGAGAGGATGACCGCCTCGGGGGTGTCGTCGATGATGACGTCGATGCCCGTGGCCTGCTCGAAGGCGCGGATGTTTCGGCCCTCGCGCCCGATGATGCGGCCCTTCATCTCGTCGGAGGGCAGCTGCACGACGGACACCGTCATCTCGGCGGTCTGCTCCGCTGCCATGCGCTGGATCGCCTGGGCGATGATCTTGCGCGCCTCGCGCTCACCGGTGCGCTTCGCCTCGGCCTCGATGGCGCGAACGGTGCTGGCGGCCCTGGCGCGGGCCTCGTCCTCCAGGTTCTTCATCAGGAGGCCGCGGGCTTCGTCGGCGGAGAGGCCGGCCAGCGACTCGAGCGTACTCTGCACCGACCGCTCGGAGGCTTCGACTTCCTCGAACCTCCGGTCCAGCTCGCCGTTGCGGCGCTGGAGCGTCTTCTCCCGCTCCTCCAGTGCCCCCTTCCCCTCCTCCAGGCGGGTTTCGCGCTCGCTCAGGCGGTCGAACTTGCGATCCAGGGAATCCGATCGTTGGCCGATGCGCCGCTCAAGCGTCTTGACCTCTTCCCGGCGCCGAGCCTCCTCGGACTGCCAGGACTCGCGCAGCCGGTAGACCTCTTCCTTGCCCTGCAGGGCGGCGGCTTTGAGGGTGGTGTCGGCTTCGTCGTTGGCGCGGGCGATGATGCGTGACGCATCGTCGCGGGCGGCGGCGCGTTCCTTTTTCTGCCTGGTGCGCTCGATGCCCCGTCCCAGCAAATATCCGGCTGCGGAGCCGAGCGCCATCACGACCGCCGCAAGCAGAATGCTTTGCGGGTCCATTGTATGCGCTCCGGATCAGGCGCACGCGCGCCTGCCAGTTCCATTCCCGTGGGGCCGTTCCGACCGAGGACGAAGCCGACCCTGACCGATTCCGTGCCCGCGCCGTACCGCCGGCGACGGGCAGAATGCTTCTAAAGCTCGTCACAATATGAGGATGGAGCGGCCAGGCGCAAGCGATGAGGCGGGATCAGGATCCGGCGTGCTCCCCCAACTCGGCCTCGACTTCCTCAGCGAGCGATCCCGATCGGCGCGTCATCCGCGCCCGCAGTCCGGCCAGATCGGCCTGAGCCTCAAAGTACCGCGCGGTGATGGAGAGGGCCGCAAGGATCGTGGCCTTGTATGAGTCCATCAGTCCGGCCCGGCGGTGGACCTCGCTGATGTTCTCATCCAGGAAACGGGCACATCGCTCAACTTCCTCGCGGTCGGCGGTGGACCGGATGGCGTACTTCTCGCCCGCGATCTCAACCGTAAGGGATACTGCCTTGTCGGTATCAGCCATCCCGGCCCTCCAGGAATCGTATGCGGGCGATCATCCTCTCCACCACGGCGCGGCCCCTTTCGAGGCGTCCCTCCAACTCGCGCCGCTCCTGCTCGGCTGCGCGCAGTCTTTCCACCACGCTCTCCGGGCTTGCTTCGCCCTCGGCGATGGGAGCGAGGAACTCCATCAGCTCCTCGTTTCGCTCCCTGGCCGACCGCAGTTCGGCCCTCAACTCCGCGCTCTGCCGGATCAGTCGCCGGACCGCCGACTCCAGGCGCGCAAAGGGCTCGCTAGCGTCCGGAGTCTGCTGCGCCTGCTCTTGGTTCGACACCAAACTCCTCCTTGAGTCGCTGGATGAGACGCCGCACCGCACGATCGACGGCCTTGTCCGTCAGGGTCCGGCGTCCCGACTGAAAGCGCAGGCGGAATCCGACCGACCGGGAGCCGTCCGGCACATCCCCGCCGCGGAACAGGTCGAAAACGGACACTCCGGCGAGATCCCTGCCTCCGCCCCTCTCGAGGAACTCCAGCACCTGCCGGGCCGGAAGCGAATCCGGAATCAGCAGGGCCAGGTCTCGCTCCACCGCCGGGAAGGCGGGAAGCGGACGGATGGCCGGATCGGGCCGTGCCCGGGCACCGTCCCCCAGTTCGAGTTCCAGCCCCCAGACCGGTCCGGCCCAGACGGGAGCGTCCACCCGGTCCGCGCGCACCTTGCCGGCACCGCCCACCACCGAGCCGTCGGCCGCCCGCAGCAGAAACTCGCACCCCTCCTCGAAGAAGGTCGAGTCGAAGGTGCCGGGCTCCACCGAGCACTCGCCCGGGAGCGCGGCCGCGACCAGCTCCTCCGCCAGCCCGCGCAGCTCCCACTCGTCCCACGGCCGATCCTCGGCCGACCAGTGGTGGGGCCGCCGCCGCCCGGTCATCGCGACCGCCAGCCGATTCGTCTCGCGCGGCAGCCCGCCGGACCCATGGGCGCCGAATACGGCGCCCATGTCGAAAAGCCGGATGTCGGCGGCACCCCGCGCGAAGTTGTGCTCGACCGCGTGCAGCAGTCCGAAGAGCACGGTCCGGCGCAGGTGGCTCTCTTCCGCGGACACCGGATTGAGCACCTCGACCTCCCCCTCCTCCGCGGGCGCGAACGCGGTCGTGTGCGCCTCCAGGAACCCGCGGCCCTCCAGGATCGTCCTGAGACGGTCGTGCAACCGCAGAAGGGGGTCGTCCGGGACCGTCCCCGGGCGGAAGGCGCCCAGGCCGTCCGGGAAACGGTCGTATCCGTAGACGCGCGCGACTTCCTCGACCAGGTCAACCTCGCGAAGAGTGTCGTAGCTCCGGTGCCCCGGGACCGTGACTTCGATTGCGCGGGCGGCGGGCATGCAACGGTATCCCAGCGGCTCGAGCAGCTTCACGATGTCATCTGTGCCAAAGCGGACGCCAAGCAGTTGCCCGACCCGTTCGGGACGAAGCGTCACGACCGGCGCGCGCCAGGGCCGGGTGCAGGCGTCCAGGAGGGTGGGCGCCGGCTCGCCGCCCGCGGTCGCGACGATGATCGAAACCGTGCGCCGAATCGCCAACTCCAGCCTGGCGGGGTCGACTCCGCGTTCGAAGCGGTAGCTTGCGTCGGTCGACATGCCCAGCGCCCGCCGCACCGCGCGCACCCCCTTCGGGTTGAAGAGCGCGCACTCCAGGAGCACGTCCGTGGTCCCCTCGCCGATCTCGGATTCGCTCCCGCCCATGACCCCGGCTATGGCGAGCGCCCGCTCGGGATCGCAGATGAGGAGCATTCCCTCGTCCAGTTTGCGCTGTTCGCCGTCCAGCGTCCGCACCGTCTCGCCCTGCCGGGCCCCCCGGACCACGATCTCGGGTCCCGCGACCCTCGCGAGATCGAAGGCGTGCAGAGGCTGACCCAGCTCCAGCAGCACGTAGTTGGTGGCGTCCACCACGTTGTTGATGGGATGGGCGCCCACGGCCCGCAGGCGGGACGCCAGCCACTCCGGGGAAGGGCCGACCCGTACCCCGCGGACGACCGCCGCCATGTAACGCCAGCACTGCCCCGGATCATCGATGCGGACGCGCGCCCCCGCCCCGTCGACCGCCGGCGCCCCGGTGCGCACCGCGAGCTCGTGCTCGACCGCTCCCGGAAGGTGGGCCAGGCGGATCCCGCCCTCGCCGACCAGTTCGCGGGCCACACCCACGTGGGAGAGCAGGTCGCCCCGGTTTGGCGAGACCTCGACATCCAGGCGGTGGTCGTCCAGGCCGACCGTGGGGGCGAAGGGGCTTCCCGGGTCGAATTGTCCCACCAGCTCGAGAATGCCGCGGTGGTCGGTGCCCAGCCCCAGTTCGCGGGCCGAGCAGAGCATGCCGCGCGACTCCTGGCCGCGGATGCGGACGCGCTTGATGCGCAAGTCCCCGGGGAGGACGGCGCCCACCGGCACGAAGGGGTAGCAGGCACCCGCGCGGACGTTGGGCGCTCCGCACACCACCTGCACGGTGCCGTTGCCCCCGTCGACCTCGCAGACGCTCAACCGGTCGGCGTTCGGATGCGGGCGCACTCGCTCCACGCGGCCGATCACAACCCCGGCGATCTCCGCGGCCAGGTCGGTGATCCCCTCCACGGGCGCGCCGCGCATGGCCAGCCGGGCCGCGATCTCCCCGGCACCCAGGTCGAGCCCGGGCGCTACCGCACGCAACCACCGGCGCGAGACGTTCATGCGAACTGGGAGAGGAAGCGGATGTCGTTCTCGTAGAGCATCCGGATGTCGCTAATCCCGTACTTGAGCATGGCGATGCGCGCGGGCCCCATGCCGAAGGCCCACCCGGAATAGCGTTCGGGATCGATGCCCACGTTCTCGAGCACCGCCGGATCGACCATTCCGGCCCCCATGACCTCCAGCCAGGCCGTCTCCTCGACGCTGCCGTCCGCTCCCACCACGCGCCTTTTCACGTCGACCTCGGCGCTCGGCTCCGTGAACGGAAAGTAGCCCGGGCGGAAGCGGACGCGGGTGCCGGGTCCCCAGAACCGGCGCGCAAACTCCGAAAGGGTAGCCTTGAAGTCCACGAAGGTGATGCCCTCGTCCACCGCCAGGCCTTCGATCTGGAAGAACGCGGGCGCATGCGTCGCGTCCCAGGTGTCGCGCCGGTAGGCCGGGCCGGGGGCGAGGATGCGCACGGGCGGGCGGTACTGCTCGAGGATCCGGATCTGGACCGGAGAGGTGTGACTGCGCAGGAGCCCCCCGCCTTTCAGGTAGAGGGTGTCCTGCTCGTCCGCGGCGGGATGGTCCAGAGGCGTGTTGAGCGCGACGAAGTTGTACCACTCGGTCTCTGCCTCGGGCCCGCGGGCGCGCGTAAACCCCAGGCGCGCAAAGATGTCGCAGATCTCGTCGACGACCAGGGTGACGGGGTGCCGCGCGCCCCGCCATCGGTCCCGCCCGGGAAGCGTGAGGTCCCGCGCCGGCGTACCGGTGCCTGCGCGCTCCCGTGCGAAGCGGCGTTCCCGCTCCTCCAGCGCGCCGCGCAGCACCTGCTTGACCCGGTTCGCTTCGGCGCCGACGGCCGGGCGTGCCTCCGGGCTGAGGCCGCCGAGCTGGCGCAGAATCCGCGATACGCGCCCGTCCCTGCGGCCCAGGAATGCTACCCGGACCTGCTCCAGGGCAGCCGGATCGCTCGTGCCGGTGATGGCGTCCCGCGCCTCCCGTTCGAGCGCCCGGAGCTCACCAACGAGAGAGCCGGCCTCGGACACGAAAGGGTCGGACTAGGCGCGGGAACCGCGCTCAGGCACCGGCCAGCCCCTGCTTGGCGCGGTCCGCCAGGGCAGCGAACGCCTCCGGATTGCGCACGGCCAGATCGGCCAGCGACTTGCGGTCGAGCTCGACGCCCGCCCGCTGGAGGCCGTTGATGAACCGGGAATAGGACAGGTCGTGCTGCCGGGAGGCCGCGTTGATGCGCGTGATCCAGAGCCGCCGGAAGTTCCGCTTCTTCTGCTTGCGGTCGCGGTAGGCGTACTCCCAGCCGCGCTCCACGGCATCCTTGGCCGTGCGGTAGAGCTTCTTTCTGGCGCCGAAATAGCCTTTGGCCTGGCGAAGAATCTTCTTCTTGCGACGTTTGCGCGCGGGGGCGCCGGTCGTTCTGGGCATGGGGTTCTCTCTCCCGCGGCCTTATGAGTTGGGAAGCAGGCGGCGGAGCCTGCGCTCGTCCGCGCCGGACACCAGCGTGGCGGAGCGCAGGCGGCGCTTCCGTTTCCGGGTCTTCTTGGTGAGGATGTGGCTCTTGTACGCCCGCATCCTGCGGAGCTTGCCGCGGCCGGTGCGGCGGATCCGCTTGGCCGCTCCGCGGTTGGTCTTCATCTTCGGCACGATCAACTCCTCGGGGCCAGAACCATCGTCATGGTGCGCCCCTCCCTCACCGGGCGCGTCTCTATCTTCGAAACCTCTTCCAGGTCCTCCGTTACCCGCCTCAGCACCTCCAGCCCGATCTCGGGGTGGGAGAGCTGCCGCCCGCGGAACATCATCGTCAGCTTCACCTTGTTGCCATCGCCGAGGAAGCGGCGGGCGTGCCGGACCTTGAAGTCGTAGTCGTGATCCTCGATTCCCGGCCTGAACTTCACTTCCTTGATCTGTATGTGATGCTGCTTCTTCTTCGCTTCCTTGGCCTTGCGGGCCGCGTTGTACTTGTACTTCCCGTAGTCCATGAGCCGGCATACGGGCGGACGCGCAGCCGGCGCCACCTCGACCAGATCAAGGCCGGCCCTGCCGGCCCTTTCGCGCGCCTCCTCGATGGAGACGATACCCACCTGGGCGCCCCGCTCGTCGATGAGCCGAACGGGACTGATTCTGATCTGGTCGTTGACTCGGATCCTCTGTTCCTTTATGGCCTGTTCCTCCGTGGTTCAAATGAACCCGCCTTCCGGCGGGCATCGTGGGACAAAAAAACCCGGGCCACCCCGGGACACGAAACGCCGGGCGGCCGATCGACGCTGCTCGCCGGCCGACCCGTCTCGTAACCCTGCGGCGCCGGGCGCCGAAGGTGGAGGGAACGTGCGATCCTCGCTTCCGCGTTGTCAACGGCGAAAGATAGGGATGAGCGGCGCAGGGTCAAGCGAAGCGCTTCAGGTACAGCCGCATTCCGGCCCAGTCGTTGGCCGCGTTGAATACATCGAAGTAGCGCCGGGCTCTCTCCTGCCCGATCACGACCGCCTGCCGCTCCCTCGTCTCCCTCTCGTACTCCTCGGCCAGCCGCGGGTCGTCCGTCGTCAGGCCGGCCCGCGCCCGCTCCTCCAGCGCCGCCAGCGCCTCGCTCAGCTCTTTGCGCCGGGCGTCGAAGTCGTTGTAGATGCCGAAGTGGGCCACCGCGAAGCGGTCGGGATCGTAGATCCGCACCCGCTCGAGCGTCGCCTGCCAGGCCTCCGCGTCCACTCCGGGCGCCGGGGTGGGCGGGTGCACGGGAGCGCGGCGGTCGAGGATCACGCCCAGCGCGTCGCCGCACAGCAGCACGCCGTCTCGGTCGTGCAGCCAGGCGAGGTGATGGCCGATGTGGCCTGGCGTCGAGATCGGGCGCAGGAGCCGCAACGGGGCGCGGTCCCCGGGCGCCCACGGACGGATGTTGCGCGCCGGCACCGGCTGCACCTCCCCCCACAGGCGGTCGTGTTCCTCACCGAACGTGCGCCGCGTGCTGCGCACCAGGCGCTCCGGGTCGGCGATGTGGGGCGCGGCGTCCGCGTGCACGTGCACGGTCAGCGCGTCGTTCTCACCTGCCAGATGGCCCGTTGCACCGGCGTGATCCAGATGGATGTGGGTGAGGAAGACGGCGCGCAGGTCGGAGATCGCGAGACCTCGCTCCGCCAGGCGGGCCCGGAGCGCATCCAGGCAGGTCGCGGGTCCCGGATCGACCAGAACCGGCTCGGGGACTTCCAGCAGAAAGGACGAGATCGCGCCCTGAAGACCCAGATGTTCGAGGTCGAGGAGTTCGATCAACCGCTTTGCGGGTAGCGACGCTCTTCGGGTCCCACGAAGACCTGGCGCGGACGTGCGATGCGCTGCTCGCGGTCGTTGACCATCTCCTCCCACTGCGTGAGCCAGCCGACGGTGCGGGGAATGGCGAAGAGCAGCGGGAACATCTCCGACGGGAACCCCATCGACTGATAGATGAGCCCCGAGTAGAAGTCGACGTTGGGATACAGGTTGCGCCGGATGAAGTACTCTTCGCCCAGCGCGATCTTCTCAAGCTCCAGGGCGATGTCGAGAAGCGGATTCTTGCCCAGCACCTCGAACACCTCGTGCGCCGTCTGCTTGATGATGCTGGCGCGCGGGTCGTAGGCCTTGTACACCCGGTGTCCGAAGCCCATCAGACGCCGCTCGCCCCGCTTCACGCTTTCCATGAATTCGGGGATGTGATCGGTGCTGCCGATCTCCTCGAGCATGCGCAGAACGGCTTCGTTGGCGCCCCCGTGGAGCGGTCCGAAGAGTGCCGCCATCGCGCCGGCGTGGGCCGAATAGGGGTCGGACTGGGAGCTGCCGATAACTCGCATCGCGGTCGTGGAGCAGTTCTGTTCGTGGTCGGCATGCAGGATGAACAGCACCTCCAGGGCGCGCTCCAGCGCCGGATGCGGCTCGTACTCGCGCACGCCGATGCGGAACAGCATCGACAGGAAGTTCTGCGTGTAGTTGAGGTTGTTGTCGGGATACGCGAGCGGCAGCCCCTTGTGATGGCGGTAGGTGAAGGCGGCAATGGTGGGCATCTTGGCGATGAGGCGCACGATCTGCTTCCAGCGATTCTCCGGGTCGTGGATGTTCCTGGCTTCGGGATAGAAGGTGGACATCGCCGCGACCGTGCTGATCGCCATTCCCATCGCGTGTGCGTTGTAGCGGAACGCGTCGATGAGCTTGGTCAGGTTCTCGTGGATGTAGGTGTGGATCCTGACTTCGTCGCGGAAGGCGGTGAACTCGTCATCCGTCGGCAGTTCGCCCTTGAGGATGAGGTAGGCCACCTCCAGGAAGGTGGCCCTTCCCGCCAGTTGCTCGATGGGATAGCCGCGGTACTGCAGGATCCCCTTGGAGCCGTCGATGTAGGTGATGGTGCTGCGGGTATTGGCCGTGTTCGAGAAGCCGGGATCGTACGCCATCATGCCGAAATCGGTGTCCCGGACCTTGATCCGGCGCAGGTCCATGGCCCGGATGACGTCGCCGTCGAGGATGTCGACCTCGTACTCGGCGCCGGTACGATTGTCGGTGATCGAAAGAGTGCCGTTCTGCGCCCCGCCGTTTTCCATGTCCGCTCTCCGCACGGGCTCACGTCGAGCCGGTGCATGTCGTTTGGGTTGCGCGGGTTTCCGGTCGCCGCGGAACCCGCTTCCGCGTCAGCTCCCACCGACCGATAGTCTAACCTGCAGCGCAAGCGACGCGGTAGATGCGAGCCGCACGCGTCGGGCTCCCCCAAGGACGCCCCATCCAGCCATGGGAGCGGACACCAGAAGTCCAGTATCATCCATAGGTGTCCATAGAGTCCCGTAACAGCCGGTATTCCAACGTGTTAGTCAGGGTATCTCCTACGCTCGTCCACCCGCTACGTCCCTTGCAATCCTGTTCCATCCCGGCTACGATTAGGGAATGAATAATGTCACCAGCACCCGCACCCAGCGCCGGAGAGGCAAGCCCAAGGGCCGCCATCCCCACAACCGGCTGTCCGCCGCCTTCGTGCG
>VXMG01000007.1:0-19341 GCA_009841185.1 Gammaproteobacteria bacterium
CCACGTGATGTGGCTCGACACGCGCGAGACCAAGCAGCTCACCAACCTCGACCGGGCCCCCGGCGGCATCCGCTGGTCGCCCGACGGCGCGCACATCTCGTTTACGAGCTTCATCCCGGAGACCGGATCGCCGCTGCCCATCACCATGCCCGCCTTCCCGCCGGGCGCGAACCTGGCCAAGCCGGCCGTGGTTGAGGACCGCATCGCCTGGCAGCGCGACGGAACCGGCTATACGCGCAGGGGCAACACGCAGATCTTCATCGTGGACGCGGACCTGGGCGGCACCCCCCGCCAGATCACCTTCGGCGACACCTCGCACGGCAACCCGCGCTGGGCGCCGGACGGCACGAAGCTGTACTTCAGCGGCGACCTCATCCCCGATGAGGGCTACGAGCGCGGCAACTCCGAGGTGCACGCCATCGACCTCGCGACCCTCGAGATCACCACGCTGACGGACCGCCTGGGTCCCGACAACGGCCCCATCCCGTCGCCCGACGGGCGCATGATCGCGTACACCGGCTACGACCAGAACGAGAACTACAGCAACCTGTCGCACCTCTATCTGATGGACGCGGACGGCTCGGACAGCCGGATGCTCGCCGGCAACCTCAAAAACTCGCCGAGCGGCATCACCTGGGCGCCGGACGGGTCCGGCCTCTACTACACGCTCGGCGAGGAGGGCTCGTCCAACCTCCACTTCGTGTCCACGAGCGGTGACATCGAGAAGGTCACGGACGGCGTCCACTACATCTCCGGCGTCTCGATCGCGAACAACGGGCGCGCGGCCGCCATCAACTCGACCTTCTACCGCCCGAATTACCTGATCACGTTCGGCCTCGACGACGCGGACGAGCTCGAGACCCTGGTCGACTACAACGAGGACGTGCTCGCCGGCATCACGCTCGGCGACGTCGAGGAGGTCTGGACCGAGTCCGTCGACGGCTGGCCGGTGCAGGGGTGGCTCATGAAGCCGGCCAACTTCGAGCCCGGCCGCCAGTACCCGCTGCTGCTGTGGATCCACGGCGGGCCGGTGTCGATGTACACCGTGCGCTGGAACTGGAACTGGCAGAACTTCGCGGCGGACGGCTACGCGGTGCTGTGGACGAACCCGCGCGGGAGCACCGGATACGGCCAGGACTTCGTGAACGGCATCAACTACCTGTATCCCGGCAACGACTTCCACGACCTCATGGCAGGCGTCGACGCCGCCATCGATCGCGGCTTCATCGACGAGGACAACATGTTCGTCACGGGGAGCAGCGGCGGCGGCGTTCTCACCGCCTGGACCGTGGGACACACCGACCGCTTCCGGGCCGCGGTGTCGCAGCGGCCGGTCATCAACTGGCACTCCTTCGTGGGGACGACGGACGGGTCGGGTTGGTACCGCCGCTTCCGCTCCTATCCGTGGGAGGACCCGGTGGAGTACGCCGAGCGCTCACCGCTGCACTACGTCGGCAACGTCACCACCCCGACGATGCTCCTCTCCGGCGTCGAGGACCTGCGCACCCCAATGCCCCAGGCGGAGGAGTTCTACCGCGCGCTCAAGGTGCTCGGCCAAGAGACGATGCACGTCAAGATTCCGGACGAGTACCACGGCTCGCGCTCCGTGTCGCACCGGATCATGACGCAGCTCTACATCAAGGCGTGGTTCGACAAGTACCGGACGGGGGCGGTGACGCAGGAGGACGGGGGGTAGGAAGCCGCGTTTCGGTGCCCTGGCGGGCCGCCGAATTCACCACATCCCACGCCCGACGGCCACATCGCCGGCCCCGGACAGAATCGCCCTGTCACCAGTGGCCAGCCGAACTCCGAGCTGCCGTGCTGCCACCACGAACTCGGCGTCGTATGCACTGAGCCGGCACTCGAGAGCGACATCCAGGACGCGGTCGGCCGAGACGCTCACCACCCGGGGGCCCAGCACCGTGGCGGCGTCGTCGCACATGGCCTTGGCCTGGTCCGGGGTCATTGAGCCTCGGCGCACGAAGCCCAGGAGCACGTTCGTCAACTCGCTCGCCAGGATCGGGGGCGCAGCCCACTCCGGGTCCTTGAGAAAGAGCCGCGCGGCGTCCGCTCCCTGACGGCCTCCGACGATGAACCGCATCATTACGTTCGTGTCGACGACGATCACGTGCGCCCTTCGTCGCGAAGCCGGCGCAGTCTGTTCTCGTTCAGGTCGATGGGCCCGAGCGTCTCGTGGCGACGCCGGATCCGCTCCAGGAGAGCGGCCGCATCCACCGGCTGCGGGCGGACCGAAGCCGTCAGCCTGGCGAGGATTTCTCCATTCAGGCTGCGATGACTTCTCTTCGCGGCCGCTTTCAAGTCTTGATGCAACTGTTCGGGAATCCCCCGGAGCGCCACGTCGGGCATGCTCCCCACCTCCTCCGAGTCTCAAATGATATCGTTACGATATCATAATAACATCACCGGTCCCGGAACGCTTCCCACCCGGCGGTCGTGGATCCGTCCATGACCAAGCGGCTCCGCCCGCTAGCGAGCCTTCATGCTAGCATATTGCTGGCGAATACACTACGTTTCGATGTCAAGGACAGCTCTGACGAAGCCGGCACCAGGACGCTGACGCCGCCGGTACCCTTTACCCGACGCACGGGAGGACACTTGGGCGTACTCACGATCCGCAACGTGGACGACGATGTGATCGCCGCGCTCAAGGCGCGGGCCAGGGCCAATCATCGCTCGCTCGAGGGCGAACTGCGCTATCTGCTCGAGCGCTCCGCGGCCCCGAGACCCGCGCTCGGCCTGGTGCGCGAACGAGCCCGGATGGCTGCCCGATACCGCGCGGATGCGACCGTTGCGACCACCGCATCCGACATCCGGGTCCCCGAGGCCGAGTTGGCCGGGTCAGCTCCCGACACGGGCCCCGGGGTCGAGGCCGGCAGCGGAGACTGGATGGGCGCCATGAGCGATCTCGGCGAGATCGTGGGCGACATCGTGTCCCCGGCGACAGAACCTTCCGACTGGGACGCGCTGCGCGCGGACAGCGGCGAGCCGAACGGCGTCGACAAGCCGTGAGTCTGCTCCTCGACACCCACATCTGGCTCTGGAGCCTGCTGGACCCCGATCGGCTCTGCGGCCGGGCGCGCAACGAGCTGATCGACCCGGCGAACACCCTGGCGCTCTCGTCCGTCAGCATCTGGGAAGCGCTGGTGCTGGCCGAGAAGGAACGCGTGCTGCTCCGTCCCGATCCCTGGAGCTGGATCCGTACCGCCCTGACCGTCCGACCCTTGCGCGAACTCCCCGTGACGTTCGACATCGCGCTGGGCAGCCGGACCGTCCGCCTCGGTCATGACGATCCCGCCGATCGCTTCATTGCAGCGACAGCCGTGGCGCACGGACACACCTTGGTCACGGCGGACGAGTCGCTCCTGCGGTGTCCCGACATCCGGGTGATGTCGGGCGTCTGAAGGCGATTGACCTTAGCCCCCGCGGGTGCCGTTCGGGACCGGGTGCTCCGGGGTCAGCAGCGCCGGTCGGAGGCCATCCTCGTAGCCGACGTCGAAGAGCATTCCCTCCGAGACTTCCCCCATCATCTTTCTTGGCTCCAGGTTGACGATGAACAACGCCTGCCGGCCTTCGATCTCGGTCGGATCCTCGCGCTCCTGCTTCATTCCCGCGAGGATCGTCCGCTTGTGGTCGCCGAAATCGACCCTGAGTCGAACGAGCTTGTGCGACCCTTCAACGTCGCTGACGCTCTCGATCGTGCCGACGCGAGCGTCAACCTGATTGACGACACCGATGTTGATGGTGGGCTTGACCCGTGCAGGCTTCATTTCCGGCAACCCGATCCCTCCCATGGAGCGTTCTCCGGCCGCGCCGATTCGCGGCCGCTGGCCAGCGAAAGGTAGACGCGAGCCCGAAAGCGTGGAAGTTTGACCGAATGAAACGGAAGCTGATGATCTACGGTGCGACCGGATACACCGGCCGGCTGGTCGCGGCGGAAGCGGTCGAAGCCGGCGTTTGGCCCGTCCTCGCTGGCCGCGATGCGGGGAAGCTCGACATCTTGGCCGATTCCGTGAGCGCGGCTCCGGGTGTGGAGTCCCGGAGCGCGCCGCTCGAGACCCGGGCGTTCGGCCTGGACGAACCGGCGAAGATCGCGGGAGCCCTGCGGGACATCGACGTGGTGCTGCACTGCGCCGGCCCCTTCTCGCGGACCGCGCTGCCGATGTTCGAGGCCTGCCTCCGGACCGGTACGCACTACGTGGACATCACCGGCGAGCTCGCCGTCTGCGAAGCGCTCGCGGCCCGGAACGCGGAGGCGCGGGAGGCCGGGATCATGGCGCTGCCCGCAGCCGGCTTCGATGTGGTCCCGAGCGACTGCCTGATCGCCGATCTGGCCGCGCGTCATCCCGGCGGACACATCCTGCGGCTGGGTCTGCTGGTTCGTTCGGGAGCTTCGCGCGGCACGATGAAGACCGCGCTGGAGGGCGTAAGCGCGATGCGCATCCGGCGCGACGGTCGCATCACGCGGGTCGGGGCGGGCAGCCTGCGGCACCAGTTCGACTTCGGGCGCGGGCCGGCCGCGGCTCTCGTGACACCTCTGGCGGATGTGTCCACGGCCTGGTGGTCGACCGGCATCGAGAACATCGAAGCCTACTATCGCGCCGGAAGAAAACTCCCACAGCTCATGCGGCTGAGCCGGTGGTTCGGCTGGCTGTTGGCCGGGCGGACCGCCCAGGCCCTTCTGGGCAGATGGATCGACCGGGGACCCGAGGGGCCGAGTGACGCGGAGCGCAGGACGAGCGAGGGGATCCTGGTTGCGGAGATCGAGGACGCGCGGGGCCGGCGCGTCGCCGCCCGCATGCGCGTTCCCGATCCCTACGGGTTCACCGCGAAGACCCTGGTGGCCATCGGAGTACGCGTGCTGAACGGTGACTTCAAGGCCGGATACCAGACGCCGTCATCGGCGTATGGGGCCGATTTCGTTCACGAGTTTGATGGCGTGGAGTGGGAGGTGCTCTAACGCGCCATCGAGGTGCTGGTATTCAGCCCTCTTTCGCGAGTCGGACGCTCGCAAGTCGATTCATGCTTACACCCTGTTCCGCCGCCTGTATGGCCAGGGCACGATGCGTCTCCGGTGGCACGCGCACCACGAACTTGCCACTGTAGAGGCGATCTGCAACGGGCTGCGGAGCCGTCTCACCGTTCGACTGCATGTCAGCGACGCAGTCGGCAACGAGTTGCTGGATTCCGGAAAGCGCCTCCCCGGGAGTCGGCGCCAGCCAGCTGAGCGACGGCAATTCGGCACACAGCCCTACATGCTCGTCATCTTCAGCAGACCACGTGATGCGGTACGTGTAGTGGTCGGTCACTCGATGCCCTCCAGTTTTCGATGGCATGATAGCATTAATGATACTAGGATCCAAGGTGACGGCTCCGCGGTCGATGCGGAACTCCAACTTGGGCGGAATCCGTGGGCGGCCGAATGGCCGGATGGGAACATAGAGGCTGGGGGCCCCTGTTCTGCTCTAACCTTGCGGTTCCAGCGCAATCAGCCTGACCACGCGGACGGTCGGCACGTCCAGGTCGTCGCGCTCGATATAGGCCATGAGCCCCTCGGGGCCGAAGGCGTCGGGCGTCCGTAACCCATCCGCCGCCAAAGTGCCGATGTAGTCTCCAGCGGCGGTCACGATGTCGGTCGGGCCATCGTCGTCGCCCGTCGGACCCCGGCGCTCCACCCAGATACGGTCCTCCCAGTCAACTTTGACGCCGTACAGCACCGGCACCTCGTCTGCGAAGGTGCGCTCCTCCACCCCCGCTCGATCGATCTGGAGGGGCAGGCTGGTGTTGCGCCTGCCCGCAAGCGACGCCGCCTCGCCTTCTCGATATCGCTCGCGCTCGGCCTCCCTGATCGCATCGTCGACCGGAAGCGGAGCAATCGGCCGCTCGATTGTGCCGGTGACGCTTCCGTCGAGCCCGATGAGCTTGACGCGGTATCCGATCGAGTCGATCAACGCGAGGCGGCCGTCGGCCAGAACATCAATATCGAGGCGGGGCTCGAAGGCTCGGCCCGCAGCCAAACGCATGCGCATGCCCGTTTCAAGGTCCCCGCTCAACTCGGTTCCGTCTGCATCCTCCTCCGGCAGTTCCCAAGCGGTGTAGTGCAGTTCCGGCTCGGTGCCGTCGAGCGCGAAAAGGTGGATCGGGCGACCGGCTTCTTCCGGCTGGTCGCCCTGGCCGAAGCGCGCGATCTGCGTGACGACCAGGCGGCCGTCGGGGAGCGCCAGGCTGGCGTTGACCATGCCCGTCGTCCTCGGGTCCATGGAAATGCGCCGCACGAATTCGCCGGTTGGTTCGAGAAGATCGATCTGAGTGAATCCCAACACCTTGTAGGAGCCGTCGCGCGCTACGATGGCCGAGATGACGTTATCAAACTCGCCGGGTCCCTCTCCCTGTCCGCCGACCGTGCGCACCAGCGACCCGTCCGGCCCGACCACCAGGATGTGATCGAATTGGCTATCGAAGACGTGAAGGTTGGCCTGCGCGTCGAAGTGGACCGAGCGCACGTTACCGAAGGTGTCCCAGGTGTCGCCCACCACTGACCCGACGGTGAAGACCTCCTCAGTCGCGGCGTTCACGATAAGGTCGGGGCCGTCCAAGGTTCCGGCGATGCCGGTGGCCCGCCCGTCCCCGGCATCGCCGCAGGCCAGCAAGAGGGCGAAAAGTAGGAGCGGCACAACGTGTCGCGGTAGAGCTGTCGTCGTCGGTGTCCTCGTTAGGATCCACATTCGGTCGGTTCCTCACGTCAAGGGGAATCGTGCGAAGTCGTTCACAGGCTCATGAAGCTAACGCGCCAGCCAGGTGCTGAAGCGCTCGTTCAGCTCGTCCTGGTGGTCGACCCAGAAGGCCCAGTCGTAGCGCAGGGCGCGCGCCGCATTGGCGGGGGTGGCCGGCATGTGCGGCTCCATCTCGACACCGGTAGCCAGGTGGGTCGTCACGAGTGGCATGCCGGACCTGCGGGTCGGTGAGTAGGAGATACGGCGGCTGATCCGCGCGAGCGACTCGGCGCTGGTCGCGAAGCCCACGTAGCGTAGTGCCGCGTCGAGCCTGGGTGTGCCCCGGACGACCCCGATCTGGCCGAACGCGAGCAGCTGGCCATCCCAGATGATCACGAACGGCTGGTCCTCCAGGACCTGCGCGTTGAAGATGCGCCCATTGTACGCCGTGCTCATCACCACCTCGCCGTCGGCAAGCATCTGTGGCGGCTGGGCGCCGGCTTCCCACCAGATCACCTGGTCCTTGATCGTATCGAGCTTGTCGAAGGCACGGTCGAGCCCTTCGGGCATGCTCAGAGTCGCGTAGACCTGGTCGGGGGGCACTCCGTCGGCGAGCAGTGCAAACTCCAGATTCGCCTGCGCAAGACGCCGCATCCCGCGCCGGCCCGGAAATTTCTGCAGGTCGAAGAAGTCGGCCATGGTAGCGGGCCTCTCGCCCGGGATCGTCTCCTCGTTGTAGACGATCACCGTGGACGCGTACAGGAAGGGGGCGCCGCAGACAGTCTGCGTCTCGGCAACGAAGTCCTGGGCTGCCGGCGTGCCGTCGTCACCGGGAGGCAATGCGTCGATGTCGATCGGCTCGAGCAGCCCTTCGTCGCACGCCTGCACCGCGTCGGCGATCTCCAGGCTGACCACGTCCCACTGAACGTTGCCGATGTCCACCTGGGCCCGGATCTCGGCGAGCCCGCCGTTGTACGCCCCGAGGTTCACGGGGATGCCGGTCGCGTCGGTGAACGGGACGATGGTAGCCTCCTCGACGGCGCGTCCGTAGGAACCGCCCCACGATACGACGGTGATCGGCTGTGGCCGGTCCTGTCCGCAGGCGGCGGTGGCGAGGATCACAGTAAAGGCGAGAATCAGCCGTGTCCGCAACTTGTCGACCTTGGGGTTTCTGGTCATCGAGTACCTCACTCTTCCGGACCAGCTGCGTCATGCCGGTTCGGTGAAGGCCAAGTAGTAGCCGTTCGGGTCCTGGATCGCGAATTCCCGCATGCCGTAGTCCATGACCTCGGGACCCAAGGCGAACGGGAACGTACCAGACGGCATCGAATAGTATCCCCTCTACCCTGGTGTCGGTCGTAACCGGTGCCGGAGGCACCCGCTCTCCTGGAGAAGGATGACTCTGACGCGCACCCGAAGGCTGGCTCTCCTCTGGCTAATGGCCTTGGCCCTGGTCGCCTGCGACCTTCTCGGGCCCGAGTACATCGAGACCCGGGAGGTGACCGTCGGGCCCACCTTGGCCAAGTGCTACGGTGTGGGTCCGCAGTCGTGCATGGTGGTTGACGGCGGGTTCTTCTACGACGGAATCGAAGGATTCGACTACGAGCCCGGCTACGACTATCGCCTCCGGATCGGCAAGTACGATCCCTGGGGCGGGGGAGAGCCGCCGCAGGATGCCGGCCGGTACGCCTATCGTCTGCTGGAGCAACTGGAGAAGACGGTCGCACCCTCCACCCCCGCAACGGTGTCGCTGGCTCCGACGCGGGTGACCTGCATCCAGGGTGACGACTTCTGCCTCGTGCTGGACGGCGAGCTGTACGACGACATGATCACGAGCTTCGAATACGAGGCCGGCGATCACTATATCCTTGATGCCAACAGATATCGCGATGGCCGGTATCTGCTGAACGAGATTACTTCGAGAACCAGGGCAGCGGGGACGGAAGAGGAGATTACCATCGATCGGCACCGGGTTCAATGCGACGACGGCCATCCCGGGTACTGCAAGGTCGTGAACGGCGCTCCGTACCGGGGTGAGATCGTCGGCTTCCAGCCCGCGCACGACTACGACTATCGTCTGCGCGTCGAGAGGTTCGACATGTTTCCCGAAGGTGTGACCGGGGCGCCCTACGTTCCGGCGCACGGGTACCGCTGGCTGGAGACGCTCGAACGCACCCCGGGCGGCTGATCATCACGCAGCATTCCCGCAAGACCGCCGCCCGCGCGCAGACACCCGCGCGATAACCGTCAGCCGAGCGACCCGCTCTCCTTCCACTCCACCGCGTGCGGCACTCCTTCGCTCGCCAGCTCTTCCAGGATGGCGTGCACCGCGTCCGCGAGGCGGTCGTCGAAGAGATGGGAGTGGTCGAGGTACCAGGCCACCCAACCCTCGCTGAGCAGGTGCTCCTTGAAGGAGCGACGGTAGGACTCCCACATCTTGTCTTCCATGGCCCCGGTTTCCCGCTGGTAGACCAGGTTGCCCATGTGGCGAAAGACCGCCGTCATATAGGAGGTCCAGCGCAACCGTTCCCCGGCCGTAAGCCCGTCCGGGTCGTCGGCCGCCCGGGCGAGGAAGTCGGCGAGTTCGGGGTCCCGGAAGACGTGCTCGAGCAGGCGGATGCTGTTCTCGACCATCGAGTTGAAGGTTGCCGCGCGTACGCTCCTCGTGTGGCGCTGCGTCTGCTCGATGCCGAGCCTCATCCGGCGCGCGACCAGAAGCAGCGACGCCACGACACCCACGGCACCGATGAACTCGCCGAGGTTGCCGAGGATATCCAGGTTCATTCGCGAAGCGTCAACGAGGCGGGTGGTGAGTGGGCCTGAATCAGCGCATCCCCTCCGGCAGACGCCTCACTGCTACGTAGGGCACGTCCAGGTCGTCAGTCTCCACGAAGGCCACGAGGCCGTTCGGGCCGAAGGCGGAGGGCATGGCGGTGGAGCCGGGCGGGAAGGTGCCCAGGTAGCGTCCATCCGACGCAATGAGGTCGATGCGGTTGCCCTCCGTGCTCCCGTCGCCGCGGTGAAGGACCCAGATGGTGCCTTCCCAACTCGTTGTCAGGCCGACGACTACGGGGACCTCGTCGAAGAACTCCATCGCCTCGATCTGGCCGCGGCGCATCTCTCTCATTTGCTGTTGAAACGAGTTGCCGCCGCGCACGGGCGCGAGCGCTTCCAGGCGCCGCTCGATCTCAGCCGCCCTGATGCGGCCCGTCACGGGGCGGGGTTGGAACGGACGGGTCAGGATCCGGGTCACGAGGCCGGCGGGCACGGCAGACTTGATCGCATACGTGGAAGAGTCGGTGTACACGAACGCTCCGCTGGGCAGCACGCCCGCCCTGAGCACCGGCCTGAATCCCTCCGCATCACCGGGGGGCCGCCACCCCGCGGCAACCGAATCGATGCCGACCTCGTCGCCGCTCAGATCATAGCTCGTAACATGCCGGAACGAGGGTTCCGATGGCCCGTCGTCCCGATCGGCGGTCATTCTCACATAGCGGACCTCGGATGTCGCGAGGACTCGATCCATTCCCGGGAAGGCCTGAAGGCCGCCAATCATGGCAGCGCTCGTCTGCGCACCTGGAAAGCGGGCCATGCGTTCGAATTCGCCGTCGGCACCGAAGAGGGTGAATCCCAGTCGTCCCGGGGCGTGGACGGTCACCCGCCCGTCCCGCATGACGGCCATCTCCGCCATCGCCACGGTGTTTCTTCCGAACTCCCCGGGGCCTTGTCCTTCTCGAATGAACTGGCGCACCAGGTTGGCCTGCAGGTCGACGACGTTAATCCGCACCGCCTCGGTGTCGAGGATGTAGAGGTTGCCGGCACCGTCGAACCCGACCCCCGCCACGCGGCCGAAGGTGTCCCAGCCATCCCCATCCAGCGAGCCCACCCGGTAGATGTCCTCGAAGTCGGCGACGAGGGGCCGGTCTTCGGCCGGAAGTTCGACTATTTCCTGGGCGGCGAGTGGGTGGGGCAGCCCCGCGAGTATCGCGATGGACAGCGCTGCCATGGCGACAGCCCTCGCATGCCTCGTCCGCTCCCGCGTCGTCTTCCCAGCCATCGTTCGTCTCCTGTGGCGTTGCGGCTACGGCATCCCCGCTAACACGCGATGCGCTGCGGCCGAAGGTCCGGCATCGCCACCCTGCGTACATAACGGGCCACCGCGCGCATGCCATCGACACCGATTCGCGCGCCGAACGCCTGATTGTAGTTGGTTGTGCCGTTGATATCATACGTGTAGCGGTTGCCGCGGGCATCCTCCACGAATTCGATTCCGGCGATCTCGATTCCTTCCTCGATGCAGAGCCGGATGTACCTCCGGACCAGCGGGTCGCCGGCCGCGATCGGCGATGGGCTGAAGAGGTCGGCAGCACCCGTGCCGCCCGCACCCGTCCAGAGGCTCTTCCGGTTCGGAGGCATCGGATTGCACGCATCCGAGGGGCAGAGTTCGAATCCCCCGGCTGTGGAACTCCGCATCGCGAACACGAAGCGGCCGCCAACGATCTCCACCCTCGTGATGAATGGTTCGGGTGCCGGGATGTACTGCTGGAGGATCACCCTGGCGCCGGGCCCGGCGTCGAAGCTCCTGTCGTCAAGATGCTCTTCGAGCCTCCCGGGGTCCCGGAAGAGCCGGATGCCCAGGCCCTTGCCCCCCTGATCGTGCTTCGTGATGAACGGGCCATCGAAGGTTGCGGCCGCTGCGCGCAGATGCTCCCTCCCGACGGCCAGCACCGTGCGCGGGGTCCTGATCCCGTGTCGGCGCAGGACGAGTTCCTGCCGAAGCTTGCTCATCTCCAGCTCGAACGCGCGCAGCCCGTTGATGACTCGACGGCCGTGGGACTCCAGCCAGTACAGAAGCTGGCGAGCCAGCTCCACCGTGTGGACGTGACCCCGGGTGTGCGAGGACGGGCTGATGCGATTCATCCAGATGCCGTCGGGAGGAGGTGCCGACGGGTCGACGATCCCTTCGTTCACATGCACGAGGCGGACCCGGAAGCCTTCGCTCTCAAGTGCCTCCCGAAGGGGCGGAATCCAGACAGGATTCTCGTAGAGGACATTTATTGTCGGTAGCACAGGGCTGATCATTGGTTTTCTCTCTGAGGTTTGGGCAGGGCCCAACGGCGGGGGATCGGAGCACGAAAAAACCGCCCGGATCGGCTGACCGGGGCGGCTCGAAGGCGGCTTGAGCTCGGGACTCAGCGCATCAACACACCCGGATCCAGGCGGAACATGGACACGAGCACATACAGGTGCAGGTCGCTCCGCGGGCGCGCGGGGATCGGATGTCGGTTGCGTGGATCATGGCGAGGAAGATGTCGGAAACCGGTTTGGGGGACAAGCTCAAGCCGTCTGCATCCGCTCGGTGACGAGGGCCGGCGTAGCGGGCGCTGCGGAGGCGTGGCAGATTTCCAAAGCGGACCTGGCGGAGATGATGTCGTTCACGGAGGACGAAGAGATGTACGAGAGAGCGAAGGAGTTGAGGGACCGGGTCCACCGCGATGGCGTCCGGCAGGGCTTGGAGCTTGCAGTGCGGCGTCTCGCGACCAGGAAATTCGGAGCCGAGACGGCCGAGCGCCTGACGCGGATTCTGGAAGACAGGGCAGACGCGGATCGGATCGACGAGGTCGTCGATGCGATCGTCGATTGTGACAGCGGAGCGGAGTTGTTCGCTCGGGTGCGGGCGTAGCGGCCAACCAACCCCCCAAAGCCCGGCAACTCGGCCACATGCGGCCCCGGAGCGAGCTCGGAGGTTTGCGGCACCCCTGATCGCCGCCTACCCCGTCGCACGGTCGGAGGTGGTGAGGCGGCGACCTGACTCTGAAGTTCGACTCGGAAATGTCTGGCTTCCGCGTACTTCCGAGTCGCTCCTACCGAATCACGGCCACCATCAGAACGGGAAGCGACAGCGGAATGGCAACCAGCAGTGCTCGTCCCACCAGTCGTAGCCTTCGTCCGTCTTGAGGTCGAGCCCCTCGGGTGCTGCCCCATCTGGCGCGAAAGCCTCGGTGACCAGCTTGCCGAACGGCGAATTGGGGTTGGCGTCATCACCGCTGAACGACACGTCAACGTGCCGGTAGGGCGTGCTGACGATGTCCAGGATCTCCCGGGCGGTCAGCCCCGTCCTGGCGCGAACTGCGCCGAGGGCAACCGCGGTGTCCGCTATGGCGTACCCTGCAATGTGATTCCCCATCACGCCCCTCCCTTCACTCACTTCAGGTTACCGATTCTCCACTAACGCGTGCACCGCCACCCGCTGGACATCCACGTCATCCAGTGTTCGTACCAGCGCCCAGTCCAGGCCGATGTCCAGCAGGAGCGTGCGGGGAGGCAGCACGAGCGTACGGATCCACGTACCATCCGCGGCGAAGGCGAACCACTCACTTCGCTCTCCCGGGCGAACGTAGTCGTGCACCCATAGTACGCCGTCGTCTCCGATCATGAGCCTGTCGTAAGCGGGAAAGACATCGGGAACGTTCTCGTTTTCCCTTGCCCACCGGCGCTCGAAGCGTGCGCGCCAGTCGGGATCGCCGCCACGCCGGTAGCTTCCCTCAAGCGCGTCACGGTATCGGTCGACATCCCTCTGGGTCACGTTCAGATCCGGCCCCTGCCAGCGGATCCGCCGAATCGTCTCGCCCGTCCACCCAATCAGTTCCACCTCGTAGTCCTCGCTGCTTCCAAGCCAGATGCCCTCGGTGGCCGCAGCAATCGCTACGTTGTGCGCCCAGATACTTCCGGGCATGGCGTTCCCGGGTCCGAGGTATCTCAATTCCGAGCCCGGGATCCGCTGGCGCACCGTGGTGGCGGCGGTGTCGCCCAACTCCACCCAGCCAAGAGTCATCAACTCACGATAGAGTTCTTCGGACGCGAGGCCCTCGACGGTTTGGTCGCTGTATCCCGTGAAGCCCAGGCGCCCGTTCGGTGCGCACCCAAACCGCCGGATCGGCAGTCCGTTGTACAGGAGACGGTAATCGTCGACGAGATCCCCTTCGTCGTTGAACACCGAGACCCGTTGGGTCCAGATGTCGTAGACGACGATCCGGTCCGCGCTCACGCACCCGTGGACGATCTGGACGTTCTCGAATTCCCCGGGACCTTCGCCTTCGCGGCCGCGGCTCCACAGATGTTCGCCGTCCGGGCCGAAGCGTTGGATACGGAAGTTCATCCGGTCGGACACTACCACGCTGCCATCGGCGAGCAGCGAGCCAGCGTTGATTTCGCCGAAGAGATATTCGTCAGGTCCGTCGAGCATCCCGACAGACAGCACTGGATCGGCCGACAGGCGAACTCCAACGGCCGGTCGCGACTGAATGGACTGCGCGCCGACGAACTGACTTACCGTGGCCAGTGCCAGTGCCGACAACGCGGTTGCCAGAACGAAGGACTTCATTGCGACGACTCCGCGTGCTCGAGAGACCTGGGAAGCTGCCAATGGTAAGCCGCGGGCAGGCCCAGCACCAGCGCCGTCGCGTCGTCCAGCGGACGACTTTCTGGCACGGGTGCGCGGAGGCTGAGACCGGACCAATCACGGCTTCCGGCGTTCGCCGACCCTCGGCGCCTCCGGTCTCGGATTGAGGACGCGTTGGCCGATGCGCAGCGGCTTGGGGCCGTGTCAGAGACCGGGCTCGAACCTCACCCGCGCGACGCGACGCACATCGAGTGAATCCCTCGTCGTGCCGTAAAGCACAGACTCGGTGACCCAAGGGACATTTCCCACGCTGACGCTACGCGGCCAGCGATACCGTGCCACCAGCGCGGACCCCGCGTAGACGTCGGCTTCGCGCACCTCGTCCCCTTCGGTGCTCGACTTCTCGACCCACAAGCGGCCGGCCCTATCAAAGAAGATGTCGGCAAGCGGCGGCTTGCGGTCGGGAACCCCGAATGGATGGTCTCGGAGGCCGAGCCGTCGCAGGTCGCCGGCAACGGTGGCCCGAGCGCGTTCACGCTCGGATGGGCCGAGCCGCGGGCCAGTTAGCTGTGGTCCCTCGACACGCGAAACAGTCCCATCGGGGTGGTGGAGCGTGACCGAATACTCCGAGGTGACCGCTTCAGCCCACACGCCGCTGGGGCCGTGGGCGTGAATCCATAGCGGACCGAACGGCTGGCGGACGTAGAAGGTGACGAGAGACTCGCCGATCACGCGTTCAGCCGTGGTCGACCCCGCCGCCTGCCTCGCTGGATCGGCCAAAGGTACTGTGTCCACGGCTCCGCCAGGAGCGTGATGGAAGCGTGCGACGACAGGCCCGTCCTCGGTCGTCACTGGTCCAATGTCGACAAGCCGGCCCTCGGTGTCGAACGTGACCGGTGCAACCATGCCCACACCGCCGTGAGCGATCCTCGCTCCACCGTCGTACTCCGCGCTCGCGTCGTCCAGTTGGAACACACTGTATCGCGTGCTTTCGCGGACCCACAGGTTGCCATCTGGCCCGAAGGCGAGACAACAGGGTTGCGTCAGCTCACCGGGTCCCTCTCCCTGACCACCGAAGCGGAACAGGAAGTCACCCTGGGAATCGAAGACCCGTATCTCGTGCGACTGCAGGTCGGCGACGATCAGCCGCCCGCGTGTGTCCTCGACCATCGACTCAATCCTGGTGAAGAGATAGGGATCTTCACCCTCGATCTCCCCGAACTCCAGATCGATCGTGCCATGGAAAGTCGGGACATCACGCACTGGACGTTCAACGCCTCCCTCCGAGCAGCCGGTCACAAGGTAGAGGGCCAGCAGCACGGGAACGGACATGTGGCCGGCAGCGGGGGAGTGTTCGTTCATCGGTCGGAACTCGGAAGTTGCGGAAATCGGGACCACACCTGCCTTAAACGTTAGCGGAGCTATCTCCCGCAAACCAGCACTCACTTTGTCCCTATTCGCTCCGCGGCCTCGATGAACCGGTCACGGATGTCGGCCGCGACCTCCTTGACCTGCCGGGGGGCACGAATCTGATTGCCTGCGTGTTCCTCGAGGGCGACAACGAGAGGCCAAAGGTCGGCGGACCTGCCGGCATCGCCGGCGAAGACAGCCAGCAGATCACGGGGCGAGATTCCGGCTCCGACCAATGCCGGCACCAGGCGTAGCATTTCGTGTATCGTCGCGTCTTGGTCTGACGTGGAGGCAGCGTAGGCGACCCGGAACTGCCCGATCGAGGCTCGATGTTCGGCTCGAACCGCCAAAGCCAGAGCCCTCGCGCCGGCGATACGACACTTGAGCCACGCTACCCAGGGCACTCCAAGGAACTCTTCGCTGTCGTTCGTCCAGAGGCGGGCGATGTCTTCCAGTTGGCGGCAACTATCGAGCGCTTCGTCGGCAAGACCGATCTCAGCCTGCGCCATGCACTTGTAGCTCAGGGCAACGGCCGCGTGCCGTCCGATTCCTCGACGAAGCACCTCCGATTCCGCTGCCTCGGCAGACAGCGGACCCGATAGCTTCCACAGATCATCAACCCCGTAACAGGCCACCATGAAGCGGATCAGGTTCTCGACGACTGCCGCCTCGTCACGCTCCCGCCGCAGCTTGTAGTACATGCTGTACAGCGGTTCCGCGGCCGCGTACAGCCGCTTTCGGCCGCGGCCCTGCCGGACAACCGCACCCCGTTCGACCAGTCGCCCGAGCATGGTCGATGCCACGCGGATGTCGACACGAGCGCGCGCCGCCACTTCGCTCGCCGACGAGGGCTGCCACAAGTCGATCACCGACACGTACACGCGCCGCTCCGTCTTCGGCAGGACCTCGAGATGACCGCGAAAGTACTCGGTGTGCTCGTCGACTAGCGTCACCAATTCCGACATCAGTCGACGGATGGACCGATGCCGGGCGAACTCGGCGGCCATCACGAGGAGGCGCGGATTGCCGCCCGTGAGAATCTGGAGGGGTCTGACTTCGAACGGTGTCGCCGGCTTCCCGCTCACAACCTTCCACAGGCGACCACACTCCTCGGTGTCCAGCGCCTCCAAGCCGACGATGCGGAACATCTCAAAGAACGGTTCGTCTACCTCCTCCAACTCGCGGAAGCGGCTGGTGGCGGAAGCGAGGAGGATGATCTGTGGCTCCGTTTGCAACACTTCGCGGAGTTGCCAGCCGAATTCGTCACGGGCATCGTGGCAGAGCGACTGGAGGTTCTCGACGATGAGGACGAGCCTCTTTCCCAACCGGTCCGCCGCATCGAACACGGCGGCGCGGGCCTGCGCCTCGGTGATCTGTTCGCGCCAGCGCGGCGCCAGCGCGGCTCGGGTCTCGTGAAGTCCTTGCGCCAGCGGGGCATTCCGCCCATCGACTCCGTTGGCGAGATGGAACATGGTTTCCAGCCAGAAGTCGGTGAGAGTGAATATCTCCGGGCTCTCCTCCATGAATCGGACGGGCAATAGTGCGTCAGCGAAATCCGGGTTGCTGCGCAACTCCGCCGCGATTCGGGCCAGGAGCATCGTCTTTCCCCGGCCACGAGGACCGAACACGAGAATGTGCTGGCAAGAGGGGGAATCGATATTGCCCCGTAGCTCATCCAGCACCAGATCCAGTTCGTGACCGCGGACCACGAACTGCTTCCTGATCTCCTCATCCGACTGGAGCAATCCGGGATTGAACTTGCGGATTATAGGGCCAGCTTCAGTCCTCATCATGCTCAACGCACGCTTGCTTCCTCACGGCACCGACCTTCGAGCGTAGATACGGCTCCTTCGCGATGGTCGCCACCGCGTCCTCGGCACAGGTCGAACATCTCTCGTTCACAAGAGAATACACAACGGTTTCGTTGTCAACGGAGTTGTTGTGTAATCTGGAAGGCGCTGCGGGGCTCGCTAGCCAGCACCCCTGATCGGCGCCTTGCCCGAGAGCAGGCACGTCTTGTTGAGCACACCCCTGTCATGTCCGCTTCCAGATTGCCTCCCACTGGACCCAGCGGCCCGCTTCCGGGGGTGTGCGCACCGCAACGTCCTCACGAGGTTCAGCCAGGAGAGCAAAACCATCGCGGGTCAAGGCCAGTAGTTCGTCGCGCGCATAGAAGTGGACGGGGAGACCGCGCTTGGGACCGGCTTCGTACAAGACCGTGAACCCGCCAAGTTCATTCCGCTCGATGACGGTGTGCGGCCACCGCACCTGAGTCGACGCGGCATTGACGCGAAGGAAGAAGAGGCCACCGAGGGACAGCAGCGACCTGACTCGTGAAAAGTACTTGGACACGTCGGCGGCTACGCCATGCTGAAGCACCTGAATGGCGATCACGTAGCCGAAGCGGTGCTGGCTGGCGAACTCCCGGAAGTCGGCGCAGATCAGTCGCGCGGGCTTCACGGACTCTCGGGCGGCTAGCTGGCGAAGCGCTTCGGCCGAAAGATCGAGACCGAAGAGCCGCAGTCCCGACCTCGCGAGCGGAAGGTAGTTGCGACCGTTTCCGCACCCTATGTAGAGCCCCTTACTCTCGGCGAGCGAGCTGGCGCGCAGCGTGGCGAGGATCTCTTCCGTGAAGGGGAGGGGAGGCTCGTCGGCGTATCGGCCTTCGCGATACTCAGTGTCCCAGCGAGCCGAGACCAGAGATCGATTCGTCTTCATCGTGGTCACCCGATGCGACAGTTGGCTCAGGTCGCCCGCACCCGCTCGATGAACTCCTCGCCGGTGCCGCATTCCAGCAGCGCGTCGCTCACCCTGTCGATGTCTTCGGGTTCGGACAGCTCCGCAAGCAGCCCGGCCAGACGTCCGGCCGTCTCCTCGCCGAATCTGCGGGTCGCCAGTTGGCCCAAAACCCGCCGGGCGCCCTCCCGCGCTCCCCGGTCGAACAACTCATCCACGCTGCGCTCGAATCTGCCCACCACCACCTCCCACGTTCTCGGTTTGCCTGATCCAATAGCACGCACGGATCGTCCCGCCTTCGACCATTCACCACTAGCTGCGGATCGTTCCGGGAACCGCAGCGGAGCCGACGGGGAAGGCTGCTCCCCACGAGACCAGGCGGAAGCGTCCTGATTCCGACCGCTGAAAGAGGTCGTCCACCCGAGTTGGGCCGCTCCAGGGTCCCTCGCCGCGGCAAAGCAACAGCCTGATTTCGACGGCCTGAGCAACCCGTCTCATTCCGCCATGTATTCGCCCAGCCACCGATCCGATACTTACCGGCGGCACCGGGCTCACAGCCTCGCACGATGCCCCTCTGCCGCCAAGCGAGCCCCCCTGGCCGGAGTCCGGATTGGATCGAAAGGACGACAGGCATCTCCTGCTGCTCTTACAGCCATTCGACTTCGAACGCCTCGTCGAGTTGTGTCGGCACACGCATGAGGAGACGCGGCGTTCGGCTGCCCGCGCCGTGGATCGCTCGCTGGTCGTGCGGAATTGGCTGTTCGGATGGTACATCGTGGAGTACGAGCAGAGGGGCGCAGACCGGACCGAGTACGGTGCGCAGGCGCTCAGGAAGCTCTCGGCGGCGCTGCAGGAGAGGTTCGGACGGGGGTTCTCCGTGCGATACCTGAGGCAGTTCCGGCGTTTCTACGTGGAGTTCAGGGAGGTCGTGCCGGAGTTCGAGAAGCGGCGGACGCCGTTTTCCGTTTCCGTCACCGAGAAGATTCGGCAGACACTGTTTTCCGAATTGCCCGTTTCGCATGGCGAACTCAAACGGCAGCTGGACAGCTCCCTGTACGAGCG
>VXMG01000096.1:0-19197 GCA_009841185.1 Gammaproteobacteria bacterium
TAACCAAGGGGCCCGTGCCATCCCCCGCGCCCGGGCCCCTTGGTTATCAGATGCGTACGGGTCTCCGGCGCCTGCCTCCGCCGCCATCGGGGCGACCCGTCTCGGCATCGGTGAGATCGAGCCCGATGTCGAAGGCCGCCGCGTATCCGGCGCCCGTCTCGCTCACCTGGACCATCAGGTTCTCGCCATCGTCGCGGAAGATGCCGTCGTCCGCGTTGGTCGTCTGGCGCCGCCCTCGCGCCGCGTAGGGCGCCCGCGCGTGCACCTGGTCGATGAGCGCCTCGTCGAAGTAGAGCTGCGAGGTGAACTCGTACGGCCGCCCCGCTGCCTCGGTGCGCACCTTGAAGTGCACGTGGACCGCCCGGCCGCGGTACCAGCCCGGGAAGATCGTGGTGAATCGCGCCACGCCGTTCTCGTCCGTGTGCTGGAACCCTCGCAGGAACTGCCGTTCCCTCGCCCCGGGAGGAGCTCCGTCGTCGTCGACGCCCCAGTACACGCCCTCGGCGTCGCACTGCCACACGTCGACCATCGCGCCGGCCAGCACCGAGCAGGCGCCGGCCGAGATCTGCGACACGTTGAACCTGAGCGTCAGCGGTGCGCCCTCGCTCACGGCTCCGGTCGCGGGATCGGACCGGATGTCGGCACGCTCGAGCTTCGTGTCGACGAAAAAGGGACCCTCGGTCTGCTCCGGACGCACCACACAGGCCGGGAGAGTGCGAGCCACCTGGAGCTCCTGGGCAATAGAGCCCGCCTCCGGGCCCGGCCCAAGCGCCCACCGGCCGACGGCCAGCGCCCCACCGCCAACACCAAGCGCGGCCAGCGCCTCGCGCCGCGTCAGTATCCGTCCCACGGAGTCGTCGTCGTGCTTCATGCTGTACCTCCAGGCTAGTAAGTTGTCAGTCAAATGTCAGTAGATGACAGGGAAATGTCAGTAGAACTGCGCAGCCGGTATCCGGATCGATGAACGGTCAGGATGTGGCGGGGCGCGCCCGGATCTTCCTCGAGCTTTCGGCGCAGCTCCGCGATGTGCGTGTCGACGGTGCGGCTGAGGATGGCGGCGCGATGACCCCAGACCTCCTTCATGAGCGCCACCCGGGTCGCCACCGCGCCGCGCCGCCGCACCAGCGCAACCAGGAGGTCGAACTCCTTGGGCGTGAGCCGCACCTCCCGGCCGGCACGCAGGACCGATCGCCGCTCGAGGCGGATCTCGACGTTGCCGAACGTCTCCACCGCTTGCGGCTGTCCGTCCTGCCCCGCTCTTCGCAGGATCGCGGAGACGCGGGCGAGGAGCTCCAGCACTCCGAAGGGCTTGGTGACGTAGTCGTCCGCTCCAAGGCGAAACCCCATCACCTTGTCCGCCTCTTCGCCCCTGGCGGTCAGGATCAACACAGGGACGCCAATGCCCTTGTCGCGGAGGGACCGGAGCACCTGGTAGCCGTTCATGCCCGGCAGCATCAGGTCCAGGATCACGAGGTCAGGCTCCCCGGACACTGCTGCCTCCAGGCCCTGCGCGCCGTCCTCCGCCACATCGACCACATGACCGTCGATCTCGAGGTTGTTCCGGAGCCCGTAGGCCAGCCGGGCATTATCCTCCACGATCAGGATCCGGGCCACGTCACGCCTCCCGCGGTGCGCCGGCCAGCGGCAACTCGATGATGAACCGCGCCCCGGGCCCCGGGGTCCTCCCTGCCGTTTCGACGCGCACCCGTCCTCCCTGGGCCTCGATCACCCTCCGAACCACCGCCAGGCCGATCCCGGAGCCCGCGGCCGCCGAGGCGCGGTCACGGTCGAGGCGCACGTAGGCATCCCACACCCGGTCCCGCTGCCCGGGGGGTACGCCCGGCCCCTCGTCTTCGACCCAGATCGTCGCCAGGCCATTCTGCTCGCTGGGCGTACCCCGCACGCCGATCTCGATCACCTGGCCGGCCGGTCCGTACTTGACCGCGTTGTCGAGCAGGTTGAGCACGGCCTGGCGTGTGGCCTCGACGTCCATCGTGCAGACGATGCCCGCCTCGATGCGTCGCTCGATGTCGACGTCCGCAGCCCGCGCGAGCGGCTCGAAGCTCTCGGCGACGCTCTCCACCAGAGCGCCGACGTCCTCGGCGACGAGGTTCAGGTTGAGCGCGTCCCGCTCGCCGCGAGAAAAGAGCAGAACGTTCTCGACCTGGTGGGTCAGCCGGTTCGACTCGTCGACGATGATCTCCGTCGCCCGCGAGCGCTCCTCGTCGTTCCGCACCCGGCCCAGCATCAGCGTCTCTCCGAACATCCTGATCTGGGTCAGGGGCGTGCGCAGCTGATGTGAGACGCTGGACACGAAGTCCTCCCGCAGATCGGCAAGTTCCGCCTCGCGGCGGAGTTGCCACACCGCCGTCAAGAGGAGACCGGAGGTCAGGAGCAGGAGCGCGACGATGTAGGGCATGCGCGACCCCGGGACGCCACCGCTCACCATCCGATCGACAGCCTCGGGCCGCACGCCGAGTTCCAGCACCATCCCGCCGAGGCTCTCGTCGAGGTCGTGCTCCACCGGGGTTCCCGAAGTCGGATCGGCCGACGATTCGTAGATGACGCTGCCGTAGGGGTCGTGGACGCGCGCCACGAATATGTCCCCGTTGGCCCGCCCGCCCGTGAGGGTCTCCGGCAACAGGGGCTCTTCCGTGAACGCGCGCGCGAACGCGGGCGCAAATGCCTCTCGCGACAGGATCATCCCCTCCAGCGCGTATCGCCCCCGGCCTTCATACGTGAGCTTGTGCACGAGCGCGTTGTGTCCCTCGGGGGTGAACAACGTCCGCACCTCGAAATCATCCGGGTTGCGGCGGCTGTGCTCCCGCGCCGCGCCCACGGCCCAGGCCGCCTGCGCGGAATCCGCATCTCCGGCGACCGAGACCTCGCCCTCGTCGGAGTCGAGACGGAAGAAGAGCGATGCCCGATCCATCGCGTCCCACCGCTGACTTCTCGCCGCCTCGCGCAGCCGATCCGGAGTGAGCGGACGATCGCCACGGCGCCCAGCGCTCCACGCGATGACCTCGATGCCCTCCTCGAGCAGTTCGAAGGTCACCTCGCCGCGTGCCTCGAGAGCGAAGTTGGAGGCGGCGAACAGGGCTTGGTCCCGAACGATCTCCTCGGCCAGCTGCACGCTCGAGCGACTGGCGTCCCAGGCCTCATAGCCGAGAACGGCGGTCAGGAGCCCCGTGAGGCCGAGGAGCGTGAGCGTGACCGTCCAGCGCGGACGGGTCGTCGTGCGATGCCTTGCCATACCTTTGAAGGTATCGGCCGGACGCCCCGGCTCAACGATCCGGGTGCAAGGGAATTGTCAGGACTGCAGTTGCCCGCTCAGTCCACCCAGGTGGTCAGGTCGCGTGCGGGCCGGCGGGGCTTGGGGTCGGGTACGGTCGCCGGCTCGCCCAGGTTGACGATGGCCACGATTCGCTCCCCGTCGGGGACGCCGACCGCCGCCCGGGACCGGGGATCGTCCATGACCGCGCCTGTCTTGATGTGCGTGCCCAGCCCCGCCGCGTCGGCGGCCAGCGCCAGGTTCTGGATGCCCATCCAGGTCGCGGCGTAGTCTTCTTCCCGGATCTCCGGGTTGTCGTGCACCACCACTGCCACCGCGATCATGGCGGGAAGCGCCTCGTGGCGGGCAGCCACGCTTTCGACGACCTCCCGGGCCGCGTCCGGGTCGGCAACCCGCTTGGCCTTGCGCGCCCCCAGCGCCGCCCCGTAGGCGCGCCGGGCGGCCGGGCCCAGCACGTAGAAGCGCCACGGCTGGGTCATGCGATGGTTGGGCGCTTGCGCGACCAGCTCGAGGAGGCGTTCGATCTCCTCGAGCGTGGGCTGGCGGTCGGTGAACTGCTTGATGGAGCGGCGCCGGGAGATCAGCTCCGCAAGGAAGGTCGGGTCGGACATGTCGGCGTCGGGTTGGGGGACGGGAAAGTGCCTGCGGGACGGACCCGGCGAATGTAACGGGATCGCCGGTGCTACATCTCCGGCAGGCGATACCGCGCGATGTACACCAGGTCGACCTCGTCCCTGAAGGTCGCGTAGACGCCGCCGCCGCCGAACCCCATGACGGTATGACCTTCGGCGATCTCCACCATGCCGGCGTGCTCGGCGTCGGGCGTGAAGATGTCATACAGGAACGGGGCGCCGGCGGGTTGGTGACGGCGAAGCCACGCGCGCCCCTCGGGGTCGATAAGGATCCTCCCCGTGAAGGGCGGCAGCGTCTCCGGCCATTCGTAGTCGTCGACGTCGTCGCTCGCGCCCCCGAAGGCCATGGAGCGGGCCCTGGCCACCGCCATCGAGGCAGCCGGGGAGGCGCCGCCCCCGCCGCCCGTCACGAAGGTTGCCGTCTGGACAGTTCGGCTGCCCTGCTCCCGGACCCAGGCTTCCTTTTCCGCCTGGCCCACCGGGACCGCGTCCCATGCCACGGGTGCCCCGCTCCGGACGGATCCGTCGGAGGAGGTCCATTCCAGGTGATAGTCGGCCGCGCGCGCGACGGCCACGCTTCCGTCCGGGGCGACGCCCCAACTGTCCGAAGCCGAATAGGGTGCTCGTTGCGTCGTGGACACGCGATCGCCCCGGTTGCTCCTCATCTCGATTCGCGAGGTGGATCGGGGCGCGAGTGTAGCCACCGTGTCGGGGCTCAGGTCATCGAGCGTCGCCCGCACGACGGGGATGGAGTCGGAGCCGGACCCGCCTCCCGCACCCATACCGGGGAGGCTCATCGAGAACCCGTTGGTGGTGTACATGCGCCCGGAGCCATCGATCACCTGAGGGTTCAACATCAGGACTCCGGCTGCGGGGTCGATCTCGAGCATCGGCCGGGTCGCGCCGAAGGTGAGATCGGGCGTCAGGACGGTGAGGCGGTTGTTGCCCACGTCCATCAGCAGCGTCGAATCCCCGGGAAGAGGCCAGACACGGCTCGGCGCCTGATACTCTCCCGGACCTTCGCCCCGGCCTCCCACCACCGTCCGCGTGCCCAGGTCCAGGTCCAGGAGCACCAGCTCTCCGCCTGTCGCGTCGGCGACCAGCAGGCTGCCGTCGGGACGCACGCGGATGCCGTTCACCGACGCGAAGTCGCCGGAAACCGCCTCGGGCTCGCCGAGTTCGTACCTGGTGACCGCGCCGGCCGGAGCCGCAGCGTCATCCTGTGCGCACCCGAACAACCCGAGGCCCATGATGAAGGCGAGGGGCGTGAAACGGTGGCTGCGGGCGGTTCGGTTTCTCATCGCGCTTTCCGTTCTTCGTTTGGAGGCAAGGTCACTGGGTGGTCCGTCGTGCGACGAAAGGTGTCGTAGCTTACGGGTAGCAGTGATGCGCGCTGGTGTCAAACGATCGCCTGGTGGGTCGAATGATACCGGAGCGGCACGCGGCCCTTTGGACGGCGCGACCCTGCGTCAGGGTTGCCTCGTCAGGATGACAGGCGGCCGATGGTGCCCGTCTTCTCGACCACTACCCGGTAACCCCTGCAACTGCCGGGGATGCGGGCTTTCTCTCCGCCCACGGCGCTTGCGAGATAGACCTTGAGGCAGGGCTTCCCGGCGGCCACCCCGATCGCGGTACCCACCACGCCGGGGCGTCCCATCACCTTTCTCGAGAGTCGCCGGTGCGCGTCCTGGATGCTCGCCGCCATGTCGTGCTACCCCGGGTCGACGGTCACCCCGAAGCGGTCGAGAACGACATCGATGGGGTTGGCGATGGTGGTGTTCGGGCTCCCGGCGAAGAGCAGCCCGACCGGCCGGCGGTCCTTGCGTCCGCGCCCTTCGGTCACGATCAGGGAACCGGAGTCGCCACCGGCGCTGAATCCCTGGCCCGTAATGACGATCTGGTCGACGAAGCGCGCCCTGCCAGTTCGGTAGTTGACGTCGAGAATGGCGTTGATGCCGGTCACCTTGCCGCGTGTGTGCCCGGTAGTGCGCCCGTACTTCTGCACCGCGAGCATGAGCGATGGCTCCTCCGTGCCGGTCCGGGGAGCGCCGTACCCGTTGGAGGGGGTCGCCGCCGCCAACTGGTCGGGCGAGGTTTCGGCGATAGCGCCGTCGACCTGATTCTCGGGGCAGGCCAGGGCGCGGCAGAAGCCGATCTCCTCGAAGTCGGCCAGCGTGCCGAAGGCGTGCTCCGGGTCGCTCCCCCCATCGGCGACGCCCGGCTGGATCACGTTGTCGCCCACGTTGGCCTCGTTGCGGTTGGCGAAGACGTGGTTGTTGGACAGCGCGTACGTTCGGCGCCCGTCGGTGACGCGCGCCCCGATGGTGCCGGCGGTGACCCCCGTCCGCCCCGTGGACACGCCGATGGGCACCGGGCGCGGGAACGGGCCCCGGGGATCGATGGTGCCGGCGGCCGCGGCCGGCAGCGGCAGGTCGCCGAGGGCGGTGATGCGCCCGGTCACCTCGCGCACCAGCGGGTAGCCCGCGAAGCTGGCGGGAAGTCCGTCCACGGCCGCGTACTCCAGGTAGACCATCACCACGGGGCGTTCGCCGGCGCCCAACCCGACCGCGGTTCCCACCACTCCCGGTATGCCCAGCAGGTCCGGGCTGATCTCCTCCTGCGCGGCGAAGGCAGCCGCCAGCGCCTCCTGCGACAACCCGTCCCGCCCGAAGCCGGGCAGGGGGAGCCGCGGACCGCCTGCGGGCGTGAGCCAGAGCGCCTGCACCGCCAGCAGGAGCATGAGCCGCCCCAGCGACGGGAGGATCGCGCGCCGACCGGCGCTCGCAGCAGGCCACCGACCCGCCCGCATCATCGCCCGACTCCGAACCTGCGGTCGCTCATCGACCCCGCCCTCCTCGCGGCACCGCTTCCTGCGCGCCGAACCCTGTACTTGCCGGAACCTGTACCATACTTATTCGAACCCGTCCCGGCGCGAAACGGATCCCCCGCTCGCGCGTAAGGCGCAGAGCCCCGGGGGGCCGGGATGCTTGTCAAAGGAGTGTCGTGATGTTTGGACTGATCGGATTGGGGATCGCGGCTGCCGTCGGGATCTACGCACACAAGAAGTCGCGGAGTTTCGTCCGGCGGCGCCTGCGCTACACGTCGTGGGTCGAGAAACGCTGGCTGGGCATAATTGCCGGTGCGCTGACCGCCGTTGCCTTATCCTGGCTGCCCGTCGTGACCATCGGAGCCGGACTGCTGGTGGGTGCCGGAGTCGGTTCCGGGGTTTCGATGGGCGCCAGCGATGTCCGCAACCGCCGCCTGATCGACGAGTAGGCCCACCGGCGCTTCCTCTGCGGCTCTTCCTGCATTCTCCCGCCCGGATCACTGGGCCGGGTCCGAAGATCCGACTGCCGCTCATCCCCCCGGGGCGAATCGCGCCATCACGGGCAGATGGTCGCTGGTGGTGTCCAGGTAGGCGTCGATGAACTCGTCCACCTGGTACACCATAGCCGATCCCTCCTCGTACCACGCCATCGCTTCGTCCGACGCCAGGATGTGGTCGATCACCTCGGTGTAGCGCGGCATCGACCGCGCTCGCGCAGCGCTCAGGCTGGCGGTGGGAAACACCCATTCCGGGGCCGCATCCACGAAGACGCGATAGGGGGTGTCGCGCCCGCGCGTGATCGACTCGTCCACGTCGTCGTTCCAGTCCCCGGGTACGAGCACCGCACGGTCCGGCCATGTGGCGTCGAGGTAGTCCCGCAGGCCTTCGCCCGCCGCCATGCGCCGCTCCCATGAGGTCTCATCGGCGATGGCCTTGGCGTGCAGGACGATCAGGACGACGTCCCGGCTCGCGCCCCCCAACGTCACGCGCAACTGCACCTCCAGCGGCGGGCGGCCCGCGAACTCGTAGTCCAGATCGGTCAGGATGACGCGGGCGCCGGCGACCTCGGCGACGGACGGCTTGTAGATGAGGCCGACCTTGAGTTCCCCGCGGCTGTAGGCGCCGGATCCGCCGGACACCGACGCGTCGTCGGCGAGGAATCCGCTGTACCCGGGCAGCCGATCCAGCAGCGCGGCGAAGGCATCCGCATCGGTCACCTCCTGCACCCCCCACAGGTCGGCGTCGGTTCCCAGAATCACGTCGCGGACGCGCGCCATCTGCAGGGGCTCGTCGTCGGGTCCCTGATTCGCGGCTCCGAAGAAGAGGAGGTTCCAGGTGGCGACGTCGAGCGTCGCGGATGTTCCCTGGGCGGGAATCTGGATCGCCGGTGGATCCGGCGGAGGCTGCGGCTCGACGGGATCGGGGTCGACCGGTGTCGGAGACGGCGCGACGGCGTCCGCACCACACGCAATCAGGGCCGGCATCAGCGCGGGCAGGAAGAAGAATGCGGGCGCGACGAATGCGGCGATGTAACGGCGCGGCGCAGAGACCGGGCTGCTGGCTGGGAAGAACATCACGTGTCTGTGTCGAAAAACGTCTCCGCTCGCCTTGAGCGTCAGCCGAGGCGGATGGGTGCGGCGTACCAGGGCATCGTATCAGGATACGGTCTTTTGGTCGGGCTCGCCCCCTCGCTGGCAGAATAGCGTGCCGGCCCGTACAATTTCGCGTCCATGACGTGAGGAAGGAACCTGGGCAGAGAGCGACCGGGGAGGGGCCAGTCCGCGATGAGTCGTCGATTTCCAACGCTCGCGTCCGCGACGGTTGCTGCTGCGTTCTGGCTCGTCGCCGCGCCCGCGTCGGCCCAACTGGAGCTCCACTACCAGCGCGGCAGCATTCTGAACCCGTTCTCCGGTGCCAGCGAGCCGACCCACATCTTCACGCTGCAACACGCCGGAGGATGGCGCGCGGGAGGCTCCTTCTTCTTCCTGGACTATTCCACCGACGGGGTCGCGGACGGGTTCAACGACAGGGATCTGTATGGAGAGTGGTATCCGACGCTGAGCCTGGGTTCACTGGCGGAGGGAGGCGTCGGCTTTGGGCCGGTGAGCGATGTCCGGCTGGTCGCGGGTGTCAACCTCGGCATCCAGTCGAAGGTCGTGAAATACGTGCCGGGGGTGGAACTGGGCTGGAACATCCCGGGATTCATCTTCGTGAACACGATGTTCGGAGGCTTCATCGACGCCAGCAGCGGGCTTGACGCGGGCGGTGCGCCGAGCACGGGAGACAGCTTCAACTTGGACGTGAGCTGGCTCTCCGTCTTCCAGCTCGGCAGTCAGTCGTTCTCGTTCACCGGGCACGCCGAATACATGGGCGCCATTACAAGCGAGGTTGGGGACGAATACCCAGGCAGCATCCTTGCCCAGCCGCAGTTCAGATGGGATGTGGGACAGGCGCTGACCGGGGCCGCGAACGTCCTCCACGTGGGCGTGGAATACCAGCTATGGACCAACAAACTGGGCACGACCCGCGACGAGAGCGTGGTGCAGCTACTCGTCGTCTGGCAGCTGGATTGAGTCGCCTACTGGTCGTCTACGACGCGAACGCCCACCAGGCGGCATCCCAGCCTGCAGCCCGGGCGCAACGCAAAGCTCGCCAGGATTGACGCGGCCGCGAGGCCGATCATCGTCCCGGTCATCGGCTGAAGGACCGTCTTGAGCACGCCCCACACGGCCAGGAAGATGACCAGGCCGAGAAACACGCCCAGGAGCTGGCGCGCGTTGTCGGGGCCTTCGAAGCGGATGGGGGCGCCGCCGTAGTAGAGAGCGGCCAGGGTGGGGTAGAGAGCGAACGGAATGATCCATTCGATGCTTGTCACTTTTCGTAGCCTCCGGTAAGGATCGCGCGGCTGGGCGAAAGGCTCTGGGCGAAGTTCGTCAGGAAGGTAACGAAACCGGGAACCGACGGCGACGGGCGGGGCGGGACGGGCTCACGCCGCCCGTCGTTGCAGATGACCGCCGTCGCGGCGCAGGTTTGTGAACATGCTCTCCCATAACGACATCATCGCGGCCCGAAAGCGCATCCGGGACGGAATCGTCGAGACCGGCTGCCCGCGCTCCCTCGGGCTCGACCGGTCCCGGCTCGGGCGCGTGCACTTCAAGACCGAGTTCCGGCAGCGGACGGGTTCGTTCAAGGACCGCGGGTCGCTGAACCGCCTGCTCCTGCTGGAGCCGGCGCAGCAGGAGACCGGGGTGGTCGCGGCCAGCGCGGGCAACCACGCGCAGGCGCTCGCGTACCACTCGGCGCGGCTGGGAATCCCGTGCACCATCGTGATGCCCGATGCCGCGCCCCTGATCAAGGTGACCAAGACGCGCGGCTACGGGGCCCGCGTCATCCAGACCGGCGCGACGCTCACCGACGGCATGGCCCGCGTCGCGAAGCTGGCCGACGAGGAGGGCCTCACGGTGGTCCACGCCTTCGACGATCCTGCGGTGATGGCGGGGCAGGGGACCATGGCGCTCGAGATCCTGGAGCAGGTGCCCGAGGTCACCACGCTGGTGGTGCCCATCGGGGGCGGCGGGATGATCTCCGGAGTCGCGACCGTGGTGAAGGCGCGCCGGCCGCACGCCCGCGTCATCGGGGTGGAGGCCGCGGCTTCACCCGGCGCGGTCGCATCGCTGGAGGCCGGGCGGCCGGTTCACCTGGAACGCTCGGACACCCTCGCCGACGGGATCGCGGTGAAGCGCATCGGCGACCTCACCTTTCCCCACATCCAGGCCCTCGTGGACGACGTGGTGGTGGTCGACGAGGAGGAGATCGTGCGCGCCATCTTCTTCCTCATGGAGTCGGAGAAGATGGTGGTGGAGGGAGGCGGAGCCGTGGGAGTGGCGGCGATTCTGGGCGACAAGGTCCGCCTGGGTCCCGCCGACGTCACCGTGTGCATCCTCTCCGGGGGCAACATCGACATGAACGTGGCCTCGAAGATCATCGACCGGGGACTGTGGGCGGACGGGCGCCTCGCGCGCCTCTCGGTGGTGGTGCGCGACCGGCCCGGCTACCTGAACGAGGTCACCGCCGTGGTTGCCATCCACGGAGCCAACGTGCTCCACATCGAACACACCCGGGCCTTCGGCGACATCTCCGTGGGCCACGTCAGCATCGAGATGGAGATCGAGACGCGCGGGCGGGCGCACGTGGCCGAGATCGTCGCCGAACTGAGGGAGCTGGGGCACCAGGTGGGCGAGGTGGCCTGACCCGCGCGCGGTGACGTATCATATCGTCACTAACGAGCGAACGTCCCTCCGGTGCCATCCATCGATCTCTCGCCCCCGAACGAGGTGATTCCCATGAAGTCATCACAGCGGCCCAAGCCGGTCACGTCCACCCTTCTCTCCGCCATCGCCGCCGCAGCCTTCCTGCTGGGATCGGCTGGCGCGCAAGCGCAGGACTACTTCCCCCCGGCGGGCGACTGGGAGCGCAGGTCCCCGGAATCGATGGGCATGAACCCGGAACTCCTGCAGCAGGCGGTCGATTTCGCGATCGCGAGCGAGAGCACGGCGCCGCGCGATCTGGAGGTGGCGCACGCGCTCAGTTGGAACACCGAGCCCTTCGACGAGGCCATCGGCCCGCTCAAGGTGCGGGGTCCGCAGAGCGGCATTGTCGTGAAGGACGGCTACATCGTCGCCGAATGGGGAGAGACGAAGCGCGTCGATCCGACGTTCAGCGTCGCCAAGAGCTTTCTGTCGTCGACCGTGGGCCTGGCGTGGGACCGCGGGCTTATCCGCGACGTCAACGACGCGGTGCACGAGTACATGCCCCCGCTGATTCTGCCGGTGGGCGATGGCGAGCCGGGCATGGAGGCGGACGGGCGGGGCGTGCCGACGCCGGTGTCGCTCTTCGACTCCGAGCACAACCAGAAGATCACCTGGGATCATCTGCTGAGGCAGACCAGTGACTGGGAGGGCACCCTTTGGGGCAAGCCCGACTGGGGCGACCGGCCCGGGCGCGATGTCGCGGCCAACCGCAACCGCCCGCGCAACGACCCCGGCACGGCCTACAAGTACAACGACGTGCGGGTGAACCTGCTCGCGTTGGCGGCGCTTCAGGTCTGGCGCCGGCCCCTGCCGCAGGTGCTGCGCGAGCACATCATGGATCCCATCGGCGCCTCCAACACCTGGCGCTGGTACGGCTACGAGAACTCGTGGGTCAACGTCGACGGCGAGATGATGCAGTCGGTGAGCGGAGGAACCCACTGGGGCGGCGGGATGAACCTGAGCGCCGAAGACCAGGCCCGTTTCGGCTACTTCACCCTCCACAAGGGCAACTGGGACGGCGAACAGCTGCTCTCCGAGGAATGGCTGGACATGGCCGAGACTCCGGGTACGGTGAACGAGATGTACGGCTTCATGAACTTCTTCCTGAACACCGGCCAGCGCTCGTATTCCAGCACGCCAGAGTCGTCGTTCAGCCACCGGGGCGCGGGGACGAACCTGGTCTACGTCGATCGCGAGAACGACCTGGTGGTGGTGGCGCGCTGGATCCAGGGAGGCGCCATCGACGAGTTCCTGGGGATGGTGATCGCGTCGTCGGTCGTCGCCGAGGAGCGGCGCTGAGGAGAGAGCTGAGGCGGCTACGAAGCGGCGGGCGCGGGTAAGCGGTGCGTGCCGCATGACTTCTGGCTAACTTGCGCGTGCTCCGGCGTCGAGAGGCCGCCCGGAGCGCGCAGTTGAAACACGCAGAACCCACAAAGGATCGAGTACCCATGGATAAGGACTCCCGGAGCGGGACGGTCGACGGCGGCCGGCCGGGCGCAGAGGTTGCGGCGGCGGATCACGAGGGCGGCAACCGGGCGGAAACGGGGCCGACCCTGGAGAGAAGGGCGTTCCTCGGCAAGGCGGCTGTCGGGGCCGCGGCGGCCGGGGTGCTGGCCGCGTCGTGCGGCGGCGAGGAGCAGCAGACCGGGGGTGGCGGCGCGCCCGCGGTGATCACCAACCCGAACGTGCGCTGGCGCCTGGCGTCAAGCTACCCACGCACCGTCGACGCCATCTTCGATACGGCCACGCGCGCCGGCGAGTCGCTTTCGGCGATGACCGACGGGCGCTTCCAGCTTCGCGTCTACGAAGCGAACGAGCTGGTGCCGGCGTTCGAGGTGATGGACGCGGTGCAGCAAGGCACCGTCCAGGTGGGCCACAGCCCGAGCTACTACTACACGGGCAAGGCGCCGGTGCTCGCCTTCGACACCTGCGTGCCCTTCGGCCTCACCTCCCGGCAGCAGCACGCCTGGCTGTACGACGCGGGCGGGCTCGAGCTCATCAGCGAGATCTTCTCCGACTTCAACATCATTCCCCTCCCGGCCGGAAACACGGGGGCGCAGATGGGTGGCTGGTTCCGCCGCGAGATCAACACCCCGGCCGACCTGAACGGGCTCAAGATGCGCATCCCCGGGCTGGGCGCGGAGGTCATGGACCGCCTGGGCGTGACCGTCCAGAACCTCGCCGCGCAGGAGATCTATCCGGCGCTCGAGCGGGGCGCGATCGACGCCACCGAGTGGGTCGGGCCCTACGACGACGAGAAGCTCGGCTTCCAGAACGCCGCTCGCTTCTACTACTACCCCGGCTGGTGGGAGCCCGGACCCTCGACCACCTTCCAGGTCAACCGGGACGCGTGGAACTCGATTCCCTCCACGTACCAGGAGGCCTTCCGGGTGGCGGTGCGCTCGGCCGCGCACGGCGTCGAGACCACGTACGACTCCAGGAATCCCGCCGCCCTCCGGCGCCTCGTCGAGGGCGGGGTCCAGTTGCGCTCCTTCTCCCGCGAGATCATGGAAGTGTCGCGCGTCGCTTCGCAGGAGATCCTGGAGGAGCGGGCTGCGGCCGACGCCACCTACCGGCGCGTGTACGACCACTGGTCGGCGTTCCGCACGGAGGCGTTCGAGTGGTTCGGCCGCGCGGAGTGGGCCTACGCCAGCGCGGCCTTCGGGCAGTAGTTACCGGTTCACCAGCCCCGTGACCATCTCCGGGAAGGTCATGATCAGCACCAGCCCGATGAGCTGGATCACGATGAAGGGGATGACCGCCCGGTACATCTCCGATGTGCGCACTTCGGGTGGAGCCACGCCCCGCAGGTAGAACAGGGCGAAGCCGAAGGGCGGGGTCAGGAACGAGGTCTGGATGTTCATCCCGATCATCACCCCGAACCAGACCAGGTCGATGCCCAGCAGGGCGGCCGCCGGAGCGAGCAGCGGGATGATGATGAAGGCGATCTCGAAGAAGTCGAGGAAGAAGCCGAGCACGAAGATCGCCAGGTTGGCCACGATCAGCAGGCCGATGCGGCCGCCCGGCAGGGTGGTGAGCAGGTGCTCGATCCAGAGGTCGCCGTTGAGGCCGCGGAAGACCAGCGCGAAGGCGGTCGAGCCCACCAGGATGAACATCACCATGGCGGTGAGCGAGGTGGTGTATTCGCTGGCCTCCCGGAGCACCTTCCACGACAGGCGCCGGTTGACGGCGGCAAGCCCGATGGCGCCCACCGCCCCCACCGCTCCGGCTTCGGTGGGCGTGGCGATCCCGGCGAAGATGCTGCCCAGCACGAGCAGGATCAGCACCAGCGGCGGCATCAGCACGGTGAGCACCTGGCGGGCCAGCTTCCACCCCGCGGCGTCGCGCACCTCGGGGGGGAGCGCGGGCGCTGATGCGGGGCTCACCTTGGCCACCAGCCCCACGTAGATCGCGTACATTCCGGCCAGCGAGAGCCCCGGGATCAGCGCGCCCAGGAAGAGGTCGCCTACGGAGATGCCCAGCTGGTCGGCCAGGACGATCAGCACGACGCTGGGCGGGATGATCTGGCCCAAGGTGCCCGACGCCAGGATCACCCCGGTGGAAAGCGTCTTCGAGTAGCCGTAGCGCAGCATGATGGGGAGCGAGATGAGCCCCATCGCCACCACCGACGCTCCAACCACGCCCGTCGCCGCCGCCAGCATCGCGCCCACGAACACCACCGCCAGCGCCAGCCCGCCGCGCAGCGTCCCGAAGAGCTTGCCGATGGTGGTGAGGAGGTCCTCCGCGAGCCGCGACTTCTCCAGCACCACCCCCATGAAGATGAAGAAGGGGATCGCCACCAGCACCAGGTTGGACATCACCCCGAAGATGCGCTGGGGCAGGGCGTACATCAGCCCCCACTCGAAGAGCCCCATGGAGATGCCGATGAAGGCGAAGATGAGGGAGGTGCCGCCCAGCGCGAACGCCACCGGGTATCCCAGGAAGATCATCGCGAAGACGCCGATGAACATCAGCGGCGCAAGGAGGTTCTCCATCTACGCGATTCCTCCGGTTACGCGAGGGCCGTCGGCATCGTCCTCCGATGAACCGTTTCCGGCCATCTTCAGGCCGCGCAGGACGCGCAGCCTCTTGATGATTTCGGAGATGCCCTGGACGATGAGCAGCAGGAAGCAGACGAGGATGAAGGTTCTGAGCGGATAGCGCGGGAGGCCCCCGGGATCGGACGAGATCTCGCGCACCGCCCACGAGTTTCGGATGGAGGGCCAGGACAGCCAGAGCGTCACCGCTGAAAAGGGGATCATGAGGACGATGGTGCCGAGGAGATCGATCCAGGCGCGGGCCCTGGCCGAGAGCCGGCTGTAGAGGATGTCGACCCGTACGTGCTCGCCCTTGCAGAGCGCCGACGCGGCGGCTAGCAGGAAGAGCAGGCTGAACAGGTACCACTGGAGCTCCAGGTAGAAGTTGGAGCTCAGCCTGAAACCGAAGTAGCCGCCCAGGTAGCGGACGGCGGTGTTGTAGGCCGTGACGACGACCATCAGAAAGCAAAGCCACGAGGTCCATCGGCCGATTCGGTTGTTGACCCGGTCGATGGCGCGGGAGAGGCGGGTCCAGCGAGTCACTTCGGAGGGATTCCAGGGGCGAGTGGGATGTGGCGGCCCCGAAGGAGGGCGCGGTATCGCGCGCTTGAAATACGCCCTGCGCAGGGTGTTCGCAATAGCTGGCCGCGCCTTGGGGAATGGCTGGCCCGTTGTCCGCGCAGGCTCCATGTTGTGGGCTCGCGATTCCGTCCCGCCGGACGCGTCGACCTCGCCGCGCACGGTCCCGACAACCACACCCCACTGTTCCGACCCAACCCCCGGGAGCGCTTATGGGCGCCAACAAGGCACACGATGGCTACGAGTCCTTTTCCTACCTCGAGCCCGGCCTCGACTACGCGCCTTTCGAGCTTGCCGCTCAGGTGGGGCGCGTGGAGCCGCACCTGGTGCCGCTTTCGCGGGAAGAGGAGGTACGGGCCGCGAGGCTGGCCTCCGAGCTGGTGATGATTTCACTGCACGAGCACGCTGGCGTGTTTCCACGGGATGTGCGCGAGACCCCGGCGTACGTGCGCGCGGGGCGGATGGCGACCGCGTTCGAGGGCCTGGCGCACTCGTGCTGGGATGCCGTCTTCGACAACCTGCTCGACGGCATCTGCACCATCCTGTCGCACGGGGGGTGGAAATGGAACGACGTGCTGCACGACTTCGGGATGCGGCTGTGCGACCTGGCGCACCAGGACTTCCTGATCCACTGCCGGGGGGTGGGCGATATCCTGCGGGCCCACGAGGAGGGGAAGGTCGGGTGGATCGCGTCGATGGAGGGCGCGGCCATGATCGAGAACGAACTCGACCGCATCGACCTGCTCTTCGGGTTCGGCGTGCGGGCGCTCGGGATCACCTACAGCGAGGCCAACGCGCTGGGGTCGGGGCTGAAGGAGCCGGGGGACGGCGGTCTGACGATGTTCGGGCGGCGCGCGGTCGCGCGCATGAACAAGCTGGGGATGCTGATCGACTGCTCGCACTGCGGCGACCGGACGACGCTGGACACCATCGAGTGGAGCGAGCATCCCATCGTGCTCTCGCACATCGGCGCGCGGGCGCTGTGGGAGTCGAACCGGCTGGCGCCCGACGACGTGCTGGAGGCGTGCGCCGCCGGCGGGGGCGTCATCGGCATCGAGGCGGCGCCGCACACGACCCTGACGCGGAACAACACGGTGCACGGGATCGAGGCCTTCATGGAGCACTTCGAGTACGTGAAGGCGCTGGTGGGCATCGACCATGTGAGCTTCGGCCCCGATTCCGTCTACGGCGACCATGTGGGGCTGCACCACGTCTACGCGGCCAACCTGTCGATCAAGGAGTCGCGCTCGGCGGCGGCCGACGAGGGCCCGAAGAAGAATCCGCCCTTCGACGAGGTCGAGTACGTGAAGGGGGTGGAGAACCCCACGGAGGCGTCGCACAACATCCTGCGCTGGCTGGTGCGGGAGGGCTATTCCGACGAGGACATCGGCAAGGTGATGGGGGGCAACACCATGCGGGTGCTGAGGGAGGTATGGCCCTGAGGGGCGGACCGGTTGCCGCGGCCGCGGTGCTGGCCGCGGCCCTGGGCGCGGGGCCGGCGGTGGGCCAGGAGGGCGGCCAGGTGATCCGGGTGGAGGTGTCGGCCGATGCGCGCGAGACCGGAGCCGCGCTCGTCTCGATGAACTACCGGCTGGAACTGGATCCCGGAACGAGTGCGGTCCCGTTCACGCTGCTGCTGTTCGCTCCCGCGAACGTGGAGGAGATCTCGGCGCAGGTGGAGGGAGACGCCCTGCCGGTTCGTCTGACGGGCACCGGGGCGCCCCGGCTGGAGGGCGAGATCGAGCTGCCGGCCGGGGTCCCGTACGCGGGAGAGGTGTCGTTGGACGTGGGCTACCGCGTAACGGATGCGGTGCGCGGGGACGGCGCGGGCGTGCGCGTGGGGCTGCCCATGCTTGCGGTCGACTGGGCGCCGGTGGAGGCCACCCCGGGGATGTTTCAGGCTGAAGTCATGCTCCTCGAGGGGATGGTGGCGCGCGAGATCTTTCCCGTGACGCCAACCGGAGGCGGGACTCCCGGGGTGGCGCGGGCCAGCCTTCAGGTGCTGCCGGCGGTGGTGCAGGTGCGCGCCCGTCCCGAAGGGAGTCTCGGGTTGTCGCTGCCGGGGGTTCTGGAGCTGCTGGTGCTGGTCGTCGTGATCGCGTGCGGGATGGCCGGGCTGCGTTTCGTGAGGAGGGCCCGGTGAGGGCGATCCTGGACGCGGGCTTCGTCTTCTGGGGGCTTTTCCTTGTCTCCTCGCTGATCGTGGTGGCGTATCTGGCCTGGATGTGGCGCGAGGACCGGAAGGAGAGGCGCCGGTGAACGTCCAGCTCTCCACCTTCCTGCTCTACTTCGTGGTCGTGTTCGCGATCGGGTGGTACGCGCTCCGGGCCACCCGCAGCGAGGCGGACTACTGGATCGCCGGGGGGAAGCTGGGCTGGCTGGTGGGCGGGGCGACCATGGCCGCGACCCACACCAGCGCCGGCACCTTCGTGGGCACCATCGGGGTGATGTACGTGGCGGGGTGGTCGTTCGGGTGGCTGGTTCTGGCCCTCCCGCTCGCGTACTGGTTCATGGCGGCCGTGCTCGCGCCGCGCTTCACGCGCGTGAAGCAGCTTACCCTGCCCGCCTTCATCGAGACGCGCTACTACTCGAAGGGCGTCCGCGCGCTGGCGGCGGTCATCATCCTCATCGCCACGGTGGTGTACGTCCAGGCGCAGATCGTCGCGGGTGGACTGATCGCAAACATTGTATTCGGCGTGCCCGTGAGTTGGGGGATGGTGGGGTTCACGGCGATCCTGCTGGCCTACACGGTGATCGGCGGGATGATCGCGGTGGTGTACACGGACCTGCTGCAGCTCATCATCATGGTGCTGGGCGCGATCTGCGCGGTGCCGCTGGCGATCCGGCAGGTGGGTGGGGTAGAGCCGCTCTTCACCTACGTCGAGGCGGTGAACCCGCTGACCTTCAGTTGGGAAGCGATGCCCGCCCTGCTGCTCTTCACCATGGGACTCTCCTTCCTGCTGGGCGGGGTGGCGACCCCGGAGAAGCTGATCCGCCTGTACGCCATGCGCGACATGCGCACCATCCGCCGGGGCATCCTGCTCACCATCATCGCGGTGACCACGCTCAACCTGCTGGTCTTCGTGCTCTCGCTGGCGGCGGTAGTGCTGTTTCCCAACCTGCCGACCGGCGACCTGGCCATGCCGATGCTCGCCACGGCCGTGCTTCCGGCGACGCTGGGCGCGATCCTGCTGGCGGCCATCACGGCGGCCATGATGTCCACCGTGGACTCGCTGCTGCTGGTCGCGGGGTCGGCGCTCTCCTACGACATCTACCAGGGGCTGCTGCGACCCGACGCCCCGCCGGGCCGGCGGCTGTGGGTGGACCGGGTGGGCATCCTGGTGGTGGGGACCATCCCGGTGGTGCTGCTTCTTAGCGGGGTGGGGGAGGGCGAACTGGTCCAGTTCATCGTGCTGCTCTTCACCGCCCTCATGGCGTCGAGCTTCTTCATCCCGGTCGTGGTGGGGGTGGACAGGCGGCGGGCCACCCCGGGGCAGGCTCGATTACACATATACAGGCC
>VXMG01000086.1:0-19172 GCA_009841185.1 Gammaproteobacteria bacterium
AGCCTCCCCAACCCCGCCCCCAGCGCCGCCATCAGCGCCTCCTCGCCGCCATGGAGATGCGTGCATCCCCCGACATCGAGGAAGAGCCCGTCCGCGCCGGCCGGCATGACCCGGGGGGTGAAGCCGTCCGCCCACCGGGCCAGCCGCTTCAGCGCATGGGCGTCGGCGGCCGGATCGGCGGAGTGGACGATCACGTCGGGCACGATGGCCCGCCCGTCGGCCAGGGGCATGCCCGGCGCCAGTCCCGCCCCCGCCGCACGCGGGTTGACCGCCTCGATCACCAGCCGGCCCCGCTGCTCGCCGATGGTCGCGAAGGGCCGGGTGCGCGCCTCGGGACAGCGCCGGGCCAGCCTCTCCACCGGCCACCAGGGGAACCAGGCGGCGACAATGCGGCGGGGGGTGGAAAAAACGCCCATTGGCCTGGGGTCGGGTCAGCCGACGCGGCGCGAAAGATCACGGGCGGCCGTCCCCCGCGCGGCCCTGGCAAGACGTCGGGGCAACCTCGTGGCGGCCATCTTCCGCGGCGCGCGCGCGGGGCAATGCGGACGGCCGGAAGAAGCCATCTCCACCACCCAGCACCCCGGTCTCCCTCCCCGGCAGTGCAGCACCTCCACGCGCCACCGGGCCATCCCGGCGCCCGGAACGGTGGTGACCCGCCACCGGCTGTCGGCCGTGGGAACCCTCACCCGTCCCCTCCGCTCTCTCTTCGCCCTGGGCCACAGCACCAGCCCGGGCACCCCCGAGCCTTCGGCCGCCAGCATCAGGCGCCGGGAGGCTGCCCGGTCGAGAGCGTCCACCTCCGCCACAACCCCTCTCAGGGCCCGGCAGCGCAGCGCCTCCTCCATGGCCCACAGCATGTCGGCCCGCCGCCGCAGCCCCGAAGCGACCAGCAACCGCCCCGGTTCGATCCCGTACCGGACCAGCCCCGGCAGATAGAGGTCATCCCCGCGCGCCAGCCACATGAGCGGCCCCGGAGCCCTGCCGGCACGGGCCAGGAGGACGGCGCAGAACCCGGTCGCGGCCTCGTCCCCGCCGATCTCGTGGACGCATCCCGCGCGCAGCCCGCCTCCGGGCAGGGCGCCATCGATTTCCGGGATGCCCAGCGAGAGGCACGCCACCCCCGCTTCGCCCGGAATCTCGATCCGGCGGATCTTCCGGCGCAGCGCCTCCAGCGCCCGCCGCTTCGTCTTCGGCACATGAGACATTGGGCCGACAAGATACCGAACAAAAACCGTAAGTGTCAAACGGCGATCCCTGCTCCTCGCGTCCGAACCATCCCATCCCGGAAAGGGTAGGATGACGTGCGGCAAGGTTCTCTTCTTCGCGTATCGGACTACCGCAGGGGGACGCCGCCAACCTGATCTCAGGAGCTTGCGAACAATGTCTTCAAAGAAAAATCGTCAGCCGATATCCCTCAAACTCCTCCTCGTTCTGCTGCTCGTCCCGACCACTTTCGCGCTCACAGCCTGCGAAAGCTCTACGGAGCCGGACGGGGACCAGATGACCCAGAACGAAGCCAACGCCCTCGTGCAGGGGCTGTACGGTGGAAGCCTCCTGGCGTACGGGGGAATACTCCTCCAGGCGGATCCGGGAATACTCGGGCGCGTTCCGCCTGGAGCGCCTCTTCCCCTGGAAGGGGTCGCTCCTTGCGCCGATGGCGGCCAGGCCGCGTTCTCGGGAAGTGCGACGATCTCCATAGACGAGGCCCGGGGTTCCCTGGAGGTGGAGCTGTCGGGCACCCTGACCCCCAGCGGCTGCACGTTCACTGGCGGCGCCGCCACCTTCGTCCTGGAGAGCAATCCGGGTCTGGCTCAGACAGGCTCGGTCGTCCTTGTACTGGAAGACTTCAGCTTTTCCATCAACATCACGTCTTCCGGCTCGTTCAACTGGACGAGCGGGACCAGGTCGGGCAGCTGCGATCTCGACAACACCATCACCTCCGAGATCTCGATGGTCGACAGCGCACTCAGCGGCGCCATTCCGACCGCGACGATCACCGGCTCCGTATGCGGCCTCAGCGTCAACCGTGACATCGAACTGACCGCCACGACCTCCTGACGCGGATGTCGAGGTCCCTTCCGAAGAAGCTCACTTGGGTCTTGCGATGATATATCGGTAGTCGATATAATGTTGTCTGATATGACGGCTATCGATATGTTGTCCCCGGGAGGAGGCTTCGGAAATGCGCAAGCGTTCGCGTTTCATCCGGCCATGCGGCGTCCTGCAGCGTCGCCCGGCGCAAACCGGCATTCCATGGATCGCCGCCCTGCTGACGCTGACAACCGCTTCGTGCGAGCCGGCACAGCGTGACACCCAGGCTGCGCCTGCGCGCGATTCCGCGGGCGTGACCATCATCGAGAACCACGGCCCCGACGAAATGCTTGGCATACGAGCCGTGCGAACGGTCGATCTCGTTCCTCCCGACAGCGCGCTCACGGCGGTTCCGTGGGGCGTGGCCGCGGATCCGGTGACAGGCCGGATCTACGTGGCGGACTGGACAGGACAGAGAGTCGTGGCATTCGACGCTTCGGGAACCTATGCGGGCACCTACGGACGCGAGGGAGACGGACCCGGAGAGTTTCGCAATCCCGCCGCCGTGTCCATGGATCCGTACGGGGCCCTCGCAGTGTGGGACACCGGCCGGCAGATCCTGAATCGCTGGTCGAGCGAGGGCGACCTCCTGAACGAGCAGCGCCCGGAGCTGGCCTACTGGGGTCCGGGATTCGCGATCGGAAGCGACTGGCTCGCCACGGTGACGAGCGCCACGTCGTCATCGGGAATGGTCTCGGAGCAGCGGCTTGTCGTTGAGAGAGGACAGACCACGACAACGCTGCACGAAGTCCCGATGGAACTGGCGGTCATGGAGTTCGGCGGCGGCTCCTTTCCGGGACCCAAGGTGCTCGCTCCCTCGGTCATCTGGACGCACCGGGGAGACTCCATCTTCTTCCTGAACGGGCCGGGCTATCGCATCGACAAGCATGCCGGCGGCTCGGTGGTGGCGAGCATAAGACGGTCCGTGGACCCGATCGACGTCACGCGACAGATGGCCGTTCGAGGTGCAGAGTTCGGCCCCGGTCCCTATGGGATGTTCATGCGGCGCTTCGGGCTGGAGGCGGAGGATATCGTGGCCGCGGTCGGATACGAGGAGCAGGTCTCGCCGGTGCTGAGCATGGTCGCGGCTCCCGGAGGCCGGCTGTGGGTGACGCGAAGTGCGGACGGAATGACGCCCCGCATCGTCGACATCCTCGATTCCTCCGGAAGATACGCGGGCTCGTTCGAGCTGCCCGGGGTTCCCGTTGCGTTCATCTCCGACTCGATCTTCGCGGGCCTTCGCCTGGAGGAAACCGGGGAGACGATCGTGGCACTCTATCGTCTGACCGATGCGGATTCCGATCGGGAGCCGACGACGGAGAGCGGTGCGGCCGCGAACCCGCCGGTCCCGACATCGTCCGGATTCCGCGAGTTTCGCGACTGCCCGGAATGCCCCGTGATGGTCGAACTGCCTCCGGGCGAGTACGTGATGGGACGGGGCGCGCACGAGGAGCCGGATCCCGGAAACCCGCCTCCGCCCGAGTGGCTGGTGGAGGCGCAGAAACCCCCCACCGAGGTGCGAATCGCCTATTCCTTCGCCATCGGCAAACATGAAGTGACGTTCGGGGAATGGGACCTCTGTGTCGACGCCGGAGGATGCACGTACGTGCCCGGCGACAACGGCTGGGGACGCGGCGACCGGCCGGTGATCAACCTCGCCCATCCCGATGTGGACCAGTACGTCACATGGATCAGCGAGCGCACGGGCCAGGCCTACCGCCTGCCCAGCGAGGCCGAGTGGGAATACGCCGCGCGAGGCGGCACGACGACAACCCGCTATTGGGGGGATGGGCTCGGCGCCGGCATGCTCACCTGTGAAGGCTGCCCGGGCCGCCGATGGGAACACAGGAACACAACTCCCGCAGGGTCGTTCCCGGCCAACCCGTTCGGACTCCACGACACGATCGGAAACGTGACGGAATGGGTCGCCGACTGCTGGAATCCCACTCATGAAGGGAATCCCGGCGATGGCTCCGCGAGGACGGAAGATTCTCCATGGTGGCAGGACGGCACCTGCATCCGGCCTGTGAAGCGAGGCGGTCACTGGTCATCCTATTCGTGGATGGTAACGGCTGCGTTCCGCAGCTTCTCCCATCCGGGCCCCTGGAGCGACCGTTACAACACGTTTGGTTTTCGTCTCGTGCGAGACATCACATTCAACCAGGCGGAAGAGCCGGAACTCGCACAGCACCCACGGAGGCAAGTCCAGCCATGAGCAAACCAGGCACCCCCGGCGACCAGGCATTCGACGCGCAGGGCTTCGCCCGGGGAATCCACGAGCTGCTGGTCCTCGCCGCCCTGCGGGAGGAGCCCAGGCACGGCTACCAGATCGCTCTGGACGTGGAGGCGCACAGCAACGGAGTCTTCCGGTTCCGGCACGGCACCCTGTATCCGCTCCTGCACCGGATGGAGGCGAATGGCCTCATCCAGGGCCGGTGGTCGAGCGGGGCAGGCCGGAGGAAGAAGGTCTACTCGCTCACCGATACCGGTCGCAGGCACCTCAGTGGAGAGGCGGACCGCGTTGAGGAGATCCTGGCCGGGCTCATGCAGATGCTTCGCCGCGCGCGCGAGGTTCCGGCGTGAGCGCGTTCCGGCCGACGCTTCGCAGGCTGGACCAGGACCTGACGGTGCCCATTCCGGACCGCCTCAGGATCCTGCGCGAACTCGAGTTCGACCTCGACGCGCTCTCCGGCGAACTCGAAGCTCGAGGCATGCCGCCGGAGCAGGCTCGCGCTCGCGCGCTGGACGCCCTCGTGCCCGACGGGGCGACACTACGCGAACTCGATCGGCTGCACGCCTCCCACTACCGCCGGCTCACCCGGCACTTCAGCCCCGGCCGCCTCCGTACGATCGAACGGTCGGCGCTGGCCCTCGCCACCGCGGTCGTGCTCTTCGCGGAGACATTCCTGCTCCTGCGGGCCGACTGGCTCGGTCATGCGTCGCCCTTCCTGTGGCCGGTTCTCGGGCTGGGCACACTCCTTTTCGCAGCTATCGCCACGCTCTCGTTCAGGCTGTGGGTCAAGCGCGACCACCGGGATCCGGCAGCGAACCTCCGCGTCATCCTGTTCCTGTCCGGCCTGACGCTCGCCACCGGCATCTTCGGCGCCCTCGCCGACCTCTTCCGGCTCGCCGGGGTTCTGCAGGCCGAGCCCGAACTGGCCGGATCGCTCCTGCTCGAATGGCTGCCCGCGAGCAGCGTCCTGCTCTCGTTCTCACTGCTCCTGGCCCTCGCCGGAGGGCTGGCCTGGTTCATTCCGGCACACTGGCTCGCACTCGTTTCCGGGGCACACGCGGAGCTGCTGGGCCACCCCTTGCCGGAAGCTCGCCCCGGGGCGCCGCGGTCGCTCGACCCTGCGCGTCCACACCAACCCGCATCCCTGGGAGAATCATCATGACCGCGATGGAAGCCTTCGAAGCCCTCGGCGTCATCCGCTGGCCGCTCACCTTCTCGCTGCTGGTGGTCGTCGCCCTCGCGCTGTGGTCGCTCGCGCTGGTGCGGCGCAGTGCCATGCCGGGCCGGCACGCCAAGGCCTGGATCGACGCCATCCTGTTCTGGGGAGGGTTCGCGGCCATCAGCGGCGTGCTGGGCTCGCTGATCGGCATCATCATCACCTTCCAGTTCATCGAGTTGGCCGGCGAGGTCCGGGCGACTCTGGTGGCGGGAGGCATCAAGGTCGCGCTCCTGAGCTCGGCGCTCGGCACCCTGATCCTGGCCGTGGCTTCCCTGCTCTGGTTCGGGCTGCAGTTGCGCTGGCGATTCCTGGTCGCGGAACACGCTGGCGGTTCCGCGTGACGTACGTTTCCGGAGCACGCGGCTCCGATCCGGGTCCGGGTCGAGTACTGCTGCACGTACACTTGCTGATGCGGCGGATACCGGGGTGGTTGCTGGCGGCGATGTTCGTCGCGTGCGGACCTGAGAGCGCTGACACACCAGCGGCGCGGGAAGCTACCGAAGCGATGACGGCTGGCGACCACCCCGGGCGTTCCCCTTCCTCCAGCCTCCGGGAGTTCCGCGACTGCCCCGCGTGTCCTCTGATGGTAGAGCTTCCGCCCGGCTCTTTCGTCATGGGCCGCAACGAGGAGGAAGGTTTCGAATTGGCGCCGACCCAGCCTGACTGGATGGCTGCAGCAGAAACGCCCGCGACCGGGGTGACGATTTCGCAGGCGTTTGCAATCGGCAAGTACGAAGTGACGTTCGCGGAGTGGGACCAGTGCGTGGAGGCCGGAGGGTGTACCTACGAGCCCCTCGACGAGGGCTGGGGCCGGGGAGACCGTCCGGTGATCCATGTGGGACGCCCGGATGCCAGGGAATACGTCAATTGGCTCCAGGAGGTGACAGGGGAAGCGTATCGACTGCCCAGCGAGGCGGAATGGGAATATGCGGCCCGCGGCGGCACAACCACGGCACGGTGGTGGGGGGACGAGTTGGGTTCGGGGAGGACCGTGTGCATGGGCTGTGGCAGCGAATGGGACGAACTTTCCACGGTGCCGGTAGGGACGTTCCCTGCAAATCCGTTCGGATTGCATGACATGCTTGGGAACGTCTCCGAATGGGTGGCAGACTGCTGGAACGATACCCACGAAGGCAATCCGGGCGATGGATCGGCGCGTGAGGAGGACTCTCCCTGGTGGAGAGGCAACGTGTGCGAACGTCCCGTCCACAGAGGTGGCGCGTTTGACTACTACCCTTGGACCGTCAGGGCAGCGAAGCGTAGTTACTACTGGCCTGGCCCATGGACCTCCCGAGATAGCAACGGCAGGGGCTTTCGCGTGGCTCGATCCATACCGGCGGGCTGATGATCTGACATTTTCTTCCCACGAGAGATTGTCGTGAGAAGAACGCCCTACCGCGAAAACAGGTACGTGACCTTCACGATCAACTGCCGCTCGCGGAAGGACGCGAACTCGTTGTACCGGCCGAACTCGTCGTAGTCGTTCCGGCGCAGCTCGTCGTAGACGATGTAGATGTCGCTTCCCGGCCGGTAGATGTAGTTGAAGCGGGCCGCGGTGCTCCACTGGTCGGTGAGCGAGTTGTACTGCGTCACGGTGCGCAGCGTCATCGTCGGCGAGAGCGCGTAGTCGACGCGGAATGAGGCGATGTCGGCGCTGAAGTCGCCCCCGGGCAGGCGGACGTCGTTGCGCGTGAACGCCCCCTCGGCGGCCAACTGGCTGGTCAGCCTGAAGCCCGCGCTCGCGCTGTAGTCGGTGCGGTCGCCGTCGAAGAAGGTCTGCGGAGAGTAGTAGACGGTCCCGTAGAGCCGGCGCGACGGGTCGCTGGTGAACGAGAAGCGCCAGTCGCCAAAGCGGTGCGTGCCCGGCTCCACGACGACATCCGGCCGCACCCGGAAGGGCTGGTCGAGCACCTCCAGGTTGGCGTTGTACCAGATGTTGATGTAGGCCCCGTTCTGGAGCCTCGTCCCCAGCATGTGGTGGATCCGGCGCGTCACCAGCCGATTGTTCTGGTCGGTGGTGTAGGTGATGTTGACCATCGGGTCGAAGACGCGCACCCCGAAGCGGCCCGGCCGGGGATTGCGCTCCAGGTGGATCTTGCTGATGCGGATCCCGTTGCGCGGCAGGAAGCCCACCTCCGGGTTGAAGTTGTCCTGGAAATCCGCATACTCGCCGTAGACATTCCAGTCTTCGTCCAGCCAGCCGAGGCGAATGTAGCCGGCGAGCTGGCCGTCGGTGATCCCGGTCGTCGAGGTCTTGGCGATGAAGCTGTTGACCAGGAAGGCCGGGTGCGGGGCCAGCGTCATGTCCGCGGCGAAGGTGCGGTTGATGTAGTGGCCGTCGCCCACGTGCTTGTTGATGACCAGCGCACCCACCTTGGAGCGCGCCATGATGTCGCGGCTGTAGCGGGCCACGAAGAAGTTCTCGCCGTCGCGGCCCCCGATGCCCCGCCCCACGTCGCCGGGCAGGCCGTCGGTCTGGATGTCCATGATGGCGATGTTGTTGCGACCCACCTTCCCCGTCAGCCGCGCGCCACCGAGGATGGGGATGGGGTCGCCCGTCGCGGACAGGCCGATGCGCCGGCTGAAGAACAGGTCGGCCACGCGCATGAAGGCGCTGTTGGTGCCAACGTTGAACTGCCCGGCGTTCTCCAGGAAAAACTCGCGTTTCTCGGGATAGAAGAGCGCAAAGCGGGTCAGGTTGACTTGTTCGTCGTCGACCTCCGCCTGAGCGAAGTCGGTGTTGTACGTGAGATCCAGGTTCAGCCCGGCCGACACCCCGTACTTGATGTCGAACCCGATTTCGCGCTGCCCGGCGTTCTCGACGATGTCCGCCTGCGACACCCGCGCCGCGCCTCCGGAGACGAACGGCTTGACGCGCAGGTCCATGCCCCGGTTGAGCGACTCCAGCCCGGTGAGGCTCCCGGCCAGGCTCACGCGCGTGAGGGTGTAGGGCTTCGGGATGCCCGCCCAGAACGCCTGCTCGTTCTTGCGGCGGATGTTGCGCATGAAGTTGACGCCCCACTCCTGGCGCTCCTGGTCGGGGAAGCGCAGGGTGACCATCGGAATCGCGATCTCCGCGGCCCAGCCGTCGTCGGTTCGGCGCGCAGCGACGTGCCAGACCCCGTCCCAGTCCTTGTTGATGTTGGTCGCCACCCCGAAACCGCGCCGGCTTCCTCCCTCGCCCTCCTCGAAGACCTGCTGCTCCAGCTTCGCCCCCAGGGGCGTGGTGACGAACATGTAGGCGGAGCGGAAGTCCTTGAAGGTGTCGAGGATGATCTGGAAGTTGTCCTCCTCCAGGATACGGTCGGAATCGCGCCGCATCTCGGTGGCGATGACGGCGTCCGGCTCCGAGTCGAAGGCCCGAACCCCGATGTAGAGGTTCTCCCCGTCGTAGAGGATACGGGCTTCCGTGCGCTCGGACGCCGGCGCTCCCTCGTCGGGCTCCTGCTGCACGAATGCATCGATGGCTTCGGCCGCACTCCAGACCGGCTCGTCCAGGATTCCGTCCAGGACGGGCGCCACGTCCACGCGTGAGGCGGCGACGGTTTGCCCGTTCTGCCCGTTCTGGCCGTTCTGGGCGGAGAGCGGCGCGGTCGCCCCGATGGTCACAAGCGCCGCGATCGTCAGGGCTTGAACGCTCCCACGCATTCGCCGAATGCGGGACTGGCTACGGGCCATTCGCCGAATCGCTACCAGGCACACAGTGGTTGCTCGCACGAGTAATCCTGTCGGGTGGAAAGGAAAAGCGCCGGGAGAAACGTATCTCCCGGCGCTCTCCCGGCGCCAGCCCGAACCGGTTCCCGGCTCCGCTAGCTGCCACCTCCCCGCCTGCGCGCGGTGCGGCCGGTCGAACTCCGCGACCCGCCGCCTCCGCCGGAAGAGACGCCGGCCGAAGAGCCTCCGCCGTCACGCCCTACCGTGGCGACCCCGCTGGGCAGCCTGCCACCGCTGCGCGTATATCCCTGGCCCCGGACCAGCCTTCCCCGGGGGGATTCCACGCGCGGCTCGACGGACACCACGACCGGACGATAGCCGATGCCGTAGAAGCTGTTGTATCCCAGTCCGTAGCCGCCGTACCCGTAGCCGTAGGGCGAATAGCCGTACCGGTACGGCGAATACCCGTACCCGTAGTACCCGAAGCCGAAAGGCGAGTAGTACCGCGGCCCGTAGGCGCTGCGGTCACGGACTCGCCCACGCTGTTCGATGGCGGCGCCCGTCTGGTCTTCCTCCTGCAGCCGGAAACGCCGGGGATGGGACACCGCGACCACGACATCGATCACATCCGAAGTCACCCCGGCGTCCGCCATGCGGATCAACTGTTCCGCATTCACGTTCATGTCGGGCGCGCTTTCCACGAGCCAGGCCTGGACGGTTTCTGCATGCAGCACCTGGCTGGCCTCGACGATCGAGGTGACGGTGGGCGCCGTGGTCGAATACATGCGGGCGGCGCGAACCGCCATCTCCTGTCCGGTTGCCAGGTCGCCGTACCCGGCAGCCTCGGCCGCCTCGACGGTCGCCATGCGATAGTGCTGAACCCAGGGTGTAACCTGCCCTTCCACCTCCACTGAACTGACATCCATCCACTCGGTGGGGTTCACCATCACCATCATCCCCGACCCCTTCCGGTTCACCGCGTTGTCGCAGAGGTGTTCGGAACGGTGGTAGACCCGGTGCCCGTCAGCGGAGAAGCGCCAGGTTGTTGTGCCCTCGCACCCTTCCTGGGTGGCGTCGACCGGTCGCCCGTCGGCGCGCGCCACCTCGCGCGAGAGGACCTCGCTCCCGCGCACGGTCACGAACTCCGCCGATACCCGGTCCTCGCCGGGGATCACGCACAGCGTGGACGCGTCCTCGACATCCTGGCCGATGGGCGTCCAGCATCCCGTGAACGCCAGCCAACTGCCGACGGGGGACTGTCCTTCAATGGGGACGGCGCCGACCAACAACAGTAGCGCGACGACCGAACACCGCCGGATCACAGCCGCCAAGGCTTCCTGACGTGCTCTCATGCTCCTTCCCTCCGCTGATACCTTCCGTACCTCCAGGGGCGCCATGGTCAACCCCCCATTCGGATTCCGAATCCCGCAAGGACCTGGAAACCGGACAGGTCGATATTTTCAAAACCCTCGAACGCGCGATCCATGGGGCCGCTGGACCAAGAATAACGCCCTTCCGCCGTCAGCACGAATCGCGGTCCCATTGCGAACTCCACGCCGCTGAAGACGTGCAGGAAGGGGGTCGTGCCGTCCGACACCAACTGGTCATAAAAGATGTCCAGCGTCTCGACATCGACGAAGTCCCCGTCCTGCTCGAACCTGTAGTAGTTGCCGCCTCCTCCCGCTCCGACGTAGGGCACGAAGCCCGACGGTACCCACGCAAAACGCCCCAGGCTGCGGCCGCGGTCCCGCAGGTAGTAGCGCACACTCAACGTGAACGGGAGCTTCGAGTGCGTGGTGACCTGCTCGATGGGCAGGCCGTCGGTGTCTTCCCAGTCGCGGAACTCGGAGGGGTTCTCGCTCTTCGCATAGCCCACCCCCGCCACCAGGTCGAGCCTGTCGCTCAGCCGCACGCCGAGATCCACCCCGAAGGTAGGGGCGGCGAAGTTGCTCTTCTCCAGCGTGAGCAGTTCGCTCGTATAACTGAAGATGTCGCTGCCCGCGCGGGGGATGTCGTATCCGGTGCGGATGGAGAAAGTGGCCCCGGGACGGCCGAAGAGAAAACCGTCGCCGTCCTGCGCCCGAACCGTCGAAGGCAGGGCCGCCGCGCCCGCTGCCACCGCAACCAGAAACGACACAATGGCCTGTCGATTCATGGAGCACTCCCGATAAGTTGGATGCCGGTCCCGCACCTCGGCTACTTGCGCATCCGGAACATGGTTCTACACGATTTCCGGCTACGCGTTCGCCGCTCGAGCTCATCATGGTTCGCCGCTGGATGGGGAACCACGCTGCAATCATCGTGCCGAAGGAGTCACGCCATGAACCACCCACGCACCTCTTTCCACGCGCTGACCTGCGTCGCCGCCGCCGGTATCGTGGCGCTCTCCTCCTGTACAATCGAGTCGGCGAGCCAGGCATCCGACATGTCGGGCGAGGCGCCCATCTTCGAGGTGGATCCGCTCTGGCCCAAGCCGCTGCCCAACCACTGGATCCTGGGCTCGACCATCGGCGTGGGGGTCGATTCGCGCGACCACGTCTTCATCATCCACCGCCAGACCACGTTCAGCGAGGTCAACGAGATCGGCGCCACCCTCGACCCGCCCACCAGCGAATGCTGCGTGCCCGCGCCCAACGTGCTCGAGTTCGATCCCGAAGGGAACCTGGTCAACTCCTGGGGCGGCCCCGGAGAGGGCTACGACTGGCCCACCTCCAACCACGGCCTCAGCGTGGACCACCACGACAACATCTGGATCGGAGGCAACGGCGAGTTCGACGCCCAGTTGCTCAAGTTCTCCCGCGACGGCGAGTTCCTGATGCAGGTGGGAGTGGCCGAGGCCCAGCCCAACAGCAACTCCACGGAGCACTTCTCGAAGGTGGCAAAGATCTCCTTCGACGGGATGACCGACGAAGCCTTCGTCGCCGACGGCTACGGCAACCGCCGGGTGGTGGTCCTCGACTCCAACACCGGCGAGTTCAAGCGCTACTGGGGCGCCTACGGCAACGAGCCCAGCGACGAGCTGGTACCGTCGCACACGCCCGACGGCCCGCCACAGCAGCAGTTCCGCACGCCGGTGCACTGTGCCGACCCCTCGGCGGACGGGCTGGTCTACGTCTGCGACCGCGCCGGCAACCGCATCCAGGTCTTCCAGAGCGACGGCACCTTCGTGCGCGAAGCCTTCATCGCCAACGCAACTCTCGGTGGGGGATCGGTGTGGGACATCACCTTCTCGCGCGATCCCGGGCAGCGCTTCCTGTACGTGGCCGACGGGATGAACAAGGTGGTCCACGTGCTGGACCGGGAGAGCCTCGAGGTGCTCACCAGCTTCGGCGGCGGCGGCCGCCAGCCGGGCCAGTTCTACGGCGTGCACAGCGTCGCCACCGACTCGCAGGGCAACCTCTACACCACCGAGACCTACGAGGGGAAGCGGCTGCAGAAGTTCGTCTTCATGGGGACCGGGCCGGTGACCGCGGAGCACCAGGGGGCGCTCTGGCCGCGGAGCGGAGGTGAGTAGGTCCCCGTATAGCGAGGGCCCCACACGATGAATTGGCGCAGGCCCGGGGGCCTCTCCCGGGCCGTTTGCCTCCCGGCGCTGGCCGCCCTGCTAGCCGGGTTTTCGGGTTCTGTCCCTGCCGCCGCACAGACCCCCGTGCCGGAGATGCGGGCGACCGCGACCCCAGTCCCCCGGCCCCCCACCATCGACGGGGTGCTCGACGAACCGTTCTGGGCGATGATCGAGCCGGTCACCGACTTTCGCCAGCGCGACCCGGTCGACGGCGCACCCGGCAGCGAGCCCACCGAGGTGCGCATCGGTTACGACGCCAATGCCCTCTACTTCGGCTTCGTCTTCCACGACTCCGAGCCCGCGCTCATCCGGCGCAGCATCCTGCACCGGGGCGGGCGCATCGACAAGGATGACCGCGTCATCGTCGCGCTGGACACGTATCACGACCGCCGCAACGCCTACATCTTCGAGGTCGGCGCGCTCGGGACTCAGGACGACGCCCTGATCTCCGACGAGAGCATGACCCTGGACGACTGGAACTGGGACGGGGTCTTCACCAGCGAGACGCGGGTGACCGAGGACGGCTGGGTGCTCGAGCTTGAGATCCCCTTCACCACCATCCGCTTCCCGGACGTGGACGAGCCCACCATGGGCATCGCCTTCATGCGCTCGATCCGGCGCAAGAACGAGAGCGTGTTCTGGCCGCACATCGGGCAGGAATACCGCTCGGGAATCTCGCAGGTGTCGCGCTACGCCACCCTCGACGGACTGAGCGGCCTCAGGCGCGGGCGCTACGCCGAGGTGAAACCGTTCGCCACCGCCGGAACGCAGCGCATGGCGGGGGACGCGAGCTTCGAGGGGCAGACCGACATCGGCGTCGACGTCAAGTACGCGCTCACCTCGAACCTCACCTTCGACCTCACCTGGAACACCGACTTCGCGCAGGTGGAGTCGGACAACGTCCAGATCAACCTCACCCGCTTCGATCTCTTCTATCCCGAGAAGCGGGAGTTCTTCCTGGAACGGGCGGGACTGTTCCAGTTCGGGACGCCGCGGCAGACGGAGGTCTTCTTCAGCCGCCGGGTCGGGCTCCGGGGCGACATCGTTGGCGGCGGACGGCTGACGGGCCAGGCGGGACCGCTTTCCATCGGGGCGCTGGCGCTGCGCACGCGCGGGTATTCGGACGATGCGGTTGCCCTGCCGGCTGCGTGGAACTCGGTAGTGCGGCTGCGGACGGATCTGCGGCCGCGCACGACGCTTGGCGGAATCATCACCAGTCTGGACCACGAGAACGGCTGGGACCGGTCGGCCGGGCTCGACTTTTCCAGTCGCTTCTGGAGCAGCAGCGCCTTCAACGTCTGGGCGGCGCGGGTGTGGAATCCGGATCTCTTCCCCTACGCGACGGGGGCCGCGGGATCAACCAGGGGTTCGGTGTCGCCTGGATCCGCGGATCCTCGGGAGGCGGGCAGCGCCAACGCCACCTCCGCCGAATTGGTGCTCCAGAACGACCGATACGCATTCGTCGTTTCGCGCCTTCTCATCGACGAGAGCTTCGCCCCGGCTCTGGGCTTCGTGCCCCGCACCGACCAGGACCGCTGGGGAGGATATGTCGCGTTCACCCCCCGTTTCGAGTCCAGCGCTTGGGCCCGTCAGCTGTCGTTGGAGGTGAAGGGCGACCACGTCCGGAGCCGGCAAGGGGCCAAGCAGACGCACGTCCTGGGAACAGGAGCCCGGCTCACCCTCGAGAGCGGGGAGTTCGCCAACATCGGCTTCAGCGAGCGCTTCGAGAGGCTGGAGCTTCCGGCGCAAATCAGGGGACGCCGGCTGGCGACGGGCGACTATCGGTTCCGGCGTTTCACCGCAGCCATGCGCTCCAACGACAGCCGCACCTTCTCCGGCGGGTTGCAGGGATCGATCGGCGACTTCTGGTCCGGTACCCGCACCGAGGTCGGTGGCGGAGCGACCTGGATCACCGGCCCGCACCTCACCATCGGCGGGCGATACGCGTGGAACGGCGTCTCGCTACCAGTGGAGGACGGGGATTTCTCCACCCACCTGGTGAGCGCAAACATCCAGGGCGCGGTGAGCCGCAAGCTCTTCGCCAACGCGCTGGTGCAGTGGGATAATCACTCCCGCGAACTGCAGGCCAACATCCGCATCGACTGGATCCACACCCCCGGCAGCGACCTCTTCGTGGTCATCGACACCGGCTACCTGACGGGGGATCTGCTCGACCCGCGTGCACCGCGCTGGCAGCGGCGCACCGGCGTGGTGAAGCTGACGTATCTGATGGCGTTCTGAGGGGGAGCGGCTCCGCACTCAGGTCACGGTCCGGTGGGCGAATGCGGAAAGAACCGCTATCCCGCTTGGCTGGCGCGCACCCAGGCCCTGAACTCCTCGCCGGTCGCGCACTCGATGACCGCACCCGCCGCCTCGGCGAGCCGCGCCGGGTCGGGCCGTCCGCCCAGCAGCTCCGCCAACTCTCCGGCCACCTCCACGCCGAACCGCGCGCGGACCATCCGGCACAGCATTTCCGCCTGCTCCACGCGCGCCCGGCGGATGCCTTCGTCACGGCCCGCGCGCATGCCCTCGTCGCGCCCCCGCCGGAACCAGTCCCTTCCGTACCTCTCCAGGTTGCGCTGGTACTCCGTCTTCACCTGCGCCATCGTCCTCGCCTCCCGAAGCTGCGCTCGCGTGATCCGCTCCGTCGAAACTAGCATCTCCCCCACGCACCGAGCCATGAACCGGTCGTACTCCTCCCCGCTCGCCCCGGCCGCGACCTCCAGTGCCTGCACCGCCGCCAGCGTGCCCTCCGGCGAACGGTCACGCTCCAGATCCAATACCGCCCGCGCAAGGTCCACCGCGGGCGAGGCACCCGATCCGCGCGACACCACGCGGTACCGGCCCGGCCTCAAACGCTCGAACAGGCGCTCAAGCCGCCTGGGAGCGCGCCAACGGCCCCGGCCGTGGTGAACCACGAACGACAGCACCTCCACCGACCTCCAGTCCCGCACGGCAGGCACCCGCGCCACGAGCTCTTGCAGCGTCAGCAGCTCGTACACCGCCATGCGCAGCGGCATGGTCGGGTCGGGCAAGCCCTGGAACTCCACAAGGATCAACACCCGGTCCGAACCCCCGCGGACACGAGCGATCCACATCATGTCGGGGTAGCGGCGCACCATGGCCTCCCCCACGCGCTCCGCGTCCAGCCGCTCCAAGGTCCCGAAGTCGACGATTCCCGCCCGCTCGGGGGCGTAAGCGCGCACCAGCCGCTCTATGCTCGCCGGGTGGCGGAACACCCTCTTGAAGGCCGGATCCTGCACGGACGGTCTGCCATCGGAGGGAGGGCGCGCCGTCTCGGAGACGGTCGGAAACCACTAAAGATCGCCACCAGTCCCGGGCGTTCACATGGCCCGATGGGCCTTGTCCCGGCCCGCTCCGCCTCCCGCCCGACGCATGCCCGTCGCAGCCAGTGTCGCGACCGATGCGGACACCCTCGTCGCTTCAACACGCACGGATGCCGGGGAGCGGGTCGACCACGGTCACAGCGCTGGCCACGCGCGCCCATCCACACGCCTGGGCAGCGACATCTTCGTGGACATCGACACGGGCTACCTGACTGGCGACTTCCTCGACCCGCGCGAGCCGCGCTGGCAGCGGCGCACGGGGGTGGTGAAGCTGACGTACTTGATGGCATTCTGAAGGGGAGCTCAGGACGGGCCGCCCCCGTCGATGTCCACCATTCATCCCGAGACTGCCGGCGATTCCCTGTAGAGGCCGTCGCCGAGGGAGGACCCATGCAGACTCCGTACACAAACGAAACCGCGCTCGCGCACGCACGCCGACTCGCCGAAGTGGTCGGACTCGCCGAAAACCAACTGCCCACCACCGTCTTCGCCGACGTGCTGAACGGGCTCGCCGAGTGCGAGGCGATCCTGGCCGGGATGCCGCAGCAGGAGACGCCTCCTCCGGTCACGAAGCACGTGCCGGAGTGGCTGCCATGAGCGCCGGCGGTGGGACGGCACTCACGCGCCGGAGCTTCGTGACGGGCGCGGCCGCGGCCGCCGCCGCGCCGTGGGTGCCCGTGTCGCGGCAGCCGAGCTGGACCATCCCGCCGACCGAACCGCAGGACGTCCCGCTCTACGACCTGGAGGTGTGGCAGGCGGCCGATCTCATCCGCCGGCGAATCGTATCTCCCGTCGAGCTGGCTGAGGCAACCCTCGAACGCATCGCGGAAACCGAGCCGCGCATCGAGACCTTCGTGAACCAGTACCCGGCCGACGAGATCATGGCCCAGGCGGAAGCCGCCGAGGACGAGATCGCCGCCGGGCGCTACCTCGGACCCCTGCACGGCATCACCGTGGGGCTGAAGGACATCTACCTGACGGAGGGCAAGGTCACCGAGGGCAACTCCGGTCTCTACAGGGGCTTCACCCCCTCCTTCGACGCGACCTCCGTGGCAAGGCTCAAGGCGGCCGGAGCCGTCATCGTGGGCAAGGTGGGCACCGCCGAACTGGCCACTGCGAACCAATGGCCTGCGAAAAACCCCTGGGACTTCGATCGAGTTGCCGGCGGATCCAGCACGGGCTCCGCGACGGGTGTGGCGGCGTCCCAGTTCATGGTGGGGATGGGCACCTGCACCGGCGGTTCAATCCGCGGTCCGGCCGCCAACTGCGGCATCACAGGGCTCAAGCCCACCTACGGAGCCATCAGCCTGCACGGGGTCCTCCCCCTCGCGTGGTCCATGGACCACCCCGGCCCGATGGTGCACAGCGCCCGGGACGCGGCGCTGGTGCTGGACGTAGTGGGCGGCGAAGACCCGCTGGATCCGCACACCCGCAAGGTGGCCCGCTACCGGACCGCCGAGGCGCTCTTCTGGGAGCCCCGCCCCAACCCCCTCGAGCGGGTGGTGGTGGGCGTCCCCGCGGAAGACGACTTCCTCATGGGCGTGCCCAACGACGAGCAACTGGGTGCCTTCCGGGAAGCGGTGGAGGTCATGCGATCATTGGGGGCCACGGTCCGAACCGTGCGCACCAACGTGCTCTTCCCCGGACTCACGAGCCTGAGCTCGTTCTACCTGATCATCCGAAGCGCGGAGGTGGGAGCGTATCAGCGGCACAACCTGCTGACCCAGCCCGACAACATGTCAGAGGCCTACCGTTCGAGGGTCGCTTCGGGCGTGCTGATGCCGGGGCACGCCTACGTACAGGCTCAGCGGGTGCGCCGGCACTGGCGCGACCGGTTCCTCACCGTCTTCGATGAATGCGACGTGCTCATTCACCCGGCGGACGACATCGCCGGACTGGTCGAGGGTGAGGATCCCCCGCGTCCCCGGGAGTCGACCGGGAGCAAGACCAATATGTGGAACCTGTCGGGGGCCCCGTCCGTCGCCATCCCCACCGGGTTCTCCGAGGTGGAGGGAATGCCGCTGTCGATGCAGGTGGCGGCCGCTCCCGGGCGAGATGAGATAGCGCTTATCGTCGCGGACGCGTTCCAGCAGGCGACCGGGCACCACAGGGCGCGGCCGGCGTTGTAGGAGGGTCCGTGCCGGCTACGGCGGACACGTCGCGCCTCTGCTGCCATGCTCTATGCTGTCCAACCATGTCTGGAATGCCTGGTTGGCTGGAGCGCACAGCCGGGTTCCGCCCCAATAGAAGTTCCGGAGCGGAACCGCGGTCAATTCCTGGGGAAGCGGGCCTGACAGGGGATTCAACATCAGATGCAGATTCCTGAGCCTGGTCAACTTGCCGAATTCCGAGGGAACCTCCCCGGTGAGACGGTTGCTGGCGAGCCGGAGTTCCTCAAGTTGCGTGAGATTGCCAAGCTCACGCGGGATTGAACCCGTAAGCCCGGCTCCACTCAGATACATCTGCCTGAGCTGCGTGAGATTGCCAAGTTCGGGCGGAATCGGGCCGCCCAGTGAGTTCCCTCCCAGCCACAAGGTCTCCAGATCCTGCAGCTTGCCGAGTCCGGGCGGGATCGGACCCTCAAGCTGATTGTCGCTGAGCGACAGTTGTCTGAGTTGCGTGAGCTCGGCGATTTCGGGAGGAATGGCGCCCTCCAGAGCATTATCCCGCAACAGCAGGTCCCGCAGGTTGTCAAGCCTGCCGAGTCCGGGGGGGATCGGACCCGAGAGTTCATTCTCCCACAGCCACAACTGCCTGAGCTCCCGCACTCCGGTCAACTCGGTGGGAATCGGTCCGGTAAGGCGATTGCTGTGGAGAGCCAGGAAACTCAATGGAAGGTTGCCGAGTTCCGGTGGAACTAGATATCTTGTGTCTCGTGCAGTCCAGCAGAGTACATCATGTCATCCATAACACGTTATTAGATAGATACTTCCAAGACTACATCCGGGTTGCATCGTCCCTTGCCGTCCGCTGATGTCCCGTGTATTCTTCCTTGTAGAGTGATTTGACATGTGATACACAACCACGGAAGGAACCCGCATGACGAAGCGACCCAGGACGCTC
>VXMG01000037.1:0-18623 GCA_009841185.1 Gammaproteobacteria bacterium
CGCCAGGTGCGGGTCACGCCGGTCGGGGTTTCGGTGATATCGCCGACCCCGCCCGGTGGCGGCCCGGTCAGCGCGTGCGGCGAGTGGCCGGTGCCGGGACGGCCGGGGGTGGGAGGGACGACGGCGGGCGCGGAGATGGCTTGCCGGGACCCGGACGCATCGCCCGACGCCTGGCCCGCGTCAGCCTCCGTGTCGGGCGGGTCTTGCCCTGGCTGCAGCAGCGCTGCCCCGGCGGCCGGCGCGCCCGCGAGCGAAACGCCTCCCAGGATTCCCCCGTTCTCCCTGATGATGTACGCAACGACCGCCGCGTACTCCGCGTCGCTCAGGGACTCCGGGGCATCCTCCGGCATGGTCAACCGGATATTCTCGAGTAGCTCGCCGATGGGCACGTCGCCCCAGTAGCTCCGGAAGCTCCCGCCGGCGAGCTCGGGAGCCTCGAAGTCGCCGCGCAGGTTGGCAAGGTGGCAGTCCGCGCACGCCTCGCGGTACACTGCCTCCCCCGCCACGGCCTGCTCGTGGGTGTAGGTCGGCGCGCCGGTTGCCTCGATCTGCTGCCCGGCGGCGAGACAGGGCACCGAGGCGGCGGTGACGGCCAACGCCGACACAGCCACCGACAACAACAGAGGCCTCATTCCTGGCGACACAAGACATCCCGGCCGAGACGATTACGGTGGGCTCGCATCCTCAGGATGCCGCCGTGAGACGGGGGATGCAAGACGGACCGGACGAAGGGATCGCTGGGCGTCGGAGGTCAGGTCGATTGCCGTTCCTCAGGCTCCACGCCTCAGACGCAGCACCTGCGGATGTTCGACGTCCATCTCATCGCGCCAGACGCCGAGTACGGCATCCATGGTGATGTCCGTCACGCTGAAGCGGTCCGGCATCCCGATGGTCCCGAGCCAGGTCCCATCGGCGGCCAGAATGAGCCATTGCTGGGGCTCGTCCTGTTCGCTCCTGCCCCGATACAGCTCCAGCCAGATCGCCCCGGACGGATCGACACGCATTTCCGCGTAGGCGGGTCGAGTAGTCGGCGCGGGCAGCGCTTCGACAGTCCTCCGGAGCCACGGGGGAATTGTCATGCCGGGAGGAAGATCGACAGCGAGATGGGCATCCCGCTCTGCGGCAACCTGAGCGGCGGTCAACTCCAGACCAAAGCCGGGAATGCGCAGGATGCGGGTGATATCCCCTGCAGGGTCCAATTCCTCGACTTGCATCAGGTTCGAGGATCCGTAGAACACTCGGGATCCGAGCGCTGCCACTTGCCCGATCTTGGCGAACAGGGCCGGCCCGTCTCCCGCGTTGTCTTCATAGGAAAACGAATACGACTCCCTGCCCGGCCGCACGCCGATACTATCGATCCGGGAGCCGCCCAGGTCGAATCGGACCAGCCCCAAAGGCGGCCGAATGAGCTGGTTGACTACCTCTTCCAGTCCGGCCCAGACCGTGGACTCGCCAAGCATCGTACCATCACGCAAGGGATGGAGATCTTGGACATTGTGGGGCAGCGTGAAGGTGCGGACCAGTTCCATATCGGGACCCACCACGGTGACCCGGCCGTCATAGTCGAGGACCACCAACGTGTCTCCCACAAGCTTCAGCCGTTGAAGGTTGCTGAACTCCCCAGGGCCCTGCCCCCGACCACCCATGGCGCCCAGGAACTCGCCTTCGGAAGAGTAGAGACGAATCTCCTGTGCGCCTCGATTGGCCAGCACGAGTGCGCCGTCCGGCCGCTGTGTCACGCCGCGGACGCGGAAGAATTCGTGGCTTGGGCCACTACCGGACAGAGTGAGGTCGAGGAGCGGCTGCGGATCGAGGCGCCACAGGCTGGAATCGGCCCAGAGGGGCCGCATCGCCTCGATGATCTGGATGCCGGCACCGTCGCGCTGGACGATAAGAGGCAGGTCGGAGTCAGCGGCGTCACAGGCGGCGATGCCGCACAGCAGGAGAAAGGTGAGCCAGTACGGTTTCGGGGTCCGGTGGGCCGGTATCGTCATTCGTCCGTGTCTCAGTTACGCGTCACCCGCAGCACCTGAGGATGCTCGACATCCACCTCGTCGCGCCACACCCCCAGCATCCTGTCCATCCGGACCTCCATCAACGTGAAGCGGTGCGGGACCTCGACGTTGCCGAGCCAGGTGCCATCCGCATCCAGAATGAGCCATTCCTGGGGATGATCGCGTTCGCTCACTCCTCTGTACAGTTCCAGCCAGACTGCCCCAGAAGGATCCACGAGCATGTTTGCGTATGCGGGTCGTGTCGCCGGAGCGGGCAAGTCTTCGACCAACCGCCGGATAAACGCGGGCACGGCGGAGGGAAGTTCTTCGAGACGGGCCTCGCGTTCGGCCGCAATGCGGTCGGCGCTCAGGTCCAGGGGATAGCCGGGAATGCGCAGGATGCGCACGAGACTCCCGGTCATGTCCAGCTCTTCCACCTCCATCGCGTCGGACGTGCCTCGAAAGATGCGCTGTCCCAACACCGCGACATGAGCCGTCTTTCCGAAGAGAGGCGCGCCGGACGCGTAGTTCTCGCCCACTGACACGTAGCTTTCCGACCCCGGCGTCTCCCCGATATCGTCGATCTCCACTCCCTCGAGACTTACGAGCGCGAGTATTTCCGCCGGCCGAATCACTCCGGTGGCACGAGCCTCCGGCAGACCAGGCGAAGCCCCCACCGTCAGCATCGTGCCGCCTCCCAGGTTGTGCAGGGACGACGTGTTGTTCGCGAGGTTGAATGTCCGGACCAGCGCGAGGCGGGGGGTGACCACGGTGACGCGTCGGCGGGAATCGAGGACCAGCAGGGTGTCGCCGGCGTTCTCGATCCTCCAGAGGTTGCTGAATTCACCCGGGCCCTCTCCCGGACCGCCGAAGGATCCCTGGAATTCGCCGGCCTCAGAGAACACCCGCACTTGCTGCGAGCCCCGATCGGCGACCGCGAGTGAGCCGTCCGGGCGTTGTATCATGCTGCGTGCCCGATGGAACTCGTGGTTCGGGCCACTGCCGGACAGAGCGAGGTCGAGGAGCGGCTCCGGATCGACTCGCCAGAGACTGGAATCGTCCCAGAGGGGCCGCGTCGCTTCGACGATCTCGATTCCCGCGCTGTCGCGCTGGACGATAAGAGACAGGTCGGAGTCAGGGGCGTCGCAGGCGGCGATGCCGCACAGCAGGAGAAAGGTGAGGCAGTACGGTCTCGCGGTTCGGTGGGCCGGTATCGTCATTCGTCTTCCGTGTCTCAGTTGCGCGTCAGCCGCAGCACCTGCGGATGCTCGACATCCAATTCGTTGCGCCAGACACCTAGCACGGCGTCCATGGTGATGTCCGTGACGGAAAAGCGGTCGGGGATGCGTACGTTGCCAAGCCAGGTTCCATCGGCATCCAGCACGAGCCACTCCTGGGGCTGGTCCTGCTCGCTCTCTCCCCGGTGAAGTTGCAGCCAAACCGCTCTGGAAGGATCGATGAGAATGTCGGTGAACGCGGGCCGGGTGTCGGACGCGGGAGCGTCTTCGAACGCCCGCTGAAACGGCGAGGTCGATCCGCGCGGGAGCCTGTCAAGAAAGACATCCCGCTCGGCGGCGATCAGGGCGGCGCTCAGGTCGAGCGGATAGTCTGGAATCCGCAGGATGCGCACGAGATTCCCGGACGTGTCCAGTTCCTCCACCTGCATAGCGTCGTTCGAACCCCGATAGATGCGCCGCCCAAAGGTCGCGACGTGAGATGTCTTGCCAAAAAAGGGTGGTACGGCCCCGCCAAACACCCCTTCGCGGAAGTGCAAGTAGATTTCGGGTCCCTGCATCTCACCGATGCTGTCGATCTGGTCTCCTTCCAGGTCGAAGAGGACCAGAGGCAGCGGGCGCCGGATCAGCCCACCAACGCCTGCTTGTGGCAAAACCAGCGACCGCGGCTCCGGCAGGATCGCCCCGATGTCCAAATAGTACAGGTTCAGCGTAAGCGGGTCGATGTTGAAGGTCCGGACTACGGTCAGATCAGGCGCGACCACAGTGACGCGACCCTCGAAATCGATGGCCAGCAGAGTGTCGCCGGCGTTCTCGGTCACATTCAGATCGTTGAATTCGCCGGGACCTTCTCCGCTCCCGCCAAACGACCCCAGGAACTCGCCCGTCGCGGAGAACACCCGTACTTCCTCCGAACCCGTGTTGGCAATCATGAGGGAGCCGTCCGGGCGTTGCTTCATGCTGCGGGCCTGATGGAACTCGTGGTTCGGACCACTGCCGGTAAGCGTGAGGTCGACGACTGGATCCGGATCGATGCGCCAAGGGCTCGAGTCGCCCCAGAGCGGCCGCATTGCCTCGACGATCTGGATGCCGGCGCTGTCGCGCTGGACGACGAGGGGCGGGGTTGAATCACCACCCCGGCAGGACGGCAGGAAAAGCAGGCAGAGTACCGCGATGCCCCATGGCATTGAAGAAGGACGACGCATGATGAGCTCCGTCATAGTCTGTCGATGGACGTACCGGCGTCGATCACAATGACTCGTCCGCGATGTTCGAACCACCGCTGGCTTCCTACCAGCTCCACTCCGGATCCACCGCCTTCACCACCATGCCGAGCGCCTCGTACTCGCGGTCGGTGCGGTCGGGGGCGTGGGCAGCCGCGGAACGGTGGCTCTGCACCACGATCACCAGATCCTGTGACGGAATGATATAGGTCCGCTGGTGACCGGCCCCTGACGGGTTGTAGGCGTCCGGCGGAAGCTGCGGAATCCGACCTCCCCTGCCCTCCTCGTCCGCTGTGTTCAGCCAGAACTGGCCACCGTAGTAGGGCTCGGGCCAGGCGGGCGCGGGAGAACGCACGAAGTCCACGAACTCCTCCGTAAGGAGTCGCTCGCCGTTCCACATTCCGCGGTTCAGATAGAGCATCCCGAACCGCGCCCAGTTGCGCGCGGTGCCGTAGTTGTAGCCGGTAAGGAGGAAGTTGCCGTAGGGGTCGGTCTCCATGATGAAGCGGCGTATGCCGATCTTGTCGAAGAGGGCGCGCTGCGGCCAGCTCAGGTACTCCTCACCCAACTCGTTTTCGACCGTGCGCTGGACGATGTAGCCCAGCGTCCAGGGGTCGGAGTTGCGGTAGCGCCCGACCGTGTTGGGCGGGAACTCGGCCTCGCGGCTGATCGAGAACTGGAAGGCGTCGATCGGGGCCACGTAGCCCATGCGATGGTCCACCTGCCCGGGGATGAACGACTTGGCCATCTGCTCAGGCGTGGCACCCGAGTTCGTGAAGCGGAGGCCGCTGGACATGCGCAGCAGGTCGGCGATGCGGATCTCGGCGCGCGGGTCGCCGGGCGAGTTCTGCCACTCGGGCACGGGCGCCGGCTGCCAGATCTCCAGGTGGCCCATCTGGATGAGGCGGCCGATCAGGGTTGCGGTCATGCTCTTCGCCATCGACCAACTCTCGAGCTGGGTGTGCATGTTGATGCCGGGCCCGTAGTCCTCGGCCAGCACGCGGCCGCGGTGGACGACCATGAACGCGGCCCGGTTGTCGCCTTCGGTGAAGAAGGTCTCAACGGCCTGGTCGAGCAGCTCCGCGTCCACGTAGTCCGGAAGGGGCTCGTCCGGGAGCATGTCGCCCATGGGCCACGGAGTGGATTCGGCGTCGGGAAGCGCGCTCACGACCTCGCGGGGCGTGAAGTACACGCCGTCGGTGTCGGGCGGGAGGATGATGCAGCCCTGGTCGCCGAAGTGCCGCGCACGGGCCGAAACCCCGTCCTGCGAGACGGTGACGATGCGCTTGTCCTCGTCGATATCGAAGACAAGGCTCCCGCTCTCGTAGTCGCGTACCTCGTCCACGCTGTTCAGCACGCTGCCATAGAGCGCCTCAGTGCGGTCGCGCTCCGACACCCAGATTCCCGAGCAGTATCGCTTGGCGGGGCCGCTGAGCAGGTAGTAGAGGGGCGGCCCGTCGGGGACCCCCGCCGCAGTCGCGGCATCGGCGGCGGATCCGGCATCGGCCTCGGCGCAGGCAAGGGGGGACAGGGCGACGAACACGACCGAACTGATGACTGCGATCCTTCTCATGCTGACTCTCCCATCGTACCCGGGGTGCCGCGGCAGGACGCGGACGGCGATCGGGTTGCCCCGTCACCGGGAACGGAGCTGGTGAGCCGGTGCAACCATCATCCCGGCAACATTCCTCCCGGCGTTGCGGCTACGCAAGGAAGAGCGGGGGGGTCGGACAACGGCCGCGCGATGCGCCACCAGACCAAGCATCCTGGCCGAGCCCTGCCTGTTGACTGGAATGAGACGTCGTCTACGTTCATATCGCCGGTATACGACGTTCATTTGAACATTTGGTGTGCGACGGGAGGCGAACCATGGCGCGCGAACCAACGGGCGGGACGATGCCAATGGCCCAGGACGACTGCGGCGAGTCCTTCAGCCTCAGGAAACTCGCCGGCCGCATGGTCCGCGAGACGAACCCCGTCTACGGGGATGGCTCCGGGATCGAAGTGGTGCGCGAAACCGTTGCGCAGGGACTGCCGGTCGAAGCGGTCAAGCAGCTTCAGGCAGAGCTGAAGCGATTCGGGGTTCGACGGGCTTCCGAGTACGTCAACAGCATCGTACCCCGAGCAACGTTGCAGCGACGGGAAAGCCTCAAGCAGGATGAGGGCGAGACGGTGCTCCGCGTCGCCTCCGTCATCGCGCTGGCCGCGTATGTATGGGGGAACGACGAATGGGCTGCGGAATGGCTCACATGCCGACATCCCATGCTTGGTGGCGCCCGTCCCATAGACCGGGCCCTGTCCGAGGTTGGAGCACGGCAGGTCGAGCACATTCTGTACTCTCTGCACTTCGGTCTGCCGGCCTGACGGTTGAACGTCTATCGGATCCACCCTCGAGCCTACCCGGCGCTGGGGGGAATCGGCGCGGGTATCTTCGGCGGGCGCTGGAATCCCCGGGGCATTCGCATGGTGTATGCGTCACTCGCCTATGAGGGCGCGATGCTGGAGCAGCTGGCGCATACGACAACCGGCAGGCTCCCTGTGTCGCGCATCGCATCCCGCATCGTGATCCCGGAGGACTGTGCCGTTCCCATGATCGACGAGATCCGTTACCCGGACTGGCAAAACGCGGCCCGATCGCGCGAGATCGGCGCGGAGTGGGTGGAGTCGGGCCGGTCCGTAGCGCTCAAGGTGCCTTCCTTCGTCGCACAGCCCTGGGGCTGGAACGTGATCCTCAACCCGCTGCATCCCGACTTCGCGCGCGTGAGCGTGGCCGAGGCTGTCGACGTAGTTTGGGATGGACGCTTCCTGTGACAAGACTTGCTTACGGAGGACTTCCATGCGCCTGATCGTCGCCGAACCCTGGTCCGGGCGTTGCCTCGCTATGATGTTCGCCGCCGCCTTGGGGCTCACGATCCCGCTGACGGGACACGCCCAGACCCGGTCGCCCATCGACGCCGACACCCGTTGGACCCTGGCGGGGGCGGGCGACGTCATCATGAACCGGCAGGTGATGCAGTTCAATCATCCCGGCGACCCCGCCTTCCAGCAACTGGTGGATGTCATCCGGGGCGCGGACGCCTCCTTCATGAACCTGGAGCAGTCGGTTTTCCGCCTGCAGGAGTTTACCGGATGGCCGGCGGCCGAGAACGGGGGCAACTACGAGGTGGGCTCGCCCGAGACGCTGAAAGACCTGGTCGACATGGGGTTCGACCTCTTCAATCGGGCCAACAACCACACCACCGACTACGGGGTCGAGGGCATGCGCCTCACCGGCCGGCTGATGGACGAGTGGGGGCTGGTGCATGCGGGCGCGGGCGAGAACCTCGGATGGGCCAGCCGCCCGGGTTATCTGGAGACGCCCAAGGGACGCATCGCGCTCATCGGGATGGCGTCGACCCACACGCCCATGTCGCGCGCCGGGCGGGCCGGGCCCACCGTCCAGGGCCGCCCGGGGCTGAACGCGCTACGGTTGAGCACCCGCCACGAGGGGTCGCCCGCGACCATGGAGGCCCTGCGGGAGGTGGCGCGGGCGCAGGGAATCGAAGTGGCCGAGGACGAAGGGGTGCCCGTGCGGGCATTCGGGATCACGGTGTATCCCGGCGACGAGGACCGCTCGATCGTCTCGCTGAACGATGTCGACCGGGAGCGGGTGCTGCACGAGGTGCGCAACGCCACCGACCAGGGCGACTACGTGGTGGCCAACAGCCACTCACACGAGCCCGGCAACGCCTTCATGACGCCGCCCGGCTGGATGGTCGAGTTCGCCCGCCAGGTCATCGACGCCGGTGCCGCCACCTTCATCATCCACGGGCCGCACCAGTTGCGCGGCGTGGAGATCCACAACGGCCGGCCCATCTTCTACTCGCTGGGCGACTTCATCTTCCAGAACGAGACCATCGACCCCATGCCGTCCGACCAGCGCGACCGCTACGGCCTCCCGCTGGACCGGCTCGCCTCGGAGATCTACGACACCCGCTTCCGGGTCGACGAGGACGGCAACCCGACCACCGGCTTTCCGACCGATTCGCGCTGGTACGAGAGCGTGGTGCCGGTGGTGACCTTCGAGGACAGCGAGGCGGTGGAGATCGTCTTCCACCCGATCGAACTGGGCTGGAAGGCACCCCGGTCACAGCGGGGCACGCCGCGCATCGCGCCCGAGGAGCTGGGCAGGAAGATCATCGAGCACCTGGCGGAGCTGTCGCGGCCCTTCGGGACGGAGATCGTGTACGAGAACGGGGTTGGGGTCTGGCGGAGGTAAGCCGGCTCACCACGAGCGTCGGCACGTCGAGTTCATCGCGCTCCAGGTGGACGACGAGACCATCGGGTCCGAACGCGGCCGGCATCCCCGGGTTGCCGGCGGGGAGCGTACCCAGGTACTCGCGGTCCGCGCTGAAGACATCGATCGGGCCGTCGTCGTCCCATGGATCCTCGCCGCGGCGCTGAATCCACAGCCCGCCGTCCCAGGTTGCCTTCAGCCCTCGCACGACGGGGATTTCGTGGTAGAACCCGCGCTCGCGAATCCTCCGCCGGCGCCCCTCCGGATCCGGCGCCATGAAAGGCATGCCTGTCGAGGGAGGCCTTTCCAGCCACTGCTCGAGGCGTTCCAGATGGTAGCCGATCGTCGCTCGCCGGATGCGCGCGGAAACCGGTTCGGGCGCGAGCGGCCGGCTCAGCCCGTCGGTCACCGATCCATCGGGAGAGGCGAGCTTGATGGCGTAGGCCGTGGAGTCGGAGTAGGCGATGGTGCCGTCGGGCAGCACATCCCAGTGGAATCCCGGCTCGAAGTACCGGTCTTCCATCGATGCGACCACCTGCCCCCAATCCGCTTCATCGGCGGGCGACAGCCCGGTTTCCAGGCGAGGGGCTCTCCATCCCTGCAGGATCGGCCTTGATACCACCACGTCGCCGGAGAAATCCAGTGTCTCGAGCGCGCGGTCGTCGACCCCCGACGAAGTCTCGTCTTCCTGATATCCCATACGTCGATTCATGCGGTTGGCCATTGCGACCAGCACACCGCCGACGCCTCGAGCAATGATCCTCTCGCCTCGCTGATCGGCCCGAATCTCGCTGTGAAACAGGGCGCTGGATCCAGGCCTGCCCTCGTCATTCATCCGGACGAACCGCTCAAGTTCGGCTTCCGGGCTGAACACCTGGATGGCGGAATGACCCAGGTCGGGCACCGCGAAGCGGCCGTCGCGCCACACCGCGAAGGCCATTGCGCTACGAAACTCGCCCGGTCCCTCGCCCTCGCGACCGACGACACGCACGAGTTGGCCATCCGGTCCGATGACGACGACTCGCTTGTTCAGAGCATCCAGCACGACCAAGATGCCGGCCTCGTCGAACCGCAGCTGCAGCCCAGGCCCGAAGAAGGCCCACTCCTCCTGCGCGTCCGCGCCGCCTGCGCGGTAGATCTCGGTCGACTCCAAGGTCAACGACCGGTCCTGCGCGACGGCCGGGACGGCGAGCAGGGTCGCCACGATCGGCAAAGCGACTCGTTTCATCGCAGCTCCTCCTGCTGCTGAGGCACGGCTGGTTCAAGCCTGCTGATCATATGTCCCACACCCGCCGAATCGATGATCCGGGGATGAGGGGGTGGTTCGCGTCCGGTTCCAGGTCCGATTGGGTGGGCTGCGAGCTAGAAATCGATTCCCGTGCCGCAAAGGCTTTGGCCGGACAGAACCGGGCAGGCTGGCCGGCGACAAGACCTCGTACGGGTCTCGGCGGTCAAGTCCCAGCTACCGCACCCGCATGTATTTGCGCAGCATGCGCGGTCCCACCTCCGCCCCGTAGACGTTGCCGAAGGCGTCCACCGCCACCCCTTCGGCCCCGGTGGTGCCTCGCACGTACACATGCCAGTCGGGGTCGGGGATGAAGGAGGTCACCAGCCCGTCCACCACGCTGCCGATGCGGATGCCGCGCACCCAGCCGGCGTTGGGGATGCCGCCGCCGGTGGAGGACTCGGAGTCGGCGGAATAGAGCACGTCGTTGTCGTCGATGAAGAGCCCGCTGGGGCGGCCGAACTGGGTCCAGGTGTCGAGGTGATTGCCGTCCTGGTCGAAGACCTGCAGGCGGTTGTTTTTTCGGTCCCCAACGAAGAGCCGGCCGCGCGAATCCATGCTCAGCGCATGGGGATCGCGGAACTCGCCGTTCTCGGACCCGGTGGAGCCCCATTCCATGATGAACTCGCCCGCGCTGTTGAACTTGACGATCCGGTTGTTGCCGCCCGCCCCGTGGCCATCGGCGACGAAGATGTCGCCGTTGGGTGCGACGAGCACGTCCGACGGCTGGTCGAACGTGTCGGGTCCGTCGCCGGCCACCCCGGCCTGGCCCAGGCTCATCATCAGCTCGCCCTCGGGGGTGAACTTGTGTATCTGATGGCCGCGCCCCTCGCCCCCGCGCGCGTCGGTGACCCAGAGGTTGCCGTCGGGGTCGACGTGAATGCCGTGCGGCCACTCGAACATCCCCGCGCCGAAGCTGCGGAGCAGGTTGCCGTCGACGTCGAAAAGCAGGATGGGATCGAGGTCGTCGTGGCCCACGCAGGTGTTCTCTCCACAGCGCTCCGCCACCCACATGTTGCCGTCGGCGGCAGGATACACGGCGCTGGTGGAGCCCCAGGTGCGACCCTCGGGGAGTTCGCCCCAGACGTCCGGCACGGCGCGATAGGGGTTGGGCGCGTGGTTCTGGGCGAAGACGGGCATCGCGAAGGTGAGGGACAGGGCGAGCAGGAGCAGCTTCTTCATCGTCTCATCTCCGATCGTGGAAACACGCAGAAACGGTCAGGAGGGTTGAAAGGGCAATGTGGGGGATGGCCGCGTGCCCCGAAAGCGGTCCGTGCGGACCCCCGGGAGCGGATCTCGCTCAGGGGAATCCGGGAGGCGGCACCCGCCGGCGCGTGGCCTGCTCGAAGGCGTACGCCAGCTCGATCAGGCGGGGCTCGCTGCAGTTGGCTCCGGTGAATCCCACGCCGAAGGGTGCTGGACGGGCGTCGAATCCCTCCGGGAAGGGCGTCGCCGGCTCGTTAGGCACGAAGCCGAAAGGCACCACCACGATCGGGGTGCCGGAGCGCGCGGCGAGGCCGGCTCCACGGCTGCCCGGCGTAAAGATCGCGTCCAGACCGTGCTCGGCGAGCACGGCGTCGATGCCGCGGGTGCGGCTGAGCAGTTCGTCACGCGCCATGTCGGCTTCGTTGCGGGCCCGGTCGGCCTCAACGTCCATCTCGTCGGAGATGTCGAAGCGCGACTGGCCGTACCTCGCCGAGCCGGCGTCCGCGTGGTCGAGGTTCCACTGGCGCAGCTCGGTCAGCGTCGTCACGGGCGCCTCCGGACCCAGGCTCTCCAGCCAGGCGTTGAAGTCGCGCTTGGGGCCGTACTTGAAGTTCACCGAGCAGTTCTGGTCGGAGCCCTTCGCCTGGTGGGCGCCCGCGCAGAAGCCCCAGGCGGCGAAGTTCGAGTCAGGGTCCGGGTGGGCGTAGCTGGGCACGTCGGCGGGGTCCACGACGACCGCGCCCTCGGCTTCGAGCACGCTGATCGCCTCCGCCATGAGGGCCGCCTGCGCCTCGGTGAGCCCGCCGCGAGTGCCTTCCACCCCATCCAGGCGAACGGGGTCGTAGTAGAAGGCGCGCGGGATGCCGATGCGGGCGCCTGCCAGACCGTCGGGGTTCAGGAACCGCGTGTAGTCGCGATCCGGCGGCGGCTCGCAAATGCCGGTGGCCGGGTCGTTGGGGTCGGGGGCCGCGCTTTCCATCCCTCCGAGCAGGATCGCCGCGTCGGCCACCGTGCGGGTCATGGGGCCGGCCATGTCGTGGTCGAGGGTGACCGGGGCGATGCCCCAGCGGCTGATGCGCCCCAGAGTCGGCCGAATGCCCACCAGCATGTTGGCGTTGGACGGGCTGATCACCGAGCCCCCGGTGTCGGTGCCGACGTTGCCGGCCCAGAAGCTCGCGGCGGTGCCGACCCCCGAGCTGGAGCCGCCGGTGCTGAGTGCGGGGCGCCCGTCGCCGGTGGCCGGGCGCGGGTCGCGGCGCGGATCATACGGGTTGTAGGCGAACCCGGTGAGGGCGTTGTAGTTGCCCGGCATCTGCCTGGGCGGGCCAGCCATCCAGTTGGCGAACTCGGTGAGGCCGGCCTTGGCGATGATGATCGCGCCGGCTTCCCGCAGGTTCGTGGTCAGGGTGGCCTCGTACGGCGGCACGTACCCCTCGAACGCCAAGGCACCCCCGGTGGTGGGGAGGTGGGTGGTGTGGATGTTGTCCTTGAGCGCAACCGGGATTCCGTGCAGCGGCCCGCGCACCTCGCCCCGCGCCCGCTCGGCGTCCAGCGCCTCCGCCTCGGCCAGGGCGTTCGGGTTGACCGAGACGGCCGCGTTCAGCCGGTTCTCATACAGCCCGATGCGAACCAGGTACTCCGTGACCAACTGGCGCGAGCTGAGCTCCCCCCGCTCCATCGCCGCCTGCAGCTCCGGGATGCCGGCCTCGACCACGGAGAAGCCTGCGGTGTCCGAGCTCGGCGCCGCGCATCCCGACAACACGAGCAGGAGCAGGGCCGCGGAGGCGTGAAGGAACCGAGGGATAAGCACGAGGGGCGGGATCACGTTCAGAATCCGAGCGACGCCGTCTCCCGGCGCACGTCCCCCGCCGCGATCATCAAGCCCGTCTCCGGGTCGCGCCAGGTCACCGTGGGCGCGCACGCGCGCCAGTTCCACAGGCCCCAGGACTGTACGTCGTGCCCCATCGCGCGCAGCGCTTCCGCGGTCTCCGCCGGAATGCGGTCCTCCATGCGAAGCAGCGCGGGGCTGCGGTTCACCTCGCTGCCGCTGCCCGGGAAGTTGTAGCTGCCGAAGCGGGGCTGATCCACGGCCTGCTCGGGCGACATCCCCCAAACCACCACGTTCAGAAAGACCTGCAGGAGCGACTGCAACTGCTGATCGCCGCCGGGGGTGGAGAGCCCCATGAACGGCTGGCCGTCCTTCATCACCAGGAGCGGCGCGTTGGTGTTGCGCGGGCGCTTGCCGGGCGCCATCACGTTGGCCAGCCCCGGGTCCAGGTTGAACTGGCCCATGCGGTTGCCCAGCCCGAAGCCCCATCCCGGGATCATGGGCGTGCCGGTATGGCCGTCGCTCTCGGTGAGTGAGAAGAGATTGCCCTCGCCGTCCATGACGTTCAGGGACGAAGTGTCGATGGAATGCACTCCGGGATCGGAGTCGTCGGACCGAGCCCGGGCCATCACGAAGCTCGTCGGGGCGCCGTCCGCGACCGCCGCCATCGCCGCCGGGTCGCCCCACGGAGGCATGTCCTGAAACGCGCTCTCTTCGTCGATGAGCCCGATGCGCTCGCGCGCGTATGCCTTCCCGTACAGGCCTTCCGGCGCAGGTGCGAAATCCGGATCGCCCACGTACTTGTGGGCATCCGCCATCGCCAGGTCGATGACCTGGGACAAGAGGTGGATGTACTCCGGCGTGTTGTAGCCGAGCGCCCGCAGGTCGTAGTTCTCGAGCATGTTGAGCATCAGGACGATGCGCGGCCCCTGGCTCCATCCATCGCCCGTGTAGACATCGTAGCCCTGGAAGCTCGTGCCCAGAGGCTCCTCCCAGCGGCTCTCGTACTCGGCCAGATCCTCGTAGCGCACGATGCCGCCTTGCTCACGGAAGAAGCGGTCGACATCGCGCGCCGGATCACCTTTGTAGAAGGCGTCGCGAGCGGCGCGGATCCCGTCGGAACGGCTTCCGCCCGAAGCCAGCGCCTGTTGCTCCGCCTCCATCATGTAGCGGATGAGCCGCCCCAGGTCGGCGTTCACCATGAGGTCGCCGAGACGTTGCTCGCCAACCCCGTTCTGGAACCAGAAATCACGGTTGTAGGGGAAGGCGAGGATCCCCTCCATCTGATCCTCGATCATCCACTTCTGCATCTTGTAGAGGTGATAGCCCTCCTCCGCGATGCGAAGCGTGGGCTGCGCTGCCTCGCTGAAGCTGAGGGTGCCGAAGCGGTCGAGCGCGGCGAGCCAGACATCGACGTCGGCGGGAATCAGCGCGTTGTTGACGGGCGACTTGCCGTGTTCGAGGAAGTAGCCGAGGGTGGCGAGCGCGGGCGAGGTCCCTGCCCCGACCCGGGTGATCACGCGGTCCTCCGCTGCGCTATAGAGGATGAGCGGCGCGACCCCGGTCCATCCCGCATAGTCCATCTTGAGCGCCTTGAGGGCCATTCCCGCCGTCACCCCGGCGTCGAAGGCGTTGCCTCCGGCCCTGAGCACATCGTAGCCGGCCTGCGTGGCCAGGTAATGCCCTGAGGAGATCACCCCGTGCGTGCCCATGACGCGCGGCCGCATGGCCTCGACGTTGTCGGCGTCGTGGACGTGGCCGTAGCTGTTGAAGGGGGCGATAGTGGCGAAGACGCTCCCATCTTCGGCCGACGCGGCTTCCTCCGCGGCGCCCTTCCCCGATCCGCGCCACGCGATGAGTCCCAGGGCCGCGACTGCGACCATCCATGTCAAATGTTTCATCGCTTTTGGCCTCCTTGTGCGCGCAGATACCGCGGCAACCCGCACATTCCCATCAACGTCCATATGTTGAGAACCTACTTCCCCACATGTCCCAGGCAACCATGGCAGGTCGAACGATCGTGGCTGAGCGTACCCTGGTTACAGCCTGCCTGTTGGCCGCAGGTGTCGCCTCGCCGGCGGCGGCACAGCGACCGGATGCCGGACGGGGAAATGGTCCGACCGCTTCGCGCGTCTATCTGGACGAGACCGCCCGGTACCTGATGGAGGGCGCGCGGGGGGCGCGCGACTCCGCTCTGTCGGACATCGAGGCCTACACGGCGGTGGTCAGCGAGCGCTCGTCCGTCGAAGCGGCGGTGCTCGTGCGCGACCGGCCCATCGTCCGGTTCGAATCGACGACCCGCGTCCGCTGGTCGAAGGATGGACCGACCGTCCTGCGGGTGCTGGGGTCCCGGATGGAGATCGGCGGGCAGCGCTTCAAGCCCCCCCTTCCCGAGGGGACGGGGGCACGCTTCGCCAGTGATCCACTTCACGATCCCTTCAGTCTCTTCCTCCCGTCGATGTTCGGCTCCGACTACCGTGAGTCCTGGTTTGTCCCGTCGGTGACCCCTCTGGACGACGACGCTGATCGCTTCTACCGGTTCCGTTCCGGAGACACCATTTCCGTGCTCCTCGAGGGCGGTGAGTCGATCCAGGCGGTGAGCGTCACTGCCAGCCCGCGCTTCCTCGACCTCGGGCTGGTCTTTGCGGTCCTCTGGATCGACCCGGGTACCTTCGGCGTGGTGCGCACGATCTATCGTCCCGCCAAGGCCATCGAATCGGAGGTGAGTTTTCGCTTCGGAGGCGACTGGGACGCGGGCATTGGATTGGTGGTCGAAGGCAATCCGCTGGGCGACTTCGAGGCGCAGTCACCACCACCTCCTTCTCTGCTCGAACGCGTCTTGAACTACGGGTACGCCGCCCTGGTTCCCCGGCTGGAACTCGGCATGCCGGCAGCGGTCGTCGATTACACCCTCTGGAATTCCCGCTACTGGCTCCCTCGCAGAGCCAGCTTCGCGGCCTACGGCGTCGGCGGAGACGAGATGGACGCCGAGCATTCGGAGACTCTGGTCACGGCGAAGGCGCGCCACGACTGGGATTTCGAGATAGAAGAGATCTCGACCGCCGACGGGGACCCGGCCACGACGGTGACGACAGAAGAGCTGGTTCGGTCCTGGCGCGAGCCTGGAGACACGGTCGACATCAAGGACGACTCCGAACCCGACTCCGGCACGGTAGTGATCGTGCCGCGAGACTGGCGCGCGCTCGCAGCCTCCGACCGGCTCCCGCCGTCGATCTGGGAGGAACGGGAGAGCGGAATCTACGCGGGCGAGCTCGAAGAGGCGGAGAATATCCTCGATCCCATCGGCTTGGCCCGCTTCCCCGGAGATCCGGCAGGCGCGGAGGTCGACCGTGGAACCGGCCCGTGGTCCTTCGACCCGCCGATACTGTCCCCGGCTCTCCTCCGATACAATCCCGTGGAAGGCCTCTCGGCGGGCACCCGTCTCCTCCGTGACCACTCATGGGGACGGAGCGCGCTGACCGTACGCACGGCGATGCGGCGGACCGAGCCCAGCGTCGACTTTTCCGTCGAGCACGGCAGAACCGGTCCTCGAACACGCTTCTCGCTGTACCGCACCCTCCGCGCAACCGGCGGCAGGGTGGCCGGGAGGCGCCCGGAACGCCTCGAATTGGCCGCCGATTCCTCGTGGTACTACCTGGCGCAGGGAGCGGCCGTTCAGCTTCTGCCTCGGAGCGGCGAGCGCCTGTGGACATCGCTGCGCGTCTTTTCCGAGAAGACCACGACGTTGTACGGCGAAACGCGACGGCGCACGGGAGCCGATGTCTATCTGAGGCCGTGGTGGGGTGGCTTTACCGGGAGCAGGGTAAACGGCGGCGCCGACGTCTCGCTGCAGGGACTGATCGGCGACTTTCCCAGCGTCAGCCTGTCGGTCACAGGCAGGCTGGTCATCCCCCTGTCCACCGGCTGGGCGACGGCGCTGGAAGCCGGTGGCGCTCACATCCGGGGAGACCCGGCGCCGGAGGAAATCTGGCGTCTCGGGGGTTCGGGTGAATGGCTGCGGGGTTATCCGCGTGTCGTGCTGCGCGGGCGTGGGGTGTGGAGAAGCCGGGTCGAGTTCCAGCGCAGGGTCAGCCTGGCCGCCGTGTCAGCCTTCCACGACTGGGCGTCGGTGGATGGCAGCAGCCTGCAGTCGTTCGGGATCGGCGTCTCTCTGCTGAACGGTTTTCTGCGCGCGGATCTGGCCCGTCCCGTGTCGGCGTGGCACGAGCAGGGCGTCCTGGTTCCCGGAAGGCCGGGCGGCGGTGGCGACTCTGCACATCAGCCCGGATGGAAATGGCACCTGCGCGCGCTGGCACCGTTCTGAGGGGAGGCTCTGTCGCTATCGGGGCTCCTGCCGGCAACCACCCCGGCCGATCGGCGTTATCTTCCGTCCTCGTCGCTTCCAGTCTGCCGCCCCAGCCCCTTGCAGCCGAGTCCCATGGGAAGACCTGACGCTCACGCGCAGCGGGTAGGATCGTTGCACCCGGAGATCGCGGACGCCCGCGCCGTATTCTTCGATTTCGATTTCACGCTTGCGGATTCTGCCACGGGCGTCGTGGTCTGCATGAATCACGCGCTGTCCTGCCTCGGGCTTCCCCCTGCATCGGAGGACGCCATCCGCCGGACCATCGGCCTCGACCTCATTACGGTGCTCGGGGTCCTCGCGGGCGAGGAATGGAAACCCCGTGGGAGGGAGTTCCTCCGGCACTTCACAAACAAGGCCGACGAGGTCATGGTCGCCAGCACCGTCTTTCTGCCCGGCGCGGGACGGGTGCTCAGGACGCTTCACGGAGCGGGGTATCGCCTCGGAGTGGTGTCGACCAAGTACCGGCGCCGGGTGGAGGAGGCGCTGGAGCGGGACGAGCTGCTGGGGTTTGTGGATGTGGTCGTGGGCAGTGACGACGTGCCCCGGCCCAAACCGGCGCCGGATGGCCTGTTGCGAGCGGCGGGGGCGTTGGGCCTCGCGACGGGTGACTGCGTCTTCGTGGGCGATTCGGAGGTGGACGCGAAGGCGGCGCGGGACGCGGGCATGGGGTTCGTCGCGGTTCTGACGGGCACGACGGCGGCGGAGACGTTTGCCGGATATGCGCCGCGAGCCGTGTTCGCGGGGGTCGGGGAGATCGTTCCGGGGTAGCGGTCACGCCGGCGCCGTCGGTATGGCTCGCGGCTGGCTCCCGTGCGAAGCGTTGGCACAGTCTGGCTCTTCGCGTCTCAGCCGGGCTATGGTGTCCTTCAACACCGACTCGCCGCCCTGGAGGACGCCATGGCCCGCCTGCTGAGCCGCCACGCCCGCCTTTTCACCGTGCTCTCGCCGAGAATGGCTCTCCTTACCCTCTTGTCGGCCAACCTGCTGGCGGCGGGAGCGTTTGCACCTCCCCTTGCCGCCCAGGAGATCCTCATCAGCGGCGGCACGGTGGTCACCTCGGAGGGGCGGTTCACCGCGGACGTGCGGGTGCGGGACGGGACCATCGTGGAGATTGGGACCGGGCTGGCCGCGGGGGCGGGCGCCCGCACGATCGACGCCACCGGGCTGCTGGTCATGCCGGGCGGGGTGGATCCGCACGTCCACCTGGGGG
>VXMG01000005.1:0-17881 GCA_009841185.1 Gammaproteobacteria bacterium
TGAACTCCCGCGGAACCGGGGTCCAGAACGACTCCTCGTTCAGGCGCCGGACGCGGCGGGAGAGGTTGAAGCCCCAGCTCCTGGCGTCGTTGCCGTAGCGCAGTGTGCTGAAGGGGATGCGGAACTCGGCGTACCAGCCGTCCTCGTCGGTGGTCGTGGCGACCGTCCAACTGCCGTCCCAGTTCTTGTTGAAGCCGCCGCCGGAGCCCGACTGGAAGCGCTGCCGGCTGTTGAAGCCGCCACCCTGGAAGCGGCCTCCGCCACGGCCCTCGTTCGCCACCTGGCCGTCGTATTCGATGCCGGTCGGGGTGGTGCCGAAGACGAAGCCGTTCTGGTCGTCGTTGTAGGTGTCCAGCACGAACACCACGTTGTCGCTCTGGCGCACCTCGTAGTCCCGGATGCGCTCGCCGTAGGTGATGTTCTCGGGCTGGCTGTCGAACGCCCACACGCCCACGTACAGGGCTTCCTGGTCGAACACGACCCGGACCTCGGTCCGCTCGCTGGCAGGCTGCCCGTCCATGGGCTCGCGCTGCGTGAAGCCGGTCATCACCGGCGCCTGCTGCCACACCGCTTCGTTGAGAAAGCCGTCGATGTCCGGGCTCTCGGCCACCTCGGTGGCGGTGGCGACCGTAGGCAGGGCGCTTCCCGCCGCTCCGTTCGCGGGACCCGACTGCGAGTTCTGGGCGAGCAGCGGGCCGGCGGCCAGGAAGGCCAGGGTACATGCGGACAGAACGGGACAGGATTTCATGTCGTTCCCTTGCCGAATTGGTGGCTGCGCAGTCCTGTAATTTCGCAGAAGCGGCGGGCCTTCGCCAGAGATGGGCGGCGGCGTTTGGGCGCGCGTCACCCTCCGGGAGGTGTGGTCAGCGGGAAGCCCGTCGCACTACTCGGACAACCGACGGGACCAGAATGCTCACCGCGGCGAACCGGCCGGCAAGCGATGCCGCGGCCGCGGCGGTGACGCCCACCCACCCGAAGGCCTGCAGCAGCAGCGGGAAGCCCATCGCGATGCACACCACCTCGGTGGCGGTTGCCAGGGTCACGGGCCGGGTGCGGCGGCTCTTGATGAGGATCCCGCGCTCGAGCGAGAGGAAGGCCGACAGGAACGGCAGGGGGATGAAGAGGATGGTCGGCAGGATGGCGAAGGCGGCCAGCTCCGGCGTGAGCCCGGAAATGGTCTCGAACCAGACCCCGGAGAAGGGCGTGAGCCCGAAGACGGCGAGGCAGGCGGTGGTGGCGAGCCCCAGCGAAACGGCGAACTTGCGCAGCGGGACAAGCTGTTCCTGCCGCGGGCCCAGGAGGGCGATGGTGACTTCCTGATACGCCAGGCACACCGCGCGGAAGACGAAGGTGAGCGAGCCCACCACCGGAAAGACCGCCAGTGACTCCACCGGAGCGGGCGCCCGCCCCATGAAGAAGGTGAGCAGCGGCTGGGCCGCGAAGCCGAGCAGCGAGGTGAGCGCGAGCGGGTAGTAGAAGCGGGAGATGACGCCGTAGTTGAGGGTCCGCGGACCGGCCGGCGAGGTGTGCGCGAGGATCCGCGCCACCGAGCCCCGGGCCATCCAGCGGCTGGCCGCGGCCTCGGTGCACACCCCGGCGGTCATCGCGCCGGCCGCCACGAGCGTGCCCGGGACACCCAGCCGGGCCAGCACCAGCGCCGTCAGCGCGATGGCGGAGATGCGGGTTACCGTCCCTGCGGCGACCAGGCGCGGGCGCCCGTCGCGGATGAGCAGGCCCTGGTAGAAGCGCCGGTAGCCGATGGCCGCCGGCCACGGCACGAGCAGCCAGAGCGCATCCTGAACGAGCAGCGCCACCTCCACAGGGAGCGCGAGCACCTGGAGCGAGATGAGGTCGAACACCGGGGGCAGGAGCACGAACAGGAGCACACCCGTGGTGCCCGCGTTCAGAAGGAAGGCGAAGCGCCTGAGCTTGCGGAAGCTGTGCGCGTCCTCCGCGAGGGCCGTGGAGGTGGTCATCAGCATGACCACCGGGGACTCCACCAGCATCGCGATGGCGAAGGCGACGCCGTAGGCCGCGAGGTTGATCTTGGCTTCGGGCAGGCGGGCGATGACCGCGGCGAGGAAGGGCCCTTCGACCGCCATCATCAGCCATGTGGCGGCGAGGGGCGCCCAGAAGAGCAGGATGGACCGCTGGGAGAGCGGCGCGGGAGCGGTCAACGGGTCTCGAAGCGGGTGATCTCGCTTTCGTATCGCAGCGTGAGGCCGATGTCGTCGAGGCCTTCGAGCAGGCACTGGCGCCGGAAGTCGTCGATCTCGAACCCGAGGCGCCATCCGGCCGCGTCGGCGACGGTGCAGGCCTCCAGGTCGACGGTCAGCGCGTAGCCGGGATGCGCGGCGGCCCGCGCCAGCACCCCCGCGACCTCCTCTTCAGGCAGCGCCAGCGGCAGGATGCCGTTCTGGTAGCAGTTGGCCTGGAAGATGTCCGCGAAGCTCGGCGCGATCACGACCCGGAAGCCGTAGTCGGCGATCGACCAGGCCGCGTGCTCGCGCGAGGAGCCGCAGCCGAAGTTGCGGCCCGCCGCGAGGATGGCCGCTCCGGCGTACCCGGGCTGGTTGAGGACGAAATCGGCGCGCGGGGAGCCGTCGGGGTGCAAGCGCCAGTCGTTGAAGAGGAACTGCCCGTAGCCGGCCCGCTCGACGCGCTTCAGGAACTGCTTGGGGATGATCTGGTCGGTGTCGACGTCGGCGCGGTCGAGGGGGGCCACGATGCCCTCGACGCGGCGGAGCGGCTGGATCGCGTGGGTCGTGGTGCTCACGCCTGGCTCCTCACGTCGGTAAAGCGGCCCGTCACCGCGGCGGCCGCAGCCATCGCCGGGCTCACCAGGTGGGTGCGCGCCCCCCTCCCCTGCCGGCCTTCGAAGTTCCGGTTGGAGGTGGAGGCGCAGCGTTCGCCGGGCCCCGCGATGTCGTCGTTCATCCCCAGGCACATGGAGCAGCCGGACTCGCGCCACTCGAAGCCGGCGTCGCGGAAGACGCGGTCGAGGCCCTCGGCTTCGGCGGCCGCCTTGACCGCGGTGGAGCCGGGCACCACCAGGGCGTGCACGCGCGGGCTCACCTTGCCTCCGCGCGCGACCCGCGCCGCCTCGCGCAGGTCCTCGATGCGGGAGTTGGTGCACGAGCCGATGAAGACGCGGTCGAGCTCGATGTCCTGCATGGGCGTGCCCGGCTCGAGCCCCATGTAGGAGAGCGCCCGCTCGGCGGTGGCCCGGTTGTCCGGGTCGGCGAGGTCGGCCGGGTCGGGGACGCGGCCGGAGACGGGGACCACCATGCCGGGGTTGGTCCCCCAGGTCACCTGCGGCTCCAGGCCGGCCAGGTCGACCTCCACCACCCGGTCGAACCGCGCACCCCGGTCGGTGCGGAGGGTCGACCAGCGCGCCACCGCCTCGTCGAAGGCCTCGCCCGCAGGCGCGCGCGGGCGCCCACGCAGATAGGAAAAGGTGGTCTGGTCGGGCGCGATCATGCCGGCGCGCGCACCCGCCTCGATGGACATGTTGCACACGGTCATGCGGCCCTCCATGGAGAGCGCGCGGATCGCCTCGCCGCGGTATTCCAGCACGTGCCCCGCACCCCCCGCCACCCCGATGCGGCCGATGGTGTGGAGGATCAGGTCCTTGGCGGTCAGCCCCGGCCCGAGGCGCCCCCGGTACCGCACCTCCATGCTGCGCGGGCGCTCCATGAGCAGGCACTGGGTGGCGAGCACGTGCTCGACCTGCGAGGTGCCGATCCCGAAGGCGATCGCTCCGAAGGCGCCGTGGGTGGAGGTGTGGCTGTCTCCGCACACGATGGTCATGCCGGGCTGCGTGGCGCCCAGTTCGGGGCCGATGACGTGCACGATCCCCTGCCGCTCGTGGCCCATGTCGTAGAGGGTGATGCCGTGCTCGGCGGCGTTCTCGCGGAGCGCCTCGATCTGGCGGGTCGCGACCGGGTCGGCGACCGGAAGGGAGCGGTGGGTGGTGGGCACGTTGTGGTCGACGGTGGCCAGGGTGCGCTCGGGGCGCCGAACCGCGCGGCCGGCCGCGTTCAGCCCCGCGAAGGCCTGCGGCGAGGTGACCTCGTGCACCAGGTGCAGGTCGATGTAGATGAGGTCGGGGCGCCCCTCCTCGCGGCGCACGACGTGCTGCTCCCAGACCTTCTCGAACAGGGTGGTGGGCCGGTCGTTCATGCTCGCTCGCCGGTGCGTGCCTCGCTCATGCGCGGTTGGTGACCGCGCCCTCGGACGCGGACGCGACCAGGCGCGCGTACTTGCGCATGACGCCGGTGGCGGAGCCGTTGGCGGACTGCGCGGCCGGACGCCAGGCGCTCGCCCGCTCGCGGATCTCCTCGTCGCTCAGGTCCACCGAGAGGGTGCGCGCGGCCACGTCGAAGGTGATGGTGTCGCCGTCCCGCACGGCCGCGATGGGCCCGCCGTCCACCGCCTCGGGCGCGACGTGGCCAGCCATCAGCCCGTGGGTGGCGCCCGAGAAGCGGCCGTCGGTGAGCAGCCCCACCGAGGGCCCCAGCCCCGCCCCGGTGAGCGCCGCCGTGACCGCCAGCATCTCCCGCATGCCGGGCCCGCCGCGCGGCCCCTCCCCCCGGATCACCACCACGTCCCCGGCGGAGATGGCGCCCGCCTGCACGGCCTCGAACGCGTCCTCCTCGCAGTCGAACACCCGCGCCGGGCCGCTGTGATGGCCGCGCTCGGGGCCGGCCACCTTCAGCACGCAGCCGTCGGGCGCCAGGTTGCCCTTCAGGATGAGCAGGCCGCCGTGGGGCTTCACCGGGTCCTCCACGGTCGAGACCACCTCCTGCCCGGCCGCCTCGCCCGCCAGCGCCGCCTCCTCCGCCACCGTGCGCCCGGTGACCGTGGCCGCGCCGCCGTCGAGCAGCCCAGCACCCAGCAGGCGGGCCGCAAGCAGCCGCACCCCGCCCGCGGCGTGCATGTCGGTCGCGACGAAGCGGCCCCACGGCTTCATGTCCGCGATCACCGGCGTGCGCGCGCTGATGCGGTCGAAGTCCTCCAGCTCGAGCTTCACCCCCGCTTCGCGCGCGACCGCCAGCAGGTGCAACACCGCGTTGGTCGAGCCGCCGGTCGCCACCGCCAGGGTGACCCCGTTGGTCATCGCCGCGCGCGTGAGGATCTGCCGGGCCGTCACCCCGCGCCGCACCAGGTCGACGGCCAGGCGGCCGCAGTCGCGCGCGACCCCCGCCTTGGCCGGATCGGTGGCCGGCACCGAGCCGCTCCCCATCGGCGAGATGCCCATCGCCTCGAAGACGGTCGCCATGGTGTTGGCGGTGAACTGCCCCCCACACGAGCCCGCGCCCGGGCACGCCGCGCGCTCCAGCTCGTCCAGGTCCTCCTCGCTGATCCGCCCCGCCGCGCACGCCCCGATCCCCTCGAACACGTCCTGGATGGTGACGTCGCGCCCCCGGTAGCGGCCCGGCTGAATCGACCCGCCGTAGAGCATCAGGCTGGGCAGGTCCAGGCGCGCCAGCGCCATCACCGTGCCCGGGATCGTCTTGTCGCATCCGGAGATGGCCACCACGCCGTCGAACCCGTAGGCGTCCCCCACCAGCTCGATCGAATCCGCGACCAGCTCCCGGCTCACCAGCGAGGCCTTCATGCCTTCGGTCCCCATCGTGATCCCGTCCGAGATGGCGATGGTGTTGACCTCGAGCGGCATCCCCCCCGCCTCGCGGATCCCCGCCCGCACCGAGTCGGCCAGGTCGCGCAGGTGGGCGTTGCACGGCGTGGTGTCGGTCCAGGTGTTCGCGATCGCGATCAGCGGCCTGGAGAAGTCGTCGTCCTCCATCCCGACCGCGCGCAGCATGGAGCGCGCCGCCGCCCGGTCCCGCCCGGCGACCAGCGCCTGGCTGCGGAGGGGCAGTTGTCGCGGCTTCATCCCCGGACTAGAGCCAGGCCATGTGCGACCGCAGCTTCCTGCCCACCGTCTCGATGGGATGCTCGGCGCCTTCCACCCGCATGCGGTCGAACGCCTCGCGTCCGCCGCGCGCCTCTTCGATCCACTGGCGCGCGAAGGCTCCGGACTGCACGTCGGCCAGGATCTCCTTCATCGCCGCGCGCGAGGCATCGCCCACAACCCGCGGACCGCTGACGTAGTCGCCGTATTCGGCGGTGTCGCTGACCTCGCGGCGCATCCCCGAGATGCCGTGCGCGTAGGCCAGGTCCACGATCAGCTTCAGCTCGTGCAGGCACTCGAAGTAGGCAAGGGCCGGATCGTAGCCGGCTTCCACCAGCGTCTCGAAGCCGGCCTGAACCAGCGCGGTGAAGCCCCCGCACAGCACCGCCTGCTCGCCGAACAGGTCGGTCTCGGTTTCCGCCGCGAAGGTGGTCTCGAGGATGCCCGCGCGCGCGCATCCCAGCCCTGCAGCGTACGCCCGCGCGAACTCGGTCGCGCCGCCGCTGGCATCCTGATGGACCCCGTAGAGCGCCGGCACCCCGCGCCCCGCGACGAACTCCTCGCGCACGCGGTTGCCGGGGGACTTGGGCGCGATGAGGATGACGTCGGTGTGCTCCGGCGCCACGATCTCGCCGTAGTGGACGTTGAAGCCGTGGGCGAACACGAGAGTATCCCCCGCATTGAGTTGCCCCTCGATCTCGGCCTCGTACACGTCCCGCTGGATCGTGTCGGGAATGAGAATCGAGACGACCGTGGCCCCGGCCGCTGCGTCGGCGACGGAGGCCACCTCGAGCCCGTCGGCCCGCGCCTTGTCCGCGGACGAACTTCCCTCGTAGAGGCCCACCACGACGTCGGCTCCCGAATCCCGCAGGTTCAGGGCGTGCGCATGTCCCTGGCTGCCGTAGCCGATGACGGCCACGGACCGTCCCTGAAGGAGTTGGGTGGAAGCCCCGTTGCTTCCCATCGTCGCCTCGCTCATCTGCCGGTATCCTCGTTTTTTGGCGCGCGCCCGTGCGCGCGATTGCTCTAAAGGTGGAAAAAGGGCCGGTGACCTGGAGGGATCATCCGGATGCGCCGGGCTACCTGTAGGCCCTGTCCGCCGATCTGCCCTGGACCCGCGACTCCCCGGCACCGCCTTCCTCCCCCTTGATCCTGTGCAGGATGGAGAGCAGGGCCTCGTCGGTCACGTCGATGCGCCGCTCCGCGAGATCGGTGCAGTAGCGGGACGCCTCGGCCATCTCCTCGTCGGTGAGGTCGTGCCCGAGCTTCTCATAGCGGTGGCGCAGCGCGTGCCGCCCGGAGTGCTTGCCCAGCACCAGCTGGGTCGGAGGCGCGCCCACCGTCTCCGGGGTCATGATCTCGTAGGTGGCCCGGTCGCTCAGCATGCCGTGCTGGTGGATGCCGGCGGCGTGCGCGAAGGCGTTGTCGCCCACGATGGCCTTGTTGGGCTGCGGCATGACGCCGATGGTCTCGCTGAGCAGGCGGCTTGTTGGATAGAGCTTCTCGGCGTTGACCTCGGTGAAGTGCTCGTTGATGTCGGCTCGCACCTTGAGCGCCATCACGATCTCCTCGAGCGATGCGTTGCCCGCGCGCTCGCCGATGCCGTTGATGGTGCACTCTATCTGCCGCGCCCCGGCGTCGAGCCCGGCCAGGCTGTTGGCCACCGCGAGCCCCAGGTCGTCGTGGCAGTGCACCGATAGCACCACCTCGTCGCCCAGCCCTGGCACCCTGGCCACCAGCTCGCGCAGGGTGTCGCGGAACTCGGCCGGGAAGGTGTAGCCGACCGTGTCCGGGATGTTGACCGTGGTGGCGCCCGCCTCCACCGCCGCGGCGATCACGGCGCACAGGAAGTCGAGATCGGTGCGGGTGGCGTCCTCGGCGCTGAACTCCACGTCGTCGGTGAAGCGGCAGGCGCGCTCGACCGCCGCCGCCGCCCGCTCCAGGCACTCCTCGCGCCCGATGCCGAGCTTGCGCTCGAGATGGATGTCGGAGGTCGCGATGAAGGTGTGGATGCGCGACCGGCGCGCCCCCTTCACTGCGTGTCCGGCGCGGTCGATGTCGCCCGCGGTGGCCCGCGCCAGCGCGGCGATCACCGGCTCGCGGATCTCGCGCGCGATGGTCCCGACCGCGTCGAAGTCGGTTTCGGAGGCGATCGGGAACCCCGCCTCGATCACATCCACGCCCAGCTCCTCGAGCTGGTGCGCCATGCGAAGCTTCTCCGCCGGGGTCATGGTACAGCCCGGTGACTGTTCGCCGTCTCTCAGAGTGGTGTCGAAGACCGTGATCCTGGCCATGTGTACTCCTCGGTAGTCGGTACTGCCCGGGGGAATGGTAACAGCTTATGCCCGGGACAGGGGACCTGCGATCGCTTCCAGCCGGCATCGACCCCGCTACGCCGACTGCTCCGGTACGTGAGGGATCAGTGCCAGTGCGTGAGGATGATCGCGAAAACCAGCAGCCGGACCAGGTCGAACCCGGAGTTGATGGCGACCAGCCCCCACTTCTTCCCTTCCCACGCGACCCGCCCCATCTGAAGCGGAAGGAAGAAGCCCAGCCAGGGCCAGAACGCGCCGTTCCAGGCGTAGACCCAGGGCGCCTGATCGGGACCCACTCCCCACGCGGAAGGCCGCACCAGAGCGACGTAGTGGGCGAGCACGAACACGAGAAGGAATGAGCCCAGGGCATAGATGACCATGGCCTTGGCCATCCCTCCCTGGGCGTCTTCATCCTCCATTCCCATGTGCCGGGCCCAGGTCTTGCCGAAGAGCGGCCCGAACCACAGGAAACCAAGCGGCATCGCGACGACGACACAGACGAGGATGGCCAGATAGTTGACCGAGACCGTCGGTTCCATGCGCTGTCCTCGCTCCTGCCGGTGCCCATCAATCGGTAGAACCTTGCAAGGGATCACGCTTGCGCCGACTTCGCAAGGCTGGCAGGAACGGAAACGGCGGTGCGACGCTGGCTGATCATGTGAACTTGCACTTCAGATTATCATGATAATCCGAGGTAGCACTGCAGATCATCAGAGATCGGAGCGGTCGCGGCGATCCGGGGAGCGGCTGGAATCATCGGCGAAATCGAGGCGGCAAACGCGTGAAGGTTGGCCTGGTGGGATTCCCGGGTTCGGGGAAGACGACCGTGTTCAATGCGATGACCGGTCAGGACGCACCGGTCGGTTACGGGGGAGAGGTGCGCCGCGCCGTCGTGGACGTGCCCGATCCCCGGGTGGAGTGGCTCTCTGCCCTCTACCGGCCGAGGAAGACCACCTTCGCCAGCATCGTCTTCTGCGACATCCCCGGAGAACACGGCTCCGAACAGCGCGGGCTCTCGACCGCGGCGCTGCAGCAGGTGCGCGACCAGGACGCCCTCTGCCTCGTTCTGCGCGGCTTCGACAACCCGGCGCTCGAACATGTCCCCGATCCCGCCGCCGAGTTCGAGGCGTTCCACGCCGAATGCGTCCTCGCCGATCTGGTGTTCGTCGAACGCTGGCTGGAGCGGGCGCGCAAGGAAGCGAAGCGCGGGCTCGAGGTTGCGGCCTTCGAACGCATGCGGGAGACGCTCGAATCGGAACGGCCGCTGCGCGTGCTTCCCAAGTCGGAGTTGGATCGTTCGCTCCTGCGCGGCTACTCGCTGGTCACCGACACGCCGCTGCTGGCCGTGCTCAACCGCGAGGAAGACGACCCGGGGGAGTCGCGGACCGATGAGCTCGATCGCGCACTGGCCCGCATGGGCGCCGGGGGCATGTCGCTCTCGGCCAGCCTTGAGGCGGAGATCGCGATGCTCGAGCCTGCGGACCAGCAGGAGTTTCTGCGCGACATGGGGCTGGCCGAGCCCGCCCTCGCCCGCTTCATTCGCGCGGCCTACCGGCTGCAGGACCTGATCTCCTTCTTCACCGTGGCGGGGCCGGAAGTGCGAGCCTGGACCATCCGCGCGGGCACCGACGCGCGACGAGCCGCCGGGAAGATCCACTCGGACATGGAGCGCGGCTTCATCCGGGCGGAGGTCATCCCCTGCGATGTCCTGCAGGAATACGGATCGGAGCAGGCGGTGAAGGCGGCCGGGCGGCTGCGGGTGGAAGGCAGGGACTACGTCGTCAAGGACGGGGATGTCCTGCGGGTGCTGTTCAACGTGTAACGTGTAGCGCGAACGTTTGAAGCGAGAGCTGGAACACGTAAAATGCGTAAAGTATGTAAAATGCGTAAAACTGGCGGGGGCGGCGTGTGGATGACCCCGTTGGCCGTGGCCGCGCGGATGGCTTCACTGGCCCTGGCGGCGTGGATGGCTCCACTGACGGTGGCGGACAGTGTTGCCGCCCAGACGCCGTCGCGCGCCGAGCTGCTCGGTATCGCGCGCGAGGTGGTGGAGGGGGCGGCGTTCGCGTCGCTGGCGACGCTGGATGACGAGGGCTATCCGGCCGTGCGCGCCATGGACCCGCTCCCGCCAGACGGGAACTGGGTGGTGTGGCTGGCCACCAACCCCGACAGCCGCAAGGTGGAGCAATTGCGCGCCCGTCCCCGGGTGGCGCTCCACTATCTCGCCGAGGGCGTGCCGGCGTACGTCACGCTCATCGGCCGGGCCCGCCTGGTCGACGACCCGGAGATGAAGGCCCGTCACTGGAAGGAGTCGTGGACGCCGTTCTACCCGGACCGGGACCAGAGCGTGCTGCTGATCGAGGTGACGCCCGTCCGGCTCGAGGTGGTATCGGAGGCTCACGGGGCGCCGGGCGACGCGGAGACGTGGCGGGCGCACGTGGTGGAGTTCCTGCGCCCCGTCGGCGCCACCCGCGGAAACGCGCCCTAACGTAGCCGGCGCGCGGCCGGCGCGAGCCGCGTATTCCGACACGACCACGCGAACAGCGCGCAACCGGTTCGAGGTGGGGTCAGGACGGGCCGGCACCCAGGCCCGCGAGACCGCGCCATCATTCCAGAGATTCCTCCACGGCTTCGCGCGCAGCGGCCTCGATCTCCCAAGGGATCTCCGAATCGCGATAGAGCGCGGCCCCGTTCGAGAGCGTGAGGCCATCGCCTTTCCCCGGGGCGGCGGGATGCACCGGAGGGACCGGGGCCAAATCCCTCCAGACCTGTCTCGGCGCGTCGGCCAGCATCTTCCCGCTGCGCGTGAAGAACAGCACCGTCCCATCCGTGGCCACCGATACCTTCACCTGCCCCTCGTGAACCGCGCGATGATGGCGCCGGCAGAGCAACACTGTGTTGCCGAGGCTCGTTTCGCCCCCGTCGGCCCAGTGTTTCACGTGATGCGCCTCGGTAAACCGGCAGCCACATCCGGGGAAACGGCATCCTTGGTCGCGCTCCTCCAGCGCTCGCCGGATGTGCGGTGGAATCGTGCGCGTCCTCCGGCCCACGCTCAGCATCGACCCATCCTTCGCGTGGACCATCGCCACCACCGCGGCATCGCACGCCATGCGCCGCGACGTTTCCGCGGAAACGCGAATCCCGTCCAGATCGGAGCGCCCGGGCTCGCCTTCCGCCGCCAGCGTCGCTGCATCGCAGTGGACCATGACCTGGTAGCGCTCGGCGCGGGTGCCGGACTCGGCGCGGGGCCGAGTCTGCTGCCCGGGTTCACCGGGGTCGCCAGCCGGTTCGCCACCCGATTCACCCCGGCTTTCCGTCGCGAGCGCATCCGAGTCCCCGCGGGAGGCGCGCGACTCGCCGCCCCCGAACCCAGCCGCCAGCGCACGCTCCGCAAGCAGCCCCACGGCGTCCGCCCGCCGCTGCTTCGGTTCGGGGCGCGGGTCCGTCTTCTCGATTCGCGGATCGCGCGCCTTCGCTCCGGGGCGCGCATCGTTCGCCCCGCCCTCGCCCCGGAACAGCGCATCCGACGCCGCCTCGACCGCCCGCATCAGCACCGCTCCGACCTCGGGCTCGAGCCGGCCCTTCACCACGTACATCCCGTCGCCGTCCACGAAGACCGAGAACGTTCGGCTGCGGTGCCGGGCCTGCTCGGCCGTCAACTCCTCGTCGCGCGACAGCTTCTTCCACATGCGCACCATCTGCTCCAGGTTCGCCGCCGAGCCCGCGCGCGCGAACTCGAGCAGCTTCGCCTCGCTCTCGGGCGTGGCCACGCGCGTCAGCGCCCGCACCTTCGCGTACGAGATGCTCCCCTCCCGCAGCGCGCCGGCGGTCTGCGGCAGATTCTCCAGTGCCCGGGCGGCGCGCACCCGCTCGCGCGCCGGGCCGATCTTGATGCCGATCTTCCAGGCCAGCCACTCGGCGCAGGAACCGAAGTCGTCCTTCCAGCCGCCCCGGCGATCGAAGTCGGCGATGAGGGTCATCATCTGCGCTTCCGCGGCGTTGATGCCGGCGGCCAACTCGGCGATGCGGTCACCCAGCCTGGCGAGGTCGTCGTCGCGCTTGCCGGCCTCCGAAGGGGACGGGGCAGAGACGGGTTCGAGGGACGCGGTTCGAGTGCCGGAACTGAAGGGGGCGGCAATGGAGTCCGGGGATGCGATCATCAAATCTCCCAACGTGCGATTGTACAATGACTTACATACAAATATAACGGCACCCGAATTGGCCTCTGAGGATGCCCTGCAGCGGCCGAAGTGAGGTCGGGTGACCTTCGGAGGAGGAATGGGGCCGCGAAGGCCGTCAGCGCGTCCGCGAGAGGCCTTGGCGGGTTGGAGAATCCGAGATATCGGACTCCGCCGACTCGCGCTCGCCAAAGTTGTCAATGGCGGATTGGAACGCTCGGATGTGAATTCGGGACACGCTGACCCCCGGCGTCACGAGCGCCGGCACAGGTCAAATGGATGGAGATCCGCGGAATGCGAATCCGGGACAGCCGCGCGCTGATCTCCGTGCGTCACGAGTGCCGAACCAGGTCAATGGCAGATTGGGATCGACGAATGTGGATTGGGAATGGGCTGGCGCGGTCGACCCGGAGCGGTGCGCCGCGAATCCGGCTCGAAATCCGGAGGGCTACGGGGATTCGGAGGATGTGGGACTCGGAGGATACCGTGCGCACCCGCGTTCCCGCGGAAACGTTTCGTCAGACCCCGACGCCCGCTCGGCGCTCGAACTTGCGCCGGTACCTCCGGGTCCAGATGACGATGGCGGGCACGCCAACGAGCGTCGGCAGGATCCAGGGGAGGATGGCGAGCGGGCCCTCGATCTCGTAGGCCCACAGCCGCTGCGCCCCGAAGACGATGAAGGCGGTGTGGAAGGCGATGCCGGCACCGAGCATCGAGGCCATGTGGCTGTAGAACCAGCCCATGCGCTGGCCGCGCGGATCGCGCATCAGGCGCAGCATGCGCCGCCCCGTGAAGAGGCCGATGGGGCTCATCCCCAGCAGGACCGGCGACACTTCGGACCACACCGCCAGCCCGAATCCGACGGCAACGACGCTCCCGGACATCGACGCCCAGGCGAGCACCTCGTGCACCGTCGTACGCAGCTTCTCCGGCGCTCTGCGGGTGGCCAGCACGCGCATTCCCTGCCGCACCATGACGAAGGTCACCACGCCCAGGTAGCCGAGCAGGACCGCGAACCCGTAGAGTTCTGGTTCCTCCGCGACGCCGATACCCTGGACCCGATAGGAGACGATCCGGCCCAGCGCCGCAGTGACAGCCGACAGCGTTACGACATACGCGCACCATGCGTAGACGCGGCCCGCACGCACATGCGCCCGCCCGCCCTTCCGGGCGAAAACGGGGACCCAGAACGCCGCCAGGCCGATGAAGCCGGCCACCACGTGAATGAGGAGGAGGGCATCGAAAAGCAGGTTGAAGACGCTCATGAGCGGCCCTCCCGATCGCCGGCTCTGGTCTCCGGTACGCCGGCCATGGTTTCCGGCACGCTCGCCCGGGCCTCCTCGCCAACCACGGCCCCCGACTCGCGCGGGTGACTTGCGTCCGCCGGCTGGCTCAGCGCGGGACCGGCCGCCGCCTCTCCCCCGGACCGGGCCGCCAGCCGCCGCTCGATCGCCGCGAAGGTCTCGTCGCACCAGGCCACCTTCGACCCGATGGAGTGGATGCCCATCCGAAGCGTTGCGAACCGGTGGAAGCCTGCGTCGCCGAAGCGCTCGGGGTCCCCGTGGGTGGCAATCACGTCCCGTTCAAGCGACCGGAGTTGCTCCAGCCAGCGGGCCAGGTGGTCCCGCAGTGCCATCATGAAGGCGCGCGTCTCACGGAGATCGCCGACCGCGTCCATGAAGTAGAGCTGGGCCAGGTATGCGAACCGCTCCGTGCCGACCGCGGGGCCGCCGCGCAACCAGCGCTCCAGCTCCTCGCGGCCCCCGTCCGTCAGCGAGTAGACCTTGCGGTTCGGTCCCTTTGGCGACGGCTCGATCCGGCTGCGGAGCATGCGGCGCTGTTCGAGGCGCTTCAGGGCCGGGTAGATCTGGCTGAGCTCGGCGGACCAGAAGTGCCGGATGCGCTCGCTGAAGGCGCTCTTGAGGTCGTACCCGGTGGCCGGGTCGCGCAACAGGCCGAGGAGGATGTGATCGAGGCTCATGATGGCGACACCTCGCGGTTGAGGAGCCTGCCGCAGAGAACGGCGCCGGCTCATACTATATCAATGTCGATATACCTACTATATCGATATTGCCATAGCACGTCAAGGGCCAAGCTCCGGGGACGGCGGACGGCGACAGCTCGTTCAGCCTCCGCCCGCTACTGGCGCGCACGCCATCGGATACCGAATTTGCCAAGGTTGACCGACGTACGTCCCTCTGGAGGAAGCCATGTCATCGACTCAACGAGGAAGCTTCGGGCCGGGCTTCGTCGTCGCCGCGCTGGTTGCGCTGGCGACAGCCATCCCCGCGCACGCGCAGGAGCGCGGCAACCCCGACGGCGAATGGCGTTTCCAGAGTGCCGACTCCTGGGGCACGCGCTTCTCGCCGGTCGATCAGATCAATGCCGCCAACTTCGGTGACCTCGAGGTGGCCTGGGTGTGGCGGGCCGACAACTACGGGCCCGAGGTCGACCCGCAGATGAAGTCGACTCCGACCTACATCGACGGCATCCTGTATACGGTGGCGGGACAGCGCCGCACCGTGGCGGCCATCGATCCCGCGACCGGCGAGACCATCTGGACCTACCGCGAGCCCAACACGACGCGCTGGGAGCGGTCGATGCGCCAGAACTACGGCAAGGGCGTGGCGTACGGCGAAATCGATGGCCGCGGCGTCATCTACTACACCTCTCCGGGATACTTCCTGCACGCGCTGGACGCGAAGACCGGCCGGCACCTGGAGGGGTTCGGCGATCCGGTGCCGATCGAGGACTTTCCCGCGACCGGCGTCGTCGATCTGCTGGTGCCGCTGCTCGAGGGCTGGGGACCGTGGGAGGCGTACGAGGGCGAATACGATGCCGACTACGGGATCCCGCGCGAACTCGGCTTCATCACGACCTCCTCGCCGCCCATCGTGGTGAACAACACCGTGGTGGTGGGCAACTCCGCGGAGCAGGGCTACAACCAGACCCGCATCGAAAACGTGCCCGGCGACATCCTCGCCTTCGACGCGCGCACCGGGGACCACAAGTGGAAGTTCCACGTGATCCCCCGCCCCGGCGAGTTCGGGCACGACACCTGGGAGAACGACGCCTGGATGTACACCGGGGACGTGTCCTCGTGGGCGCCCATGTCGGCCGACCAGGAGCGGGGCATCGTTTACATCCCGACCAACCCGCCGACGATCGACTACTTCGGCGGCTTCCGGCCCGGCGACAACCTGTACGGCACCAGCGTGATCGCGCTCAACGCCGAGAGCGGCGAGCGGGCCTGGCACTTCCAGACCGTGCACAACGACCAGTGGAACTACGACCTTCCCAACGTGCCCATCATCGTGGATCTGGAGGTGGACGGGGAGGCGGTCCCGGCGGTGATCCAGACCTCGAAGACCGGCCAGATCTTCACCTTCAACCGCGAGACCGGCGATCCCGTGTGGCCCATCGAGGAGCGGGACGTGGTGCAGACCGTGGTGCCCGGCAACTGGACCGCGAACACGCAGCCGCACGTGACGCGGCCCGAACCCATGGAGCCCTTCGGGCTGGCCGAGGACCAGGTGATCGACTTCACCCCGGAGCTGCGCGCGGAGGCGCTCGAGGTGCTGAGCCGGTACCGGGTGGGCGGGCCCTTCATGCCCCGGCTCTATCCGGACCACAACGAGGACGTGCTGGATAACATCCGCTGCTACGGGGGCCTGAACATCACCCACCCCGCGACGCTCGATCCGACCACGGGCATCCTCTACGCCGCCAGCTCGCGCAACTGCAGCGGCGGCATGGTGATGCAGGGGATCGACGCCGACGAGCCGGACAATCCCCGCACCACCGGGACGACCATCTCGCAGTGGGTGGCGGGCCGTGGGGGCGCGCTGCCGCGGGTGCAGGGGCTGCCGATTCCGAAGCCGCCCTACAGCCGCATCTCCGCCTACGACATGAACACGGGCGAGCGGCTCTGGTGGATTCCGGTGGGTGACGCGCCCGAGGCGGTGGCGAACCACCCCGCGACCCAGGGCGTGGACCTGTCGCGCGCCGGGAGCGGAGCCAGCTCGATCCAGATCGTCGCCGGGGATCTGCTGCTGGCGACCGAAGGAGCGCGCGGGCCGGCGGTGCTCAACGCCTTCGACAAGCTCACCGGCGAGTTCGTGGGCGAGGTCGAGATGCCGGGCGCGGGCCAGTACGGAATGATGACGTACAGCCACGAAGGCCGGCAGCACGTCGTGGTGCAGGTGGGCGCTCCCGGACGGCTGGTGGCGCTGAGGTTGCCGATGTAGGGGAGGGGCTGCGAGGCCGGGCGCCCGGATGCGGGAATGCCCGCTCGCGGCGGTGACTCAGAGCCGCTTGGCGTAGCGTGCCAGTCAGGAGGCGCGGTGGCCCTCCGGCGGGGCGACCGGCGACCCCGGAACGGTCATCGTGCCGCGGCTGACGAAGGTCGCCGCGCCCCCAACCCGGACGGCGGTGATCCGTCCGGCGGCCTTGTCGACCTCGACCCTGATGAGGCTGGGTCGGCGAATCTCCTCGCCCTGTGCGACCTGCCAGCGGAGCGTCCCCTTCAGTTGCCGGCTGGCGTCGCCCAGGTAGCCTCCCAGCACCGCGGCCGCCGAGCCGGTCGCCGGGTCCTCGGGCACCCCGGATCCGGGCGCGAACATGCGCACCCGCACGTCCCCGCCGAAGAGCGGGCACACCAGGTAGACGTGGTGCGCCCACGTATCCGCGAGCATGTCCCTCCAGAGCGCCACGTCGAGGACGGCGCGGCCAAGGGCGGCGACGGTGCGTACTGGGATCACGTGAAACGGAAGACCGCAGGACATCATGGCCGGAGTGAGGGGGCGGGGATGATCGCCGCCGAGATCGTCCGCCTCCAGACCGACCATCGCGGCCAGTTGCTCCGGCGGGTGCGGCGACTCGCGCCGCTCCGGCAGCATCGCCGTGGTGAACTGCGCGAACACCGGACGGCCGTGCCGGTACTCCACCGATACGGGCACCAGACCGACGTTTTCTTCGAGCACCAGCCCGGCGTGTCCGTCCCCGGTCCGGCTAACGCCGGCCCCTCGCCGAACCGGTTGCGTGCTCGCCAGATAGATCGCGGCACCCACGGTCGGATGCCCCGCGAACGGCACCTCCACCTCGGGCGTGAAGATGCGCACCCGCGCCGTCCCGTCCGGCGTCTCCGGAGGTCCCAGAAACACCGTCTCGGCCAGGTTCATCTCGCGCGCCACCTTCTGCATCAGCTCCGCCGGCAGATGTGCCGCGTCCGGGAAGACGCCGAGCGGGTTGCCCCCGAAGGTCTCCTCCGTGAAGACGTCGAGGGTTCTGAAGTCGAGTTCCATGTGAGCAGGCCCATGCATCAAGGGTTGGAGACTACGCCTACCAGAAGACGGACGGCGACACTATCTTACACGCCCCATGGCTCTCCGTAAGGGGTTTGACGGAGACGTCAGCCGGGCCTGTAGCTCAGTCGGTTAGAGCGCACGCCTGATAAGCGTGAGGTCGGTAGT
>VXMG01000010.1:0-17510 GCA_009841185.1 Gammaproteobacteria bacterium
CGCGCCAACGTCCTCCAGGGGGACGGTGTCTATCGCTCGGACGATGGCGGGACGCGCTGGCGCCACCTCGGCCTCGCCGACACCCACGCGATCGGACGCATCCGCATCCATCCCACCGACCCGGACCGCGCCTACGTGGCGGCGCTCGGCCACCCCTTCGGATCCAACTCCGAGCGCGGCGTCTTCCGCACCAGCGACGGAGGCAGGACCTGGGAGAAGACCCTCTTCCGCGACGAGCGCACCGGGGCCGTCGACCTGGTCATGGATCCGACCGATCCGAACGTCCTGTACGCGACCCTCTGGCAGGTGTACCGGAAGCCGTGGCGCCTGTGGAGCGGCGGCGAGGGGTCGGGGATCTTCAAGTCCACCGACGGCGGGGATACCTGGAGCGAGATCACGCGCAATCCGGGGCTCCCGGACGGCGTCCTCGGCAAGATCACGATCACCGTTTCCGGCGCGGATCCGGACCGGGTGTGGGCGAACCTCGAGGCCGAGGAAGGCGGGCTCTACCGGTCCGACGACGGGGGACGGTCCTGGGAGTTCGTCAACGGCCACCGCGACATCTGGCAGCGCGCCTTCTACTTCCAGCGCCTGGAGGCGGACCCGCTCGACCGCAACACGCTCTACATCCAAAACTTCAGGCTCATGCGCTCGACCGACGGCGGAAAAACGCTCGAGAGCGTGCCCGAAACCCACGCCGATCATCACGACCTGTGGATAGATCCGCGGAACCCGCAGCGCATGATCAACGGCAACGACGGGGGCGGCGTGGTGACGGTGAACGGGGGCCGCACCTGGACTTCGATGCGGTATCCGACGGCCCAGATCTATCGCCTGACGACGACCTCGGACTTCCCCTACCACGTGTGCGGCGCGCAGCAGGACAACTCTACGGCGTGCGTGTCTTCCGAGCCGGGACATCTGCGGAATCCGCGCAGCCCGAGCACGGAGTGGATGTACGCGGTGGGCGGAGGCGAGATGGGTTACATCGCGCAGCATCCCGCCGATCCCGACATCTTCTACGCGGGAGCGACCAACACGCTCACCCGCTACGACCGGGGGACCGGCCTGGTCACCGACATCCAGCCCTGGCCCCGCATCGTCATGGGCGAGCCCGCGCGCGACATGCCGGAGCGATGGAACTGGACCTACCCCATCGCCGTGGCGCCGCAGCCGCCGCATGCGCTCTACGTCGGGTCGCAGCACCTGTGGAGGTCTCTCGACGACGGCAAGTCATGGGCGAAGATCAGCCCGGATCTGACCCGCGCCGAGCCGGAGACGCTCGACGATTCCGGCGGCCCCATCGTGAAGGACCAGGACGGGCCCGAGATCTACGGCACGCTGTACGCGATCACGCCATCGCCGCATGAAGCGGGGACGATCTGGACCGGATCAGACGACGGCCTCGTACACGTGTCGCGCGACGGCGGTGGGACTTGGAGCAACGTGACCCCTCCTGACATGCCGGCGCACACGCGCGTCATGACCGTGGAGGTGTCCCCTCACGATCCCGCGAGCGCGATGGTGGCCGGTATCCGGTACGAGATGGACGATCGTTCGCCGTACGCGTGGCGCACCGACGACTACGGCGCGACCTGGACCCGGATCAGTGACGGTATTCCCGATGGGGCCTTCGTGCGCGTCGTGCGGGAGGATCCGAAGCGCGCGGGGCTCCTGTACGCGGGAACCGAGCACGGCGTGTTTGTGTCGTTCGACGGGGGCGCGCACTGGAGCGACCTGTCCTTCGGGCTTCCGGACACGCCGGTCACCGGGCTTTCGGTCGAGGAGCGCGACCTGGTGATCAGCACCCATGGCCGCTCGTTCTGGGTGCTGGACGACATCGAGACCCTGCGGCAGGTCGACGCGGAGGTCGCCAGCGCCGACGTGCGCCTCTTTCAGCCGGCCGACGCGATCCGCCGATCGGTCCCTGCCGTGATCGATTTCCGGGCAGGCCAGCCGGGGACGGAGGGGCGGAGGGCGCGCCTCGACATCCTCACCGACGGCGGAGACCACATACGCACCCTCATCGACGAGAGCGTGGCATCCGGCACACAGCGGGCCCGCTGGAACCTCCGCTATCCGGGCGCGGTTACCTTCGATGGCATCGTCCTTGAGGGCGGCAACCCGGCCGTGGGCCCTTGGGCGCCGCCTGGTCGCTACCGGGCGCGGCTCACCGTCGATGGCATGACCCGCGAGGCGACCTTCGACGTGCATCCGGATCCCCGGCTCGACGACATCCCCGCCGCCGCCTTCACCGACCAGTTCCGCCTGGCCATGGCGATCCGTGACGCCGAAAGCCGTGCCAACACGAGCGTTCTGCTGGCGCGCGACCTCCGCTCCCAGGCCGACGCGATCGTCGCCCGGAGCGATGACGCCGGCCTCAGGGACCTGGTGTCCCGTTTCGCGGCCGGGGTCGAGGCGGTCGCGGGAGAGCTTTACCAGCTCCGCAACCAGAGCCCGAAGGACAAGATCGCCTTCCCCATCAAGCTCAACGATCGGCTGACCGGCCTGCGCAGCCACCTGGAGCGGGGCGATGGCACACCCATCGACGCATACCAGGCGGTCTTTGAAGAGCTTTCCGCGGAGCTGGAGGTGCATCTGCAAGACCTCGAGCGGATGCTCAGCGACCGTCTACCGCGCCTGAACCGGCGGCTGGAGGAAGCGGGACTACAACAGATCGTCGTAGGAGAGGCACCGATCGCGGACGAGTGAGGAGAACCGGCGCGAAGCAGGATTCTGCTCCGGGAAGCCGACCAGCCACCTACGCTGGATCCTGTCGTGCGCGCCCCATCACGGGATCCTCTCCGGCGTACCGCCGTACTCTCTAGAGAGATTGTCCCCTCCTTGCCAGCAGCCGGAAGCACGCCTGAGTGAACGCTCAATCCCTCACGGTCGCCCTCATCACCGACGTCTTCCCCCACCGGGACGAGGAGGAGCGGCTGCTGGCTCATCTGCGCGATGCGAAGACGCGAGGCGCGCAACTGGCGGTGCTGCCGGAGCTGCCGCTGAATCGCTGGGCGCCCGTGAACCAGATTCCGTCCGACGCCGACGCCGAGCCCCCGTACGGACCCCGGGAGAGCGCGATGGCCGTGGCCGCGCGGGCGACCGGGCTGGCAGTGTTGGGCGGCGCGATCGTGCGCGACCAGGCCAACGGCCGCCGGCACAACACCGCGGTGCTCTTCGGCGCCGACGGCGAAGAGCTGCTGCGCTACCGCAAGATCCATCTGCCCGACGAAGATGGCTACTGGGAAGCGCATCACTACGATCCGGGCGGGGAGTTGCAGGCGCCGGCCGACGTGGGCGGATTCGGCATCGGGGTGCAGGTGTGCTCGGATGCCAACCGTCCGCAGGGGTGCACCGCCCTCGCCGCCATGGGCGCGGACGCCATCCTCCTGCCACGCGCCACGCCGGCGGAAACCTACCCGCGCTGGCGGCTGGTGCTGCGGGCCAATGCGGTCACCAGTTGCGCCTACGTGATTTCGGTGAACCGGCCCGGGACCCGGTCGCAGGGGGTCATCGGAGGGCCGTCCATGGTCGCGGGCCCGTCAGGCGAGGTGCTGCTCGAGACCCGGGATCCGGTGGCAACGATCACGCTGGAGAAGTCGGTCCTCGCGCGAGCTCGGCAGGAGTACCCCGGCTACCTGGATGTGCGCGCGGACGTCTACGAGGGCGCTTGGCGCGCGGCCCAGGAAGGCAGGGATCGCTGAAGTCCCATTCAGCCATTCTACCGCCCGGCGGAAACGACGACGATGTCAGCAGTCGTCGGGCTGATCGTTGGGCTTCAGCAGTTGCTCCAACTGTAGCCGCCGCGCCTACCCGAAGCGCACCCCCTGCGCGAGCGGCAGCTCCGGGCTCCAGTTGACCGTGTTGGTCTGGCGCCGCATGTAGGCCTTCCACGAATCGGAGCCCGACTCACGGCCGCCTCCGGTCTCTTTCTCGCCCCCGAAGGCGCCCCCGATCTCCGCGCCGCTGGTGCCGATGTTGACGTTGGCGATGCCGCAGTCGCTTCCGCGGTGGGAGAGGAAGAGCTCCGCCTCGCGCATGTGTTCGGTGAAGATCGCCGACGAGAGGCCCTGGGGCACGTCGTTGTGCTGGGCGATGGCTTCGGCCACCTCTTCCACCGCCTGCGCCGGAGACGCATCCGCGCTCCCGTACCCCAGGATGTAGAGGATGGGCGCGAAGGTCTCCTCCTGCACGATGTCGAACTCGTTGCGCGCGCGGGCGATGCAGGGCGTGACGTAGTGGCCGCCGGGGAAGTCGGGGCCGTCCAGGCGCTCGCCTCCGCAGAGGATCTCGCCCCCCTCCTCCGTGACTCGGCGCACCGCGCTCTCCAGGTCGACGACCGCCTGGTGGTTGACGACAGGGCCCATGAGCGTAGAGGCATCGCGCGGGTCGCCGATGCGCACGTCCCCGTAGGCCGACACCAGCCGCCGCTCCAGCTCCTCGCGGATGGACTCGTGCGCGATGATGCGGCGCGTGCTGGTGCAGCGCTGCCCGGCCGTGCCCACCGACCCGAACAGGATCGCCGGAAGCACCAGGTCCATGTTGGCGTGCGGAGTGACGATGATGGCGTTGTTGCCGCCCAGTTCGAGGATGGTGCGCCCCAGCCGCTTGCCCACCACCTGAGCCACCCGGTAGCCCATCCGACAACTGCCGGTGGCGGATACCAGCGGGATGCGCCGGTCGTGCAGGAGCCGGTCACCCACGGTGGATCCCCGCCCCACCACCAGCGAGAAGATGGCGGGATCGTAGCCGTTCTCGCGCGCAACCTCCCCCGCGATGCGCGTGCAGGCGATCGCCGTGAGCGGGGTCTGGCTGGAAGGCTTCCACAGGGTGGCATCCCCGCACACCGCCGCGATGGCGGCGTTCCAGCTCCACACCGCGACCGGGAAGTTGAACGCGGAGATCACCCCGACCACGCCAAGCGGATGCCACTGTTCGAACATGCGGTGGTCCGGGCGCTCCGAGTGCATGGAGAGCCCGTAGAGCTGGCGCGAGAGACCGGTCGCGAAGTCGCAGATGTCGATCATCTCCTGCACTTCGCCCTCGCCCTCGGTGAGGATCTTGCCCATCTCGAGGGTGACCAGCGCGCCCAGCTCCGCCTTGTGCCGGCGCAGCCGGTCGCCGATCTGGCGCACCACCTCGCCGCGCTTGGGGGCCGGCACGGTCCGCCACTGCAGGAACGCCTCGTGCGCCCGCTCGACGATGCGATCGTACTCGTCCTCGGTAACCTGGCGCACGGTCGCGATGCGCGAGCCGTCGATGGGGGTATGGACCTCGAGTTCGGGCCCGGAGCCCATCCACTCGCCCGCGAAACCGCCCGGATTCACATCTTCGAGTCCCAGTGCCGCCAGCAAACGCGCGCTGCGGGAGGAGGTGGCAGCCGAAGGCGCCGGTGTGGTCATGGTCGAAGGGTTCATTCTATCGCCCCTGCGTCAGCTCGCGGATCTGCCGGACGGCCGCCTCCACCTTGAGCCGGACGCCCATCCTGCCGTATTCGACGGAAGCCTTGGTGGGATCGCCGGAGACGCCGCTGCCCTCGTACCCGCCTCCGGGGGCGAGTTCTCCCTGGCGGATGTGCTCGGGCGCGATGTAGAGAAGCTGGGACGTGTCGCTGATGCCCGCGTGCCCTCCGATGGTCGCCGTGTCGTAGCCGTGCTCCTCCATGAGCCAGTCGCGGAAGCCGTTGCCCGAGTAGTAGTCGCCCACGAAGTGGACGCGGCCTTCCTTCCCCGCGGCCGCCCACTCCTCATTCAACATCTCCGACACCGTGCGCATGCCGTTCTGGTTTCCGCCGCTGTCGCCGATGAAGACGATGTCGGTGAAGCCGTGCACCTCCAGGCTGCGGGCCGCGTATTCCAGCAGCTTCATGAAGTGCTCGTTCGGAAGCGTGATCGCCCCCGCGTAGCGCATGTGTCCGGTGGGTCCGTCGGGCCCGTCGATGGCGCCTTCGGGAACATAGGCGATGACCGGCGCCACCAGCGCGTTGCCCAGCTCGCGCGCGATCAGGTCCGACGCGTGGTTGATGATGAACTTGTGCTTGCCGAGCACCATGTGCGGTCCGTTCTGCTCGGTCCCCGCGGTGGGCACGATGATGGTCGTGACCCCCTCGTCGATGGCGGCCCGCACCTCGGTCCAGGTGAGTTCGTCGAGAAAGACGGTGTTGGGCCGCTGCGCGGCGGCGGCGCTCGCGGTCATGAACAGGGCGAGAGCGGCGGAAGTCAGCGTGCGAATCATGGGGTCCTCCGGAATCCGCGTAAGTGATGTCGTCACGGCACCAGAATGGTGCATCCCTGCGTCTGCCGCGACTCCAGCGCGCGATGAGCCGCGGCGGCTTCGGAAAGCGGGAAGCGCTGGCCTACGGTGAGTTCGATGCGGCCGGCCTGGATGTGTCCGAGGAGTTCAGCGGACGCTTCTTCCAGGTCCTCGCGCCGCTCGATGTAGGGCTTGAGCGACGGACGGGCCACGGTGATCCCTTTGGCGCTCAGGCGCAGCAGGTTCAGGGGCGGCACCGGGCCGGAGGCGTTGCCGAAGGTGATCATCATGCCGAAGCGGGCGAGGCACTCCATGGAGCCGTCGAAGGTGGCCTTGCCGACCCCGTCGAACACCACCGGGACGCCCTCGCCGCCGGTAATCTCGCCCACCCGCTCGACGAAATCCTCCTCCTTGTAGAGGATGACGTGGTCGCATCCGTGGTCGCGCGCGAGCAGGCCCTTTTCCGCGCTGCCCGCGGTGCCGATCACGGTGGCGCCCAGCGCCTTGCACCACTGGCAGAGGATGGTGCCCACACCGCCCGCGACCGCATGGATCAGCACGGTCTCGCCCGCGCGCACCCGGTAGGTCCGGCGGCACAGATACCACGATGTCATGCCCTTGAGCATGGCCGCGGCGGCGGCTTCGGACGCCACGCCGTCGGGGATGCGCACAAGCTGGTCGGCGGGCATCACCCGGCGCTCGGAGTAGCCGCCCAGCACGCTCCCGTAGGCGACCCGGTCGCCGGGCTGGAAGGCCGGCCCGCCCGTGGCCGGCGGCCCCGCCGCCTCCACCACCCCGGCCGCCTCCATCCCGAGCACGGCCGGCAGCGACGGCACGGGGTAGAGTCCGCTTCTGTGGTAGGTGTCGATGAAGTTCAGCCCGACCGCCTCTTGGCGGACGAGCACCTCGCCCGGGCCGGGTTCCGGCAGGGGCACTTGTTCCCAGCGCATCATCTCCGGGCCCCCGAGCCCGTGGATGCGAATGGCCATGGTGGTGGTCATGTCGGTCTTGTCGAAAGTTGGAATGGATGCCTCACGGCGATTCCGCGATGCGTGCCAGCCCAGCCCGCGCGGCACGCACGAGGGCCTTCAGCGTATCCCGCGGCGACTCGCCCATCTCCAGCTCCAGAACGCGCTCATAGAGCCGGGTGGCGAGTTCGATGTCGCCTCGTCCCTCGGCCAACCCCGCCCTGCGCACCATCTCCGAGGGCGGGTCCTCCGGCCGCTCGGCGTTGGGGTCGCGCACCAGGTTGGTCACCAGCGGCAGCGAGAGCACGATCAGTCCGATGGCGAGCAGCACGCGGCCGAGCTTGCGGTTGCGCCGGCGAACGTCGGCCCGTCGCTGCTGCTGGGACTGGGAAGGCTGGGCGGGCATCGATGTGGTGGCTACGGTCGAGGAAGAGCGGAGGCGAACGGCTGTAATCGCGTGCAGAGAGTGCCGTCAGCGGGTCTCCGCAGGGGGGATCGTTTGCGCGCAAACGTTGGCGCTTGCCGCCCTCGGGATCAAGAGCGGGCGTCAGGAGACGGGTCGCCGCCTCACGGCCAGAGGTTGATGGGAATCAGCGCCATGGGTCTCTCGGCCATGCGCTGCATGAAGTTGTAGGTGTAGGCCCGGATCTCGGCGCCCTGGGAAAAGACTTCCAGCGCGTAGATCTGCGCCGTGGGGTAGCTCTCGAGTTCGTCCAGGCCGCCGATGGCCGGCACTTCGTCGATGTACACCCTCGGGCTGATCGTTCTTCCCCGGCGGATGATGCAGCTTGTCGACAGCGCACCGGTCAACCGGGAGATTCCGTGCCAGCCGAGGCTGCCGGTTGAACTCCCGGTGCCGAAAATGCCGGTGCCCGCGGGGCAGGGGACGGGAGTGTAGCGGGTTTCCGAACGCAGGAATTCGAGCACGGTGGCCGACGCGCTGCGCAGCAAGCGTTCCTGGTCGAACGCACGGGTCTGGAACGCAACGGACCGACGCCGCGAGCGCATGCGCCTCTCCATCGTGCTGATGTTGTCGACCACCGCCGTAACACCGTCGAGCAGGATGGGCTGGGGCGTAAGCTCGATCTCGATGAAGGCGCCTTCCTCGGGCACCTCGACCGGCGCTGCCGTCTCTTCATACCCGAACTGGATTGCGGCGACGAGCTGCGGCCCAGGGAAAACGTCCGCGAAGCGGAAGACACCCGCGGAGTCCGACAGCACCCCGTATCCCTCGGCATTCAGGTAGACCGCGGCTCCCGCCACGGCGGCGCCCGTGAAGGCATCGTAGACGATGCCGTGCAGCGGGACGCGGATGGACGAGGGCTCCGCCTCCTGCGCATCGACGGAAACGGGGGAGGTGAGGCCGACCATTAACAGGAAGAGGCCAACGGCGGACTGGTTCGCGATGCCCACCCACCTTCGATACCGTCGTCCCTCCGGTGTGCGTGGATGCATTTCGTAACCGCCCGTTACGGCCAGAGGGTGAGGGCAATCAGCGCCCGGGGTTCTTCGGCCATGCGCTGCATGAAGCGGTAGGTGTAGGCCCGGATCTCGGCGCCCTGGGAATAGACCTCCAACGCGTAGATCTGGGTCGTCGGGTAGTTCCTGAGTGCATCCAGGCCGCTGACGGCCGGTATCTCGTCTATGTACACTCTCGGGCTGACGATGCGTCCCCGTCTCCATATACAGTGACTCGCCAGCGCCCCGGACACCTGGGAGGGAAGGGCCCATGCCCCCAGGCCCCGGCTCGGCTGCCATCCCATCATCGTCATGCCGACCGTGAGCGGACAGGGACGCCGCCCGAGGCCGGTCTCCCGCCAAAGGAACTCGAGGACATCGGGTTCCGCGCTGCGCAGCAGCCGTTCCTGGTCGAACACGCGGGTCTGGTACGGAAGGGATCGCCGCCGCGTTTGAAGGCGCCTCACCATGGTGTCGATGTTGTCGGCCACCGCGGTGACGCCGTCGAGCAGGATCGGCCTGGGCTTGAGTTCTATCTCGACGTTTACGCCGGCCTCGGGCACGTCGACCGCCGCCGCCACCTCCCAGTACCCGAACTGGGTTGCGACGATGGTCTGCGAGTCGGCGGGGACGCCTTCGATGCGAAACGCCCCGTGTACGTCGGTGAGTGCGCCGCGGTCCTCGTCCTCCAGGTACACCGCCGCTCCCGCGATCGGCGTCCCGGTGATTTCGTCCAGGACGACTCCCTCGATGTTGACGCGTACCGGGGTGGCTTCGGTCTCCTGCGCATGGATGCCGGCGGGGAGGAGAAGGCAGCCCATCGCCAGCAGGAGGACCGACCCGGAAAGAGTACGCAGCAAGCACTCCCACCTTTGCCGCTGCTCACTTGACCGGTCGCATGGATGCATCATCGCCGCGCCACTCCATTGATCCCGGTCCGCCGCCGCCGACCGGTGTCCTCGCTGATTCGATGAGAGTGCCTTGATCCGTCGTTGGATGCAAGATTTACACCGGGTATCTGAACCTCTTCCAGCACCTCGCTCACTTTGCCGAATCAGGCCACTTCGGACAATCGCTGCCTCATGCTCTGCAGCGATACGGCCTCGATTCTGCGGCCCAGGGGAAAGTCGTCGCCTCCCGGGTGCACGACGAACTTGCGGGCCGGCCGGAGATCGTCGCACGCGCTGTGGAACCCGCGCGACAGCGAGGGTGCCGTGCTCCTCTTGACCTCGATCGCCCAGAGCTCGCCCCCGCCAATGTCCAGCACCAGGTCGATCTCGGCCCCTCCCGCCGTTCGGTAGTAGCCCGCCTGAGCTCTCGCCCGGATGCGACTCAGCAGGTTTTCGATGACGAAGCCCTCCCAGCTGCCGCCCACGACGGGATGCCCGAAGAGCGAGTCGAGCGAATCGATTCCGAGTAGCGCGTGACAGATGCCGCTGTCCCGAATGTATGTCTTCGGAGCCTTGACCAGACGCTTGCGGACGTTGGCGAACCATGGTTGCAACCGACGCACCAGGAGGAGGTCGACAAGAAGATCCAGATAGCGGCTGACGGTCACGCTGGCGATGCCGAGGCTTCTGCCCAGCATGGAGGCGTTGAAGGCCTGTCCCTGGCTGTGGGCCAGCATGGTCCAGAATCGGCGCAGGGCCTCTCCCGGAACCCGGGGACGGAAGCCGGGGATGTCGCGCTCGAGATACGTGCGAATGAAGTTGAGCCGCCACTCCAGGCTGTCCTCGTCCTCGGCCACGAGGAAGCTGTCGGGCAGACCGCCCCGCTGCCACAGCCTGTCGGATTCCCATCCTCCGACTTCAGAGACACTCAGCGGCTGCATTTCGCAATAGGCGACCCGGCCCGCCAGCGTCTCGCTCGATTGCCTGAGCAGATCGATCGAGGCCGAGCCCAGGAAGAGGAAGTGTCCGGTCCGCCGGCCTTCGCGCCTGCGCCGGTCGATGATTCCCCGCAGGGGCTCGAACAGCCCCGGAACGCGCTGAATCTCGTCGAACACGATCAGCCGGCTCGCGTTTTGCGCGCAGTACGCTTCGACGTCCGCCAGCCTGGCCCGGTCCCGGGGTCGTTCCAGGTCCAGATAGGCCGCGCCGCGCTCTCCGGCGATCTCGATGGCCAGCGTGGTCTTGCCCACCTGACGCATTCCGGTAAGGACCACGGCGGGGTTCCGGGAGAGCAAATGCTCCACGCGAGCCTTGCTTTCTCTCGCAATCATGGCTGCAAATATAACAGTTGCTGTTAGAATTGCATAGCTAACGCGAGCGACTTACGTGACGGCGGTCGCATCGCCGCTTGAATGCCGGGGAGTTCGTCCGCGGGTTGCTAAACCTCCTCCAGCACCTCCGCGCGCACCCAGCCGACCTTGCCGTCGTCGAGGACCACCTCCACCCACTCCTGGGAGCTGCGGTCCACGCGCACCCGGGTGCCTTCGTGGATGACGAAGAGCTGTAGGGCGGGATCGTCGGAGGGGGCGCTCTGCACGCCTACTTCGGCGGCTAGCACGACGGCCAGACGGGCCTGCCCCAACCCGGTCTCGCGTACTCCCAGGGTGGCGCCCAGCACCAGCATCATGATGCCCCCCGCGACCGCAGCGCGCCGCGCCCACGATGCCGCTCCCAGCCGCAGCACCAGCACCACCACCGCCCCGGCCGCCATCAGGTAGCCCGCGGCCGTCAGCCCGATGAGGAGTGAGCGCGGGAAGAGGTTCATCCACCACGACCCGACCCGGAAAAGCCAGAAGCGCGGCAGCGGGATGATCTCGTCCGCGCCCAGCGAACGGGCCAGCTCCAGGTTGGCGAGGATGTCGGGGTCGCCGGGGGCGAGCCGCCGGGCCCGCTCGTAGTAGAGGATGGCCCGGCCCAGCTCGTTCGCCTTGAAGTAGGCGTTGCCGATGTTGTAGTGGAGGCCCGGGCTCTCGAACCCCGCCTCGCGGATGCGCAGGTAGTTGTCGAGCGCGCCCTGGTAGTCCTCCTGCTGGTAGAGGCGGTTGCCCTCTTCGAAGAGTTCGTCCTGGGCGTGGAGCCGTGCCGTCGGGATCGCCAACCCGGGCAGGACTGCGGTCGCCACCGCGAGGATCGCCAGGACCGTCAGCCTCGTGGCGCCGGCCGATGCCCCCCGGGAGAGTCCCGGAGAGGACACGGGTGTCCACTTTGGAGACATCGCCGACCGCGCGCTCATCGGGCGAGGTCCTCCGCCATGGCCGCCATCGCCGCCTCCACCCGGCCAAGGAAGCGCGCGCGCTCCTCCGCCGACGCGGTCGGGGGGGCGAAACGCTGCCGGTCGCACTCCTCGAGGCACTCCATGTAGGGTTCGGCCGCCTCGGTGTCGACGCCCAGGGCGGCCAGCCGGTCCCGAACCTCGTCCCGGATCATGCCGGCGGCGGCGATGTTGAGCTTGTCCGCCAGGAAGCCCTCGAGCGCGTGGCCGGCCTCGGCGTAGAAGGCGCGCACATCCTCCCCGTCAGCCAGCTTGCGCGCTTCCGCAAGGCGCTTCCGGGCCACCTTCGCCGCGCGCCGCGAGCGGGCGTACGCGACATCGCCCTGCAACCTGTCTCGGTGCCGGCGCAACCCCGCCGCCCCACCCACCGCCGCCAGCGGCACGAGCAGGGTGATCCAGAAGAGGGGGTGCGCGAACAGCGTCCGGTTCGCCAGCACCAGGGCCGGGCTGCCGAGCTGGATGAAGCGGATGTCGGTGCGCAGTTCCTCCACTCCCGCCCGCACCCGGCCAGTCCCCAGCGGCCCGTCCGCCGCCACCCCGGTGACCTCGACCGCGAGCGCCCCGCTGGCCGCGACCTCGTAGACCTCCCGCTCGGGATCGAAGTAGGCCAGCTCGACGGGCGGTATGGCCCCCACCCCGGGCACCCGCGGCACCAGCACGTACTCGTAGGTGCGCGTTCCGCTCACCCCCGCGTCGGTGCGGTTGACGCGCTCGGTCACCTCGGGCGGGAAGGCCTCGAAGCCGGGCGGCACCTCCACCTCGGGCTCGGCCAGCATGCGCAGGTTGCCGCTCCCCGCAACCTCCACGGTCAGGGTGACCGCATCGCTGACCTGCACGCTGTCGCGGTCGAGGGTGGCGGCAACTTCCAGGTCGCCCACGAATCCGGTGAAGTTCTCCGGGCGCCCGCTGGGCAGCGGCAGCACCTCAATCTCCACCGGCCGCGAAGCTGCCGCCGTCGAAATGTTCGAGTTCAGGAGCGATCCACGCCCGAAGAAGTCCTCGAACGGGTCGAAGGCCGAGCGGCGGCGCACCCGCACCTGCGCCTCGATGCCGAGCGGCTCGAGGGTGCGCGCGCCCGACCCGGTCGGGAAGAGCGCCACCTTGCGGATGGTCGCGGTGGTGTACTGCATTCCGTCGCGGACCGTCTGCCCGATCACCGGGTTGCCCGCCGGTGGATACTCCTCCACCCAGAACCCCGTCGCAGGAGGCAGCTGGGTGATGCTGTACGAACTCACGTTCACGCGCGTGAAGATGCGGTAGTCGACCACCACCGGCTGATTCTCGTACACCTGCCGGTGGCTCGGCACCGCCTCCACGAACAGGTCCTCGGGCGCGACGCCGCGGTCTGCCGCACCCGGTCCCGCCGAAGGCCCCTGGGGGACGGGCGCGTCGGAAACGGTCAGGGTGAGGGGTTCGGTGGTGAAAGCGCCCCCGCCGGCCCGCACCTCGAAGGGGTTGACGGTGAAGGTGCCCGCGCTCGTGGCCTGGAAGCGATACTGGATGGAGAGCGTGATGTTGGTGCGCCCGCCGGACATCTGGATGGAGCTCGAGGAGCCGCTCCCCAGGTACACCGAGAAGGAACTCAGGTCCGGCAGTTCGGGGTCCTGGTCCACGCCCTGGGTCCCGGACACTTCCACGTTCAGCACGAACTGCTGCCCGACGCCGACCTGGTTGCTGTTCAGGTAGGCGCGCGCGGAGATTTGCTGGGCGGTCCCGTCTGTCGGGCCTGCGGCCAGGGCCAGGACGAGAAACGGCACCGCAGGCGAGACCCTCGCGGCCATTGCCAATCCGAGCCGCTGCACGCAACCGCCCGCCAACGCCGCGAACCTCCGCAAGACCCGCACCCCCCTCATCGCCAGTTCTTGCGCGGTCTCCGCCCGAGCGAGTCGGCCCGTGGCGGACGGTCGACCTCGTCAGGGTCTTCCTGAATGGCCTGGAGCAGGCGCTCGGCTTCCTCGGGCGTCATCTGCCCGGGCGGCGGCTGGGCCGGCTGCTCCTGCTCCTGGTCGTCGTTCTCGGGCGGCGGCTGGTCCTGCTCCTGCTCATCCTGCTCCGGATCTCCCTCGGGGGGAGGCTGCTGCTGATCCTGATTCTCCTGATCCTGATCGTCCTGAATCTGATCCTGCTGATTCTCCTGCTCCTCCATCTGCTCCAGCACGCGCTCGAGATTGTGCTTGGCGTCGAGATCCCCGGGGTTGATGCGCAGCGCCTGCTTGTACGCCTCGAGGCTCGCGTCGAGCTGCTGCTGACGGAAGAGCGAGTTGCCCAGATTGTACCAGGCGCCCTCGGCCAGCGCCGTGTCTCCGCTCTGGATGGCGTCCCGGTACGCCTCGAGGGCGCGCTCGAATTCCTGATTCTGATAGAGGGCGTTGCCCTCGTTGAAGCGGATGAGCGGGGAACCCGGATTCTCGCGCAACGCCTCCAGGTACATCTCGTGCGCCTCGGCGTAGCGCCCCTCCGCGTAGAGGCGGTTGGCCTCCTCGACCAACGAGCGCTGGGCGCTCAGCGCACCCGGCAGGAGCAACGCGCCAGCCATCAACAGCGTGCCGGTCGTCATCAGCAACGCCATCCGGTCTCTCATTCGGCACCTCCCGTCCACCGGGTGGCCTGCCTCCGGGCCTCGCCCCTTTTCCGAGCCGGCAGCAGCGGTTCGATCAGCAGCAGGAGGAGGGCCGCTCCCAGGAAAAGCTGGAACTGCTCCTCGAACTGCGCGATCTCGCGGGCATCGATCTCGCGCGTGCCCACCGCGCTCATCTCGTCGATCAGGGCATCGAGCTCGACGCTCTGCGGGGTGCTGAGGTAGAAGCCTCCCCCGGTCGCGCCGGCGATTCGCCGCAAGGTAGCCTCGTCCAGGCGCGTGGTCACGACGTTGCCGTCGGCGTCCCGCTGGAAGCCCTGCCTGTTGCCCGCGTCGTCGAATTCGGGGATCGGGACCCCGTCGGGAGATCCGATACCCACGGTGAAGACGCGCACGGCGGCATCGTTGGCGCGCCGAACGGCTTCGTCGACCTCGCCCTCGTGGTCCTCCCCGTCTGTCACGATCAGGAGCACCCGGAACTCGCGCACCTCCTCGTCGAAGAGGTCGAGCGCGACGTTCATCGCCTCCCCCAGATTCGTCCCCTGCACCGGCACCAGGTCCACGTCCATGGCGCTCAGGAAAAGCTGGGTGGCAGCGTAGTCGGTGGTCAGCGGGCTCTGTACGAACGCCTGGCCGGCGAAGGCCACCAGCCCGACACGGTCGCCCTCGAGCCGGTCCACCAGGCGAAGGATCTCCAGCTTGGCGCGCTGCAGCCGATTGGGCGCAATGTCCTCGGCGAGCATGGAACGGGACAGATCCAGCGCCACCACGACGTCCTTGCCTTCGCGCCGCACGGTCTCCACCCGGGTGCCGAACTGGGGGCGTGCCAGCGCGGTGAGCAGCAAGCCGACGCTGCCGACGAAGAGCAGGGTGCGGAGCGTCCGGTTGCGCCGGTGCACGGATGCCGCCAGCCGCTGCACCAGCTCGTTGTCGCCGAATAGGTCCAGCGCCCGCCGGCGCGAGCGCGCCCCATGCCAGAGCAGCAGCGCCAGCAGGGGCACCAGCAGCAGCCCGAAGAGCAGTTCCACGGATCCGAATCTGAACATTGGCCGCTACGGGAGCTTGCGCAGAAGCGTGTTCGCGAGACCGGCTTCCATCAGCAGAAGCAGGAGCCCGGCCGCGAGGGGAAAGTGGAAGAGCTCGGTATAGCGCGTGAAGTTCTGCACCTCGATTTCCGTGGTTTCCAGCTCGTCGATTTCCTGGTAGATGCTCGCCAGGCTCTCGGTGTCGGTGGCCCGGAAATACTGTCCGCCGGTGGTGCTGGCGACCTCGGCAAGCGTCTCCTCGTCCACGTCCACGCGCACGGTCGCGTAGCGACGGCCCAACAGCGGGTCGTCGACCGGAACGCGGGCGGTGCCGCGCGATCCGGCCCCGATGGTATACACCCGCACGCCCAGGGCCTGTGCCATCTGCGCGGCGGTGAGCGGGTCGATCTCGCCGCGGTTGTTGCGGCCGTCGGTGAGCAGCACCACGACCTTCGACTCGGCGACGCTCTCGTTCAGCCGCTTGATCGCGGTGGCGAGCCCCATCCCGACCGCGGTGCCGTCCTCTACCATGCCCACGTCCAGCTCGTCCATCAGCTCGCCCACGACGCCGTAGTCCAGGGTGAGCGGCACCTGGGTGAAAGCCTGACCCGCGAAGACCACCAGGCCGATACGGTCATTCCGACGCCCGGCGACGAAGTCGGCCGCGACCTGCCTGGCGGCGTCGATGCGGTTGGGCTCGAGATCCTCGGCCAGCATGGAACTCGAGATGTCCAGCACCAGCACGATGTCGATGCCTTCGGTGAGGACGTTCTCGCTGGTGACGCCGGCGCGGGGCCGGGCGAAGGCCAGCACCAGCGCGGCCACGGCCAGCAGGCGCAGCACGGGCAGCACGTGACGCCAGCGTCCGCCCCGGCGGACGTCCGCGCGCCGCACTGCCGCGAGGTCCGAATAGACCAGCGAGCCGCCCTTGCGCGTCCGGCGCGCGAAGTACCACCACGCGAGCGCGGGGACCGCGAGCAGCAGCCAGAGGAAGGCGGGATCCGCGAACTCGAAATTCATCGTCCGTCCCCGCCGGCAAGCTGGACGACCTGCGGCTGCGCGCCAACCGCCCCGGCCGGTTCGCCGGCGCCCGTCAAGCCATCCTCCTCCAGCTCATCGCCTCCTTCGCCTTCCTCCTCCGGCTCGGGCTCCGGAGGCGGCAGGGTCGCGTCCACGAGCGCCCGTGCGTCCGGCACGATGAGGGCGCACGCGGTCGGGCTCGGGCGGTGTTTTGCGAACTTGACCAGGTCGCAGTGCGCCAGGAAGGCCGTGAAGCGGTCGTGGACGTCCCAGCTCACGCCCGCGTCGTCCAGCTGCTCGAGCACCTCCCGGCTGGTCATCTCCAGTGCCCGGATGGCGTAACGCCCTTCCAGGTAGCGCCGAATGATGTCCGACACCTCGATGTAGTACTCCTTGATGCGTCCTTGTCCCAGGAGCCCCGATGTTTCGAGCCAGTCGAGCTGTTCATGCGCCAGCTCGTGGGCGGGCCGCAGCGGATCCTCGGAGACGGGTCCTTCGTCGGTCGTGCGCTGCCGGGCGCGGCGCGCAAGCCACCAGCCGCCGGCCGCGGCCAGCGCGAGCGCGAGGACCCAGAGCCCGATCACCAGCATGCTGCGCGGGATGGACAGGGGGCCCCGGATGTCGCGGATGTCCTGCCCCTCGTCGAGTCCGACGCTCACCACCGCGATGCCGAAGGGGTCGGTGACGAGTTCGGTCACGCCGCCAGGGGAGGTCACGCCGACGGTGAAGCTCGGGATCTCCAGCTCGCCCAGCTCGAAGGCGGTCAGGGTGAGAACGGCCGTGGTCGTGGCGCGGCCGTCGGCCACGGTAGTGGGGCTCACCACCGCTCCGAGCACCTCGAAAGGCGCCAGGTCGAGCGAGTCGGGCCACTGGACGGTCGCGCCGGGCGCGTGCTCGACGGCTACGGTCAGCCGGAAGCGCCCGCCCACCGTGGTCGTGGTGGTGTCGACCGCGACGCGGAGGGAGGGGGGTGCGGGGAGCTCC
>VXMG01000141.1:0-17334 GCA_009841185.1 Gammaproteobacteria bacterium
ATTCTCTCTTCCTCGAGTGCCTGTTGTCTCGGTGGCTTGGAGATTTGTTTCAGAGATTGTTCATGGGGGGCGGGGAGCCGCTGTTCGTGATCGACGGCCGGACGATCATGGCGCCGGCGGGCTCGGCTCTCATGGCCATCAGCCCCAGGGATGTCGTGCGCATCGATGTGCTGAAGGATGCCGGCGCCACGGCGATCTACGGAAGCCGCGGCGCGAACGGCGTGATCGTGATTACCACGAGAAGGTAGACTCCACACGCAGTTCCGCCGGTCCGCCGAAACCTCCAGCCGCGGTACGGCGGTATTGGACGGGTGACCGCGCCAGCCTCGCCGCCAGGGCAGGACCTCCTTCCGCTTCCCCCTCGCTCGGCTGCGGGATGCCGCGCTTGCAGAGGACCTCCGTGCTGGTGCGTTTCTTGCCTTGGTGCAATACGTTTTCAGTCGTCGCGACCGTCGGTCCGGGCGTGCCGCCCCCAACCTTTGGGTTGCGCGTGCCCGGCTTGGCCGCGCCCGTTGTAACTCCCTTTCCTGGAGGCAATATGCGAAGAAGCCTACGAATCTCATTTGGTCTGCTCGCCGGCGTGATGGCGGCGGCGCTGCCGGTGCACGGACAGGTGACCGGCGCCGTCACATCAGCCGAGACCGGCGAACCGCTCGCCACGGTGCAGGTGTCCATCGAAGGCACCGGCATCGGGGGCCTCACCAACGAGGAGGGCCGCTACCTCCTGATCAACGTTCCCGCCGGCCCGCAGGTCGTCCTCTTCCAGTACCTCGGCTTCGAGACCGAGCGGCGAGAGATCACAGTCACGGAGGGTGAGGCGGTGGTGCAGGACGTGGCCCTCACCGGAACGGTGCTCGGCCTGGACGAGCTGGTGGTCGTCGGGTACGGAACCCAGCTGCGCAGGGAAGTGACGGGCGCGGTGACTTCGGTCCCGGGCATCGAAATCGCCCAGGCTTCGGTGACGCCCAACCTGCAGACCGCGCTTCAGGGGCGGCTGGCCGGCGTCAACGTGGCCGAGTCGTCCGGGGAACCGGGGACGGCTCCGCAGGTCCTGGTCCGCGGCAGGGGCTCGATCTCCGCAGGCACCGAGCCCCTCTACGTCATCGACGGGGTGCCGTACTCGATGAACCTGAACATCGAAGGCGAGGTGAGCCTGCAGAGGGCCAGTTTCGGCGTGACGCGGGCCAACCCGCTGGCCAACCTCAACGCCAACGACATCGAAACCATCGAGGTCCTGAAGGACGCCGCGGCCGCGGCCATCTACGGCTCGCGCGGCTCCAACGGCGTCATCCTGATCACGACCAAGCGGGGGGAGCGCGGCGCGCCTCCGCAGGTGAGCTTCCGGGCCTACGGCGGCGTGCAGACCGCCTTCAATCGGCCGCGCCTGATGAACGCTGCGGAGAACATCCAGTACGTGAAGGATGCGCGCAACAACTCCTACCTGCAGGGCCGGGATCCCCTGAATCCGGCGAGTCCCGCCTACAACCCGCTCTACAATCCGGATAACAACGCCGGCCGCGCCGAAAACGGTGCGAGCGGATCGCAGATGATCCCCGAGGCCTACGTGAACTGGGACGGGACCGACAGCGACTGGATCGGCGCCGTCCTCGATCAGGCGGTGCTGCAGAACTACGACGCCTCGGTCCGGGGAGGCTCGGAGAATCTCGCGTACTTCGTATCGGGCTCCTACATGGACCAGTCCGGCGTCATCAAGGGCTCCAACTTCCGGAGGCTCGCGCTGCGCGCCAACCTGACCCTGGATCCGACCGACCGACTGCAGTTGAACGTGGACGTCAACTCGGCCTACGCCGACCACGACCGCAAGGCGGCGCACGCCCCCTACTTCGGCAGGCCGCCGGGCCTCATCTACTCGGCGATGGTGTCCTCGCCCGTGGCGCGCATCTACGACGCCGAGGGCAACTACCTGCAGCGTGGCGAGAACAGCATCAACGCCCTGGGCAACGGCATGACCAGCACCAATCACGCCCTGGCCGCCCGCGACTACATCGACGACGATCTGCAGACGGGACGCGTGTTCGGCAGCGTGTCGGCCGACCTGGACCTGCGCGACGACCTCCGCTACCGCGCACTCTTCGGCTACGACTACGACACCAGAAACCGGCACTTCTACCAGGGAACGCGCCTGCAGTACCGCGGGCGGAACGTCCCCGACCCGTACGCGCAGGCCCTCTCGGGTCAGAGCCGCAACTGGCTGCTCGAGAACACCCTGACCTGGAACAGGTCGTCAGGCCCGCACAGCTTCAACGTGCTGGCCGGGTACACGGCCGAGCATCAGTTCGACGACACTCAGGACGTGATCGCCCGGAATTTCCCCGACGACCAGGTCAGAACCATCAACGGCGGCGAGATCACGGGCGGGGACCAGCAACAGTCGGAGTGGTCGCTGGTATCCGCGCTGGGACGGGTCAACTACACGCTGCTGAACCGGTATCTCGCAACCGCGACCTTCCGGTCCGACCGCTCATCGCGCTTCGGGTGGGGCAATCAGACGGGCTACTTCCCCTCGCTGTCGCTCGGGTGGCAGATGACCGAGGAACCGTTCATGCGCGGGAGCACCTTCTTCAGCCAGCTCAAGCCGCGCGTCAGCTACGGCGTCACCGGGAACTTCCAGATCCCGAACTACGGCTCCATCGGCCTGGTCGGGCGCCAGCCCTACGTCCTGGGCGACGCCGTGGTCGCCGGAGCCACTCCGCGGACGCTGGGCAACCGCGAACTCACCTGGGAGACCACGCGGCAGCTCAACATGGGCGTGGACTTCGGGATCCTGGCCGACCGTATCTACGGTGCCTTCGACTACTACGTCTCGAACACCGAAGACCTGCTGCTGAACGTGAACGTGCCGTCCTCCACGGGCTTCGCGACCGTCCTGACCAACGTCGGCGAGGTCCGCAACACGGGTTTCGAGGCGCAGATCACTTCGCGGAACCTGGTCGGCGCCTTCCAGTGGTCCACGGACCTCAGCCTGGGCATGAACACCAACGAGGTCGTAAAGCTCGGCCCCGAGGGCGACCCGATCCTCGCCGCGGGTGTGGCGGGCGTGCGGCACATCACCCAGGTCGGGGGCGAGATCGGCGCCTACTACGGATACGTGCACGACGGCATCTACCAGAGCGAGGCGGACATCGCCTCGAGCCCCGCCGACTCACGGAACGTCACGCCCGGGGACATCAAGTGGAAGGACGTCAACGGCGACGGGCGCATCACCGCCGACGACCGCACCGAGCTGGGCAGCTACAACCCCGACATGACGTGGGGCCTGTTCAACCGCTTCGCCTTCGGGGATCTGGAGCTCAGCGTCTTCTTCCAGGGTGTGGTCGGGCGCGAGGTGCTGAACCTTACCCGCCGGCATCTGACGGCCCAGGGCAACTTCAACGCGTACGGAAACCTGGTCGGCAACTACTGGAGGTCGCCGGAGGAGCCGGGCAACGGCTGGGACCCCAAGCCGGACCGGCAGGACCACGGCGGGAACACGAGGCCGTCCAACTACCAGATGGAGGACGGCTCGTACACGAGCTTCAAGAGCATCTCGCTCTCCTGGAACGTGCCGCCGGATCTGGTGGGCGGGATCTTCGGCCGGGCGCCGGGCAGCGTACGGGTCTTCGGCGCCGTGAACAACGTGTTCATGTGGACGGACTACTGGGGCTGGAACCCCGAAGCGAGCGTCCAGTCCACCGGGCTGACACCGGGGCAGGACTACGGGGCGTACCCGCTGATGCGGGCGTTCCAGTTCGGCGCCGAGATCGGATTCTAAGGGGGGGTGAGAAAATGAAACTGAGAACAAGAGCCATACTGACGCTCCCGGTAGTGTTCCTCCTCTCCGCCTGCAGCGAGGATTTCACGCTGCTGAGCCCGATCTCCGAGCGGAACGTGGAGGCCTTCTACCAGACGCCCACCGACTTCGACGTCGCCATCAACGGCGCCTACGCCACCCTTGCGAGCAACGGCGCCTACAACCGGTCCTACGTCCTCCTGCACGAGATGCGCTCCGACAACACGATGAACGGAGGCGGCGCGACGGGTCTCGCGGAGGTGTTCCACCGCATCGCCCACTTCTCCGAGCTGTCGACGCAGGAGGAGCTGTCCGTTCCCTGGACGACGGCGTATCAGGGCATCGCGCGCACCAACCTCATCCTCGATCGCATCGACAACCTCGAGGACCAGAACGTCGCCAGCCGCATCCGCGGTGAGGCGCTCTTCATCCGTTCGCTGTTCTACTACCACCTCGGCGTCCTCTGGGGGAACGTCCCGTTGCAGCTCGAGGCGGTGACTTCGCCCAACGTCGAGGTGAACCAGGTGAGCGCGGACGTGGTCTACGCGCAGATCGCCGAGGACCTCGAGACCGCCCAGGGGCTGCTCCCGGCTTCCTACAGCGGGGCGGACGTGGGGCGCGCCACCAGCGGCGCCGCCAATACCCTGCTGGGTCTGGTCTACCTGACCAACGGCCAGTCCGGCGCCGCGGCGGATGCGCTGCGGCGGGTGATGAGCTCCGGGCAGTACTCGCTGGTGCCCAACTACGCCGACCTCTGGGGCGTGGCCAACGAGAACAACGCCGAGTCCGTCTTCGAGCTACAGTACAAGGCCGGCGGGACCGGGACCGGAAGCCAGTTCACCGACTACTACACGCCGTTCGGCGGATCCGGCGGGGTCGGTGCGGGCAATGCGCCCCAGGTCCTCTCCCCGGGCATCGACGAGATCCACTCGATGCAGTACATGATGGCGGAGAACGACGCGCGCGGCATGGGCGGGACGTTCGCCGTCTCGGACGAAGGCAACGTGTACGTCAAGAAGTGGGAGAGCATCCCCTTCGCGCAGGCCGACGCCGACAACAACTTCCCCGTCTTCCGCTACGCGGACGTGCTGCTGATGCTGGCCGAGGCGCTCGGCGAGGGCGGGGAGGCGTACGGGCTGATCAACCAGGTGCGCGCGCGTGCCGGAGCGTCGCCCATCGATGCCGGCACCCCCGGGACGTTCCAGGAGAAGCTGCTGTTCGAGCGGCAGCTAGAGTTCATCACCGAGGGCAAGCGTTGGGCCGACCTCCTCCGTTTCGGGGTCGCACAGCAGGTGATGTCGAGCTTCGAGCCCCTGAGGGCGGCGGGCCTCTCGGCCGGGGACATCCGGCTGGTGTATCCGATTCCGCAGCGGGAGATCGACGTGTCGCCGGGCGAGATGGTGCAGAATCCGGGCTGAGGCCTGAGGCCCGGACCGGCCCGCGCGTCTTGGCGGGGGTCGGTCCGGGCACCTGACAGAGGCTGGGGCAAATGACCTCTCGTACGGTCGCGCTCATCCTGGTGGGCCTCGCCGCCGGGTCAGGGAGCGTCCTGGGGTCGTTCCGGGACGAGGTCTCCGCCAGGAGCCGCGGAGAAGGGTCCGTTTCTCTGTCCGCCGGGACGGTCGTGATCGACACGCCGCTGCCGGCGCCCGCGTGGGCGCTCGCCCAGCGCGCCCTGCTCGAGATCAACGCACAGGGTGTCGGCCTCTACGCGGACGCGTTCCTGGACGAGCGCGGGTTTCTGCCGGTGACTCCGAGGTGGGGGGTCGGCGACGGTCCCGACGACCTCATGGAAAACATCCGCAACTGGCCTCTGGCGCATGCCCTGGGCGGTCCCGAGTCCATCATCGAGACCTGGGAAAAGGCGTGGGAAGGGCACCTGCGCCAGGTCGGGCAGGCGCGGGTTCCGGAACTCGAGATGGCTCGGGACGGCATCTACCAGCGCGAGTTCATGACCTCGTATGACTGGGAGCACATCAGCGAGGGGCTGGGTCCGTTCTACTTCCACGGCCTGAGCCGGCCGAACGACGCCGTGTATGAGGAACGCCTCAGGCGTTTCGCCGGCTTCTACATGAACGAGGATCCCGCGGCGCCCAACTACGATCCCGGTCTCCGGATCATCCGCAGCCTGTTCAACGGGAGCTTGGGCCCGAAGATGACGCCGGCCACGGTCGACGACTGGGACGGTCCGGTGGGTCCTGAAGTGGACCCCGCCTCGCCCCGGCGAACGCGGTTCATCGAGTCCGGCAACATCTTGGGAGATCATCCCCTCAACCTCAACGCGACGATGCTCGCCCTGCACGCCTACATGGTCACGGGGGAGGCGGAGTATCGCGCCTGGGTGCTCGAGTACGTGGACGCGTGGCGGGAGCGGATCGATGCGGCGGGCGGCAACATTCCGTCGAACATCGGTTTGGACGGGACCATCGGGGGCGCGTGGGACGGGAATTGGTACAGCGGCGTCTTCGGATGGAACTCCCCGGACGGAGGCGAGCGCAACTACACGCTCCGGGGACCTCCCGAGGCCTTCGGGGCCGCCCTGCTGGTGACGGGCGACCAGAGCTACACCGGTGTGCTGCGGCGCCAGTTCGACAACCTGTTCGCCGCGAGCCGCATCGGCGACGATGGACGCGTGCTGCTGCCGCGCTACCACGGCGACGGCGGATGGTACGGGTACGCGCCCGTGGGGGATCCGCCCTCCGGCGCCCTCGGCAACCACGTCAACGTGCTGCTCGACATCTACATGTGGTCGCTGAGGCCGGAGGACCGGGAGCGCCTTCCGGCGGCGGAGGCGGCGCGCATGCGCCATCACCCCGACCTCCGGTGGATCGACTTCCTGGAGGGGAAGGACCCGGACTATCCGGTGGCCGCCCTGCGGAGCGCCATCGACGACGTGCGGCAGGCCGCCCGCCGGCTGCGCGCGAGCGGCAATCTGAGGGCGAACCCGGTCTCCACCAAGGCCCTGATCAACCTGACCCTGGGGGCGAACGACCCGGGGGGATCCACGCACGGGCCCCTCCCGCTCCACGCGCAGGTCCGTCATTTCGATCCCGGGCGGGGGCGGGCCGGACTCCCGGAGGATGTGGCCGCGCTGGTGGAGCGCATCGCGCCCGACGGCGTCACGCTCACCCTCGTCAACGTCGGGCCCCTCGAGGCCCGCACGGTCACAGTGCAGGCGGGAGCATACGGGGAACACCACGCGACTCGCGTGACCCTTGGGGAACGGGTGATTCCCATCGATGCCCCCCACTTCGACGTGCGCCTGGAGCCGGGCGCCGGGGCCACGCTGACGATCGAGCTGCGTCGCTACGAGCACCAGCCGACGCTGAGCTTCCCCTGGGACCGCTCGACCGCGCAAAGGCCGTGAATCGGCCCCGCCGCCCGCAGCCCGTACCGCAGTCCGCCACGGGAACCCGGTCGCTGTCGGGGAAGGCCCTGGTCGCACTGAGTGCAGTGGGGCCGGGGCTTTTCCTGATCGGGTACAACATCGGCACGGGCAGCATCACCACCATGGGGATGGCGGGCGCCCGGTACGGCATGAACCTGCTCTGGGCGCTCGTGCTGTCGGGGATCTTCACCTACGTGCTGATGGTGGCGTTTGGTCGCCTGACGCTGGTCACCGGGCGGACGGCGCTGCAGAGCTTCAAGACCGGGATCCCCAGGGTCGGGAAGATCCTGGCGCTGTACGTGCTGGCCGCGCTGGTGCTGGGCGAGCTGGTCGCGCTGACCGGGGTGATGGGGATCGTTGCGGAACTGCTCCAGGAAGGGATCCGGCTCGTCTCGCCGGGGGATGCGCTCGTGGTCCCGACCGGCTGGATCGTGCTGGCGGCTGCCAGCGCCATCTTCCTGATGCTCTGGTTCGGGCACTACCGGCTCTTCGAGAAGGTCCTGACCGTCTTCGTGATCCTGATGGTGTTCTGCTTCGTCGCCGTCTTCTTCATGGTGTCGCCGACGTACTCCGCGGTGGTCGCGGGCATGGTCCCCTCCATCCCCGACACGCCGGACGCCAGCCGCCTGGTGGCCGCCATGGCGGGCACGACCTGTTCGGCGGCGGTCTTCATCGTGCGGAGCACGGTGGTGGCCGAGAAGGGCTGGACCGTGGACGATCTCGGCCGCGAGAAGCGGGACGCGCTGGTGTCGGCTTCGGTGATGGTCTTCCTGAGCGCGATGGTCATGGCGGTGGCGGCCGGCACCCTGTTCGTGCGCGGCATGACCATGGAGTCAACCCTGGAGATGATCGGGCTGCTGGAGCCGATCGGAGGCGACCTGGCGGCCTTCCTGCTGATCGTGGGGATCTCCGGGGCGGGGCTGTCCACGGTGTTTCCCCTGGTGCTGATCGCGCCCTGGCTGGTCGCCGACTACGCCGGCTGGAAACGGGATCTGCGCTCGCGGTCGTCGAGGCTCCTGATCGGGTTGGGGCTCCTGTTCTCCTTCGGTTCGGTGTTCCTGGAGCAGACGCCGCCGGTGCTCATGGTGATCGCCATGGCGCTGCAGGCGGCCATCCTGCCCGCAGTGGCCATCCCCGCGTTCTACCTGCTGAACCGGCGCGAGGTGATGGGAGAGGGGCATCTCGCCACGCCGGGATGGAACGCGGGTCTGATCGCGGTGATCGCGTTCTCGCTGGTCACGACGTGGTTCGCCGTCACGGGACTCCTCGGATGAACGAAACGTCGGTTCGGGCGCGCGCGTCGAGGGAGGATCCTCGGGCGGGAAGCGCGGGAGGCCCGGAGGTGGAGCCAACCCGGTCGTTCCGCAGGGACGCGCTCCGCGTGGAGGTGTACGGGACGCCCGGGGAGCTGGGGGAGGCGGCGGCCGCGGGCGTCGAGAGGTGGCTCGCCTCCGCCATCGCGAGCAGAGGGGAAGCCAATCTGGTGTTTGCCGCCGCGGTGTCTCAGTTGTCGTTCCTGGGAGCCTTGAGGCGGAAGGCCATCGACTGGGCCAGGGTCACCGTCTTCCATCTCGACGAGTACACGGAGCTCCCGGAGGATCATCCGGCGAGCTTCCGCAGGTTCCTGCGCGAGCACCTGCTGGACGCGGTGCAGCCGGGCGGCGTGCACCTGATGCGCGGTGATGCGGATGACCTGCAGGGGGAGATCGAGCGATACGAGTCGCTCCTCCGGGCGCACCCCCTGGACGTGGCTTGCATCGGCATCGGCGAGAACGGACACATCGCCTTCAACGACCCGCCCGTAGCCGATTTCGACGACCCGCTCCTGGTGAAGGAGGTCGAGCTCGACGACGCGTGCCGCCGGCAGCAGGTCCACGACGGCTGGTTCTCCTCGTTCGACGAAACGCCGCGGCGCGCGCTCACCCTGACGGTCCCGGCCATCATGAGCGGTCGGGTCATCAACTGCGTGGTTCCGGGGGAGCGCAAGGCGGACGCCGTGCACGACACGCTCAACGGCCCGATCGCAACCGCGTGTCCGGCGTCGATTCTGCGCCGACACCACAACGCCACACTTTTCCTGGATCCCGCCTCGGGGACGCGGGTCCGAGCCCGAAGCCCGTGAACGCGCCGAAGCTCATCCTCGTCCCCGCGCTGATCGCGGGCACGCTGCTCCTCGCGTGCTCCCCGCGCCCGGCGCAGATCCCGATCACGGTCGAGGGAGAGCGTCCGGGAGCGCCGGTCACGTTCGGCATTCCGTTTCCGCAGGGGGATCTGGTCTCCACGGAGAACGTGCGATTACGCAACGGCGCTGGCGAAGAGATCCCCTCCCAGATCACCCCCGTGACCACCTGGGGCCTCGCGGACGGGAGCCTCAAGTGGATCTGGGTCGATTTCTTCACCGATGGCTCCGGGCGGTACACGGTGGAGCACGGGCCGGAGGTGCGGCGCACCGTGGAGGTCGAGTCTCCGATCCGGTTCGTGAACAACCAGCGCCAGAACGGGTTCGCCGAGATCGACACCGGGCCGCTCCGGGTTCGCGTGCAGAAGGGCGGAAGCGGGTTCGTCGACCGGGTCGAGTTCAACCCGGCGGGCGACGGCTTCGGGCCCGGGCACGTGATCGCCGAGGGGATCGGCGCGCGCGGGTCGTTTCTGGACCTCGTGGACGCCGATGGCGTGGACGCGTCGTCCGCCGTGATCCATCAGACCTTCGTCGAGAGGGGCTCGGGGCCGATGCACGCCATCCTCCGGATCGAGGGAGAGTACCGCTACCAGCGGCCCGAACACCCTCCCTCCCCCTTCGTCACCTACATCCACGCGTACGCGGGAAGGGCGCACCTGAAGGTTCTCCACACCGTCACCTACACGGGAAATCCGGACCAGGGCGCCCCGCTGGAGGGCCGGCAGCATCGCGACGTGGCCACCCAGGGGGAGCTGATCGTCGACGAGTTCGAACGCTCGATGGACCCCGGCATCACCCGGCCGGACGACATGATCGCCTCGGCGGGGCTCGGGGTCGCGTACCGCCTGGGCGCGGACCCGGTGTTCAGGACGGCGCTCGGCGCGGGCCGCTGGTGGGAGAGCGGCGAGCCGACCCTTCTGGAGGAGAACACCGCGGGCGCTTCCACCTTCTCGGTGCTCCAGACCGGCCCGGATGCGGACGGCGTCCCGCCGATCCCCGAGTCCGGACCGGATGAACGGATCGGGGGATTTTCGGCCACCGTCGCCTCGGACCGCGTAGTCGCGGAGGCCGAAAGCGCCGAGGGATGGATCGACCTCTCCGACAGCGAGAGGGGCATCAGCATCGGCATGCGCGGGATGCTGGAGGAATACCCCAACCGCCTTGCCGTCGATCTGGAGGCGCGCCGGATGCACGCCTACACCTGGCCTCCGGACCATCCGCCGAAAGGCTTCCAGCGTGCGAGCCCCCAGGCCGACGGGGGCATGGTGGGCAATTTCGCCCGGGGCATCACCAAGACGACCGAGCTGCTGCTCGACTTCCACGACGGCGACGCCGATCTCGCGGCCGTGAGGGCGTCCGCGCTCGCGGTCCTCGACCCTCCCGTCGCGCACGCGCCGCCCGCGTGGTACCGGGATTCGGGGGTCTACGGCACCTTCGCGACCGCCGACAACGGGATTCCGGGGCTGGAACGGGGTCTCCAGTACAAGTTCCGCTACATGCGCTTCAACCGGGACTGGGCGCCCTGGTACGGGATGTTCGACTACGGCGACCTGAAGACCTACTACCGCGGGGGCGGCTGGGTGCAATGGGGCAACAACGAGCCGGCGCAGGACTTCCAGTGGTGGTTCAACTTCATGAGGACGGGCAGCCGGGACGACTACCTCCAAGCCGAGGCCATGAGCCGCCACACCATGGACGTGGACAACCTGCACTGGCCGACGGGCCCGGTCTACCGGGGCGACACCAATGCCGCGCTGGACTACTGGACGGCGCTCGAAGAGCCGGAGGGAAGCCCGTACGTGGGGATGGGCACGCGCCACACCAACCAGCAGGCGGTCGCGCTGTACACGGCCCACGTGTGGATCGCGGGCTGGCTGGCGAGCTACTACCTGAGCGGGTATCACCGGGGACTCGAGGTGGCCCGGCTGACGGGGGACTACTACCGCAAGCGGGTCTTCGGGGAGCACGGGCTCACCGGGCGCAGGCTCTACCTGTCGGTGTGGAACCTGGCCGAGCTCTACGACGCGACCCGGGAGGACATCCATCGCGAGGAACTCGAGGACCGGTTGAACCGGGTTCTGGAGCTGCAGAGGACGCAGGGCGGCCGCATGGTCATCGACCGCTTCGGCTACTCCCAGCACTACCTCACCCACGGGCTGGGCAAGTACCTCCAGTTGTTCGATGACCGGGAGGTGGAGCTCGGCCAGATCGAGCACGCCCGCAGCCTGCTCGCTACCCCTCCCCTCGATCACGACATGGAGTCGTATCTCGCGAGCATCCACCCGCTGGTGGTCGCGTACGACCTGACGGGCAGCCCGGAGTTCCTGACCGAAGCGTGCGTGCGTGCAGCGTACCTGCGAACGGATGAGATGGAGCGGCCGTTCGACAGCTACACGACCCAGCGCGAACTCGTCACGCAGATGGAGGCGGTGAGCAGCCTGCCCGGCCGGGACAGCGATCCCTTCGCCGGCGGGCGCATGCCCAACTGGGCGTTCTCAAGCGGAGTCCGGGTTTTCGGCTGGACCCATGCCTTCGGGCTCCCCTACCTGATCGACCGGCTGCAGTCGTCGGGGTGGCGGATGGACGGCCTGCCGTGTGCGTGACGCGGCCGCGGGCATACTATTTCGGCATGAGACACGCACCCAACCGCGCGAGGTTCCGGGCTTGATTCGCAACCGAAGGATGTGGCTTCTCCTGGCCGTGGTGGGCGGTGCCGGCGCGTTTATCGCCGGAGAGCAGGAGTCGGGAGGCTACCCGCACCAGGAGATCCTGCTCGACCCGCCCCTCGGGGAGTGGCTCAACTACGGCCGCGACCAGGACGGAACCCACCACAGCCCCCTCGACCAGGTCGACGCCGGCAACGTGGACCGGCTCGGCCTGGCCTGGAGCTACGACACGGGCTCGTACCCGGGCCAGCTGGAGGGGACGCCGATCGTCGCGGACGGGACCATGTACGGCACGCTCACCTGGAGCGTGGTGTTCGCCGTCGACGCACGCACGGGCGAGGAGAAGTGGCGCTGGGACCCGGGGATCCCGCAGACCCAGTACGTTACGGACGCGCGCGGCATCCGGCACCGGCGGGGACCGAGCCTGTGCTGCGGCCCGGTCAACCGGGGCGTGGCCCTCTACGACGGCAAGGTATACGTGGGGCTCCTGAACGGGAGCCTGGCCGCGCTGGACGCGGAGACGGGCGAGGAGGTGTGGCGGGTGCAGGTGCGGAGCCCGCTCGACGACTACAGCATCACCGGCGCCCCGCGCATCGTCGACGGCATGGTGATCACGGGCATCAGCGGCGCCGAGTTCGGCGTGCGCGGCTTCGTGTCGGCCTATGACGCGCAGACCGGCGAGCTGATCTGGCGCTTCTACACGGTGCCGGGCGATCCCACCGAGCCCTTCGAGAGCGAAGCCCTGGAGCGGGCGGCCGAGACCTGGACCGGCGCCTGGTGGCGCTACGGCGGCGGCGGGACCGTGTGGGACGGGATGGCCTGGGATCCCGAGCTGGACCTGCTCTACTTCGGGGTAGGCAACGGAGGGCCCTGGGCGCGCGATATCCGGAGCCCGGCGGGCGGCGACAACCTCTATCTCACCTCGATCATGGCGGTGCGCCCGCACACGGGCGAGTACGTCTGGCACTATCAGACCACGCCCGGCGACGACTGGGACTACGCCGCCACCCAGCCGCTCATCCTCGCCGATCTGGTCATCGACGAGCGCGAGCGGCAGGTCATCATGCAGGCGCCCAAGAACGGCTTCTTCTACGTGATCGATCGCGTGACCGGCGAGTTCATCTCCGCGGAGCCGTTTGCGCGGGTGACGTGGGCGACGGGGTACGACCCGGAGACCGGGCGCCCGATCGAGACCGACTTCGCGCGTTACGGCATAGAGGGCGCGCTTATCTCTCCCGGATCGGACGGCGCCCACAACTGGCATGCCACCTCGTGGAATCCGGCCACCGGCCTCGTCTACCTGCCCGGGCAGGAGACCTCCCGCTGGTACTCCGTGGATCCGGATTTCGCGATCGAGCCCGGGCAGCCGGGCTTCGGCATGGGACGCCGCCGGCCGGCCGCAGGGCCGATCAGGGGCGTTGACGTGGCCGCCGAGCTTCCCGCCGCCGTGCCCCAGGCCGGGCCCCGGGATCGGGAGATCGACCCCATGGTGGTCGGGATGGGAGGCTCCGGAGCCTTTCTGGCGGCGTGGGATCCTGTTGCCCAGGAGGAGCGCTGGCGGCACCGCTTCGAGCAGCGCGGCGTCTCCGGCGGGACGCTGACCACCGCCGGCAATCTGGTGTTCCACGGCAACGGCGGCGGGTCCTTCACCGCCTATCGGGCGGACGACGGCGAGATGCTGTGGGAGTTCCCGCTCGCGCCCGGCTTCGCGAATCCGGTCACGTACATGCTCGATGGCCGGCAATACGTCTCGGTCGCAACCGGCCGGGGCGGCAGCTACGCTCCGGGCCGGGTCTACACTTTCGCGCTGGACGGGGACCTGCCCGCGCCGTCGATGGAGCCGCAGGCACCCCCGGCGCCCCCGCCGGTCGAGCCGCCTCCCGACGGATACCTGGGCGGGATGGGGGGAGCGGAGCTGCCGGATCTGCCCGGGAGGGATCTCGCGCGCGAAGCCTGCACGCGGTGCCACTCGGCCGACCGGATCATCAACATCCGCCGCAGCGCCGAGGAGTGGCGGCTGTTCGTGGGCGACAAGTACGCCCGCGGCTTCATCAATTCGACCACGCCGGAGCAGCGCGCGGCGATCGTCGACTACATGACACGCGCCCTCCCGAGAGGTTGAGGGAGCGGGACAGGAGGTAGGACCCATGCGTTGTTCGTTCGTGACTCATGCCCTGTTCGCCGCGGCGCTGTTCGCCGTTCTCCCGGGCCAGCCGGCCGAAGCCCGGCAGGGCAACGACACCATACTGGCCCGCGACGGAACCCCCATTCCCGTCATCGCGCGCGCGCCCGAAGGGATGGCCGAGGGCGCCGTGTGGATTCCCCCGATGCCGCCCCTGGAGGCGACCCTTCCTCCAGAGGGCTGGGAACCGGTCGGATACGAGCAGCCGCCCATGCCCTACATCCTGCTCAGGCTCCCCAGAACCAACATCAAGCGCGCGAAATTCCCGGCCATCGACTTCCACGTGCATGGCCGCGAACTCACCACGCCCGAGGCGTACGAGAGCCTGATCGCCCTAATGGACTCCATCGGCATGGGCGCGATCATCAACCTGAACGGCGGCACCGGGGCGCACCTCGACTCGACGCTGGCGGTGGGGGAGGCGTACCGGGACCGGGTGGTGAACTTCGTCACCCTGAACCTCGAAGGCATCAATGAGGCCGGCTGGTCCGAGTGGATGGCCGGGGAGATGGAACGGGGATTCCTGGCCGGCGCAAGGGGCCTCAAGGTGTCGAAGTCGCTGGGCCAGGGCGTGCGCAATCCCGACGGCACCTTCATCCAGGCCGACGATCCACGCCTCGATGCCGTGTGGGCGATGGCCGCGAAGTACGACATGCCGGTGATGATTCACACCAGCGATTCGGTAGGTCGCTTCTATCCCATCGGCCCCCTGAACGAGCGCTACGAAGCCGGCCTGTGGCGGCATCCGGGGAGCACGAGCGGCAACCTCTATGCGTCCGGGCCGCCGCGGGAGGTGATCGAGCAGGCGCGCGAGAGGATGCTCGCCAAACACCCGCGCACGCGCTTCGTGCTCGGGCACATGGCGATGCTCTACTACGACCCGGGGAGGCTCGCCGCGCTGCTGGACACCTACCCGAACGCCGATCTCGAGACCTCGGCGGCGATTCAGGACCTGGGCCGCGCGCCCCGGCTGTGGAGGGAGTTCTTCCTCAAGTACCAGGACCGTATCCTCTTCGGCACCGATGGCAACCAGCAACGCACGATCGACGACTTCTGGACCCCGCACTGGCGCTTCCTGGAGACGTTCGACGAGCACTTCTATCATCCGGCCCAGGTCCGCACCCACGGCGGCTCGCCGGGCCACGGGCGTTACAACATCTACGGGATCGGCCTCCCGGAGGAGGTGCTGCGCAAGATCTACTTCGAGAATGCGCTCCGGCACCTTCCCTACATGCGCGATTCCATCGAGCGCCAGCTCGCCGAGCGGGGCGGGTGAGCTCGGGCGGGGAAACCGATCCGTTGGACCTCACCGGCAGGGTAGCGGTGGTGTGCGGCGGCTACGGGGTTCTGGGCGGAGCGATCGCCGCGGAGCTGGGGCGTGCGGGGTCGCGGGTCGCGGTTCTGGGCCGCCGCCGCGAGCAGGCTGAGGCGAAGGCTGCGGGGATCGGTGGAGCTATCGCGCTGGAGGCGGACGTGCTTGACGAAGAGGCGCTTCGCCGGGCACGTCGCGAGCTCCTGGACCGGTGGGGAGCGGTGGATGTGCTGGTCAACGCCGCGGGGGGGAACGTGAAGCGTGCGCGCAGCGACGAGAGGAGCGTTTTCGCGGTTCCCGCGGATGCCTTCGACGAGGCCCTCCGCCTGAACCTCCACGGCTCGGTTCTGCCGTCGATGGTCTTCGGTGAGGCGATGGCCGCGCGGGGCGCCGGCTGCATCGTGAACATCTCGTCGATGGCGGCGCTTCGGGTTCTCACCGGGGTCATGGCCTATTCGGCCGCCAAGGCCGCCATCGAGAACTTCACGCGCTGGATGGCGGTCGAACTGTCCCGCCGGCACGGGGACGGTTTCCGGGTGAACGCGGTCGCGCCCGGCTTCTTCCTGGCGAAGCAGAACCGGGCCGTGCTGGTGAATCCGGACGGGAGCTACACCGAGCGGGCCAGGCGCATCATCGAACACACCCCGATGGGCCGGCTGGGAAAGCCCGAGGAGGTGGCGGGCGTTGTCCGCTGGCTTGCGAGCGACGCCGCGTCGTTCGTGACCGGTGCCGTGATCCCCGTCGATGGCGGCTTCAGCGCCTTCAGCGGCATCTGAGGTGCCCATGCTGATGAGCTTCCGCTGGTTCGGTCCCGGGGATCCGGTCAGCCTCTCGCGGATTCGCCAGATCCCCGGCGTCGAAGGGGTGGTCAGCGCGCTGCACGACATCCCCGCGGGAGAAGCCTGGCCGCGGGACGAGCTGAGCCGGCTGGGCGAGGCGATCGACGACGCGGGGCTTCGCTTCGCGGCGGTCGAGAGCATTCCCGTCCACGACGACATCAAGCTGGGGTGGCCTTCGAGGGACCGGCTGATCGAGCGCTATTGCGAGAGCGTGCGCGCCGTGGGCCAGATCGGAGTGTCGGTCATCTGCTACAACTTCATGCCCGTGCTCGACTGGACCCGCACGAGCATCGACATGCGGCTGGCGGATGGCTCGGCCACGCTCGCGTACGATCCGGACGAGCTGGCGGCGCTTGATCCCGCGCGGGGCCCGGCCGCACTTCCGGCGTGGTCTCCTCCCGAGCCCGGGAGGCTCCCGGAGCTCCTTGCAGCGTTCCGCGCGATGGAGGAGGAGCAGCTCTGGGAGAACCTGGCTTTTTTCCTGGAGGCCGTGGTGCCGGTGGCGGAGGAGTCCGGTGTCCTGATGGCGATGCATCCGGACGATCCCCCGTGGCCTGTCTTCGGGCTGCCGCGCATCGTCACGGATGGTCCCGCGCTGGAGCGCCTGCTGGGGCTGGTGGATCGGCCGACCAACGGGATCACTTTCTGCAGCGGCTCCCTTGGCGCCCATCCTGACAACGATTTGCGCGGGATCATCCGCCGCCTGGGTTCGAGGATCCATTTCGCGCACTGCCGCAACGTCCGCGTGACCGGCAAGCGGAGGTTCCATGAGAGTCCGCACCTGTCGCGGCTGGGGGATGTCGACCTTATGGAGGTGGTGCGGGCATTGCGCGAAGTCGGGTTCGCCGGCCCCATGCGTCCCGATCACGGGCGGATGATCTGGGGCGAGACGGGCCAGCCGGGCTACGGCCTTTACGATCGGGCGCTCGGGGCGATGTACCTGCAGGGGCTGTGGGAGGGGGCGGAAGGGATGGCGGG
>VXMG01000003.1:0-12926 GCA_009841185.1 Gammaproteobacteria bacterium
CCCCCCCCCCCCAGTTTTTTTAATGATCCGGCGCCCACCCCGATCTACCCGCGTAAGATCGTCGGCCGCGTCAGATGTGTATAACACCCAGCCAGAATCAGCGGCGCCGCGCTTCCCTGACGCCACCCCGCCGCCCCCCCCAGCCACCAGGCGAGCATCAGGGTGACGGCCACCGGAACGGTCGCCCACAGCACCCCCGCCATCCCGAAGCGGGTTCCGACGTGACCGCGCACGGCCTCGAACACGCCCCGGACGCTCGGGCGGGCCGCCGGGCTCACGAGGCCCCCCGGGTGATGGCGTACACGAACAGGTTCACGCCCATGCGCAATGCCTGGTCGCGGGTCTCGGGCGGATCTTCGTGCACCTCGGGATCCTCCCAGCCGTCTCCCAGATCGCTTTCGTAGCTGTAGAACAGCATCAGCCGGCCGCGTTCGAAGAGGCCGAAGGCTTGGGGCGGGCCCCCGTCGTGCTCGTGGATCTTGGGCAGGCCTTCCGGGAACAGGTGAAAGGCGCCGAAGACCGGATGATCGGGCGGGATCTCCACGAGTTCGCGGCCGGGGAACACGCGCGCGATCTCCCTGCGGAAGGATTCGTCGAGACCGTAGTTGTCGTCGACGTGCAGGAATCCGCCTCCCAACAGGTAGTCGCGCAGCGCGCCCTGCTCGTCCAGCGCGAAACTCACGTTGCCGTGGCCGGTCATGTAGACGTAGGGGTAGTCGGGCAGCGCGGGATCCCGGAGGGTGATGGTGGCTTCACGATCCGCCACCGGCAACCCGGTGTCGGCTGCGATTCGCTCCAGCAGATTGGCCAGCGAGGACGGGTTCGCATACCAGTCCCCTCCTCCGTCGTACTGAAGGCGCGCGATGGTGAGCGTCGGTTCGACGGGCGGGGCGGCGACGAGCACGGCCGCGAGGATCGGGAGAACAATCTTCAGCATGGATTCCTGAACCACTCCCGCCCCTGAGCGCGCCTGCCGCGCGGCGCGTGTCTACTCCGTCTCCGGCCCATCCGGCACAACAGTTGAATGTACGATCCGGTAGGCGCGGTTGCGAGATACCCCGAGCCGGGCCGTCAGCTCCCGGACGGCTTCACTCGGCCGCATGCCCCCGGCCAGCAGTTCGGCGGCCCGTTCCCGGGCTGCGGATTCGTCGAGTTCGCCCTCCGGAGAGCGGTCGACCACCAGGGTCACCTCTCCCCTCGGCGCACACGCTCCGAAATGAGCCCGGGCCTCGGCCAGGGTCCCTCGCACGAACTCCTCGTGCAATTTGGTCATTTCCCGCGCCACCGCCACCCGGCGGCCGGAGCCGCACGCATGCTCCAGATCGATCAGCAGGCGGCGCAGCCGGCCGGGAGCCTCGAAGAGCACGGTGGTTTCCTGCGAATGCGCGACCCGCTGTAGCAGGGCGCGCCGTTCGGGTCCCTTGCGGGGCGCAAACCCCAGGAACGCGAAGCGGTTCGCCGGAAGCCCCGACCCCACCAGCGCTGCCAGAACCGCGGACGGACCCGGCACCGGAACCACGTCGTGTCCGGCTTCCAGCGCGGCGTCCACCACGCGCGCGCCCGGGTCGGAGACCAGCGGGGTCCCGGCATCGCTCACCACCGCCGCGTCCCGTCCCGACTCCAGGCACTCGAGTACCCGTCCCGCGCGCGCAGCCTCGTTGTGCTGATGCAGAGAGGTGAGGCGCGTGTCGACGCCGAGGTGTTGCAACAGCCGTCCGGTCCTGCGCGTGTCTTCCGCGAAGATCCTCTCTACCTTGCCCAGAACCCGGGCGGCGCGCCCCGAGAGGTCGGAGAGGTTTCCGATGGGGGTGCTGACGAGGTAGAGGGTCGCCACTCCCCGCTCGCGGATCGCGGACCTACAGGTGCGCCTCGATCTTCTCCTCGAGATGGGCTCTCGGAACGGCGCCGATGACGGTGTCGACGTGCCTCCCGTCCTTGAAGAAGAGTATGCTCGGGATCGAACGCACCCCGAAGCGCGCGGAGGTGGCGGGGTTGGTGTCCACGTCCACCTTGCCCACCGTCACCCCGCGGTCGCCATATTCGTCCGCAAGCTGATCGACGATGGGCGAGACGATGCGGCAGGGGCCGCACCAGGTCGCCCAGAAGTCCACCATCGCCAGTCCCTGGCTGTTCTCTATGTCGTCGGCGAAGCTCTCGTCCGTAACCGTCAGAACTCGATCGCTCATTCTGGCTGATCTCCTTGATCCCGGTCCCGGGTCGTTCGTACGATGGAAGCGGAAGCGCCGCATCGCCCTTCCCTGCTTCCCTGATTCCTCAAAGTATAACCGCATCTCGACCGGTCATGGAATTCGACCCCGCAGCAGGGCCCGTGGATCCGTCACCGAGCCCGCTGCACTACCCGGTGGACCATGTCGGCATCGCCGTCCGCTCGATCGAGGAAGCCGCACCGCTGTTCGAGACCCTGACGGGCGAGCGAGCCTCGCCTCGCCGGTCCCTCCCGCAACACGGCATCGACGTGTGCTTCATCGGCGCGGTGGAGCTGCTCGAACCCCACGACCGGGACGGCGCGGTGGCGCGGTTCCTCGCAGCCGGGGGCTCGAACCTTCATCATGTGGCCTTCCGCGTCGAGAGCGTGCGCGTCGAACTCGACCGCCTGATCGCTGCGGGGTTCCGGCCCATCGACCGAACTCCGAGGCCCGGCGCGCACGGTGGCCTGGTCGCCTTCCTCCACCCGAAGGGGACCGGGGGCGCGCTGGTGGAACTGGTCGAGCGGGCGCAGCCTCTCAGCGCCCGGTGATCTTCTCCAGCTCGACCGACTCCACGAGCCACCCGGACGAAGTGCGAATCACCAACACTCCGACATCGCGGTGGGTCCGCTCTCCCCGCCGGACCTCGACGGATACCCGGGTGACGGGCCGGTCGCGACCCGGGACCTGCTCCGCGGCGGTCACCTCATAGCCGTCGTGCCGCAGCACTGCCGCGATGGCATACATGCGAACCTCGACCTCCTGCCGGGTCGGGCAGCGGTCCGCGGCTCCCAGCCAGGACGCTACCCGGCGGAGTCCGCAGCCCAGTCCTCCGCCGGTGTCGGCGATGGATCCCCCGTCGGTGCCGAACGCGTGCGCCATCGCGTCGAGGTCCTGTCGGTTGGCCGCGTCCAGAAAACGTTCCGCGGCGCGAAGCGGGCCGGCGTCCTGCGCAGCCGGAGGCAGCGGCGGGGAAGTTGCGCACCCCGCGGCCAGCAGGGCCACCGACCAGCGGATCGCGGCTGCGCGAACCCGGCGGACCGGACCGCTCACGCCCGTTCGAAGGCCACGCCCGCGGCGCCCGCGGCGGGGACCACGCGGATGGTCGCGGATTTCCCCGGATCTTTCTCGAGCAGCGACATGGCTAGGGGGTCCTGGACGAGACGCTGAATGACACGCCGCAGCGGGCGCGCGCCGAACGCGGGATCGTAGCCCTCCTTCGCGAGCAGCTCCCTGACCTCGGGCGCGACCTCGAGCGTGATGCCCAGTTCGCCGGCCAGCGCCTGCACCCGGGCAAGCTGCAGATCAACGATCGCGCGGATCGAGGCCCGGTCCAATGGCCGAAAGAGAACAATGTCGTCCACTCTGTTCAGAAACTCCGGACGGAACTGTTGCCGCAGCTCCCGGGTGACGGTCGCCTCCACCTCTTCCCACGCATCGGTGCCGGCGTGCCTCAGGATGTAGTGGCTGCCCAGGTTGGAGGTCATGATGATCACGGCATTGCGGAAATCGACCGTGCGGCCCCGGGAGTCGGTCAGCCTGCCATCGTCGAGAATCTGAAGCAGGACGTTGAAGATGTCGGAGTGCGCCTTCTCGATTTCATCGAACAGGATCACCGCGTGCGGGCGTCGGCGCACGGCCTCGGTCAACTGGCCGCCTTCGTCGTAGCCCACGTAGCCGGGAGGCGCGCCCAGCAGCCGCGACACGGCGTGCTTTTCCATGTATTCCGACATGTCGAGGCGCACCATCGCGCGCTCGTCGTCGAAGAGGAACCCGGCCAGCGCGCGCACGGTCTCGGTCTTCCCCACCCCGGTCGGACCCAGAAAGATGAACGATCCGATGGGCCGGTCGGGATCCTGAAGCCCGGCCCTTGAACGGCGTACCGCGTTCGAAACGGCCGCGAGCGCCTCCTCCTGTCCGATCACACGCCCGCCGAGCAGCGCCTCCAGGCGGACCAGCCGCTCCCTCTCCGATTCCACCAGGCTCGCCACCGGAATCCCCGTCCATTCCGCGACCACTGCGGCGATGTCGTCGGCGTCCACCTCCTCGCGCAGCCAGGTGCCCCCCGCCTGCAGCTCCGCCAGCCGCTGCTCCGCCTGCCTGAGCGAAGTGTCGAGCGCCGGGAGCTCGCCATAGTCGATCTCGGCGGCCCGCTGAAGGTTGCCGGTACGCTTCGCACGCCCGGACTCGGTGCGGAGTGCGTCCGCTTCCTCCTTGAGCGTCTTCAGGCGGGCGATGGCGTCCCGCTCCGCCTGCCACCCCGCTTTCATGCTGGAGCTGCGTTCCCTCAGCTCGGCCAGCTCCAGGCGGATGCGCTCGAGGCGTTCCCGCGCGCCGGGATCGTCGTGCTCGTCCTCCAGTGCCTGGCGCTCGATCTCGAGCTGAATGGCGCGCCGTTCGACCTGGTCGATCTCGGTGGGCAGCGAGTCGATCTCGATCTGGAGCCGGCTGCCGGCTTCGTCCATGAGGTCGATGGCCTTGTCGGGCAGGAAACGGCCCCCGATGTAGCGGTCGGACAGCCGGGCCGCCGCGACCAGGGCGTCGTCGCGGATGCGCACGCCGTGGTGCACCTCGTAGCGCTCCTTGAGGCCCCTCAGGATCGCGATCGTGTCCTCCACCGATGGCGGCGCCACGTACACGGGCTGGAAGCGCCGCTCCAGCGCAGGGTCCTTCTCGATGTGCTTCCGGTATTCGTCGAGGGTGGTCGCGCCCACCATGCGCAAGGCGCCCCGTGCCAGCAGCGGCTTCATCATGTTGCCGGCGTCCACCGCCCCTTCCGCGGCGCCGGCGCCGACGACCGTGTGCAGCTCGTCGACGAACATGACGAAGCGGCCCTCGGCGTCGGAGATCTCCTTCAGCACCGCCTTCATGCGCTCTTCGAACTCGCCGCGGTATCTGGCTCCGGCGAGCATGGCCGAAATGTCCAGAGACAGGAAGGTCTTTTCCGCCAGCGCGCCGGGGACGTCGCCGGCCACGATGCGCTGCGCCAGGCCTTCGGCGATTGCCGTCTTGCCCACTCCGGGCTCGCCGATGAGCACCGGATTGTTCTTGGTGCGGCGCGCGAGCACCTTGATCATCCGGCGAATCTCGACGTCCCTGCCGATGACCGGGTCCAGCCGGCCGCGTCGCGCCAGCGCGGTCAGGTCGCGGCTGTAGCGCGCGAGGGCCTGATACCGGTCCTCCGGGGTCTGGTCGGTCACCCGATGGCTGCCGCGGACCGCCGACAGCGCCTCCAGCACGCGCTCCTCCGTGGCCCCCGCCGACCGCAGGATCTCGCCCGCGTCGTCCTTCTCGACGGTGAGGCCGAGCAGGAGGTGCTCGGTCGACACGTAGTCGTCCCCGAGGTCCGCGGCGTGCCGCTCGGCCGCGGAGAGCGCGCGGGCGAGATCGCGGCTGACGCGCGCATCCGATCCCCCCGAGACGCGCCCCAGTCCGTCGAGTGCGGCATGCACCCGCTCGTCGACCGCGGGGGTGGAAACTCCGATCTTGTCCAGGATCGGCGTGACGATGCCCTCTTCCTGGCGGAGGAGGGCGTCGAGCAGGTGGATGCCGTAGACCTCGGCGCTCCGGCCCCGCCCGGCGTCCGCGATGGCGGCCCGCAGCGCCTCGGCCGCCTTCACCGTCAAGCGGTCGACTTCGATCATCTGATATTCCCTCTGCCTGTGGTCGTGCTAGCCGTGTCTGCCATTTTGGCAGATTCACCCACTTCTGTGCGGCGTCTGTCTGCCATTTTGGCAGACTTCGGTGACGAAATCCCGCTGCATCCTCGGGCGTGCCGGTCCTTCCGGGCGTCCGCCGACCCCCTCAGATTCAAGATTCGGACCATCCGAGGAGGCCGAGGTGTAGCCAGTTCCAGCCGGCTCGGCCTGCGCCGTTCGCGCGCTTGACAAGCCGAGAAGGCGCGATCCACGTTGCCCGGGTTCCGCGCAACCCGTGGCTGGAGGCAAGAGTGGCGACAGTCGATTCCGGGTCCCTTGGCGGGCTCCCTCCCCAGGCCTACGAGACCCTGCCGGGCGACCAGTACCGCCCGTACGTGGGCGCGCGCGAGCAGATCCTCGAGTTCACGCCCCGGGCCGTGCTGATCGGAGCGGTTCTGGGCATAGTGTTCGGCGCCGCCAACGCCTACCTGGGGCTGCGCGTCGGGCTGACGGTGAGCGCCTCGATCCCGGCGGCGGTCATGGCGGTGGCCATCTTCCGCATCTGGGGCGGCACCATCCTCGAGTCCAACATGGTGCAGACGGTGGGGTCGGCGGGGGAATCGCTGGCCGCCGGGGTCATCTTCACGCTTCCCGCGCTGTTCCTCTGGGCGCGCGAAGACCCCGCCATCCTGGTGAGCGTCACACAGATTACGGTGATCGCGCTCTTCGGCGGAATGCTGGGCGTGCTGTTCATGATTCCCCTGCGCTCCTACCTCATCTCGCGCGAGCACGGCAAGCTGCCCTACCCCGAGGGCACTGCGTGCGCGGAGGTGCAGGTGGCCGGGGACGTGGGGGGAGGCAAGGCCCGCCTCCTCTTCGCCGGGCTCGGTGTCGGTGCCGTCTACCAGGCGCTGGCCAACCCCCGCGGGCTCTCGCTCTGGAACGAGTCGCCGGCGGCGCCTCTTCCGGGCAAGGCCCAGATCGGGGGAGACTTCACTCCCGAGCTGCTGGGCGTCGGGTTCATCATCGGGCCGCGCATCGCCACCATCATGTTCTCGGGGAGCGCGCTGGCCTGGCTGATCCTGATCCCGGTGATCAACGCGTGGGGCGGGAACGACGTCGTGTACCCGGGTACGGTGCCGATGGCGGAGCTGGGGTCCGCGGAGATATGGAGCAACTATATCCGCTACGTCGGGGCCGGAGCGGTGGCCTTCGGGGGCATCGCGACCCTCCTCAAGTCGCTGCCCACCATGGTCGAGAGCTTCAAGCTGGGGCTGGGCGGCATGGGAGGCGCCGGCGGACCGACTTCCCGCACGCAGCGGGATCTGTCGATGCGCTTCGTCTTCACGCTGGCCCCGCTGCTGGCGGTGGCCCTCTGGCTCTGGCCGGGCGTCCCGGTGAACCTGCTGGGTGCGGTCCTGATCGTGCTCTTCAGCTTCTTCTTCGTGACGGTTTCCTCGCGCATCGTGGGGCTGATCGGCTCCTCTTCCAACCCGGTTTCGGGGATGACCATCGCCGCTCTGCTGCTCACTTCCCTGATCTGGGTGGGGCTGGGGCTGAACGATGGTACCGCCGCCTCCAAGGTCGCGGTGCTGGCGGTGGGCGCGGTGGTGTGCATCTCGGCGGCGATCGCGGGAGACACCTCGCAGGATCTGAAGACCGGATTCCTCCTGGGAGCCACCCCGCGCTCGCAACAGATCGGCGAGCTGATCGGGGTGATCACCAGCGCGGCCGTGATGGGCGGGGTGCTCATCGTCCTCAACGAATCGTACGGCATCGGGGGAGCGGAGCTGGCGGCGCCTCAGGCGAACCTCATGAAGCTGGTCGTGGACGGCGTCCTGGCCGATAGCCTGCCCTGGATGTTCGTCATCGTGGGCATGGCGCTGGCGGCCATCGTCGAATTCGGGCTGAGGCTGCCTTCCCTGGCGTTTGCCGTGGGCCTGTATCTGCCGGTTTCGCTCATGACCCCGATCTTCGTGGGAGGCATGATGCGGCGCGCGCTGACCCGCCGTTACGCGGGCCCGGGCAACGGCGGCGACCGGCTGGCCGAGCAGCGCGAGCGGGGCGTTCTGTTCGGCTCCGGCCTGATCGCCGGGGCCGCCCTGGTGGGGGTGCTGATCGGGGGCGCGATCTACCTGGTCACGCAGGTGACCGGCGATCCCTCGCGGGCTTCACAGTGGATCGTCGGCCACGAGTGGTACGCCGGTCTCTTCACCGGTTTCTCCGAGCTGGTCGGCACGCTCATCTTCGCCGGGCTCTGCCTGCTCCTCTGGCGCGCGGCCAACAGCGGAGAGGCTCGCGGGGCATGACACCATCGAGGGCCGACGGAGCGCGCAGGCTGCTGGAAGGCGGCCTGCTGTGCCTCCTGTTCGCGTGCGGCGGCGACCAGGCGCCCGGGGCGACGGGCACGATCTCCCGGGACGTCTTCGTGGACACCTATGTCGAGCTGCGCATGACGGCGCTCCACTCACCCGATGGGCGGGTCAGCCCGGAGGCGAAGGCGGAGATCCTGGAGTCCAATGGGGTCACCGAGGCCGATTTGCTCCAGTACGTCGACATCCACGGAGCTCGCCTGCAGTTCATGGTCGAAGTGTGGGCCGAGATCGACGACACGCTCAGGGCCCTGCGCACCGAGAACGATCCGGCTCCGGCCTCCTGATCCCCGCTCGAGCCGGGAGGCGCTTCCCCCTCACTCCCACTCGATGGTGGCCGGGGGCTTGGAGCTGATGTCGTACGCCACGCGGTTCACTCCCGCGACCTCGTTGATGATGCGGGTGGAGGCGCGGGCGAGAACCTCCGGCGGGAACCGGTACCAGTCGGCGGTCATGCCGTCCCGCGAGGTCACCGCGCGCAGCGTCACCGCGCACTCGTAGGTGCGCGCGTCTCCCATCACGCCCACGGACCGCACCGGCAGCAGTACCGCGAACGCCTGCCAGATCTCGTCGTAGAGCCCGGCGGCACGGATTTCCTCCAGGAAGATGGCGTCCGCCTCGCGCAACACCTCCAGCCGCTCCCACGTGACTTCGCCCAGGATGCGCACGGCAAGCCCCGGGCCCGGGAAGGGATGGCGCGCCACGAACGCCTCCGGGAGCCCCAGCTCCCGCCCCACGCTGCGCACTTCATCCTTGAACAGCTCGCGGAGCGGCTCGATCAGTTCGAACGGCATGTCGTCCGGGAGCCCGCCCACGTTGTGATGGGTCTTGATGGTCGCGGACGGACCCCGCACCGAGAGGGACTCGATGACATCCGGATAGAGCGTGCCCTGCACGAGCAGGGACGCGTCCTTGCCGGCCTCTCGCGCCGTGCGCTCGAACACCCGGATGAAGATCTCGCCGATGATCCGGCGCTTGCGCTCGGGATCGTCGACCCCGGCGAGCCCTTCGAGGAATTCCTCGCGCGCGTCGGCGACCAGCAGTTCCATCCCCATGTGCCTGCGGAAGGTTCGCTCCACGCCCTCGCGTTCGCCTTTCCGGAGGAGCCCGTTGTCCACGAAGATGCAGGTGAGGCGGTCGCCGAGGGCGCGATGCACCAGGGTGGCCGCGACGGAGGAGTCGACGCCGCCGGAGAGGCCGCAGATGGCGGACCGGCTCCCCGCCTGCTCGCGGATGGCGGCGATGCTCTCGTCGGCGAACGCGCTCGCCGTCCAGCTCGGACGGCAGCCGGCGACGCGGAAGAGGAAGTTGGAGAGCATCCGGTCGCCCTCGGGGGTATGCGCGACTTCCGGATGAAACTGCACTCCGTAGATGGCCCGGTCCTCGGCCCGGAAAGCGGCCACCGGGAGGCCTTCGGTGGAAGCGACGACGCGATATCCTTCCGGAGGCTGGTCCACGTGGTCGCCGTGTGAACACCAGACCGTGACGGGATGTTCGCGCGCGAATCCTGCGAACAGGCCTTCCGTTTCCCTCAGGCGCAGCTCGGCTCGGCCGTACTCGCGCTTGCCGTACTCCACCCGTCCACCTTCCAGCTCGGCGATCAGTTGCATGCCGTAGCAGATTCCGAGCACCGGAACATCCAGTTGCAGCAGCTCCGGCTCCACCCCCGGGCCATCTTCCTCGTAGACCGAGGACGGCCCGCCCGAGAGCACGATCGCGCTGGGCGCCCAGCTCCGGATCCACTCCACGGACCGGGTCGGCGGGTGGATCTCGCAGAAGACCCGCTCCTCGCGGACGCGGCGTGCGATGAGCTGGGTGAACTGCGATCCGTAGTCGAGGATGAGAACGCGGTCGCGCGGCCGGGTGAGGGTCATGACGGGATCCTCTCCCCGCGAATCAGATCGGCGAAGGTCTCCCGCCGGCGGATCAGGTGAAGTCCGCCACCGGCAACCAGCACTTCCGCCGGGCGCAGGCGGCTGTTGTAGTTGGAGGCCATGGAGAAACCGTAGGCGCCCGCGGTCCGCACCACCATCAGATCGCCCGCGGAAGGCAGCTCGATGGCGCGGTCGCGCGCGAGAAAGTCGCCATCCTCGCACACGGGACCCACCACGTCGGTCACTACCACGGGCGCGCCCGGACGCGCGCGCACCGGCTCGATCTGATGATACCCGCCGTAGTGACTCGGGCGCAGCAGCTCGGTCATGCCTCCGTCCGTGATCACGAAGGTCTTGTTTCCGGATCGCTTGACGTACAGCACGCGCACGATGAGCGTCCCGGATTCGCCCACGATGAAGCGGCCCGGCTCCAGCACCAGCCGCAGGCCGCGCCGTCTTACGGCAGGCAGGACCGCTGCGGCGACGCGCGCGAGATCGATCTCGGAGTCGTCTCCGTAGGCGACCCCGAACCCACCACCCAGATCGACGTACTCGAGCGGGATGCCTTCATCGGAAAGCGCCCGCTCCAGGGCGAAGATCTCGCGCGCGGCACGCTCGTACGGTTCGGCGTCCACGATCTGCGACCCGATGTGGACCGCGATGCCCGCGACCCGCAGCGCGGTTCGGGAGGCAGCCCACCGATAGAGGTCCATGATCTCGTCGGCGGGAACGCCGAATTTGGTGCCGGCATGCCCGGTGCGCGTGTACTCGTGAGGCGTGGGCGAGGCGATGTCCAGGTTCACGCGCAGCGCGATGCGGGCCTGCACACCCCGCCGGACGGCGATGCCTTCGAGCAGATGCAGCTCTTCACGGCTCTCGACGTTGAACCCGTAGATTCCGGCCTCCAGCCCGGCGCCCAGCTCCTCCTCGCTCTTGCCTGCGCCGGCGAACACGATCCGCTCTGCGGGAATCCCCGCCTCGAGGGCGCGCGCCAGCTCTCCCCCGCTCACGATGTCGGCGCCGGAACCGAGACGGGCCAGCTGGTTGAGGAGCGCCAGGTTTCCATTGGCCTTGACCGAATACGCCACGAGCAGGCGGGCGCCCGCGAAGGTGGCTTCGAAGGTGCGATACCTGTCCTCCAGCAAGGCCCCATCGTAGAGATAGAGCGGGGTCCCGAAGCGAGCGGCGATGTCGTCGAGGGCGAACGGTCCACAGCGGAGCACGCCGTTCGAGCGAGCCAGCGGAGTCACCTCAGTATGCCCGCGCCCACGCCACCTCCATTTTGGCAGCGCCGCCGCCGATGCACCGCGAAGGCCGGCTGGACGACGCGAACTCGTCGTCGGGGATGACCCGGATCGTGGCCCTGGTCGCCTGATTGACCTTCTCTTCCACGTCCGGGTCGCCGCTCCATCCGGTGTACACCAATCCACCCCCCGCGTCCAGGATCTCCTTGAGCTCGCCGAGATCCGAGATCCCTCTGTGGGAGTTGGCTTCGCGGCGCGCGCGGGCGCTCTCGAGCAAGTCTTCGTGCAAGGCGTCGAGAAGAGCCGGCAGGGTGGCCACGGCTTCTTCGCGCGACAGAAAGCGCTTGCGCTCGCTGCTGGAGAACGGAATCCGCCGGGCCAGCACCACCTGTCCCTTCGCCACATCGCGCGGCCCGATTTCGGCGCGGAAGGGGGCGCCCTTGCGCTCCCACTCGTAGAACTTGGCCCCCGGGTTGATGTGGTCGCGGGCGTCGATGCGCACCCGTACCCCCGCCGCGACCAACTGGTCGCGGAAGCGGTCGGCTTCCTCCAGCACCAGTACGCGCTGCGCGTCCGTGCGCCAGATGGGCACGACCACGACCTGGGCCGGGGCGATCCGCGGCGGCACGACGATGCCGTTGTCGTCGCCGTGCGTCATCACCATGCCCCCGACCATGCGCGTGGACACGCCCCAAGAGGTGTTCCAGGCGTATTCCTCACGCCCCTCCTCGCTCTGGAAGGTGAGGCCGAACTGGCGCGAGAAGTTCTGTCCCAGGAAATGGGAGGTTCCCGCCTGGAGCGCGCGATTGTCCTGCATCAGCGCCTCCACGGAGTAGCTTCGCACCGCGCCCGCAAACTTCTCCGATTCGCTCTTGAGCCCGCTGACCGGGGGCATCGCGATCCAGTCCTCCTGGAACTGGCGGTACACCCCGAGCATGCGCCGTGCCTCCTCTTCGGCCTCCTCCCGCGTGGCGTGCGCAGTGTGGCCCTCCTGCCAGAGGAATTCCGAGGTCCGCAGAAAGAGCCGGGTCCGCAGCTCCCAGCGCATCACGTTGCACCACTGGTTCAGCAGCAGGGGCAGATCGCGGTAGCTCTGCACCCACTTCGCGTACATCGAGTAGATGATGGTCTCGGAGGTCGGACGAACGACGTAGGGTTCATCGAGTTCCTTGCCGCCGGCGTGGCTCACCACCGCGAGCTCCGGCTTGAAGCCCTCGACGTGCTCCTTCTCGCGTTCGATGAAGCTCATCGGAATGAGCAGGGGGAAATAGGCGTTCTCGTGGCCGGTTTCCTTGAAGAGGCCGTCGAGTCCCTGCTGCATGAGTTCCCATATCGCGTATCCCCAGGGACGAATGACCATGCACCCGCGCACCGGCGAATAGTCGGCCAGTTCCGCGCGCTGAACGACATCGTTGTACCAGGCCGAGAAGCTCTCGCTCCGGGGCGTCAACCGCTTGTCATCAGCCATTTGTCTGGTCCTGGGGGTGGCCCGGGGGGGGGGCGGGGGGGGGGGGGCGTGAGCGGGGGGGGGGGGAGGGCCACCCCCCCACCCCGACAAAAACATGAAATATAAAAAAAAAGACACCCCACC
>VXMG01000003.1:12936-101201 GCA_009841185.1 Gammaproteobacteria bacterium
GCGGGTTGATGTTTATGTTTGACCGCGCTTGTTTATTCCGCGCGGGGGGGGGCAAGCCGTTTCTTATTTTGGTGGGGTGGGGGCGGGGGGGGGGCCCGCCGCGCCGCGGGGAGGGTCGCGCCTGTTCTCTCGGCGAAGTACGAAGAACCCGGGAACGCTGAAGAGCAGGAGCGAGGAGATGAACCACGATATCCGGAAGGGGGCGCCCGTCAACTCGTTCAGGAGCAGCGCCACCAGCGCGCCTCCGCCGAGGGACAAGGCCGCAGCCGCGGCCAGAATGAAGAACTCGAGGATGTTGAGCCGGCGCACGGCGCGGGCCATGTCCCGGCGCACCCCCTTGTTGCCGTCGGCTACCATTCCGGGGGCGTTCCGTGATAGAAGTAGACCCGGTGGCCGGTCCCACGCCCCGTTCCCACCTCGCCGAACCAGCCCTCCAGAGGAATCCATTCGCCCCACGCCACGGGCATCAGATCCCCTTCATTCGCTCCCGACGGCGCCGCCGCGTGGTAGACGATCGCGCGAATCGCAACCAGAGTTGAATCGCGGGCGGCTCGCTCGGGCAGCAGGTCCCGCAGGGTTCGGCTGAATTCCGCGCGCCCGCCGGGCTCCTGCGCGAGCAGATGCAGGACAAGGCGGCGCTCCAGAACCGGATCCGGTACCTCATCGAAGAGGACGAGGGGAATCGCCTCGGCATCGTCGGCGCCGAAGGACGCCCGCGCTTCCGGGGCGGCCGAAGCGGGCGCCGCGTCCTCCCTCGCGTCGGGAGGGCGGTCGGGAGAACAGGCTCCGGCGCACAGGCACGCTGCGGCCCAGAGGACAGCTCGCGGCTGTTGCCGGGATGCCCGACGGGGGGTCATGGTGTCGGCCTGCCCCGGCGCAGGTCGGCCAGCGAGACTTCCTGCTGGCTGCCTTGCGCCATGTCGCGGATCAACGCCACCCCTCTCGCCGTCTCCTCCGGCCCAAGAAGTATGACCCTGCGGGCCCCCTGGCGGGCGGCCATGGCCAGTTGCTTGCGCACGGGACGTTGCTCCAGGGCATAGGAGACGGTGGAACCCGCCTCCCGCAGGGCATGGGCGATCTCCCGTCCCAGCAGACGCTGTGCCGGCGATACGCTGGCGACAAACCAGTCCATCGCCGGGGTCGACCGCGGGAGCAGTCCCCGATCGCGCAGCAATTCGGTGAGCACCACATCTCCCATTCCGAACCCCACCGCCGCCAGAGGTTCGCCGCCGACCCGTTCGAGCAACTGGTCGTAGCGCCCCCCTCCGCAGATGGCGCGCATTTCGCCCCTTCGATCGAAGAGCTCGAAGACGATGCCGGTGTAGTAGGCCAGCCCGCGCACGATGCGCAGGTCGAAGCGAAGGAACGGGCCGAGACCCATTGCCGTCAGGTCCGCCTGGTAGCGGCGCAGTTCGGCGAGGCTGGCGCCCACGGCGTCACGTTCGCCAAGAAGGTCTTCGACTACACCCAGGCCGGAATCGTCCAGGATCTCCAGAAGTGAATCCACGGCCCGGGGCCCCAGCCCGGCGGATTCGCGCAGTCGGGCGCGCGTCGCGTCCGGACCCACCCGTTCGTACTTGTCTATGTCGGTGTAGGTTGCGGCGATCCGGTCTCCCGGCACGCCCAGCGCGTCGAGAATCGCAGACAACAGGCGGCGATCCGAGATTCGAGCCAGGAAGTCGTCCGCTCCAAGACCCAGCGCCCGCAGGGCGTCGACCGCCACTGCCAGGACTTCCGCGTCCGCGCCCGTGCCGGCCTCGCCGACGATGTCGACATTCCACTGGAAGTGCTCCCGCAGACGGCCCCGCTGCTGTCGCTCGTAGCGAAAGAGCTGCGGGATCGAGAACCAGCGGATGGGCTTCGCCATGGCGCGGCTCCGTTCGCCGAGCATGCGCGCGAGCGACGGCGTCATCTCGGGACGTAGCGATACCTCGCGACCCCCCTTGTCGACGAATGCGTACAGTTGTCCGACGATTTCGTCGCCGCTCTTTTCCCGGTAGAGTTCCAGCGGCTCCAACGGGGGCCCGTCGTATTCCTGGAAGCCGTAGCGACACGCCACGCTGCGCCAGGTTGTGAACAGGTGCTCCCGTTCGGCCAGGGCCTCCGGGGCGAAGTCCCGAAAGCCCGGAAGTCTGGGGAAGGCTTTCCCTTTTGGCATGGCGGCGAATCTATGCGCTTCGCTCGACGCGTCAAACCGGGAAAGCGGCCGGGAACGGCTGGATGCGAAGCTCGTCGAGGGCGCTGCCGACCGTGTGGCAGGACCCCGTGACCACTGCCGTGCCGCCCTTCGCCCGTTCAGCCACTCTGGCCAGCGCGCTGCCGAAGTCCGCTTCCACCTCGAGCGTGAACCGTGGTGCGAGCGCGGCCGCCACCTGTCCGGGGTTCCACCTCCGTTCGCCCGGCGCGGACGGGGGCTGGGTAAGGACCGCTGCGTCGGCGATCGCGAGGAGACCCGGAAGCATACCTCCCCAGTCCTTGTCTCCCAGGATGCCCGCGAGAACCACAAGCGGTCGCGCAAGCCCGAGTGACCGCAGGGTGGTGGCGAGCGTGTCCATTCCGGCGACGTTGTGAGCCACGTCGAAGACCCAGGTTACGCCGCTCTGCCGCACCAGTTGTACCCGGCCGGGCCAACTTACCCCTGCCAGGCCCCGCACGACGGCCCGGCGAGCCGGCCGAAGCATCTCTGGAAGCGATTCGAGCGCCCTCGCCGCCAGCGCCGCGTTGGCCGCCTGGTGTCTTCCCGCCAACGGCACCGAGAGTTCGAGGTCACCCCAGGCGTCGGACGACATGCGAAAGCTGGTGCGCGCCCTCGAAAGCTCCAGGTCTCGCAGGTCCCTGACTGGATCGAGCACGAAGAAGGGAGCCCCGGCCCGCGTTGCCCGATCCTTCAGGATTCGCAGCACGGGCCCACCCGTCTCGCTCGTGTGGACGGGAATGCCCGGCTTGATGATCCCGGCCTTTTCGCGGGCAATATCCTCCACCGTGGGGCCCAGGTAGTCCGCGTGGTCGAGCGAGACGTTGGTGATGCAGGTCACCAGCGGGACGATCACGTTGGTCGCGTCGAGGCGGCCGCCCAGCCCGACCTCCACCACGGCGATGTCGACCGCCCGGTCGGCGAAGATCCCGAACGCCAGGGCGGTGGTCGCTTCGAAGAAGGTGGGTCCGATCCGGTCGACGGCGGCATGCAGGTCGGCCGCCACCCGCGTCATGGTCTCGTGTTCGACCGGACGGCCGTCGACCTGGATTCGCTCACGGAAATCGCACAGGTGGGGCGATGTGTAGAGCCCGGTGCGCAGGCCGGCTTCCCTCAGCATCCCGGCGCACATCGCCGCCACCGACCCCTTCCCGTTGGTCCCCCCGATGTGGATCGACGGACAGGCGAGCTGTGGCTGCCCCAGGGTCGCCAGCAGGGACCGGGTCCGCTCAAGGCCCCACTGGACGCCGTGTCCCAGCCGCGGAAACAGTTCGTGCATCGCGGGCGCCCCGGGCTCGGGCGCCATGTTCTCCAGCGCTTGCGGAGCGACGCCGGAGGGGTTCAGCCCTGGGGCTTCCACCCCGCCCACATGTGCCGCAGCAGGAGTGCCACGGTGGCCTTCAGTTCGCTGCGCGGCACGACGCAGTCGAGCATGCCGTGCTCGAGAAGGAACTCGGACCGCTGAAACCCGTCCGGAAGCTCCTGCCGAATCGTTTCCTCGATCACGCGAGGCCCGGCAAACCCGATGAAGGCGTCGGGTTCCGCGAGGTTGACGTCGCCCAGCATGGCGTAGGACGCGGTGACCCCGCCCGCTGTCGGGTTGGTGAGGATGGATATGTGGGGCAGGCCGGCCTCGTGCAGCCTCGCCAGCAATGTTGCCGTCTTCGCCATCTGCATCAGTGACAGGACCCCCTCCTGCATGCGGGCTCCGCCGGAGGCGCTCACGACAACAAGCGGGACGTTCTCACGCAGTGACCTGTCGATGATTCGGGCCAGCTTCTCCCCCACCACCGATCCCATCGATCCTCCGATGAAGGAAAAGTCCATCACCGCCAGCGACACCGGGATGCCGTCCAGCTTGCCCGAACCCACCACCATGGCTTCCGGCCGTCCGGCACGCTGCTCGGCCACCTGCACCCGGGCGGTGTAGGGCTTCGAGTCGACGAAGCCCAGGGGGTCGGCGCTGGCCAGGCCCGCGTGCTCCTCGCTGAAGGAACCCTCGTCCATCAGCAGACGCAGATAGTCGGATGCCTTGAATCTGAAGTGGAACCCGCACTCCGGACACACGGAGAGGTTCTGCGTGAGTTTTTCACGGTACAGGATGGCGCCGCAGCTCGGGCACTTCCTGAAGACATCGCTCGGAACATCCCGACGATCCTGGGCGCGCAGAGGCTTCTTGGGCTTGTTGAACCAGGCCATGGCTTGTTCAGTTCTGCCGGGCGACGCGCACGGCGAGCGCCGCGGCCACCCAGCACATCAGCAGGAAGGAGCCACCGTAACTGATGAACGGAAGGGGAATGCCGGTCACCGGCACCAGCCCGACGGTCATTCCGGTGTTTACGAAGACGTGGGTAATCCAGGCGCCGAAGATACCGAAGAGCACGAAGCTTGCAAAGTGACTTCTCGTTCCGGTCGCCATGCGGATGAGCCGGAACAGAACATAGGCGAAGCCGGAAAGAACCAGCAGCGTGCCCACGAAGCCGAACTCCTCCCCGATGACCGCGAAGATGAAATCGGTGTGCTGCTCCGGCAGGAAGTTGAACCGCTTCTGGGTGCCCAGCGTAAACCCCTTGCCCGTCAATCCACCGCTGCCAATGGCAACCTTCGACTGGACGAGGTGGTAGCCCGCCTGCTGCGGGTCGAGACCGGGATCGAGAAACACCAGCACCCGGTTCTGCTGGTAGGGTGCCAGGGAGTCCCAGAGAAGCCGCGCGACCGTGCCCACAGCCAGATTGAACACGAGCACCGCCACGTACTCGAAGGTGTAGAGGCGGGAGCGGCGCAGATAGAGAAGTCCGATCAGCGCCACCATGTACGCCGAGAACAGCCAGGTGTTGAAGGAGACGACCAGCGCGATGGCGGGGCTCACCAGCAGGAACAGATAGGTCAGCGGGATTCCCGACCAGAAGAGCACCGCCATCAGGATGCCTACGAAGGCCATCGCGGTGCCCAGATCCGGCTGTAGCAGGACCAGGACGAGGGGAAGCCCCACCAGCGCGCACGGCCCGATGACGTCGGTCAGCTGCCACGATCGCCGGGAACCATGTCCGGGCGCTTCCAGGCGCGAGGCCATGAGGCGCGCCAGCGCCAGGATGGTCGCAATCTTGGCGACTTCCGCCGGCTGGAACTGAAAGCCGCCGAACTGGAGGAAGCTGGTCACCCCGGCCGCGGTGCCTCGGCCGGTGCCCACGACCAGTGTGACGGCCAGCAACACTACCGCCAGCACATAGGCGGGCACCGAAGCCCACTCGATCCAGTTGCTCGAGATCCGGCTGATGATGGTGAAGGCCGTCAGCCCGAACGCGAACCATACCAGCTGCCGGATCCACACGCCCTCGACGACGGGGCTGGGCACGTTCAACTGGCCGGTGGAATAGATCATCGCCACGCCGAAGGCGGAAAGCGCGAGCAGGGCGAGGATGAGGCCGCTGTCGAGGGCCCACCGCGAGAACAGCGCCCTCATGGGGTGAATCCCGCGGTGTCTGGCGGAGTCACCAGATTGCCCACGGAGCAGGCGTGCCCGTCAGGAGGTGCTCGCCGAGCGTCTGTATGGTGTCAGTGGGGATGCCGTAGCGCCTGCGCAGGAAGTAGTCCGCGGACTTGGCGGCGAGCGGCGCGGCCACGATGGATCCGCTTTCTCCGAGCTCCACCAGCACGACCACGATGATCTCCGGCTGTCCGCCCCGGGGCCCCGCCATTGCCGCGAACCACGCGTGGCTGCGGTCCGGATCCTGTGCGTTCTGGGCGGTGCCCGATTTGCCCAGGAGTTCCCAGTGCTCGACCGACGACATGTGTGCAGTGCCGCCCGGCATGAAGACCCGCCTGAGCCCTTCCATCAGAATCTCGCCGTGCTCCGGTGAAATCCCGATGTCCCAGGTGTCGCCCGCCTCCTCCCCCTGCAGGATGCGTGGTGCCGGAGCCTGCCCGCCCCGGGCCATGGCGAGGTAGAACTGGGCGATCCCTATGGGAGTCTGGTCGTTGGGGCCCTGCCCGATCGCGAGCGACAATACCTCCGTTTCCTGCGCGCGATACCCGAACCGCTCCTCCCAGAAGCCCAGATCGCTCGGAAACACCCCTGGCGATTCGCGGGGCAGGTCGATGCCACACTGTCGCGCGAAGCCCATTTCGTTCGCGTTGGCCAGAAGACGCTCCAGCCCGATCCTGAGGCCCAGCTGGTAGAAGTACACGTTGCAGGAGTGCTGGATCGCCTCCACGAGATCGAGAGACCCGTGACCGGCTTCGTCCCAGCAGCGGAACAGGCGGTTGCCTACGAACATCCCTCCCGTGCACCCCCGCGGCATGTGTTCGTCCACCTCCACCAGGCCGAGCTGCAGACCGATGGCCGCGACCGCGAGCTTCCACGTGGACCCGGGGGCGTAGCGCCCCACGACTGCGCGATTGAAAAGCGGCTGGTCCGGGTCGCTGTTGAGGGACGCCCACTCGTCGGGCTCGATCCCCCCCACGAAGCTGTTGGGATTGAAGGTCGGAGCCGAATACAGCGCGAGCACGCCACCGTCTTCGACATCCAGCACCACTACCGCGCCGCGCATGGAGTCGGGGAAGATGTGGTGGATCCACTCCATCAGATCAAGGTCGAGATTCAGTTGCATGTCCACCCCGGGCTCGGGCGCCTGCACGACCTGTCCGAACGGAGAGCTCACGACCCGGCCCAGCGCGTCCACCTCCGAGTAGCGCAGGCCCCGCTTCCCCTGAAGCCGGGCCTCATACTGCCGCTCTACCCCCTCCTTGCCCACCGTCATCCCGCTCGAGTACTCCGCATACCGTTCCTGCTCCAATTCCTCCGCCGTGACTTCGCCTACATACCCCATGAGGTGGGAGACCGCGCGCGCAGCCTGGTACTGGCGCTTCGGATCCATCCGGACCACCACGTTGGGCAACTCCGCGCGGTGCTCCTCGAGCGTGGAGACGAGATCGAAATCGGCGTCGCCGTCCACCAGGAGCGGCTGATAGGGTTCGCGGCGGGCGCGTTCGAGCAGCAGTTCGATTCTCGCATCGTCCAGATCGACATACGATTGCAGACGCTCGAGCGTGGTTTCCATGACCCCGGACGCAGAGGAAGGGAACACGTGCAGCGAATAGCCCGGGACGCTGCTCGCAACGACCCGCCCGCTACGATCGAAAACGGCGCCGCGGGGAGCTTCAATGGGAAACGGCCGCAGCCGGTTCGACTCCGAGCGAAGCTCGTATGTGTTGGCCTCGAGCACCTGGAGGCGGAAGAAGGCGACGGTGAGAACCGTGAAGAGCGCTATGAGCCCGACAACGGCGATGCGGGCGCGCTGCGACGCCTCCGGACCGGGCACCTGGAACTGATTCATGACTCGCCCTCGCTGAAGGGACCGATGAGCTTCACGACGAGCACGCCCACCAGAGCGGCATAGAGCGCGGCCGGAACCGCAGTGAGAATCATCGGTTCGATGAACCCGCTCGTGACGCCGGCGGCCTGCTGCAGGATCCAGTGGATGAAGTCACGCAGCCACTTGCCGGTGACAAAATAGATGATGTGAAAGGAAAGCGAGGTGGTGGGCACGAAGAATGCCCTGGTCTGCACGCCCAGAATGCCCACCACGGTCATCGCCACTGTGTTCGCGCCAAAAGCTACGAGCGCGAACGCGTCTTCCAGCATGCCCAGGGTGAAGCCGACGCATGCCGCAGTCCCGAAACGGACCCTGCGAACGTGGAACAGGAGCGCGACAGTCAGGAGATCGGGAGCTTCGGCACCCATCCCCAGGCCGAGCCTCAGAACGAAGTGGAAGAAGACCAGAATCAGGGTGACTGCAACGACCACGCCCGACCCGATTCCCAGCCGCGGGGAGCCGGGGAGCGGACGGTCAACCACGGCCATCGGCACCGGGCGCGCCACCGGGCCCGGCTTCCCGGGCGGAGTCCGGGATCGGCGACGCTACTCGCGGGAACAGGCTCGACAGGTCCTCTTCCTCCCCCGGTCCGGCCGTATCTGCAACGCCGACCAGCGCGTGGGTGACGGAGGCCGGATGCACCGTTGGATACACCCAGTAGCTCCGGTGCCATCCTTCCTCCACCTCGGCCAATCCTCCGATCCGGCCCACAGGCACGCCGCGCGGATAGACACCGCCACGGCCGCTGGTCACCATCAGCGTGCCGTCCTCGAGGACGTTGAAGTACGGGACGCCGGTCAGAATGAGCCGCTCGGCTCCCCCGAACGTGGCCGGTTCCGGGCCGACAATGCCATAGAGCTCACCATCCTCCGACATGACGGAGGCCCGGAAGTCCGGGTGCGACCAGTCCATGCCGATCGATAGCGATGGGTGGGCTTCGAGAACCCGGCCGGCGAGGCCATCGGCCGTAATGATGGGGGACAACCCATGGACACCCTGCTCATGGCCGAGGTCTAGCACGACCGTGCTCTGAGAACCCAGATTCCCCGGGCGATGCACGCTCACCGCGCGATACGACCGTTCCACCAGCGGCGCCAGCCCGATCAGGACTCGAAGGCGCCGGTTCTCCTCTATCGCCGGCGCATTGTTGGCAACCCAGGCGCGCAAGGAGTCCACCTGCGCGCGGAGCATGTCGGCTTCGCGGCTCGTCGACCGGGCCACGGACAGTGCGCTGCGGATGTCCACGAACGGGCGCAGCAGGGTCAGGCGAATGCCGGACGCGATATTCTGCTGGGGCCCCGTGGGAATCAGGTAGAAGAACAGGCCGGCAAGCAGGCAGGCGGCCGCCAGAAGGAACTGCGTCCGCAGTCCGTTACCGCCGGCGCCGCCGTATTCGCGCATCAACCCCACCCGTCGGGCTCAAGGCTTGCGCTGCCGCCTCGACCGCTCCGTGAACTGGTCGGCGATCAGCGGTCAAGCCGTCAGGATCTTACGAAACGTGTGCAGATCCTCCAGAATCCGGCCCGCCCCGCGCACAACGCAGGTCAGAGGATCTTCGTCAACATGCACGGTCAGGTTGGTCTCGAATGTGATCAACTGGTCAAGGCCCTGGATCATCGCGCCACCACCGGTCATCAGCAGGCCCCTGTCCACGATGTCCGCGGAAAGCTCCGGGGGCGTCGACTCGAGCGCGCGGCGCACGGCGTCCACGATGGACCTGATGGGCTCCTGAATCCACTCGCGAACCTCCGATGAGCCGATACGGATCATCTTGGGCATTCCGCTGACGAGATCGCGACCCTTGACGTCCATCTCCTGCTCCTCGCCGGTGTCGAAGGCGGAGCCGATCTGGATCTTGATCATTTCGGCGGTGGATTCTCCGATGAGCAGCTTGTAGTGCCTGCGCATGGAGTCTTCGATGGCGTGATCGATCTTGTCGCCGCCCACCCGGATCGAGGAGTTGGCGACGACGCCCGACAGGCAGATCACGGCGATTTCGGTGGTGCCGCCTCCAATGTCGATCACCATGTTCCCGGTCGGCGACTCGATGGGCAGGCCCATGCCCACGGCGGCCGCGACCGGCTCCACCACCATGTACACGGACTTCGCGCCCGCCATCAGTGCCGACGAGCGGACCGCGCGCCGTTCGAGTTCGGTGATGCCCGAAGGAACGCCCACCACCACACGGGGCTTCATCCGGAACATGCGCCGGGACGTGACCCGCTTGAGGAAGTGGCGCAACATCATTTCGGTGATGTCGACATCCGCGATCACGCCGTCCTTCAGAGGGCGAATCGCCTCAATGTCCTCCGGCGTGCGTCCGAGCATGCGCTTGGCGTCGAGGCCGATCCCAAGGATCTTGCGCGAGGTCTTTTCCACGGCGACCACGCAGGGCTCGTTCACTACAACCCCCTCGCCCCGGACGTACACGAGGGTATTCGCGGTTCCCAGGTCCACCGCGATGTCGTGGACGGGGACGAGGCTGCGGCGCGGCTTGAACCAACTGGAAGAAAGCACTCTAACTCTTTTATTTACAATGGCTTGATGAGATGCGTGCCCACAGGGCGAGCAGACTTCGGTCAACCCCTCGGAAGTGCCCGCATCTTAAGTTCCGGCGTGGTCCGGAGCAAGATTCGGAGCCTGCTCCAAGAGGGCATTCCGAAGGGTGGACACCTCTCGACACGGGTCAGAAACAACTGCTGAGCGGCGTGGACCGCAGGCCGAACGCGTCCGCCACCGCCGCGTGCACGACCTCGCCCCGAACCACGTTGAGACCACGGGCGAGCGCGGGATTGCGGCGGCAGGCATCCCTCCAGCCTCCGGCCGCCAACTCGAGGACATAGGGCAGCGTTGCGTTGGTCAGCGCCAGCGTGCTCGTGCGAGGTACGCTGCCCGGGATGTTGGTCACACCGTAATGGATCACGCCGTCGACCACATAGGTGGGAGCGTCGTGCGTGGTCGGCCGAATGGTCTCCACACATCCGCCCTGATCGACGGACACGTCCGCGATCACCGAGCCGGGGCGCATGGTCGCGAGATCTTCCTTGAACACAAGGAACGGCGTCCGTGCACCCGGCAGGAGCACCGCCCCGATGATCAGGTCCGAATCGCGCAACTGCTTGCGCACCGCGTAGCGCGTGGAGTAGAGGGGATGGACTCCCGCGGGCATCACATCCGCCAGATGACGGAGCCGGGAAAGCGACGTGTCCAGAATGGAGACGCGCGCTCCAAGCCCTGCCGCCACCTTCGCCGCCTGGGTGCCCACGACGCCGCCCCCCAGAATCAGCACCTTGCCGGGCATGACCCCGGGAACACCCCCAATGAGGATTCCGCTGCCGCCGGAGGGGCGGGTCAGGTATCGGACACCCTCCTGCACGGCCATTCTCCCGGCCACCTCGCTCATCGGCGTAAGCAGGGGCAGCGCGCCCTTGTCGGTGGCCACCGTTTCGTATGCGATGGCCACGGTGCCGGACTCCATGACCGCCCGGGTGAGGGTTTCGGACGCCGCGAAGTGGAAATAGGTGAAGACGATCTGCCCCTCGCGCATCTCGGGCCACTCCGTCGCGAGAGGTTCCTTCACTTTCACGATCATCCGCGCGCGCGCCCACAGCTCACCCGCGCTGTCGACCACTTCCGCGCCCGCGCGCTGGTAGAAGTCGTCGGTGAAGCCGCTGGCCAGGCCGGCGCCCTTCTCGATGAGCACGTGATGGCCGGCCTCGGTCAAGGCTTCCACACCCGCCGGAACCAGCGCGACCCGGTACTCGTGTGTCTTGCGCTCGGCGGGAACTCCGATCAGCATGGCGTCTGCCGGCGTTTCAGGGTCCCAGACGAAGCAGGCACTGACGGTCGGGATGAAAGAACTCGGCCGCGGATTCGGCGACCTCCGCTTCCGTCACGCGGTCGATGCGTGACAGAAGTTCGTCCAGCGAAGTGAAGGGCTCCTGGTGCAGGGCAAACCCCGCCAGCCGGTACAACCGGGCGCCGGGGCTTTCCAGGGAGAGCATGATCTGCCCCTTGACCTGGCTCTTGATCTGCGCGAGGTCTGCCCGCGGCAGTCCGTCACGGGCCACGGCCGCCAGCTCTTCCCCGATGGCGTCGATGACCTGGCCGGCCGCGTCGTGACGGGTGCCCGCATAGATGCCGGAGATCCCCGCGCGCGAATAGAAGGACTGGAAGGTATACACCGAGTAGGCCAGGCCCAGTTCTTCGCGAATGCGCCGGAACAGCCGCGAGCTCATGCCGCCACCCATCGCCGCCGCGAGCAGCACCAGCGGGTATCGCCTGCGGTCGGCTCTGGGAGGGGTTGCGGTTCCGGTCACAATGTGGGTCTGGGCCGTCTCCCGCCGAACATGAACCTCCCTCCCCTCCACCAACCCCGGGTCGGGGATCGGGGTCGCAGGAACGCCGTTGCCCGCGCTGCGGAAGTAGTGTGCGGCCAGCTCCACTACCCGATCGTGCGCCACGTTGCCGGTGGCGGCGACGACCATGCCTTCTGCGCCATAGCGGCTCCGGTGAAGATCACGCAGGGTATCTCCCTCGATCGCCGAGACGGTGTCGCGGGTGCCCAGAATGGATGCCCCGTAGGGATGCCGGTCCCACAGGTGTTGGCCGTGCAGTTCGAAGGAGGAGTCTTCCGGAGCATCCTCGACCGCGGAGATCTCTTCGAGCACGACGCGCCGCTCAAGCTCCAGGTCTTCGTCGAGGAGCGTGGGGAAGAGCACAAGGTCGGCGAGCACATCGAGCGCCTGGGGCAGATGCTCATCCAGCACGCGGGCCTGGAAGCTCGTGTGTTCCCGGCTGGTGAAGGCGTCGAGGGAACCACCCAGGCTCTCGAGGGCGAGCGCGATCTGCTCGCGTGAACGGTGTTGCGTTCCCCTGAAGACCATGTGCTCGAGCAGATGACTCGCCCCCAGCACATCTTCGCCATCGTGCGCCGAACCCTGTGGGACCCACACGCCGACCGCCGCGGAACGAACCCCCGGAATCGATTCGCTGAGGACCTGGATGCCGGAGCCGAGCGTGGTGACCGCCATGCGGTCCCGGTTTCGGGTCGTGGCGGGAACGGCAGGGACCAACGCGGCCGGCCCGGTGGACCGCAGGGATCGGCGGTATCCGGCAGGTGTCACCGGCGAGCCCGGGACGACTTGCCGCCCCGGGTGTTGTCGGCAAGCGCCGCGCGCCTGGAGAGACGCAGCCGCCCCTTTTCGTCGATCGCGAGCAGCTTGACGCGCGTGATTTCGCCGACCTTGAGGACGTCTTCGGTCTTGCCCACGCGCCCTTCGGCGAGTTCGGAAATGTGGCAGAGCCCCTCGGTGCCCGGGAAGATCTCGATGAAGGCGCCGAAGGTGGTGGTGTTCTTGACCGGACCTTCGTAGATGCGGCCGACCTCGGGCTCCTGGGCGATGGCTTCGATCATTTCGCGGGCGCGTACGCCGGCTTCGCCCGAGACGGCGGCGATCTTCACCACGCCGGAATCCTCGATGTCGATCTTGGCTCCGGTTTCATCTTGTATCGCCCTGATGGTCTTACCTTTGGGGCCAATGATCTCACCAATCTTCTCAGGGTTGATCGAGATCGAGATGATGCGGGGGGCGTACTGGGACAGGTCGGTGCGGGCCGCCGGGATGGCGTGGTCCATGGCATCGAGAATGCGGCGTCGCGCCGTGCGCGCCTTGCCCAGCGCCTCCTGCATGATCGCCAGATCGAGCCCCTCGATCTTGATGTCCATCTGAATCGCGGTGACGCCCTTGCGCGTCCCGGCCACCTTGAAGTCCATGTCCCCGAGGGCGTCTTCGAGCCCCAGAATGTCGGTAAGCACCGCGAAGCGGTCACCCTCCTTCACCAGCCCCATCGCCACCCCGGCGCACGACGCCTTGAGCGGCACCCCCGCATCCATCAGCGACAGCGAAGCCGCGGAAACGGAGGCCATGGACGAGGAGCCGTTCGATTCGAGAACGTCTGACACCACGCGGATCGTGTACGGGAAGTCGTCGTAGTCGGGAAGCAGGGGCTGAATGGCGCGTTCGGCCAGATTGCCGTGTCCCACTTCGCGCCGCGACGTCCCGCGGATGGGCCTCGCTTCGCCCACCGAGAAGGGCGGAAAGTTGTAGTGAAGCATGAACGACTTCGTGGTTTCCTCGAGGGTATCGATTGAATCGATGCGCTGTTCGTCGCGCGAGGTGCCGAGGGTGACCACGCCGAGGGCCTGCGTCTGTCCTCGTGTGAAGAGGGCCGATCCGTGCGGCCGTGGCAGGACGCCCACCTCGCATCCGAGTTCGCGGATGTCGTCGACGCCACGACCATCGGCGCGCCTGCGCTGGTCCAGGATGCCTGCGCGCACGTGCTGCTTTTCCAGGTTGCGCAGGACTCCCTTCACTGCGGCGCGGACTTCTTCGCTCTCCGTCCCTTCGGTCTCCAGCCGGCCGGCCACCTCCTCTCCGAGCGTGGCGACGGCCGCGGCCCGAGCCTGCTTTTCCTCCACCTCGAACGCGGCCGCGGCCCCCTTCCGGGCGAGCGCCTCAACCTGGTCGACCAGGTCGGCAGCCGGCTCCACGCTGGTCCACTCCATCTCCTCCTCGGACGTCCCGCCGAGGAGATCACGCTGCATGGCCACCAGCTCGCGGATCGCTCCGCGGGCGACACCCAGCCCCTCGAGCAGATCCTCTTCGGGCACCTCCACCGCGGCGCCCTCGACCATGGTGATCGCCTCGGCGGAGCCCGCCACCACCAGGTCGACATCCGAGTATTCGAGCTGCTGGAAGGTGGGATTCACGATCCAGGAGCCCTGAATCCGGCCCAGGCGCACCGACGCCACCGGGACGTGGAAGGGAATCTTCGACATGGTGAGCGCCACCGAGGCACCCATCAGGCCGAGGACGTCCGCGTCGTTTTCCTGATCCGCGCTCAGGATGTAGCAGATGATCTGGGTCTCGTTCATGTACCCTTTCGGGAACAGTGGACGGATGGGGCGGTCGATGGAGCGGGCGGCCAGAATCTCCTTCTCGCCAGGGCGGCCCTCCCTCTTGAAGAAGCCCCCGGGAATCTTGCCGCCGGCGTAGGTCTTCTCGCGGTACTCGACGGTGAGGGGGAAGAAAGGAAGATGGGTGGGCTTCATCTGCGCCGTGGCGGTGCACAGCACCATCGTATCGCCAAAACGAACGAGGCAGGCCCCGTGGGCCTGCTTCGCCATGCGCCCGGTCTCCAGGACCAGGGTGCGTCCTGCAAACTGTCGCTCGATTCTTTTCAGCATGCTCTGACCTAGTGGCGGAGACCGAGGTCCGCGATGAGTTCGCGGTACTTTTCGTAGTCGGTCCGCTTCATGTACTCGAGGAGCCGCCTTCGCCGGCCCACCATCTTGAGCAGGCCCTGGCGGCTGTGATGGTCCTTCTTGTGCGCGCGGAAGTGACCTTGGAGATGATTGATTCGGTGGGTCAGGATCGCGATCTGAACGGGTGCACTGCCCCGGTCGCCATCATGAACCTGATACTTGCGGATGACTTCTTCCTTAACGAATCCCATCGCGGGACCGCCTCCTCAAGAGTCTTACGCTGCAAGGGAAGCCGGGGCGCGAACCCACTGACTTTTAACGGCGACCAAAGCTAGCCATAAGGGATGGGGGCTACAAGGCGCGCGCCCCAACCCGGCAAAAAGGCTCAGCCTTCGCCGAACGTAACGTCGGTCCTGGCGGCCATTACGAAGTCGTTTACATGGAGGTTGCGAATCTTGTGGGTCCACCAGGAAACGGTGACCCGTCCCCATTCCGTGAGGAGCGCCGGGTGATGTCCCTGCTCCTCGGCGAGCGCCCCCACGCGGTTGGTGAACGAGAGAGCCTGGACGAAGTCCCGGAAGGAGAAGACGCGCTCGAGGCGGGGAATGCCGTCGCGCTCTACGATCTCCCAGTCGGGAATCTGTGGACGCCAGGCCGAGATTTCGGCTTCACTGGCGGGAGGCGCTCCCACCCTGCACGGTTCGCAGGTCTGATGGGTCAGTTCGGTCATGGTGTCATCCGGGATCTGGTCGGTGGAAAGGAGTGCCGGTCGCGGTATTCGGCCAGGATGCGGCGGGCACGCCGGACATCTTCGCTCATCCCGTCGACCAGCTCCGCCACACTGGCGAAAGACCGCACCTCACGGAGCCGTTCGATCAGATCCAGGCGGATTTCGGCTCCGTAGAGGTCGGCACCGCGGAGGTCGGCACTGTAGTCGAGAAGATGCACTTCTATCGACGCACGGGCACCGGGGAAGGTGGGGCGTGGGCCGATGTGCAGGGCTCCGTCCCATGTTCCCCCGGGCAACCCGGCGCGCACAGCGTAGATGCTTTCGCCGGGAATCAGCTTGCGGGAGTCCCGAATCTCGAGGTTGGCGGTCGGGAAGCCCAGGCGCCGCCCGCGCCCGTCACCCCGGACGACCACTCCGCGCAGCGAATACGGGCGCCCGAGCCCGGTGTGCGCGGCACGCACGTCGCCTTCCAGCAGCGCCCTGCGAATCCTGCTCGACGATACGGGACCGCCCCCGGCGACGATGGGCGGTACGACCTGGACGTCGAAGCCCAGCTCCGCTCCCATCGCATCCAGGGTTTCCGCATCTCCCGACCGCCCCCGGCCGAATCCGTGGTCGTACCCGATCACGAGCTCCCTCACCCTCATGCGGGCGACGAGGACCTCCTCCACGAAGCGCCGCGGCGTATAGCGCGCCAGCGCCCGGGTGAACGGCAGAAAAACGGCGTAGTCGAGGTCGCTCTGCGCGAGGATCTCCTTCTTCTCGATCGAACTGGTCAGAAGCCCGGGCGCGTCCTTCGGCCTCAGGACCTGGAGCGGATGGGGGCGGAAGGTCACCAGGACGCTGGGCCTGCCCGTGTGTCGGGCTCTCCGGCCCATTTCGCGCAACACCTCCCGGTGGCCCAGGTGGACGCCGTCGAAGGTCCCCACCGTAACCACGCTCCCCCGCTCGAAGCGCGGAATCAGCGCGGGTGGGGCGGATCGCGCGGCGCGACCCTCCATGCCCCCCGAGGCCGTCACAGGAACACCTTGCGCGGTTGCAGCACGCCCCCCCGGCCGACCCCGATGGCGACCAGGGTTCCCTGCGCGAGCGCAACCACCGGATCGGCCTCGGGCACGGGCTCAAGGGTCGGTTCGATGGCCTGTCCGCACGCCAGGCGCGCGGCATCCTCTTCGCCCACGCGCACGGCCGGAAGGTGCGCCAGCGCTCTCGCGGCGGACAGGTGCGCGGCCAGGGGCAGCTCGTCGCACAACCCGTCGGCAGGCGCCGCGTCGCGAACGCTCAGCGAGCCGACCGCCGTTCGCCGGAGCCTGGTCAGGTGGGCTCCGGTCCCCAGCGCCTCGCCGAGATCGCGGGCCAGCGCCCGAACGTAGGTCCCGGAAGAACACCGAACCGCAAACGTGACGAACGGAGGAGCGCAGTGGATTTCTCCCAGCCCGTACACCTCGACCGGTACCGGTTCGAGCTTGACCATCTCGCCCTGGCGAGCGCGGCGGTGGGCGGCGGTCCCGCGCACCTTCTTGGCGGAATAGCGCGGCGGAACCTGGAGGATGGAGCCCTGGAACGCCTCGAGGGCGTGCCCGACGGTGCGCTCGTCCAACTCGCGCCATCGAGGGCTTTCGCTCACGACGTCCCCGTCCAGGTCGTGCGTGCTGGTCGACACGCCAAGGCGGGCGGTCGCCAGATAGGTCTTGTCCATCGCCGACAGGTACTGCGAAATGCGGGTGGAAGGGCCGAGGCAGAGCAGGAGCAGTCCCGAGGCGAAGGGGTCCAGGGTTCCTGCATGGCCGACGCGGCGGAGGCCCAGCCGCGCGCGCGCTTCCCGGACGACGTCGTGGGAAGTGGGACCAATGGGCTTGTCGACCAGCAACACGCCGTCGCGGGGGCGGCTCACGTCTCCTCCCCTTCCCCGGCGGCGCCGTCGCCGGGGAGAACATCCTTGAGGATCTGTTCGATACGTGCCGCGTGTTCCAGCGACGTGTCTTCGACGAAGCGCAGTTCGGGTACGCGCCGGATGTGGAGCTCCGCGCCCAGCGATCCCCTGATGAACGCGGCCGAGGCGCCGAGCCCCTTCATGGCCTGATCGCGTTCCCGGGCGCCGCCGGCCAGCCTTACGAACACCCGCGCGAACGAGAGATCGGAGGTCACGCGGACTTCCGTAACCACCGGCATGCCCACCCGGGGATCGCGCACCTCGCTGCGGAGGATGCGCGTGATCTCCCGCTGCAGCTGGCTGTTCACCCGGGCGAGCCTGCGAGCCATCTGCGCTCAGCGGCCGTGGCCGTTGAACCATGCGCCCACGTCGACCTCCATGCGCTTCCGCGAGCGCTTCAGGCCAGGGGATCGCGGACCGAGAGTACGACGACGCGACCATCGGCTTCCACGAAGCCGGCGAGACGGCCGCGAATCGACTCGGCGTGGCGCCCTTCCGTGGTCACGAAGACCGCCGTAAGACCTGCCCGCGCGTGCAGCTCGCGCATATGGGTCTCCGAAATGCCCACGTTGAAGCGATGGCGCATGCGGTCCTTCAGGGAACGCACGACGCTGCGCTTGTCCTTGAGGGACACGCATCCCGGAAGCAGCAGGTCCCAGGAGATCGCCCCGATCACCACGGCCGGCGAACCGCTGGACCGCCCGCGGCCTCATCGCGCGTGAGCACTTCCGGCCAGGGTGCGCGCGACTTCCTCGACCACGAAGCACTCGATGACATCACCCACTTTCACATCGTTGTAGTTGGCGATTCCTATACCGCACTCGAGCCCGTTGCGGACCAGCTTCACATCGTCCTTGAACCGCTTGAGCGAACTGATCTCCCCCGTGTACACCACGACTCCGTCGCGGATCAGACGCACCGTCGACGGGTGTTCCACAACCCCCTCGCTGACGTAGCAGCCCGCGATGGTGCCGACCCTCGTCACCTTGAAGGTCTCGCGCACCTCCGCGCTTGCCACGACCTTCTCGAGGCGCTCCGGGGCGAGCATGCCTTCGAGAGCGGCGCGCACGTCGTTTTCCGCGTCGTAGATGACGTCGTAGACCTGGATGTCCACGCCCTCACGCTCGGCCAGCTGCCGGGCGTTGATGTTCGGACGCACCCTGAAGCCGATGATGACACCACCGGCGGTGCGCGCCAGCAGGACATCCTCCTCGTTGATCGCCCCAACCGCCCGGTGGACGATCTCCACCCGCACTTCCGCGGTGCTGAGTCGCTGGAGCGTATCCGACACCGCCTGTACGGAGCCGTCGACGTCGCCCTTGATGATGAGCGGCAGAGTGCTGACCTCACCCGCGGACAGGATCTGGGAGAAATCCCCGAGCCTGATCCCGCGATCCTTGATGCGCAGGAGTTTCTCGCGCTCCAGGCGTTGGCGGGTGCTGGCGATCTCGGATGCACGCATGGCCTCCATGACCTGCACCGTGTCGCCCGCCTGGGGCACGCCCTTGACGCCCAGAAGCTGTACCGGAGTGCCGGGGCCCACCTCCTCCACGACCGCCCCGCGCTCGTCCAGCAGCGCGCGCACGCGACCGTCGAACTTGCCGCAAATGAAGTCGTCGCCCACTCGAAGGGTACCCCGCTGAACCAGCACGGAAACGACGGGGCCCTTCCCGACATCCAGCCTGGCCTCGATCACGGCGCCCGTTGCCGGCCGGTTCGGGTTGGCCTTCAGTTCGAGCAACTCCGCCTGCAGCAGCACCTTCTCCAGAAGCTCGTCCATGCCCGCTCCGGTGCGAGCGGAGATCGGCGCCACCAGCACGTCGCCCCCGAAATCCTCTACGGTGACGTCGTGGCTGAGAAGCTGCTGCTTGACGCGTTCGGCGTCGGCCGCCGGCAGATCCATCTTGTTGATGGCCACTACAATGGGGACGCCGGCGTTGCGCGCGTGGGAGATCGCCTCGACGGTCTGCGGCATGACGGAGTCGTCCGCCGCCACCACCAGGATCACGATGTCGGTGACGTCGGCGCCCCGCGCGCGCATGGCGGTGAACGCGGCGTGGCCCGGTGTATCCAGGAACGTGAGCGAGCGGTCGCCGTCCACCTGGACGTGGTAGGCCCCGATATGCTGGGTGATGCCACCGGATTCGCCCGCGACGACGTTGGTGTCCCGGATCGAGTCGAGCAGCTTCGTCTTTCCGTGGTCCACGTGACCCATGACCGTGACCACGGGCGGGCGTGGCAAGGCCAGCTCGGGATCATCCTCCTCCTCCACTTCACTGTCTTCCGCGGCGCCGTACTCCTGCTCGCGGACGGCGGTAAAGTTGAACTCCTCCAGCAGCATCTCGATCTGGTCGAAATCCAGCCGCTGGTTGATCGTGACCATGAGGCCCAGGCTCTTGAACGCCGAGCCGATGAGTTCGGTCGAAGATATGTCGATGAGTTCCCCGAGTTCGGCTACGGTCAGAAACTCGTTCACGCGCACGGTGGTGGCTTCACGCTCCTCCTGCTTGCGGGCTTCCTCCTTGCGGGCCTCCTTTTCCTCCACCCTGGGACGCGTATCACGGCTCTTGCGCCGACGCCGGCCCCCGCCCTTCAGTTCGGCCATCACGCGCTGGATGTTCTCCTGCACGGCGCCCTGGTCCACCCGCTGGCGCCTTCTGCCCTTCTTACGTCCCCGCTTGCGTCTGCCGTCGGGCCCGTATCCCTCGGCCTGGATGCGCACCTGGCCTCCGGGCCCCGCGCTGGCTGCGGGAGCCAGTCGGGGCGACTGGCGCACGACCCGCACGGGACCCTCGGGCCCCTGACTGCGCGCCGACCGCAGCTTGGGTCGGGCCGGAGTCGAGAAGGTCTCGGCCGCAGGTACGTTCGCGTCCGGGCCCGCGACCGCATGGCCAGGGTCGGAGGAAGCCCCGGCCGGTGGTTGCGCGGAGGCTGAGGACGGGGTCGCCTCCGGCGATGCGCCTGAGGCGGTCGGGGCGGCAGCCTGGGTCCCGGACCGTGGGTCGGGGACCGCGTCCCGATGGTCGGTCGGGAGCGATGCGGAGCCGGACCCGCCTTCCGCGCGCCGTGCCGTACCCGGCCGATCGCCGGCGTGGGCAACCTGCGCCGCAGGGGCCGCGTCCGCGGGCACGGCATCCTGCCCGGCGGTGGCCCCGGCCGCATCGCCATCGAAGTGGTCTGCACCGGCAGGTGGCGAATCGCTTCGGCCGCCGGGGATGTCCGGACCCGATGCTGTGGTCTCCGGAGACGACGTCTCTCCATTGGGCGCGCGATGTCCCGCGGAACCGGCATCCTCGGCGGGTTCCGTCGCATCACCCGCGGAGGGCGGTCCAGCGGCCGCTCCGGGCACGGACTCCGGCGCGCCGTCCGATCCGTCCGCCGTCCCGCCGGACGCCTGCACCGAATCGGCCTGCTCGGTCACCGGACCCGAGCCCTCGTCCGTCCCGACCGGGGACGCCACGGCTACTACTTCCGCCTCGCTCGGCGCCACGCGCCGGATTCGCCTGCGACTGCGCCTCCGCCGTACATGGGTTGACCGAACATCTTCCAGCGCGGCCTGCACGGCTTCACGGGTTCCGAAGCCGCTTTGCCGGCGCTCGCGCTCGATTCGCGCCAGGAGACGGGAGACGTCGTCGCCAGGCACGAAATCCCTGTCTCCGTGCAGCGCTACGCCCATCTTGCGCAGCAACGTCAACAGCATCCGCGACGAGACCCGCAAGTCTCTCGCAAGCTCAATCACCCGCATGCCCCTGGACTTCCTCCCTGGTTGGCTTCCCTGGCCCGGCCAACGAACTCCGTCTGCGCCGTGCCCCGGCTATCTCATCCGTCTGTGTGCTCTCCGTCCGCAAGAGCTTCGGGTTGCGCGTCTTCCTCGCCCTCGATCACGGTTAATTCGTCGATCAGCCCGACGATTTGGTCTACGGCATCAGTAGAGAGTCCCGGTATCGCCAGAAACTCGCCCCTCTCCAGGTTAATGATCTGGAGGAAGGTGGTGTATCCCGCTCCTCCCAGCGCCTGCAGCGCGTCGGCCGGCAACTCCAGTTCCGAGAGCGGAAAATCGGACGTTTCGTAGTTTTCCTCGGCGTCCGGGAAGATGGCCGTATCCGCTCCCCGCTCAAGCCACTCGCGAGACCCGTAGAGGTCGATCTGCCACCCGATCAACTGCGACGCCAAGCGAACGTTCTGTCCATTCCGGCCGATCGCCAGGGACAACTGATCCTCGTCCACGATCGCGGTGATCACCTGGTTGTCGTAGTTGCTGATGACCTTCGCAACCCGCGCGGGCGCAAGCGCCCTGCGGGCGAAAACTTCGGGATCGGGATGCCAGGGCACGATATCGATCCGCTCTCCGCCCAGCTCGGAAACGACGGCCTGGACGCGGGATCCCTTCAGCCCTACGCACGCGCCCACAGGATCGATGGATTCGTCACGCGACGACACCGCGATCTTGGTTCTGCCGCCGACTTCCCTGGCCTTTTCCCGGATCTCGACGATGCCCTGGTAGATCTCCGGCACCTCGAGCCTGAAGAGGGATTCGACGAAAACGGGGTCCGCGCGCGACAGAATGAGCCGAGGCCCCTTGGGAGACTCCTCGATCTTCTTCAACACGGCGCGGATCGGATCGCCCTGACGGAAACGCTCCCGGGGGTTCTGCTCCTTCCAGGGGATGATGGCGTCCGCGTCCTTGGCGAGATTCAGCATCACCACCACCTTGCCCCGCTCGATCTGCTGAACGTCGCCCGAAAGCAGTTCGCCGACCCGGTCCGCGAACTCCTCGCGAATCCGGTCGCGCTCGTTCTCGCGGATACGCTGGACGATGCGCTGCTTGGTCGCCATCACCGCGTTGCGTCCGAACTCGGTGAAGTCCATGGGGATTTCCATGAGATCCCCGATTTCGAAGGCCTCGTCGTCCCAGCGGGCTTCCTCCAGGGAAATCTCCGCGGAGCCGTCCTCGACCTGGTCTACGACACGCTTGAGGACGACGATGTCGATCGCTCCGCTCATGTCGTCCACGTCGATCTCAGCGCGCACGTTGGGCCCATGGATGCGTGCGAGGCCGGCCATGATCCCGTCCTGGATCAACTCGTTGAGTTCGTCCACGGACAGGTTCTTGGTGGCGGCCATGTCCCGGAATGCCGCAATTATCTGGCCCGAGTTCGCTATCATCGACTCCGTTCACCCTGCCGACACACGCGGATCGTCCGCCCGTCCCGCGCAAATCGGGATCATGTCACGGGTGGCCCGCCCACGCGCTGCCGCCCGGCTTGCCGGGTAAAAAAAAGCGGGGGCCACTGGCTCCCCACTCTCAAGATCGTCGGCCGACGACCCGCCCGGACCCTGAACAATAAGGGTTTGTCCAACCCCGTTCAAGGCTTCGGAGCCGTCCGCGCGGCTCCGGCTGCTAGCGTGGCGGGTCCCCCGTCACGGGGTCGGGTCTTGCCGCTCCAGGCGCTCGATCCTCGCTGTGAGACGCTCTACCGCCTCCCGCAACTGGTCCATCTCGCGACGGGTCACGAAGTCCAGGCGATCACGGGCGGTCTCGGCCGCCGCCTGAGCCCTGGACAACGCGCCCTTAAGCGCATCGCGCGCCGCTTCGGCGTTCGGCACGCTCTGCTCGCGGGTCTCGGCCAGGGTCTCCTCGATGGCGTCCTTGAGCGCCGAAAGAAAACCGAGCCCCTGGCTCAACCCTTCGCGAATGCCCCTTCGCCTGCGACGCTCGCCGTCGCTTCCCTCTTCCTTCACGATGTACCTCTCTGCCCCTGGTGTCGTGTTTCAGCCGGGTCCCGCACCCCGCACCCGACCCGGTGCCTAACCCACGCGCTCGATGTGCGCTCCGAGTCCGCGCAGGCGTTCGTCGATCTGCTGATAGCCGCGTTCGATCTGGGCGATGTTGTGAATCTCGCTGGTTCCCCTGGCAGCCAGAGCGGCCAGCAGGATCGCCATGCCCGCGCGAATGTCCGGGCTCTCGAGGCGTCCGCCCCGCAACTGCGCGGGGCCGACCACGACCGCCCGATGCGGATCGCAAAGGATGATCTGCGCCCCCATGGAGACAAGCTTGTCGGTGAAGAACATGCGTGACTCGAACATCTTCTCGTATACCAGCACGGTTCCGTGGCACTGCGTGGCTGTGACCAGCGCGATCGACGTGAGGTCGGCCGGAAACGCCGGCCAGGGCCCGTCGTCGATCTTGGGCACGTGGCCGAAGGCGTCCGGCTGGATATTGGGTTCGCGATCGCCCCGCACGACCAGCGACCCGTCGGCAGGCTCGCACTCGACGCCAAGGCGCCGGAAGCCCAGCAAGGTCGAATCCAGATGCTCGATCGGGACATCCTCGATGACCAGTTTGCTTCGCGTCACCGCCGCGAGGCCGATGAAGGAACCGATTTCGATGTGGTCGGCGCCGATCCGGTATCTGGCGCCGCCCAGCTCTCCGACGCCCTCGATATCGAGGACATGGGTGCCGATGCCGCGAATGCGCGCACCCATCGCATTCAGCAGGTGGCACAAGTCCTGGACGTGCGGTTCGGCCGCCGCGTTTCGAATCCGGGTTCGGCCGCGGGCGAGCGTGGCCGCCATCACGGCGTTCTCCGTGCCGGTCACCGAAGGCTCGTCCAGGAACATCGAGGCGCCCTTCAGGCTGGACGCGTGGATCTCGAACTCCCTTCCCAGCCGCGTCTCTCCCCCCAATGCCGCAAGCGCCATGAAGTGGGTGTCCAGGCGGCGCCGGCCGATCACGTCACCCCCGGGAGGGGGAAGCAGAACGCGCCCGAAGCGCGCCAGCAACGGGCCGGCCAGCAGAATCGAGGCCCGAATGCGCTCTGCGAGCGCGCGCGGGGGACGGACGTCGCTGACCTGTCCCGCATCCACGGTGACCACGTTGGGCGCCTCCCAGGACACCTCCGCGCCCAGGGCCCGCAGGATCGCGGCCAACGCCTCCACATCCTTGATGCGGGGGACGTTCTCCAGGATGACCGGCTCCGTCGCGAGGAGCGTCGCCGCAAGTGCCGGAAGAGCCGCGTTCTTGTTTCCTGCCGGCCTTATGCTCCCGCTGAGGGGGTGGCCGCCTTCGACAAGGAAGTGTGCCATGACGTGGAGGTGGAAGGGTGGATCAGGTGGAAGTTACGGGAGCGCGGCCAGCGCCGGGACCTCGGGGGCGGTCGCGCGTCGGGTTGCTGGTCGCATTGCCGCGCCAACATACCACGTCGCCGACGCCCCGGCCAGCGGGATCAGGGCGTGCATGGCAGTTCTTGCAGCGTGAGCCCCGAATGCGCTACCATTGGAGGACAAATGATTCTACAAGTTATTGTCAATACGTCAGATGCACCCTTCGGTGAGGCGCTCTCCGAGGGCAGCTTCGCCAATCTTCCCGGCTCCGCGCCGCTCCTGATCATACCATGATTGCAACGGTTTGGACGAACATGGCCGCGGCATCCGCGCGGGTGTCGGGGCAGGAACCGGCGCCCGACACGGTTCTCGTCATGGTCGCGCCCTCGGGGATCGCGAATGTCAGCGAGTGGGGCCTCCTGGCCCTTGTGGTCCTGGCCTCGCTCGGCGCCGTGGCGCTGCTGGCCTTCCTGAGACGACTGGACAGGCACGGGCGCCGGCTCACCGACATCGCGCGCCGGCTGGAGGAACAGAGCCGGCCGGTGTTCGAACGGGCTGCCGGGGTCGCGGACAACGTGGATGCCGTCTCCCGCTCGCTGCGCGACGAGGCGCGCCACCTCACAGGGTCCGTGCGGGCGCTGTCCGATCGGCTGAGACAGGCATCGACGCACATGGAAACCCGCATCGATGAGTTCAACGCGTTGCTGGAGGTGGTGCAGGCCGAGGCTGAAGAGACGTTTCTCAAGACGGCTGCGGCCGTTCGCGGGGTGGGCGCCGGCGCACGCGCCCTTGAGCGCGCTCGCGGAACCGCCCGTTCCGTGCTCCCGGTCGAAGAAGATGCCCCGGCGGGGCCCGCAGGGGTTGAACCGGCCGACACTCCCGCCGTCACGCGGCCGGATGACGGGCGCGAGCCGGCTGGCGAGACCGGATAGCGGCCGCGGGCAGCACGCGGGGAAGGTCGGCCGGCAATCCGCCGACTTCAATCCGCATCGGAGTCCAGCACGGCCCGCAGCAACTGGCTCACCCGGCGCGGGTCCGCCTTGCGCCCGGAGGCACGCATGACCTGGCCCATGAGAAACCCGAAAAGGCGCGCCTCCCCCGCGCGGTAGCGGGCGACCTCCTCCGGATGCGCCGCCACCGTGTCCGTAACCCACCTCTCCAGCACCTGGTCTTCGCGCACCTGCTTGAGCCCTTCCCGCTGGACGATCGCCCCGGGCGGGTCGCCCGAGCGCGCCATGCCGGCGAGGACCGTCTTGGCCGCAGTGGCCGACAGCGTCCCCTTGTCCACCAGCACAAGCAGTTCGGCGAGTCGCCCGGGTGCCAGCCCCGGTGAGGAAAGGTCGGCGATTCCTCGTTTCACTGTCTCGAGCACCGGCCCCATCACCCAGTTGGACACCGTCTTGGGCTGCCCCCCGCACACGACAACGGCCTCGTAGTAGTCCGCGAGTCCCCGGGACGAAGTAAGCACGTCCGCGTCGTATGCGGGCAACTCGTACTGACGCCGAAAGCGCTCGCGCTTCGCCCGCGGCAGCTCGCCCAGTCCGGCCCGCAGCGACGCGACGCGCGCGGCCGAGAGGACGAGAGGCGGGAGGTCGGGATCGGGGAAATACCGGTAGTCCTGGCTGTCCTCCTTGTCCCGCATCACCCTCACGTCACCTCCTGCGGCATCCCAGAGCAGCGTCTGGCGGGTCACGGCGCGGTCCTCGGCGCGAATCCGGGTCTGGCGCCTGATCTCGACGCCGAGCGCCTTTTCCACCGCCGAGAAACTGTTGAGGTTCTTGACCTCGGTACTGGCCTCGAGGCGCTCGCTTCCCTTCTTCCGCAGGGACACGTTCGCGTCCACGCGCAGGCTGCCTTCTTCCATGTTGCAATCGGATATCTCCAGGTATTCCATCAGTCGCTTGAGGAGCTGGAGGTATGAGCGCGCTTCCCGGGGAGAACGGAGGTCCGGCTCCGAAACGATCTCGATCAGCGGGGTGCCGGTCCGGTTCAGGTCGACGGCGGTCGCGGAGGCGAAGCGGTCGTGGAGCGACTTGCCGGCGTCCTCCTCCATGTGGACCCGTCGGATCCGCACCCGCCGGCCGCCATCCAGTTCCACGGCACCCCGGGTGGCCAGGGGGCGTTCGAACTGGGAGATCTGATATCCCTTGGGCAGGTCGGGATAGAAGTAGTTCTTGCGGGCGAAGACGGAGACGGGGTGGATGGTGCAGTCCAGCGCGAGCGCTGCCCGGAGTGCGAGATCGACCGCTCCCGGGTCGAGCACGGGAAGCGCGCCGGGCAATCCCAGGCAGACCGGGCAAACGGCCGTGTTGGGCGGTGCTCCGAATGCGGTTGAATCCGCGCAGAACAGCTTGCGCCCGGTGTCGAGTTGAACGTGGACCTCCAGGCCGATCACGGCCTCCAGCGGCGAGTCCTTCATGCAGCTTCTGCGCCGGACGGAACCGGGGGAGATCCCACTGTCCCCAGTTCGGCTTCGAGCGCCGCCGCCGCGGTCAGCAGCGTGTCCTCCCGCCAGTGCGCGGCCATGAGTTGACCCCCAACCGGCAGTCCCTCCGCCAGCCCGATCGGAACGGACATTGCGGGAACCCCGGCCAGGTTGGCGGTCACGGTGAAGACGTCGGACAGGTACATCTGGTAAGGATCGTGGACGCGCTCTCCCAGCTTGAAGGCGGGGGTCGGCGCAGTCGGGGTGAAGAGCACGTCCACTCCATCCGCGAATGTCCGCTCGAAATCCCGGGCGACGGCAGCCCGCGCCTCCTGCGCACGGCCGTAGTATGCGTCGTAGTAGCCCGCCGACAGCGCGTAGGTACCGAGCAGGATGCGCCGCTTGACCTCGGTGCCGAAGCCCTCGGAGCGGGAAAGCTCATACAGTCGCTCCGTAGTATCCGCCTCCCGGCATCGGCGCCCGAAGCGAACACCGTCGTAACGGGCCAGATTGGAGGAAGCTTCGGCGGGCGCGATGATGTAATAGGCGGGAATGGCATATCGGGTGTGCGGCAGCGACACCTCCCGCAACTCGGCGCCCGCTCCCTCCAGGGCACCGAGGGCGTGCTCCGCCAGCCGGCGCACCACCGGATCCAGGCCGGCGGGGAAGTACTCGCGCGGTACGCCGACGACCAGCCCGCGCACCCCTCGCTCGCAGGCCGCGGTCAGAGGCGGTACGGGGCGGTCGGCCGAGGTGGCGTCGCGCGGGTCGTGGCCGCTCAGGGCTTCGAGCAGGGTGGCGGCGTCGCGCACGGTGCGGCCGAGGGCGCCCACCTGGTCGAGAGAGGAGGCGAAGGCGACCAGTCCGTAGCGGCTCACCCGCCCGTAGGTGGGTTTGATGCCCACCACCCCGCAGAACGACGCCGGCTGGCGAACCGAACCACCTGTATCCGAGCCCACCGCGACCGGCACAATGCCCGCGGCCACCGCCGCCGCCGACCCGCCGGAGCTTCCTCCGGGGACCCGCTCCGGATGCCAGGGATTGCGCGTGGGGCCGAACGCGGAGTTCTCGGTCGACGACCCCATGCCGAACTCGTCCATATTGGTCTTGCCGACGATGACCGCCCCTGCCCCGCGTAGCCGCCGGACGGCGGTGGCTTCGTACGGGGAACGGAATCCCTGCAGGATGCGGGAGCCGCAGGTGGTGGGGAAACCGCCCGTGGCCAGGTTGTCCTTGACCGCGACCGGTATCCCCGCGAGCGGGCCGTCGCGTGGACCGCGTTGCCGATCCGCGCTCGTATCCACGGCGATGAAGGCGTTGAGCGGTGCGGCGCCCTGCTCCCACGTCCTGTGCGCCTCCAGCGCCTGCGCCGCCATCGAGCCCCAGGCAAGTCTCCCGTTCCGGACCTCCGCGGCCCTCGCCGCCACGCCGCCCGCATTCGCCTTCACGGCGAGCTCTCCCGTTCGCCGCGTGCGCCTGCCACACCTGGAAGCCGGGGGACGACGAAGAGACCATCCCGCCAGTCGGGAGCGATGCGCTCGAGCGGCCGTTCGAGCGGATCCGGCTTCGTCGCAACTTCTCCCGCCCGTCGGCCGCTCCCGTCCGACGCTTCCCCGAATGCTGGCGTGGAACCCTCGCCCTGCGGGACGCCGGATGTCGGAGCAGGCTCCGGCACGACGCCGCCCAACACCGCCATGTGCTCCAGGATCGAGCTCATGTCGCGCGCCATGCGCTTCGCCTCCCCCTGGTCGAGGCGGACGCGAGCGAGGGTGGCGATCCGGTGAATCTCCTGAATGGTTACGGTCACGCCCGGCTCCGGCTCATGCGGTCTGTTCACTCGAACGCCCTCTCGAGACCTGCGAAGCGCGCTACCAGTTTCTTCCTCCCCACGTCATCGAAATCCACCGTCACCCTCAGGTCAGGACCGAACCCGGAGATATCCAGGATCGATCCGAAGCCGAAGGTCCCGTGAACCACGCGTTCACCTTGCCGGTAGCGGGGAGCGTCCTGGTTCAGATCATCGTATCGGGCCGGATCCGGATCCGCATGGGCCTGGCTCCGGTCCAGCGACTCGCCACCATGCCTGCCCTCCCGGTACGCGCCTCTCGCGCGATACCGGTGGCGGGACAACTGCAGCCGCGACGAGCGCCGGTATTCCACCAGCGTGTCGGGAATCGTGCCGAGGAACGACGAGGGCCTCGATGTCATGCCCTCGCCGGCTCGCCATCTTCGCTCCGCGTAGCTGAGATAGAGCTTCTCTTCGGCCCGCGTGATCCCCACATAGAAGAGCCTCCGTTCCTCCTCCAGCTCGTCGGGCAGCTCCAGTGCTCGCGACAGCGGGAACAGCCCTTCCTCCATCCCGGCAAGAAAGACGCACGGGAACTCGAGCCCTTTCGCGCTGTGGAGGGTCATGAGGGTGACCGCGTCGGCCCCGCTGTCGTGCGCGTCGATGCCCGTGACCAGCGCCGTGTGCTGAAGGAACAGATCGAGCTCGCTGGCCGCTGCGATCTCCTCCCCTTCTCCGAGATCATGCTCCGAGGGGTCGAATCGGAAGGCGGCGGCGATCAACTCCGTCACGTTCGCGGCCCTGTCCTCGCCCTCCGGCCCCTCCTCGCGCAGCCGCTCCCGCAGGTCCAGCGCGGTGACCACCGCCTCCGTGACCTCTCCCGCATTGCGTTCGCGGGCGAGGGAGCGCCAGTCACGGATCATGCGCGCAAAGCGCCGGAGCGTGCGGGCGGTGGACGGCCGGATGCCCGCGACCGCATGGGCCTCCGCGGCAGCCTCGAGCAACGACACCCCGTGCTCTCCCGCCCAGGACGTCAATCGGCTGCGCGACACCGTGCCGATGCCCCGTTTCGGATAGTTGACGACGCGGATGAAGGCCTCTTCGTCCCGGGGATTCGAGATGAGCCGCAGGTAGGCCAGCACGTCGCGGATCTCGCGCCTCTCGTAGAAGCGCACCCCTCCGACGATCTGATAGGGGATGAAGCGCCGCATCAACTCCTCCTCGAGCGCGCGCGACTGGGCGTTGGTGCGGTAGAGGACGGCGAAACTCCGGTACGGCCATCCGTTGGCCTGCCTGAGCAACTCGGCCTCGTCGGCGATGCAGCGCGCCTCGTCGGCCTCGGTCGCGGTGTGCAGAACGCTCAGCAGTTCGCCGTCCGGGCGGCGCGTATGCAGCGTCTTCGCCTTGCGGGCAACGTTGTGGGAAATCGCGGCATTGGCCGCCTGGAGGACGTGCCCGGTGGACCGGTAGTTGCGCTCCAGCCGAACGACGCAGGCGCTGGGAAAAACCGACTCGAACTGAAGGATGTTGCGGATGTCGGCCCCCCGCCATCCGTAGATGCTCTGATCGTCGTCACCCACCACCATGAGGTTGCCGTGCGTGCGCGCCAGCAGGTCCAGCAGCCTGAACTGGGCATGGTTGGTGTCCTGGTATTCGTCCACCAGCAGGAAGGCGAAGCGGTCGGAATACCGGTACAGGATGTCCGGGTGCGACTCGAGCAGCTCCACCGGCCTCATCAGCAGGTCGTCGAAGTCGAAGGCATTCTGGCGCGCGAGCGCAGCCTGATACTCGGGGTAAACGAGCGCGGCGACCGCCGCCAGCGGGTCGGCCCCATCCGCGTTCTCGTCATGAAACTGCTGCGGGCCGATGAGCACGTTCTTGGCGGAGCTGATGACTCCCTGCACCGATCGCGGATTCCACCGGTCCGGGTTGACGCGGGCGGCCTTCTGGGCCCGCTTGACCTGATTCAGGCTCTGTTCGGCATCGAAGATGGTGAACGGGGCCACGCGCCCGACCTCGTCCGCGTGGATGCGCAGAAGACGTGCGCCCAGCGCGTGGAAGGTGCCGAGCCACATCCCGCGCGGCTCCTCCCCCAGATAGTTGGCGACGCGCTCCCGCATCTCACCCGCCGCCTTGTTGGTGAAGGTGACGGCCAGGATGCGATGCGGCGGAACGCCGTGCTCGCGCACCAGGTGGGCGATCCGGCAGGTGAGCGCCCGGGTCTTGCCGGTTCCCGCGCCGGCGAGCACCAGCAGAGGCCCCTCGAAGTGGAGCACGGCGGCCCGCTGCTCGGGGTTCAGCCCCTCCAGGTGATCCACGGGATCAGGCCTCGGACGGAAGGCGTATGTTGAAGGTCGCGCCGGGCTCCCACTCCGACACCAGCTCGAGCTTCCCGCGGTGCACGCCCTGCACGATGCGGCGCGCCAGCGTGAGCCCCACGCCCCAGCCGCTCGCCTTGGTTGTAACACCGGGTTCGAAGATGTCGTCGCGCACGGCGGGATCGATACCGGGACCGGTATCCGCGATGCGCACGTCCACCCATCCCGCACCCGACCCGGAGCATGTGATCGAGATCCGGCCGCCGCGCCCGGCCAGGGCGTCGAGCGAGTTCTTGAGCACGTTCTCGAAAGCCCAGCCGAGCAGGACATGGTGTCCCCTGACGGCGGGCAGGTCGGAGGGAACTTCCATCACCAGTTCCACTTCCGACGCCAGGCTGGGGAGGCGGGAACGGAAGTAGCCCTCCAGCTCCTCCAGCACACGGGTCAGGTCGACCTGCCCGAGGGCAGGCTCCCGGCCGATCAGCTCGAATCGGCGGGTAACGCGTTCGAGGCGCTCGACATCATCGTCGAGTTCGTGCAGAATCTCGCGCTCGGACAACTCTCCGGGCCGCTCGGGCGCGGGGAGCTTGAGTAACTCGACCCAGCCGTGAAGCGAAGAAATTGGTGTACCCAGCTGGTGTGCGAGTTCGCGAGCCATCACCGTCCAGGCGCGTTCTCCCGCCACTCTGCGCTGGTATCGCACCAGTCCCGCCAGCATGAGCACGACCAGCGCCAGCCCCCCTGCCTGAAGCCATGGAATCCAGCGCAGGCGCGTCAGAATCGGAGGTGGGCCGTAGTGAATGAGCTGGACTTCGGGATCTCCGACCGGGGGACTTCGCTGATCCAGGGTGTTGATGTAGCCGCGCACCCGCTCCTGCCCCTCCGCCGAGCCGAGATCCACATCGAAGGGAAGGTTCTCGACGGCCAGCACGGTGTCTCCGGGTCCGGTCATCACGAACGGGACGCCCGACTCGGTGATCAGCAGTTGAAGCCCCCTGAGTGCCTGGATGGAACTGCCTTCCTCGGGGTCGGTCAGACCTTCCATGACCTCGGCATAGATGCGCGTGAAGATCTCGCTGTCGGCCCGCAGCGCGCGCACGATCTGCTGTGTGTAGAGCAGGTACCATCCGGCCAGTGCCACGAAGAGCGCCGCGAGCCCGACGTACCAGCGCTTCGGCGACACTCGCCCGTCGGCTCCTCAGGGCAGCAGGCGACCGGCCCCGAGTCGCTCGGCCAGCGGCTCCGGAAGGGTCACGCTGCCGTCCTCTTTTTGGCCGGTTTCCAGCAGGGCCACCAGCAGCCGCGGCAGAGCGAGTGCCGAACCGTTCAACGTGTGCACGAATTCCGGCTTGCGACCGGGATGGGGCCGATACCGCAGGTTCGCGCGCCGCGCCTGGTAGTCGGTGGTGGTGCTGACGCTCGACACTTCCAGCCAGCGGCGCACGCCCGGGGCCCAGACCTCGAGATCGTAGGTCATGGCCGACCAGAAGCCCAGATCGCCCGTCGCCAGGCTGAGGACGCGATAGGGAAGCCCAAGGCGCCGGAGAATCACCTCCGCTTCCGCAGTCATCTCCTCGAGTGCCTCCCGGCTGCGCTCCGGCGTCTCGTAGCGGACGAGTTCCACCTTGTCGAACTGGTGTACGCGCAGAAGGCCGCGCGTGTCCGCGCCTGCCGCGCCGGCCTCGCGCCGGAAGCAGGGCGAGTAGGCGGTGTAGCGAAGTGGAAGCTCGTCCGCAGAGAGGATCTCGCCCCGGTGGAGGTTGGTGAGCGGCACCTCGGACGTGGGGATGAGCCAGAGATCATCCAGGGTCGTGACGTATGCATCCTCTTCGAACTTCGGGAGATGGCCGGTCGCCGTAAGGCTCTCGCGCGTGACCATGTAAGGCACACGCACCTCCGTGTAGCCGTGCTCGCGGACATGCAGATCGAGCATGTAGCCGATCAGCTCCCGCTGCAGGCGAGCACCGCGGCCCGTGAGAACCGGGAATCCCGAACCCGAGATCCTTGCCCCGCGCGCGAGGTCGAGGAGCCCCAGCCTCTCCCCCAGCTCCCAGTGTGGCCTGGGCTCGAAACCGAAGTTCCGCTTCGTCCCCCATTTGCGCACAAGCGCGTTGGCTTTCTCCCCTCCATCCGGCACTTCCGGCAGCGGCAGGTTGGGCATCTCCAGCAGGGTATCGCGGATGTGCGCCTCTGCATCCTGCACCACTTCGCCCAGCGCGTCGATGCGGCCGCCCACCTTGCGCATTTCGTCGATGAGCCCGTCCGCCGATTCACCCTTCCGCCTCAGTTCCCCGATGCGGCGGGAAACGGTGTTGCGGTGCGCCCTGAGCTCGTCGGCTTCTCCGATCGACGACCGGCGCCGCTCGTCGAGCGCGAGCAAGCGTTCGACCAGGGCGGCCCCGCCGGCGATGCCGCGCCGCGCCATTCCGGCACGAACCAGATCCGGTCGCGCCCGAATCATCCGCAGGTCAAGCATGGCCTGGCAGTCGGGGAAAGAGGAAAGACGGGGTTCAGGGGAAGATGTCCGGCTGCATCTTGCGGCTGTTGCAGATCCCGTTGGTGTCGAACACGAAGACCACGGTGCGTTCAACACGGTCCACGTCCAGGGGAACCATCTTCGCGTAGTGGTTGCAGAGCTGCCCGTAGTTGGAGCGCAAGCGCCGCGTGCGCACCACGTAGAGGCTCCCGAGGTTCACCGGTACCGCCTGGTCCTCGATGTACACGTCATCGTCCTCGGGGGCTTCCTCGATGTCGTCGAAGTTCTCGTCGGGCAGCTCCACCAGCGCCGCATCCGAGTCGATGCCGAAGAATCCGGGGGTCAGGAAGACGGCCCTGCCGCCTTCGACGTCCACGGCCAGGTCCCAGGCCGAGGTGGTGGCGGGGGCTTCGATGCGGACCGCGTGCCGGGCACCGAAGTCGAAGCCGGTCTCGACGTTGGGCTCGGGACGGGAGATCGCGTACAGGCGCACCGTATCGGCGGAGGCGATCCACTCGAGCGCGAAAGGATCTCGTCCGCACGCAGCGGTGGCAATCAGCGAAGGAAGAAGGAGGATGATCCCGAGCGAACGCATGACGACTGTTTGGCAACGGAGGAGGGGCTGGCTCCGGCGAGCCGAAAGCCTGCTCGCGGAGCGCGCAAAGACTACCCCGACGGCTCCGGCGGGTCAACCCCGGAGCGGTGAATTCCGTTGATTTTACACTGTGCCGCGGGTAAGTTTCCGCGTGCATTCCGACCCGCATCAGCGAGCGGCGTTGACCCCCGCCGACCCCCACCTCCGGGTCGTCATCCTCGCGGGTGGCGCCGGCTCCCGGTTCTGGCCCGCCAGCACGCCCGCTCGGCCCAAGCAGCTCCTGCCCCTGGGCTCGAGCCGTCCCCTCGTAGCCGACACGGTCCTGCGCGCGCTGGAGCTGGTCCCGGCCCGCCGGTTGCGGATCGTCGCCGGACGGCACCTGGAGTCACCGCTGACTTCCGCGCTGCCGGAGTTGCCTCCCGGTTGCTTCCTCTGGGAATCGCGGCCGCGCAGCACGGCACCGGCGCTCACCTGGGCGACCTGGCGCGCCTGGCGAAGCGATCCGGACGCGGTAATCGTTTCCCTGCATTCGGACCATGTCATACGTCCCGCCGCCGCGTTCCGTTCACTGGTTGCGCGCGCGGTGCGGATCGCGGCCCGAGACGATGTCCTGCTCACCGTCGGAGCCCGGCCGGATCGCCCCGACACCGGCTACGGATACCTGCAACCCGGCGACGCCCTGGACGGGCCTGCCCGCCACGGGGCGGGCGAGCCTCCCCGGCGTGTGCTGCGCTTTCACGAGAAACCCGACGCCGGGCGGGCCGCCGAGTACATTCGCCGGGGGTTCCTGTGGAACACGGGTATCTTCGTCTGGCGGGCATCGGTGTTCCTGAAGGAACTTCGCGCGCACGCTCCCGGCATCGCCGCCCTGCTTCCGCGACTGGAGGATGGCGACGTGAACGGCTTCTTCCGCCATGCGCCCACGGTCAGCGTTGACGAAGCCGTGCTGGAACGCAGCCGCTCGTGCGCGATGCTTCCGGCATCCTTCGACTGGGACGATGTGGGCAGTTGGGAGGCGCTCGCCCGGACGCGGACGCCCGACCGGCGCGGGAACACCCGGGCCGGCGATGTCGTCTGCGTCGAGAGTGACGACAACATCGTGTACAGCGAAGCCGGGCGGGTGGTGTTGTTCGGCGTTCGCGAGATGGTCGTGGTCGTCGCGGGGGACGTGACGATGGTCACGACCCGCGAGCACGCCCGCGAACTCAAGCGCCTCGTGCAGCGGCTGCCCTCCCCGTCCCACACCCAACGGACGTGAGCGCCCGTCTCTACCTGTTCGACGACGCCCGCGCCCGGCGCTGGGATCCGTTTGCCCTTACACGTCCCGCAGCCGAACTGGTGCTTGGTGCGCTACGGCTCTGGGAGCGGGCAGCCCGCGCGTGGGGTGTGGAGTACGGCGGTCATCTTGCAGGCGCCCGCCTGGCCGGTTTCCAGGAAGACGAAACACCCCGGGCACTCGCGGCTTCCGACCTGGGACCCGGCGTCCACCGCATCCTGGTGTCCAGCCGAGCCGTGGTGCGGAGCGGGCCGCGGCGGGTGCCTCCGGTCCCCGCCGAACTGCGCATCGACGGCACGACGGTCGGGTGGAGCCTCCCTTCCGGTGCCCCGCTTCCCCACCCGCGTGACATCGCGGATCCCGCCGCCGCTCCCCGGACCAAGACCGGGATCGAGTTGGAAGGGTTCGTGCTGGAGCACGTCTGGGAGCTCGTGGCACGGGCGCCCGCGCAGCTCCGTGAAGACCTCGAGGCCGGGATGCTCACCCCTCTCGCGTCCACGCCGTCTAGCGGGGCCGGGGCACGGGCGGTGGGGGCGCGCGAGGGTGGCATGGCGATCCCACCCTCACGGTCCTCCCTCCCCCGCGGTGCCCACCTCCTGGGAGACGGTCTCTTGACCCTCGGCTCCGGTGCCGCCGTCGAGCCGGGCGTGCTGCTGGACACCGGCCCGGGGCCCATCGTCCTCGGCGAAGGCGTGCGCGTGTGCGGACCGGCCCGCCTGGAGGGTCCGCTGTATGTGGGACCCGGCTCGACCGTCCTCGGTGGAAGGGTATGCGCTTCCTACGTGGGTCGGGCATGCAGAATCCACGGCGACATCGAGAAGAGCGTCCTGCTCGGCTACGACAACAAGGCCCACGGCGGCTTTCTGGGCCGCTCGTACCTCGGTCGCTGGGTGAATCTGGGCGCGTTGACCACGAACAGCGATCTTCGCAACGACTACCGCGACGTGAAGGTCCGCACGGGCGAAGCCGCCGTGCCTTCCGGTCTGGCCAAGCTGGGCTGCCTTCTGGGCGACCACGTCAAGACCGGCATAGGAACGCTCCTGCACACCGGCGCGGTCATCGGGGCAGGCTGCAACCTGTTCGGCGCAACGGCCCCGACGAGCTATCTCCCGCCCTTTCGATGGGGCGCGGCGCCCGAGGCGCCGCTCTTTGAGCTGAACCGTTTTCTGGACACGGCGGCGCATGTCATGAGCCGCAGGGGCGTTCGGCTTGCACCGGAGATGCAGGCCGTTCTCGAGCGTGCCTGGCTCAGCGTGGCCGGCGCCGACTAGCCGGCGGGCCCAGGGCGGTCATGCGAATCTGCGTGCTGGGCAGCGGCAGCAAGGGCAACTCGATTCTGGTCCACTCCGGGCGCGCGGCCGTCCTGGTGGACGCCGGCTTCAGCGCGCGCGAGACGGAGCGCCGCCTTCGGCTGGTCGGAGCCGAGGCCGGTGAGCTCTCGGCCATCATCCTCACGCACGAGCACGGGGATCACACCCGCGGCAGCGGGGTGCTGGCGCGACGTCACGGCATCCCCGTTTGCCTTACCGAGGCCACCCGCAAGGCGTGCGGCCGCCTGTTCCGCGGGTCGGAACAGGTTGTGGAATACCGGCCCGGGCGAGCCTTCGGCATCGAGGACCTGCGCGTGGAGCCGTTCATGACCGTACACGATGCGGCCGATCCGGTGGCCATCGCCCTGGTCGATGTCGGATCCGGCATCCGCGTCGGGCTTGCGACCGATCTGGGCCGGTCCACCGCGATCGTGCGCCACGCGCTTGCGGGTTGCGACTTCCTGGTCCTGGAAGCCAATCACGACGAAACGCTTCTCCACCAGAGTTCCTACCCCGCCAACGTCAAGTCGCGCATCGCATCCAGCCACGGACACCTGTCCAACCGCGCGGCCGCCCGTCTTGCCCTGGATCTCCTCCATCCCCGCCTCGCCGGCATCCTGCTCGCCCACCTCTCTGCGGAGTGCAACACACCCGAGCTGGCGCGTGAAACCGTCTCCCGGGCACTGGCCAGGGCGGGATACCGGGGGTTTCTGGGCGTTGCCCGGCAGGAGGAGCCTACGGAGATGCTGTGCGTCGACACCCTGCGCCGGGAACGCGGTCCCGAGCAACTGTCGTTTCTCTGAAGCCGTCGTTCCAGGCCCCGCCGCCAGGGCGGTTCGCCGTCACAATCCCAGTACGCGCAGGATGTCGTTGGAGAGCGCCCAGACCATGATGCCCATGAGCACCAGGAAGCCGACCCGGCTCCAGCGCAGCCGCTGTTCCAGGCTGAGTGCCCTCCCTCTGACCGCCTCGATCCCGAGGAAGACGAGATGTCCGCCGTCCAGTATCGGAATGGGAAGCAGGTTCAGGATCGCCAGATTCACCGAGAACAGAGCCATGAAGCGCAGGAAGGTCTGAATCCCCGCCTCAGCGGCCTGGCCGGACAGCGTTCCGATGGTGACGATGCTGCCCACGTTGCGCGGGGAGACGTTCCCGGTCACGAGATCGCCGAGGAACGCGAGGATCATGCGGGTAGTGCCCACGGTGTCCCGGTATCCGATGACCGCAGCGCGGGTCAGCGGAACGGGCACGTACACCGGATCCGCTACCGGAGCCAGAATGCCAACCTGACCCACGTTCCTGATCTCCCCGTCGGGCCCCCTTTCCTCGCGCGTTGCGAGAGGCACCGCGATCTCCATCAGAGCGCCGCCCCGCGCCAGTTGAAGTTCGACCGTGCGACCGGGACGGCGCATGATCTCCCGCCGGAACAGCGCCCAGTTATCCACGGCCACACCGTCCACGGCGAGCACGCGGTCCCCCGGCTGGACGCCCGCGCTCGCCGCGGGCATCCCAAGCTCGACATCCAGGACTTCAGCTTCGATCCAGTAGTCGAGCGCCAATGCCAGGCGCTCGCGCGCGGAAGGATCGTCGGGCGCCGGCACCGAGACCGTCACGCGCGGGGACTCGGTTTCCACCGTGATCGTCTCGCCCCGTGCCGACAGGAATCCCTCACGCACATCCCCCCAGTGGACTACATCGCGGTCGCCCACCCGCGTGATGCGCGCGCCCACGGGAAGCCCCGCCAGCGGTTCCGCGCCCGGGGGCAGCAGCTCCATGTCCACGTAGCCGAGCCGGGTCTCGTCCGCCTCCACCCGGCCCCAGCCCGCGGCGATCGTGGTATACGCCGCGAAGGCGAAGACCATGTTCATGATCACGCCCGCCGACAGCACCAGCGCGCGCGCCCACACCGGCTTGCCGTCGAAGTCGGTGGGAGCGGGCCCGCGCCGCACCTCGCCGCCGCCCCCCTCCACCTGGTCCATGACCTCATCGGCCATGCCGCTCATCTTGACGTAGCCGCCCAGCGGAATCGCCGAGATCACGTATTCGGTATCACCGCGGCGAAAACCGAGAACCCGCGGCCCCAGCCCGATCGAGAAGCGCAGGACCTTCACGCCCACGGCCTTGGCTGCCCAGAAGTGGCCGAGCTCGTGGACGAGGATCAGAACGCCCAGGACAACGATTGTCGCCAGCAACGCCATCATCCCTCTCCCTGTATGCGCCCGTTCATGAGCCGTGCGCCATTACGCGACCACCGCGGCGATGGATTCCCGGGTCACGCGCCGAGCCTCGGCATCCACGCCGAGCACGTCTTCGACCGACTTGATCCTTCCTGAAGGAATCCGCTCCAGCGCCGCGCCCACCACCGCCGCCATCTCCCTGAAGGGTAGCACGCCCTCCAGGAATGCGTGCACCGCCACCTCGTTGGCCGCGTTGAAGACCGTCGGCGCCCAGCCACCGGCGTGCCCCGCCTGCACGCCCAGCTCGAACAGGGGGAACCGGAGCCGGTCCAGTTCCTCGAACGTGAGATCCGACAGGCGTGACGGACGGAAGGTCCGCAGGCGAACGTCGTCGATCCGCTCCGGGTGGGTCAGCGCGTACAGGATGGGCAGTTCCATGGTGGGAAGGCCGAGTTGCGCCACGACCGATCCGTCCGTGAACTCCACGAAGGAATGGACGATCGATTGCGGATGAACGACCACGTCGATGCGGTCATACTCCATCCCATACAGGAAATGTGCCTCGATGACCTCCAGCGCCTTGTTCGCGAGCGTGGCCGAGTCGATGGTGATCTTCGAACCCATGTTCCAGGTGGGATGGCGTAGCGCGTCGGCGGGCGTGACGTCGTTCATTCGCGACGCGTCCCAGCGGCGAAACGGACCGCCCGAAGCGGTCAGCACGATGCGGGCCACATGCCCGGGGTCGCTGCCGGCGAGACACTGGAGGATGGCGCTGTGTTCCGAATCGACCGGCACCAGTTCACCGCCCCCCGAACGCGCCGTTTCGTTGACGAGCTCGCCTCCCGCCACCAGCGACTCCTTGTTGGCCAGCGCAAGGCGCTTACCCGCACGCAGCACGGCGAGGGTGGGCTCGAGGCCCGAGACCCCCACCAGGGCATTGACGACCACATCCGCGTCGCTGCTCCCCGCAAGCTCGACCAGAGCCTCGCGGCCGTAGGCGGACGACACGCCGGGGAGGTCGAGCCTCTCGGCGCCGGGATCGGCGACCACCACCCGGCGCGGCCGATGCAGCGCCGCCTGTTCGCGAAGCGCGGCGACCGACCGGTTGGCGGCCAGCGCCACCACGCGGAAGCGCTCCGGATGCCGGCCCATTACCTCGAGCGCGCTGCGCCCGACCGACCCGGTGGACCCCAGAATCACAACCCGGATCACGTCGAGGTACCCCACGCCTCGGGAACCGTCACCCGGCTCACGGCGACACCGCACCGGCGAGCTGAAGCGCCGCGTAGCCGAGCGGCAGCGTCACCAGCACGGCGTCGAGCCGGTCGAGCACTCCGCCGTGGCCGGGAAGCATCGACCCCGTGTCCTTGACGCCGGCTTCGCGCTTGAGCAGCGAAACGGCCAGATCGCCCGCGAGTCCGCCCGCGCCGATCAGGAGGGCGATGCCGATGAGCCAACCCGGCTCGACCCCCAGCAGGACGAACGGCTCGGCGGCCGCGGTCGCAAAGAACAGGCCCGCCGCCCCCGCGGCCAGAATCCCGGCGATGGTGCCTTCCAGCGTCTTGCCCGGGCTGACGGCCGGAAACAGGCGACGATTTCCCCACAGGCTGCCCGCGAAGTAGGCGGCGATGTCCCCGACCCAGGTGACCGTCAGCGGGAAGAGCAGCAGCAACGGACCCTCGAGCGGGCCGGCGGTTCTCACGGCGGCTCCCGTCTCCGGCAGATGGCGCAGCAGCACCGCGAAGCATAGCCCGCCTCCCACATAGAGAGTCGCCGTCAGCGTTGAACAGACGGATGCGAGCGGCTTGTCCGTCACCGTGCGCGCGCGCACGGCGGCGACAAAGAGCATTACGGTGGCCCCCACGACGACCGTCAGCGCGAGCGGGGCGAAACCGGTGAAGAAGGGCTCCGCCGTCGCTGCCAGGACGAGCGCTGCTGTGATGGCCATGGCCGTGCGGGTGAAGGGCCGAACACCCGTCCGCCGAGCCAGCAGGCAGAACTCGCGGGTGGCCAGCATGGCCAGCGCCGCCGCCAGCACACCCATGAGCCACCCGCCCCGGTAGATGACCGGAAGTACGACGAGCAGCGCAACCACCGCCACCACGGCGCGGCGCGAAAGGTCGGCCATCGCCATCAGGCTGAAGTGATCCGGCCGAAGCGGCGGTCGCGGCGCTGGTAGTCCAGGACGGCCGCAAAGAGGTCGTCCCTGGAGAAGTCCGGCCACAGCACGGGGGTGATGTGAATCTCCGAGTAGGAAATCTGCCAAAGCATGAAGTTGGAGATTCTGCACTCCCCGGAAGTTCGGATGAGAAGGTCGGGATCGGGGATGCCGCTCGTCAGCAGCGCCCGCTCCAGGCACGCCTCGTCGATCTCCGCGGGGTCCAGTTCTCCGGCTCGGGCGCGCGTGGCCAGACGGCGAACCGCGGTCAGGATGTCTTCCCTTCCGCTGTAGGAGATCATCAGATTGAGTCTGAGCGTCGTGCCGCCCGCGGTCTCCCGCATGATGCGTTCCACGGCCTTGCGCGCGGAAGGCTGCATTCTGGCCAGGGTCCCGAGCACACGTACTTCGACGCCCTTTTCGACAAGCTCCGAGCACTCCCGCTCGGCATACGCCTTCAGGAGCGACATCAGAGCTGAAACCTCCTCCGACGGACGATTCCAGTTGTCGGTTGAAAACGCAAAGAGGGTGAGGATCTCGATGCCGGCGTCGACCGAAGCCTCGATGGTCGTGCGTACGGCGTCCATTCCGGCTTCGTGCCCCGTCTTGCGGGGCAGGCCCTGCCGCCGGGCCCAGCGTCCGTTGCCGTCCATGATGACGGCTACGTGACGCGGCATGGGCCCGCTCAATTCAATCCGGGCCGGCACGTTGGACCTCATGGCTAGATAGCCATGACCTCCTCCTCCTTGGCCTTCATGAGCTCGTCCAGCGAGGCCACGTAGCGGTCGGTGAGCTTCTGGATCCCGCCCATCATCTGGTGACCCTGGTCCTCGCTGATCTCGTGCTCCCTGATGCGACGCTTCACCTCGCCGTTGCCCGCGCGCCGGGCGTGGCGGATCGAGATCCGGGTATTCTCCGACATCTTGTGGATGATGCGCACGTATTCCCGGCGTCGTTCCTCGGTGAGCGGAGGAATCGGTACGCGTATGAGGTTGCCGTCGTTGGAGGGATTAAGCCCGAGGTTGGCGGACATGATCGCCTTCTCGACGGAGGACATCAGCGACTTGTCGTATGGCTGCACCACCAGCAGACTCGCGTCGGCCGCGACCACCGTCGCGAGCTGATTCAGCGGCATGCTCGCCCCGTAGGCGTCGACCCGGACGCTGTCCAGCAGAGCCGGGGTCGCCTTGCCGGTTCGAACGGTTGCGAACTCGCGCCGGGCAGCGTCGAGCGCGGCGTCCATGCGCTCCGTGAGTTCTTCCATGAGTCCCATGACAGCCTCCGCGCGCGTGTGACACTGATCGGAGAGCAGATACCCGGTCAGGATACCAACGTGCCTATGCGCTCCCCTCTGATGGCGGCCCCGACCGCTCCTCTCTCGCCGAGATTCAGTACGATGATGGGCAGCTTGTTGTCCTTGCAGAGCGACACCGCCGGGGCATCCATGACCCCCAGTTCCCGCGCGATCACTTCCTGAAAGCTGATGCGCCGGATGAACTGCGCGGTCGGGTCCAGGAGTGGATCGGCGGTAAAGATTCCCGCCACCTTCGTGGCCTTGATGATCACGTCGGCTTCCATCTCGATGGCCCGCAGAGCAGCCGCGGTGTCGGTCGAAAAATACGGGTTCCCAGTGCCTCCGGCGAAGATGACCACCCTGCCCTTCTCCAGGTGGCGAATCGCCCGGCGGCGGATGTAGGGCTCCGCCAGCTTTTCCATGCGAAAGGCGGTCAGCACGCGCGTGGTGACGTTCTTGCGTTCGAGCAGATCCTGAAGCGCCAACGCGTTGATGACGGTGGCGAGCATGCCCATGTAGTCGGCCGTGACGCGGTCCATGCCCTGACGGCTGGCCAGCGCCCCGCGCATGATGTTGCCGCCCCCGATGACGATGCCGAGGGCCACGCCCAGGTCGGCGAGCGTGCCGATCTCGTCGGTGAGCCGGTCCACGACCGGCGGAGAAATGCCGAATCCCTCCTCTCCCGCAAGCGCTTCGCCGGAGAGCTTCAGGAGAACCCGCGAGTACCGGAATTCCGACGAGCTGCTCATCGTCCCGCGGGCGTGCGCCGTCAGCCGCGCTGCCCGACCGCGAACCTCGAGAAGCGGGCGACTGCGATCTTCTCGCCGGTTTTCGCCGACACCTCGGTCACGAGCTCGCCGATGGTCCGGGCCGTGTCCTTGATGAAGGGCTGCTCCAGCAGCACCTGATCCTTGTAGAAGGCCTTCAGCTTCCCCTCGACGATCATGTCCTGAATGCGTTCCGGCTTCCCCTGGGCGCGCACCTGCTCCCGGTAGACCGCCTTCTCACGCTCGACCACATCCTGCGGCAGATCTTCCGCGCGCACCGCGATCGGGTCCTGGGAGGCGATGTGCAGGGCGATGTCCTTGGCCAGCGCCCGGAAGTCGTCCGTGTTGGCGACGAAGTCGGTCTCGCAGTTGACTTCGACGATGACGCCCACCCTTCGGTCGAAGTGGACGTAGCTGCCGATGGTTCCCTGGTTCGTATCCCTGCCCGCTCGCTTGGAAACCTTCGCCGCACCCCTGGCACGGAGGAGATCGACCGCGGCCTCGAGATCGCCTCCCGTCTCTTCGAGAGCGCGCTTGCAATCCATCATGCCCCCGCCTGTACGGTCGCGCAGGGCCTTCACCATCTTTGCGGGAATCGTCATGTGGAGTATCCGCCTGGTGGTCGTTTCGAGGTTCCGGGACGCGGGATCCGGTGGCGACGCTTTCCCGCGACCCTCGTCCGTACTTCCCTGTCCCGGCACTCGGGCAGGAAGGATCAGCTGGTCCGGGACGCTACCGGCTTGGGAGGCGCGCGCCGGACCCGGGAGGGCTTCGGTTCGGCTTCCTGGCTGGTCGATGGCTTCGCGGGCGCTCCGCCGGAATCCGATTGGGCCGCCTCGCGCCCCGGCTTCCTGACCAGAACGCGGGCCCTCCTGACTCGCTTTTGCGAATCCCCTCGACCGCTGCCCGTCTGGCGATCCGCGATGACGCCCGGACGGGGCCGGCGACGCGCTCGACGGCGCGGATGCTCCTCCACCGCGGCGGCCTTCTCGCCTGTCTCGGTCGAATACGTCGTGGCCTCCAGGTCCTCCACCCGACGGCGTTCATCTTCCGGCACCTCTTTGCGGGCCTGGCTGATGGCCTCGGCGATGGCGCCGCTGATCAGGCTGACCGAGCGTATCGCGTCGTCGTTCCCCGGAATCGGGTAGGTGATGAGATCCGGATCGGCGTTGGTGTCGGTGATGGCGATGATCGGGATACCGAGGCGGTGGGCCTCCCTGACCGCGATCGCTTCGCGCCGGGCATCGACGACGAAGATGGCGCCCGGCAGCCGGGTCATGTCCTTCACCCCGGAAAAGTACTTCTCCAGTTTCAGCCGCTCGCGCTCGAGCAGAAGGCGTTCCTTCTTGGTGTAGAACTCGAAGGCGTTCTCCTCCTGCCCCCGCTCCAGCTCCTTCAAGCGGCGGATCTGCCGACGAATGGTCTGGAAATTGGTGAGCATGCCGCCCAGCCAGCGCTCCGTCACGAACAGGCTGCGGGACCGGGCGGCGTCCTCTTCAATGATTCCGCGCAACTGCGGCTTGGTGCAGACGAACAGCAGGCGCTCGCCCGCAAGCACCAGTTGGCGTGCGATCTTCCGGGCCGTGATCAGCCGATCGAACGTCTTGCGCAGGTCGATGATATGGATGCCGTTCCGCTCCGTGAAGATGAAACGGCGCATCTTGGGGTTCCATCGGCGTGTCTGGTGTCCGAAGTGGACCCCGGCCTCAAGCATCTGGTTCAGAGAAACCTGCTCCATGCGTCTCCAGGCAGTCCTCGGGTTTATCGCTTGCTGAACTGGAAGCGCTTGCGGGCCTTCGGACGGCCGGGCTTCTTGCGCTCCACCTTGCGCGGATCACGTGAGAGGAACCCGCCCTGGCGAAGCGGGCCCATCGCGTCTTGGTCTTCCTCGACCAGCGCCCGGGCAACGCCCAGGCGGATGGCGTCGGCCTGACCGGTCATCCCGCCCCCGTGTACGCGCACGACGACATCGAAGCGGGCGTCGGCGTCAACGACTTGCATCGGCTCGGTGGCGCGCTTGCGATGCACGAGCCGCGGAAAATAGTCGTCCAGTTCCCGGCCGTTGATCAGCCACCTTCCGATTCCCGGCCGCAGCATGATGCGCGCAACGCTGCTCTTGCGCCGGCCTACGGCCTGAACCTGTTCTACGTATGGCAATGAACCCGTGACCTCAGAACGTGAGTGGGCGCGGACGCTGGCCATGATGAGGATGCTCGGCTCCGCCATAGACGCGCAGCCGGCGGCGGAGTCGGCGACCCAGGCGTGCTTTCGGGAGCATGCCGCGTACGGCGCGCTCGATCACCCGCTCGGGATGCCGCTCCAGCATCGTCCTGAAGGGAATATGGCGCTCGCCGCCCATGTAACCCGAATGACGGAAGTAGGTCTTCTGCGCCGCCTTGTTGCCGGTGAGCTTCACACGGGAGGCGTTGATCACCACCACGTTGTCCCCCGTGTCCAGATGAGGCGTGAAGATGGGCTTGTGCTTGCCGCGCAGTACCCGCGCGACTTGCGCCGCCAGGCGCCCCAACGGCTGTCCTGCGGCATCGACCACCCACCACTGGTGCTCGATGTCGCTCGCCTTGGGCGTATATGTCTTCACGTACGGTTCACCCGCGATTTGCCGGGGAGGTGGTCTTCCGCAGTCTCGCCCTCGCGTCGAGCCCACGGAGTGGGGCAACAAAGCAGTCAAGGGTATCAGAGAGGCCGCATGGTGTCAACCAGTATCCTCGCGCGTGTCTACCGGACAATCCCGCCGATCCTGCCCCAGCGCACGTCCCTCACCCACGCAGCCTCACCATCGGACGACGGGTCGAAGGAGTAGTAGACGAACCAGGGCCGGCCTCGGACCGACTTCTTGTCGACAAACCCCCAGTAGCGCGAGTCTTCGCTGTTGTCGCGGTTGTCCCCGAGGACGAAGTAGCCGTCCTCCGGAAGCCGGATCGGACCCCAGTTGTCCCGCGTCGGCCGGTAGGACGCCGGGTCGCGGCCGTGGGCGAGGAAATCGGCCTGCCACGCCATGTCGGGATGAAACTCGTCACGCCGCGGATCCACGTGGCGAACGTAAGGCTCGTCGAGCTGCACCTCGTTCAGGTACAGTTTCTTGGCCCGCATCTGGAGGACATCCCCAGGCACCCCGACCACGCGCTTCACATAGTTCTTTCCGGGGTCGTGCGGGGGCGTGAACACGATGACGTCGCGCCGCTCGATCTCCGCGAATGCGGGAAGGTGCAGCGCCGTCCCCGGCACCTCGGCGCCGTACACCGCCTTGTTGACCACCAGGAAGTCGCCGACCAGCAAGGTGTTCTCCATGGAGGCGGTGGGAATCGTGAAGGCCTCCACCAGAAACGCTCTGATGATCAGGAACAGCGCGAATGCGACCAGAACCGACCGGCACCACTCCCACGCCGTCCGGGCCAGCGACTTCAAGGGTGCCTCCGCCGCCGGTTCGGAGTCGCGTCCGCCATCCTCCGCCGCGTCACGGGTCCGCAGCGGATCCTCCTGTTCTCCGTCCCGTCCCGCTGCCCGCCTCACGACTCCCGCTCCAGTCCGTACTTGTTGATCTTCTTGTAGAGATTGGAGCGCGGCATGCCCGCCGACCGGGCGGTCTCGGTGATGTTCCAGTCGTGCTCGCGCAGCTTGTGCTCGATGAACGCCCGCTCCGCGCGGTCCTTGAAGTCGGCAAAGGAAGGCGCGGCCAACAGTTGGCCGACGACCGCGCCCGGGCTGCCTCCGGAGAGCAGCCGGACGTCCTTCGTGCGTATCTCGTCGCCCTCCGAAAGAATCAGGAAGCGCTCCACGGCGTTGCGAAGTTGGCGCACGTTGCCCGGCCAGTCCATCGCCTTGAGCCGGTTCAGGGCACCCTCGGTGAAATGTTTCCGGGATGCCCGCCCGGTCCGCACCATCAGCGTGGTGAAGTGCTTCACGAGCATGGGGATATCACACCGTCGCTCGCGGAGCGGAGGAAGCTCGATGGGAACGACGTTGAGACGATAGTAGAGATCCTCCCGGAACCGGTCGCTCCTGATCTCTTCGGCGAGGTCCTTGTTGGTGGCCGCGATGACGCGCACGTCCACCTGCAAGGTCCGGGAGCCTCCCACGCGGACCACGACGCCCTGCTCCAGAACGCGCAGCACCTTCGCCTGGGCCGCGAAGGACATGTCTCCGATCTCGTCCAGGAAGAGCGTGCCGCCGTCCGCCTGCTCGAACCTCCCCGCGCGGTCCGCCACCGCCCCGGTGAACGACCCCTTCATGTGGCCGAAGAGCTCCGATTCGATGAGCTCCGAGGGGATCGCGGCGCAGTTCACTTCCACGAACGGCCGGTCGCGCCTGTCCGACAGCCTGTGGACCGCCCGGGCCACCAGCTCCTTTCCGGTGCCGTTCTCGCCGGTGATGAGCACGCGCGCCCGGGTCGGCGCCACCTTCTCGATACGCATCAGCATCTGATGAATCCCGGGCGAGGAACCGACGATTTCGTATCGGCTCTCCACTTCGGTCTGAAGCGATTCGACACTGCGCTTGAGCCCGTGCATGTCGAGAGCGTTGCGCAGCGTAACGAACAGGCGGGCCGTGTCGAGGGGTTTCTCCAGGAAGTCGTATGCGCCCCGGCGCGTGGCCTCCACGGCCGTGTCGATGTTCCCGTGCCCGCTGATCATGATCACCGGGGTGCGGGAGTCCAGCTTCCTCATCCTCGACAGGACTTCCAGGCCGTCCATCTCCGGCATCTTGACGTCAAGAAAGACGACATCGGGATTGTCGTCGACGAGGCGCTCGAGGCCGACGGGGCCGTTGGGGGCGATCGTCACGCGATGCGACTCGTACTCGAAGACCTGACGCAGCGCGCCGCTGACCGAGGCGTCGTCGTCGACGATCAGGATGTTTGCCATGAAGCCGGGTCAGGGGCGCAGTATCGGGGATCTCGCGCGGATCGTGGTCATCAGGCGTTGGGCCGCGCCGATTCCGGCGTCCCGAGCGCCGCCGAGGACACGACGCTGTAGCGGGCTCCGGTGCGGGAGAGATGACTGCGCATGAGTTCCACCGACGTCACGTCGATGTGATGGCGGAAGTCCAGGTCGGCAACCAGGGCGTCCAGTCCGCGGAAGGCGCCGGCGCCGGTCTCCGCCCTGGCGCGGCCCACGGTGATGTGAGGATGGAAGGCGCTCGTCTCCCGGCTGAAGCCCAGGCTGGCCAGCCCCCACTCTACGTCCTGCTTCAGACAGCGCAGGGCGAGGACCGGCTCCACCCCGGCCCACAGCACCCTTGGGCGGCGAATCGTGGGAAAGGCGCCGAAGGCGCGGATCTCCATCGAGAAGGACCGGTTCTTGCCCCCGACTTCGTCGATCGCTTCCGACACGCGGGGCGTAAGGTCCGGATGTGGATTCCCCAGGAACTTGAGGGTCAGGTGATACGTTTCGGGATCCAGCCACCGCACCGGCAGGCCGGCCTCTCTGAGGGGCCGAGCGGCGTCGTACACGCCTTCCTTCGCGCTATCGGAGAGATTCAGCGCGATGAATAGTCGCATGCGGGACTCTTGAACGGAGGGTGGCCGGGGATTGTGGCGCCGGCGCGCCGCGCTACCGCGATTAATGTACCCGTACCCGCGGGACCGAATCAAGGAAATCACCGTTCCCGGCCAGACTCGTTTCCTGCGCCTATTCCCAAATCAGCCCGCGGAGGGAATCTTTCTGGCGCATCCGCGAGCGCCGGGTTGTTGCGCGACGAATCCCTCGGCCTCCGACGCCAGCGCCCCGAAACCATGGACTATCCCCTGCCAATGACCGATCACGGCCGCAATACCTCGCTCCAGATTCGTTCGCCCGTCCCGTCCGACATCGAGATCGCGCAGGAAGCCCCGCTCACCTCCATCGCCTCGATCGCCGCGCAACTCGGCCTCGCAAGCGGGGAGCTCGAGATGCACGGGTCGTACAAGGCGAAGGTGCGGCTTTCCGTGCTCGACCGGCTCTCCGGCGCGCCGGACGGCAAGTACATCGACGTGACGGCGATCACCCCAACGCCCCTGGGCGAGGGCAAGACCACAACCACGGTGGGGCTCGCCCAGGCAATGGGCGCCCACCTCGGCAAGCGCACGATCGCCTGCATCCGCCAGCCCAGCCAGGGCCCGACCTTCGGCATCAAGGGCGGAGCGGCGGGCGGCGGCTACAGCCAGGTCATCCCGATGGAGGACTTCAACCTGCACCTCACGGGGGACATCCACGCCATCACCGCGGCCAACAACCTGCTGGCGGCGGCGATCGACATACGGATGCTGCACGAGTCCCGGCAGAGCGACGAGCTTCTCTTCGAGCGTCTCTTCCCGGTCCGCAACGGACGGCGCTTCTTCGCCCGCGGCATGCGGGTGCGCAAGGAGAAGCTCGGCATCGCCACGAGCAATCCGGACCGGATGACGCCGGAGGAGCGCAGCCGCTTCGTGCGCCTGGGAATCGACCCGGACACCATCACCTGGCGGCGCGTGATAGATACCAACGACCGCATGCTCCGCGAGATCACCGTCGGTCAGGGCCCGGATGAATTCGGATTCACCCGCACCACCGGGTTCGACATCACCGTGGCCAGCGAGATCATGGCGATACTCGCCCTGACCACCGACCTGGCCGACATGCGCCGAAGGCTCGGGGCCATGGTCGTAGCGGCGACGGGCAACGGCGAACCCGTAACCGCCGAGGACATCGGCGCCGCGGGCGCGCTCGCCGTCCTCATGCGCGACGCCGTTCAGCCCACGTTGATGCAGACGCTCGAGGGTACTCCCGTCTTCGTCCACGCCGGACCGTTCGCCAACATCGCGCACGGCAACAGTTCCATCATTGCCGACCGCATCGCGCTCAAATTGAGCGACTACGTCATCACGGAATCGGGATTCGGGGCCGACATCGGCATGGAGAAATTCTTCAACATCAAGTGCCGCTACTCCGGGCTGGCACCCGACGCGGTGGTGCTGGTGGCCACCATCCGGGCCCTGAAGACGCATGGCGGCGGACCTCCCGTGGTGGCGGGACGGCCGCTCGACCGCGCGTACACCGAAGAGAACCTGGAGCTGCTCTCCAGGGGAATCGCCAACATGGAGCACCACATCCGTACGGCACGCAAGTTCGGAGTTCCGGTGGTGGTCGCCGTCAACCACTTCGCCACCGACACGGATGCCGAGGTGGACCTGGTGATCCGGGCCGCGCGCGCCGCCGGAGCCGTGGACGCGGTGGTCTCGAAGCACTGGGCCCACGGAGGCGCGGGGGCGGTCGCGCTGGGCCGGGCCGTGGTGCGGGCCACCGAGCAGCCCTCCGATTTCCGCTTCCTCTATCCGCTCGACCTCCCGGTTCGGGAGAAGATCGAGATCATCGCCCGCGAGGTCTACGGCGCGGACGGGGTGGAGTTCGAGCCGCTGGCCAACGAACGCATCGATCTCTTCACCCGCCAGGGCTTCTCCGACCTGCCGATCTGCATGGCCAAGACCCATCTGAGCATCAGCCACGATCCGCGCCGCAAGGGAGTGCCACGAGGATACACGCTGCCGATCCGCGACGTGCGCGCCTCCGTGGGCGCCGGGTTCCTGTATCCGCTGGTGGGTCAGATGCGCACCATGCCCGGACTGCCGACCCGCCCCTCCTTCTACGATGTCGACCTGGATCCTGACACCGGAAGGGTAATCGGCCTATTCTAGAAGGCGCGACCAGCCCCGATCGGCCATCGGCGGTGCCGAGCCGGATAAGGCACGGCCGGACGTAGCGACTACGACAACCGCGACACCACCTCCCAGGAGGCCAAGATGCCGGCGCACGAAGAGACGACGATCACGGCAGGAGCGGTACGCGATTCCCATTCTCGCCCGAATCCGGGCACCCATGGCGCCAAGCGCCGGCGGAAGCGGCGGCCGGAGTCGAAGGCATCCGCAAGGACGGCGCTCGGAGGCATGCTGCTCGCAGCCATGGCGTTCTCCTCCTCCGCACTCCAGGCCCAGGATCCGCCCTTCCGGTCCTATGGCGGCTCCAGTGTCTCCTTCGATGCGCGCGTACACGCGCAGTACGAGGCGCCGAGCCCCGAGGGCGCCGTCTCGACGTTCTCCATGCGGCGCGCCTGGATCACGCTGGACGGACGCTACAACGACTTCGTCAGCGGCCGGCTTCAGTTCGAGGCGCTGCGCGGAGGCACGGTGCTGGACGCGTGGCTCACGTTGAGCTTCTCGGAGGCCTTCGTGCTCAACATGGGTCAGTTCAAGCGCGGCATCTCGTACTTCTGGCTGGTCCCCAACTCGGATCTGCCCCTCATCGAACGTGACGCGAGGGTCTCGGGCGTCGACGACTGCCCGGGAATCGGTGGTGTGTGTTCCTTCGGCAACCTGGCCTTCCGGCTTGGCCTGAACGGGTACGAGCCCGGGTTGCTGATGACGGGCCGCCTCGGCAGCCGCGCGAGCTACCGCTTCACGCTCACGAACGGGGAAGGCATCGACAACCGGGATACCAACAACTGGAAGTCGACCACCGCGCAGCTTTCCTTCGACCTCACCGACGACAGCCGCTTCGCGGCCTACGCCTCATTCGACGAAACCCACTTCGACCACGGGTCGGCCTGGACTCCGGCCTACGGGCTTGAGTTCGAGGCAGGGACATGGCGCGACGGAGGCCATCTGCTCCTGGGGGCGATCCGGGGGCGGAACTGGAAGGTGACCCAGGACACGCCGTTCACGGCGTTTCAGGCGATGGGCCTCTGGTATGCGCGGCTGCCGGAGACCGCCCGTTTCGAGGCCATCGAGCCTCTGCTGCGCCTGAGTTGGGCCAGGACCGAGGACGCCGATGGCGGGGACGTTTCCGGCTTCACGATCACCCCCGGCTTCATGCTTTACGCCTTCGGGAAGAACGGAATCTCCACCAATCTGGACATCTACCGATCCTCGCTTGACCGCACCGATTGGTCCCTGAAGGTCCAGGCGTTCACCTACTTCTAGGCTCCGGCCCTCCTGCCAGCCGCCTTCAGAAGCTGTCGATCGCCTGCTCGACGGTGTCGCGAACCGTCATGATGCGCGTGAAACCGCTGACCTCCAGCACCTCCCGGACGTGATCCTGCACCTGGCACAGCGCCACTCCCCCACCCTGCGCACGGGTTTTCTTGACCGCGAGGAGGAGAATGCGCAGGCCGGCGCTGCTGATGTACGACAACTCGCCGCAATCCACGACCAGACGGCTGGAACCGCCCTCCATGGCTTTGCTCAACTCCTGTTCGAAGGAGGTCGCGTTTACCGAATCAACGCGGCCGCTTACGGCCGCGATCACGGCGTCCCCGGACTGACTGGCTGTGACTTTCACGGATCTGGATCCCCTGTCGCGCCCTACAGCGGCTGTGTGAGGGTCAGGCAATTTCGCTTTTTATCGCGTCGATAGGATATGTCGTGCACGAGGTTCTTGGCAAGGTGGATGCCGAGCCCTCCGATGGGTCGCTCGTCCACCGGCAGCGTGAAATCCGGGAGCGGCGCGTCGGCCAGCGGATTGAACGATCGTCCGTTGTCTTCGATGCGGACTTCCAGCAGCTCGTCTCCCAGCCCGAAGTCCACGCGAATCTTCGGTTCCTTCGGCACTTTTTCGAACCCGTATGAGATGACGTTGGTGAGGATTTCGTCCAGCGCCAGACAGAACCTCTGCACTACGAGGTCGCTTACGCCGTTCGCCGTTGCGAAGCGCTCGAACACCTCCACGACCCTTCGAGGCTCGTGCTGGTCCATCCCCACATCAATCCCAAGCGTGACATCCATGCGTCGATCCGTCGCTGTGCCCCAACGACTGCGCCAATTCTCCCTTTGTTCCGCTCCAGGTTTCCCCGCCGACCGGTTCCGGGCGCCGACGGCTCCCGGATTTGCCGGCCTAACAACCTATCACGGCGGGCTCGAATGCGCATCCCTCGATACTCCGGCATCCCCATCACGCGCCGGGAGCGTAAAACAGGAACCTGATCTCCAGCATTTCCCGAGTTCGGGCAAGTACGGATCGTTGTTGCCAACGGGCGCGCAAAGAGTAGTTTTGGGCGACGCCAACGCCCGATCAGGCTCCCGCGCCAGCCGGCTGCCGGCCCAGCGGAATGAATCGGGATCGCTTCTCTTTCGGGAGGACGTATGAAGAAGATTCTTGTGGTGGACGACGAGCCGGATCTCGAGCTTCTCCTCAGGCAGAAGTTCCGCCGCAAGATGCGCCGGCGGGAGATCGAACTCGTCTTCGCCAGCAATGGTGTCGAAGCGCTCGACAAGCTGAACGAGCAGGACGATATCGACATGGTCCTGTCGGACATCAACATGCCGGAGATGGACGGGCTGACGCTCCTCAGCCAGATCAACTCGCTGGACCTGGACCTGCGCGCGGTTATCGTCACCGCGTACGGCGACATGGAGAACATCCGCACCGCCATGAATCGCGGCGCGTTCGACTTCCTCACCAAGCCGATCAACTTCGACGATCTCGAGACCACGATCGACAAGACGATCCGTCATCTGGAGGTGATGCGCGAAGCGCTTCGGTCGCGCGACGAGCTCGTTGCCCTGCGCCAAGAGCTGGGGGTGGCGGCTCAGATGCAGGACTCGATCCTGCCCAAGGTCTTCCCGCAGCATCCCCGCTACGGCCTGTTCGCCTGGATGACCCCGGCCAAGGAGGTGGGCGGCGACTTCTACGACTTCTTCCCGGTGGAGGATGAGGGGTTTGCCGTGGTGGTCGCGGACGTCTCCGGCAAGGGAGTTCCGGCCGCGCTGTTCATGATGGTCAGCCGGACCCTCGTCAAGGGATCCGCCCTCGGCGAACGGGAACCCGTAAAATGCATAACCGAGGTCAACCAGCTACTCTACGAACAGAACAAGGAGTCGATGTTCGTAACCATGTTCTACGCGGTACTCGATCCGGCATCGGGGCTTCTGCAATACGTAAACGGAGGCCACAACCTCCCCTGTCTGGTCAAGCCCTCGGGCGAGGTGACATGGTTGCCGGGGGACAGCGGCATCGTTCTCGGCGTGATCGACGAATTCCCCTATCAGCAACACTCGATGCAGCTGGAGGAGGGCGACATCGTCTTCTTCTACACGGATGGCGTGACGGAAGCGATGGACGAGGCCGGAAACCAGTTCGGGGACGATACCCTGCTGGATGTCCTGCGAAGGGCGGCCGGCGCGGACCCAGAGGACATGACGCGCCAGGTGGTAGATGCCGTCCATGAGCACGCCGGCGGCGCACCCCAGTCCGATGATCTGACCTGTCTGGCGCTCCGATACGGGGGAGACTGATGAGACGCGGGACGGGGTGCCGGGGCCCAGGGCCCGCCACCCATGCCCTGACGCCTCGCCACGCTGCCACCGCAGTCTTTCTGGGAATCGTGGTCGGCGCTCTCGCCGACTCGCCGCTGGCGGCCCAGTCGGAAGCAGAGGGCGTCTTCGCGGATTCGATCGTGTTCGGGCAGTCGGCCGCCTTCACCGGCCCCACGAGCGAGCTTGGTTCCAACATGAGGCTCGGGATTCTCGCGGCGTTCGAGGAAGCCAACCGGCGTGGGGGTGTCCAGGGACGCATGCTTCGGCTTCGTTCGCGTGACGACGGATACGAACCGGAAGCCGCTTCCGACAACACGCACGCGCTTATCGCCGAGGGCGTGTTCGGACTGGTGGGCGCGGTGGGAACTCCCACCTCCACCGCGGCGGAACCGGTCGCGAGCGCCGCGGGCGTCCCCTACATCGGGCCGTTCACGGGCGCGGAATTCCTGCGTGAGAACCGTGACTTCGTAGTCAACCTGCGCGCATCCTACTTCCAGGAAACCGAGGAGATGGTCGAGCGGCTGACCACGGACCTCGGCTTTACGCGCTTCGCGGTCCTGTACCAGGACGACAATTACGGCAACGCCGGGCTGACCGGCATGCGCCGGGCTCTGGGCAGGCGTGACATGCTGCTGGTGGCCGAGGGAGCGTACGTCCGCAACACCACCGCGGTGAAGCGGGCTCTTCTCGATATCCGGGAAGGCAACCCCCAGGCCGTGATCATCATCGGCGCCTATCAACCCGCAGCCACGTTCATCAGGTGGGCGCGCCGCATCGGCGTGAACGCCATCTTCGTCAACATCTCGTTCGTCGGCAGCAACGCGCTGCTGAACGAACTGGGCGCAGCGGGCGAGGGTGTCGTGGTCACCCAGGTAGTCCCCTTCCCCCAGGACACCTCCGTTCCCGTGGTGGCCCGCTACCACCAGGCGCTGGAAGTGGTGGACCCGGATGCGAGTCCCGGCTTCGTCTCGCTCGAAGGCTACCTGGCCGGACTCCTGATCGCCGAAGGGCTGGACCGGACGGGCCCGGAACCGACCCGCGAGAGCTTCCTCGCGACGCTTCGGGAAGCAGGGCTCATCGATCTGGGCGGGTTCGAGGTGGAGTACGGGGTGCGCGACAACCAGGGCTCGGACCGCGTGTTTCTGACCCGGATCCAGGCTGGCCGTTTCCGCGCCATGGAGCGGCTCTCGCGATGACTCCTCCGGTTCAGGAGGGCCTGGACTCCAGAATCCACTCCACCTTCGAGTGGGTTCTGGCGAAGCTGCCGTCCAGATGGGGCGCGAAGCTCCGCGATGCCACCGGGAACCGCTTCGGGATCGCGAGCCAGATCTGGGTGGGGCTGGGAGGGGGCGTGTCCCTGACTCTGGTGGCCAGCCTGCTGGCGCTGGGCCTCATGACGATCGTCAACGCGAGCCAGCGGGAAGTCACCGGCACCTATATGCCGGGGATGATCGCCGCCTTCGACGTGGCGCGCAGCAGTTCGGAGCTGGTGCGCGCATCGCCCAGGCTGATCGCGGCGGATACGCCGGAGGACCTGGCGCTGGTCGAAGGCGATGTCATGCGCGAGGAGGAATTCCTGCTGACCCGGCTCGGTGAGATGACGGGAGCCGGCATCGAGGGAGAACTGCAGGATTCGGTGGTTCGGCTGGCGTCGACGCTTGTCGAAAGCATCGATCTCATCCGCGAATCGGTGTCTCGGCGGATGAACTATCGGGCCCAGGTGAGCGACCTCGAACGCGAAGTACAGGAGGTGACGCTGGGAGCCGAACTCCTGCTGGTCGCCGAGATCGACGATCAGGAGTTCTTCATGGCAACGGGTTTGCGGGAACTCACCGACCAGCCCGCGCCGGTTTCCGCGAGGAACGCACCAACCGAACTGGACCACTACCGCGGGTTGCTCGAATACCAGTCGACACAGAACGAGGTTTCACTCCTCATCCAGCGCGGGCTCACGCAGGACGATCCGGGCCTGCTCCAGACCAACCGGGAGCGGGTGAGGGCGGCGATGAGCGGCCTCGAGGCCGCGCTGGACGCGCTGAACCCCGAGACCGCCGCCCTGTTTCGACCCTCGTTCCAGGCCCTCGGGGATCTCTACTCGGCCGCGAACGGGATATTTACCATTCGCACCCTCGAGCTGGCCGAGCTGGCCGAGTCCGAGGAGTACCTGGCCCTCAACGAAACGACCACCAACGACCTGAACGCGTTCGTTCAGCCACTGGTGGAGAACGCGGAGATCTCGACCCAGGAGGCGGCGGACCGGTCGGCCACTCTCCTGCAGATCGGCTGGTGGACGATCCTTGCGGTCAACGTCCTGGCTGTGCTGGCGGCCGTCTTCGGAGGCTGGAAGTTCTTCGGTGAGCGCCTGCTGGTCCGGCTGCGCCACCTCTCCGACGTGATGCGCCGCATGTCCAGGGGCGAACTGGAAGCGAAGCTGGAGATTGCCGGCAACGACGAGGTCACAGACATGGCGGGCGCCCTCGAGGTGTTCCGGCAGCACGCCATCGAAGTTCAGCGTCTGAACCTGGTGGAGGCGCTTGCCACCGAGGTCCAGGACAAGAACGCGGAGCTTGAGAGCACGCTCGACGAGCTGCGGCGCACGCAGGAACAGGTCATCACCCAGGAGAAGCTGGCATCGCTCGGCGCACTGACGGCGGGCGTGGCTCACGAGATCCGCAACCCGCTCAACTTCGTCAACAACTTCGCGGCGCTCTCGGTCGAGTTGATCGACGAGTTGCGGGAAGAGCTCGGGATGGAGGGAGAGAGCGGCAACGGTGACGGCGCGGGACCGCTCGCCGCCGCCGGCGATGAAGAGTTGACCGAAATCGTGGACGAAATCCTGGGCGACCTCCAGCTCAACATCTCCAAGGTCAAGGAGCACGGTGACCGGGCGAACCGCATCGTCGACGGCATGCTGGCCCACTCCCGCGACGAGGCCGGCCAGATCGAGTCCATCGACATCAACCTGCTGGTGGAGGAATACACCAAGCTCGCCTACCACGGGATGCGCGGCACCGATGCCACCTTCAACGTGACCATCATCCGCGAACTCGACCCCGAGGCCGGCCGCGTCGACGGCATCGCGCGCGACCTCAGCCGGGTCATCCTGAACATCGTCACCAACGCCTGTCAGGCCACCCAGATGCGCGGCAAAGCGGAAGGCCGCGGGTACTCCCCCACCCTGCTGGTGTCCACCGAGGGGCGGAGCGACGCCGTGTGCATCAAGGTGCGGGACAACGGCACCGGCATGCCCGAGAGCGTCGTGCGCAAGATCTTCGACCCCTTCTTCACCACCAAATCCGGCACCCAGGGCACTGGCCTCGGGCTGTCGATCTCGCACGAGATCGTTCGCGAGCACGAAGGGCAGCTCGCCGTGGAAACCGAAGAGGGCGAATTCACGGAGTTCACCATCATCCTCCCCCGGATGAAGGGGAAATAGGCACCCGGCTTCGGTACTGGATGGCCTCTGCGACGTGTGAAGCACCCACGCGGTCGCTCCCACACAGGTCGGCGATGGTGCGAGCCACGCGCAGGATCCGGTGATGGCCGCGTGCCGAGAGACCCAGGGCACGCACGGCACCGCGCAGCAGCCGGCGACCCTCCGACCCCGGTAGGCACCAGCGTCGCATCTCCCTGGATCCGAGGCGGCCGTTGAAGAGAGCGGTCCCGTTCCGGCTTCCGCGCTGCTGTTGCCGGCGCAGGGCGCCCGCGACCTGCGCACGTGACTCCAGGCTCGTCATCCCGGTGGTGCGCCCATGGAGTTCCTCGATCGGCACGGCCGGGATGTGCACATGGAGATCGACGCGATCCAGCAACGGCCCGGACACCCGGTTGCGATAGCGCCGGATGGTGGCCTCGGTGCACGAGCAGCGTCCCGATCCATCACCGTGGAACCCGCACGGGCAGGGGTTCATCGCGGCGACCAGGGTGAAGCGGCAGGGGTAGGTCACCGCCTGACTGGCACGCGAGATCGTAACGGCTTCGTCCTCCAGTGGTTGCCGCAGGGCTTCGAGCACGTTCCGGCGGAACTCCGGAAGCTCGTCGAGAAAGAGAACCCCCTGATGCGCGAGGCTGACTTCGCCGGGTCGCGGCACGCGACCGCCGCCGACCAGCCCCGCGTCGCTGATGGTGTGATGGGGGGCGCGGAACGGGCGGCGCGTCACGAGTGCTTCCCCGGAAGGCAGGCGTCCGGCCACGGAATGCACCTTGGTCGCCTCCACTGCCTCCTGCAGTCCAAGTGGCGGAAGGATTCCCGGCAGCCGCCGCGCGAGCATGGTCTTTCCCGCTCCTGGCGGGCCGGTCAGCAGCAGGTTGTGCCCTCCCGCGGCCGCCACCACAAGCGCGCGCTTGGCATGGGCTTGACCCCGGACGTCGGCCAGGTCCGGGACATCCGCAGTCCCTTCGCCCAGAAGAGCGATGCCGTCCACGCTGGCCGGGCTGATCGGGGTGCTGCCGGTCAGATGCCGGATCACTTCCGGCAGGCACGACGCCCCGGTCACGTCCACCGCCCCCGCCACCGCCGCCTCGCGCGCGTTCGTGGAAGGAAGCACCAGGCCCTTCATCCCGCGGCAGCCGCTGGCGATGGAGAGCGCTCCGCGCACCGGGCGCAACTCGCCGTCGAGCCCCAGTTCGCCGACGAACACAAGGCCGTCGGCTTCCTCCGCCCGCAGGTGGCCGGCCACGATCAGAAGCGCGATCGCGATGGGGAGGTCGAAGGCGCTGCCGGTCTTGGGCACGTCGGCCGGCGCCAGGTTGATCGTGACCCGGCGATGCGGGATCGGGAATTCCACGCTGGCGAGCGCGGCGGTCACCCGTTCGCGGCCTTCGCGCACAGCGCCTGCCGGCAGACCGACGATCGAGAACGACGGGAGGCCCGACGTGAGGCTCGCCTCGACGCTGACCGGAAAGCTGTCGACCCCGCTCAGGGCGGCCGAACTAACCTGAGTGAACATCGCCCCCCGCTGCCATGCCTGACGTGGTGCCGGACGGCGGGGCCTTTCCCCGCGCAGGAGAAAGGTGGCGACGTTACGGGGGCATCCCCATGGCGGGATGGGAACACCTGGCTACATGCCGCTAGGGAGCCGGGTTGCTCAGACCTAACGAGAGACCCAGGCGGAACGAGAGAAAGTTGGTCTCGCCCAGGCGCGGGAACATGTCGATGCCCCCTCCGGGGAGGTCCTCGATATCGACCTCGGTCAGGTACTCGGCCACCCCGTTGCGATGGTAGAAGGCGGCCATGTCCAGATCCAGGAAAACCTCTCCGCGAGCCAACCTCAGGAGGATTCCCCCGCCCGCGCGCCAGGCCAGCGAGGTATCCTTGAAGTTGGTCGTCTCGCCGAATCCGTCCTCGTCGTGCTCGTCCACGCCCTTCAGATACGAGTGCGTGTAGAAGTGGGCGAGCCCGACATTGCCCGCCACGTAGGGCCTCGCCGGCCCGCCCGGCAGCACCCACTCCGGGCCGAGACTGAACAGCAGGATGTCGTTCGCCGTCACCACGTCCAGCTGGATCCGGCATCCCACGGTCACGCTGAAGCAGGCGGGCTGGGTATTGGACCCGTAGCGGATGAAGCCGAAATCGGCGCGCAGGCCGAATCCCGCCCCTCCAGACGGGTTGTAACGGACGTTGACACCCAGGCCCGGCGCCGTTCCCACCGCCTCGGCGAACGCTCCCTGCGGCTCGCTTATGATTCCGCCGAGGCCCAGGAACCACTGGGGGGCAGGCTCTTCGAACACCTGCGCGCGCACGTGCCCGGTCAGGGCGAGGACCGCCGCGAGCTGCACCAGAACGAAACGCATGCCGCGCATCTTCACACCTCCGCGCATCAGGGACCGGTGGCCCGCCGGGGATCGTCCCGGGAGGGTTCCGGAAAACCTACTGCAGAAGTCGTGCCGGACGAGCGGCAACCCGCGTGCGTCAGACCTCCTTGGTCTCGCGCACCAGGTCCACCATCGAACCCTTGGCGTCCCCGAAGAACATCATCGTGCGGTCGAGATAGAAAAGCGGGTTGTCGATCCCGGCAAAGCCCGGGCTGAGGCTCCTCTTCATGACGATGACGTTGCGCGCCCGATCGACATCCAGGATGGGCATGCCGGCGATCACGGAGGAGGGATCGCGCGCGTCGGGGTTGACCACGTCGTTGGCTCCCACGATCAGGGCCACGTCGGTGGTGCTGAATTCGTCGTTGATCTCGTCCAGGTCGAAGAGCTGGGTGTAGGGCACGTCGGCTTCCGCAAGCAGCACGTTCATGTGCCCGGGCATGCGCCCCGCCACCGGATGAATGGCGAATTTGACGGTGACGCCGCGTTCCTGAAGCAGGTCCGAGAGCTTGCGGATGTCGTGCTGTGCCTGGGCCACCGCGAGGCCGTAGCCGGGGACCACGATCACCGACTGGGCGTACGCGAGCACCATGGCCGCCTGTTCGGCGTCCACGTCCCGCACGGTCTTCCCTTCTCCGGGAGTGATTCTGCCGCCGGTCGAATCAGCCGCGCCGAAGGCGCCGAAGGCGACGTTGGCCAGCGACCGGTTCATCGCCTTGCACATGAGGTTGGTGAGGATCAGCCCGGCGGCGCCCACCAGCGCCCCCGAGATGATCAGGATCATGTTGCCGAGCACGAATCCGGCCGCCGACGCCGCCAGCCCCGAGTACGAGTTCAGGAGCGAGATCACCACCGGCATGTCGGCTCCGCCGATGGGGGTGACCAGCAGAATCCCCAGCACGAGGGCGAGCCCGGTCAGCACCAGATACATCGTCACCGTCGCCCCACCCGACACCTGCATGGCGGCGATGACCAGAATCGCGGCAAAGAGTACGGCGTTCAGGGTTCTCGAGAAGGGGAACGTGAGCGGGGCCCCGGAAATGAAGCGCTGCAGCTTGCCGAAGGCGATGAAGCTGCCCGAGAGGGTCACCGCTCCGATCAGGGTGGACAGGAGAATGGTGATTCCCGCCTCCATGCCGAGGTCCCCCCCGCCCAGCCGGAAGAACTCGGCCGCCGCCACGACGCCGGAGGCCCCGCCGCCGAGCCCGTTGAAGATCCCCACCATCTGCGGCATGTCGGTCATCCTGACCGTGCGAGCCGCGATCGCACCCGCAAGCGATCCCAGGATGATCCCGAGGGCGATGAGCTGCCAGTTCAGAATCTCCTGCTCAACCAGGGTCGCGACGATCGCGATGAGCATGGCGAGTGCGGCCATGCGGTTGCCCTGCCGGGCAGTGGCGGGCGAGCCCAGCCGCTTGAGCCCGAACACGAAGAGGGTCGCGGAAAGAAGGTAGACGAGTTGCAGCAGGGTATCGGGGTTCACCGTGACTCCTCGGAAATCCGGGTATGCATGGGAGTTGGCCGGGTGGCGGGCGTGCAGGACCCACCCGGGCGGTCAGGGCCGACGCTACTTCTTCTGACCGGGCTTGAACATCTCGAGCATGCGGTCGGTGACCATGAAGCCGCCGACCACGTTGACCATCGCCATGACGATCGCCGCCACGCCGAGCACCTGCCCGGTGGTTTCGCCCGCCTGGGCGGCCACCACCAGTGCGCCGATGACGGCGATGCCGGAGATCGCGTTGGCACCCGACATGAGCGGCGTGTGCAGCGTCGGGGGCACCTTGGTGATGACTTCGAATCCGACCATCACGGCCAGAACGAACACATAGAGACCGATCATCAACTCACCCATGGGTTCTCCGCTGGGTTGGGGGTCAACTCTACATACGCTCCAGAGTGCGCGCGTGTACGACCTCGCCGTCGTGCGTGACGCACGAACCGGAGACCACCTCGTCGTCGAAATCGAGCTTGAGTTCCCCGTCCTCGACGATGTCCTGGAGAAAGGAGGTCACGTTGCGCGCGTACATCTGGCTGGCGTGCGTGGGCAGTTCGCTGGGAAGGTTGTCCGGGGCGGTGATGATCACCCCGTCGTGGACCACCACCTTTCCGTGCTCGCTCAACTCGCAGTTTCCGCCGGATTCGCCGGCGAGATCGATGATGACCGACCCGGGACGCATGGTCGCAACCATGGCCGCGGTGATGAGCACCGGCGCCCGCGCACCAGGGATGTTGGCGGTGGTGATGACCGCGTCCATGTCCGGAAGCCGGCCGCCGATCAGCTCGAGCTCCTGCTGGTGCTTCTCCTCCGACAGCGCACGTGCGTAGCCGCCTTCGTCCTCGGCGGACTCGTCCAGCTCGGCTTCCAGGAATTTGGCGCCAAGGCTCTGGACCTGTTCCTTGACCGCGGGGCGGATGTCGAAGGCTTCGACCACGGCGCCCAGACGGCGAGCGGTCGCGATTGCCTGAAGGCCGGCCACGCCGGCACCGAGAATCAGGACCTTGCCGGGGGGTATGGTGCCTGCCGCGGTCATGAACATGGGCAGGAACTTGCCCAGGTGGGTCGCCGCGAGCAGCGAAGCGCGATAGCCGGCCACCGTGGCCTGCGATGAGAGCGCATCCATCTTCTGGGCCCGGGTGATGCGGGGCACCTGGTCCATGGCCAGCGTCGTCACGCGGGCTTCCGCCAGCCGGCGTACGAGCTCCAGGTTCGCTACCGGCGAGACGAACGAGATGAGCACGATGCCTTCGGGGAGGGAGGCGACTTCGTCGGCGCTTCCGTTGGCGCCGATGGAAGGCGGATTGATCTTCACGACCACGTCGCTGCCTTCGAGCGCCTGGGCGGCACTCTCGCACACCGATGCGCCCGCTTCACGGTAGGCATCGTCGAGGAAGGCGGCCTCTTCCCCCGCCCCGGACTCCACCGCGACTTCGATGCCCACCTTCGCCAATGCGGCGACTTCAGCGGGAACCAGCGCCACCCGGCGCTCTCCCGCGCGGCTCTCCCGCAGTACGCAAACCCTCATCCGCCTCTCCGCTGGAATGTCAGAATGTGCCCTCTCGCGGGTCCGGAGACCCGTCCCGCCGGGGTCCCCCGGGGAAAAACCCCCCATTAGATAACGAGCCCGCGAGATGGCCGCAACGGGCGCGCGGATGCCGCCACAGCACGGTCTCTAGTTCAACCGCGCCGCCTCCAGTTCGAGCCTGCGCCACGCCAGTTCCACATGCTCGCGCCGAGTACGCAGGTTGCCGACGGAAAGGCGGAGAACGTAGCGCCCATCGAGGATCGTGTGCGACAGGAAGACGTCTCCGGAGGCGTTGACCGCGTCGAGGATGCGCTCGTTGGCCTGGTTGGTCCGGTCGAGTCCCGTTTTCGGACCGCGGTACCGGAAGACGACCAGGCCCAGCAACGTCGAACTCATCAGTTGCCACCGGTCCGAAGCCTGCACCCACCCCGCGAATCGGCGCGCCAGGCGACAATGTTCGCGAAGCCGGTCCGCCAGCCCCCGGCCGCCGAAGTAGCGCAGCACGAACCAGAGCTTGAGCGCGCGGAAGCTGCGGCCGAGTGCAACGCCGTAGTTCATCAGGTCACGCGCCTCGTCTGCCTCGGGAGTGCGCAGGTAGGGCGGGACCAGGGAGAACGCGTCGGCGAGAGCCTCGGGACGCCGGCAATAGAGGAGCGCGCAGTCCATGGGCGTGAAGAGCCACTTGTGGGCATTGAGCACGATGGAGTCGGCGCGCTCCCACCCGGCCAGCAGCGGGCGGAGCTCCTCGACGATCGCCGCCACGCCCGCGTACGCGGCGTCGACGTGCATCCAGATCCCGTGCTCCTCGCAGATGCGGGCGATCTCCGGCAGGGGATCGATGCTCGCCGTCGAAGTCGTCCCGGCAACGGCCACCACCGCCACCGGACGCACACCGGCGGCCAGGTCTTCCGCGATCGCAGCGCGCAGGGCTTCCGGCTTCAGGCGATAGCCGGCGTCGGCGGGCAGGTGGCGCACGCCCCGGCGGCCCAGCCCGAGCGTGACGACGGCCTTGTCGATGGAGGAGTGAACGTGCTCCGAGGCGTAGATCCGCCCCGCCGGCAGTGAATGGAGCCCCTGCTCTCCCGCTTCCGGAAACGCCTGCGCACGAGCGGCGGCGAGCGCGTACAGGGAGTTGTGCGAAGCCGTGTCGTTGACGAATCCGACGAAGACCTCCGGCAGGCCGAGGAGCTGCCGGAGCCAGTCCGCGGTCAGGCCTTCCAGCTCGGTTGCAGCGGGAGACGTCCTCCAGATCATGGCGTTCGCGTTGACCGCCGTGGCCAGCAGTTCGCCAAGTATGGCCGGGGACGAAGCCGTATTGGCGAAGTACGCGAGGAAGCCCGGATGATTCCAGTGCGTGAGGCCCGGAACCACCCGTTCCTCGAAATCACGCAGGATGTCCTCCAGGGGTTCGCCCCGCCGCGGAGGAGAAGGCGCCAGCGAGGCACGCACCTCGCCCGGGCGCACACGGGCCAGAACCGGGTATCGGCCGGCCGAGCCAAGGTACTCCGAGATCCATTCGACGATGCGCCGGCCCTGGACCAGGAATTCGTCGGGAGGCATGTCTCCCAGCTCCTCGGCAGGCAGGGCCGGAGGGCCGGCGTCGGAAGGTCGCATGGACTTCAGCCGCGGCCGCTTCCCACGATGTCGCGGAATTCGCTTCGGATCGCGCGAAGCTGCTCAGCGACCCGGGTGAGCAGTTCCTCCGTCACCGATTCCGGAACACCCGGACCGGCAACCAGCGCGGAGACCAGACTGTCGGTATAGCCGATGGACGCATGCGTGACGCCCTGGTCCATGAGCCGGTTCAGGCGCAGCACCTCACGCATCCCCGGCACCACGTCCGGCGGCATGCGCGGCTCCGCGTAGAGGACCCGGATGAGGGACACGCGAAGAACCTGAAACTCCTCGATGACCTCACCGGCCACCAACCCCCGCTCGGCCGCGAGTTCGCCGTAGAGATTCGCGGCTTCCTGCCAGACCGGCCGCACCCTGCGCCGGTACGGCCCCAGGATTTCGGGAAGGATGCTGACGAAAGTCTCGTAGAAATCGCGGAGCAGCTCGACCAGTTGTTGCGGTCGCCGTTCAAACCGCTTGGTGACCTCGGAGAGCCAGCGGGCGACGATCTTGTCGCTCCTGGCGATCACCCAGGCCTGCATTTCGACGGGGTCGAGCTGCGCGAGTGAGGGTCCCGCCCCCGGGGGCTGCATGGGGGACTCGAGTATGTTCGTGGCGGAATCGCGGATGGGGATGATGTGCCGGGGATCGGGGTGATGTGCAGGCCGTGGTCGCGAAGCTGGCCAACTCCGGGCCGGTCCGCACTCAATCTTGCGGGTTCGACATCGTCCGTCCAGTGCCTGCGGCCGAGACCAGCGTGCGCGGCCCCGGCTCCCACGCCACGAAGCGAACGGACATCGTCGTGCCGACCCGGGGCGTGCTCTCCGCCCACACCCGGCCACCCCAGGAGCGCACCAGCCGCTGCACGATTGCGAGGCCGAGACCCGTGCCGGTGGAGCTCGTGGAGAATCTCGGTTCGAAGATGCGACCCAGGAGCTCCGGTTCGATGCCGCGGCCGTCGTCGCTGACCTGAAGGCACACGCCCCCATCCTCGGCGGAGGCCCCGATGTGGACGTGGCCGCTGGGCTTGACGGCTTCCCTCGCGTTCTCGAGCAGGTTGATCAGGACCTCCTTGAACTCCGACTCCCGGGCGCGGACCGGGGGGAGGCCGGCCGGGAAAGCGGTGTCGATGACGATTCCCTGCTCGTTGCTCTGGTAGAGCGCGAGGATCTCCTCTACCGCCCGGTCCAGGCGCATGCCTTCCAGGGGGAGTTCGCTGGCTTTCCTGGGGGAGCCGTAGCGCGAGAAGCTGCGGGCAATCTCGGCAAGCCGATCGATTTCCCGCAGGATCGACTCCACGTTGCGCTCGAGAATCTCCGAGAAATCGCGCCGACGATCGTGCCAGGCTCGACGGACGTGCTCGATGCTCAGCTTGATCGGCGTAAGTGGATTCTTGACTTCGTGGGCCACCTGACGAGCCATCTGTCCCCACGCCACGATACGCTCGCTGCGCAGCTCGTCGGTCACGTCCTCCAGGCTCAGCACGGCCCCCCGCAGGCGACCATCGCGGGTGATGCGGCGTGCCCGCACCCGCACCCGCCGCGAGGAGTCCCGGGAACCGGGAGCGGCCGCTGCGAGTTCGGTTCCGGGCAACTCGAATTCATGATCGGCTCCCTCGCCCCCGTCGCGATAGAAGCGCTCCACCCACCGCGACAGGTCGCGCGCAAGTCCCGACGTCGCCGGCAGCGGCTCTCCCGGCCCCACCGCAGCTCCCAGCAGCGCCTGCGCCTGCGGGTTCACCAGGGTTACCGCCCCCGCCTGATCCAGCGCGATCACCCCGGTCGCCGCCTCGTCCACGATGGCCTGCGTGCGCTGCGTGGTGCGCACCAGGGCGCCGCGCGCCCGGTGAAGCCGCTGCACCATTCGGTTGAACGCCAGGAAGACGGTGCCGAACTCATCGGTGCGCGTCTCCGGCAACCGGACCTCCAGGTTCCCCTCCCCAACTCGCTTCGACGCCAGCCGCAGGGTGCGAATGGGGTTCGCCAGCCGACGGCCCACCAGCAGCGCCAACCCAAGCGACAGTGCGATCCCGGTGACGACCGCGAACGCCAGCAGCAGGATCAGATCGTTCTGCTCGAACGCCGTCGCGCCGGCATCCAGCGGGGCCGCCGAGGCCAGCACCTGTCCGGTCTGAAGTCGCCGATACGCAAGCACGTATTCCCCGCCCCAGCGACGCACGTTCGCGTGCACGAGCACCGCTTCCCCGTCCTCGAATGACCGATGGACCTGCGCGGGCAGCCAGGAATACTGGACGCCCAGTTCGAGGAACGCCGGCCGGGAGCTTCGGATCAGCTCGCCGTCCTGAAAGAGAAGGAGGACCGTGCCGGTGCTGGTGGGCAGCAGTCCCACCTGCCCCTGCAGGGCGAGGAAGTCCTCGGCGGCGTCCGCCACCGCGCGGTCCGCCAGCGCTTCGGCGGTTCGAACCACGGCCCGGTCCAGGGTCCTGGAGGCGATGGCGGCAAACGCGAAGGCGGGGATGAGAAAGAACAGGAACAGGGCGAACGTGACCTGCACCCGAAAGCTGCGGCCCGCCCCGGGACCCAGGCGCACCGGCGCGCGCGGGAGCCCCCGGCTGCTGCACCAGCCAACGCCCCAAAGACCGGCCACGATCAGCAGATCGAGCAGCAGGACGAGCACGGTTCCCGCCACGAGCACCGCCGTCCCGGGGAGTTCCACCTCGTAGTGTGCGTTGTACCATCCCTCGGGGAACAGGATGGTTTGCTCGCCCTGCCATCCCTGGGAGGTCCGCTCCCACCGCGGGGCCTCCCGCGTCGGCGACGGATCGTCCTCGTTGAGCGGCAGCAGGGTGACGGTCCCCTCGTCCGCCCGGTCCCGCCCGAAGGGCACATCCGGGAAGAAGGCCGTGCTGAAGCCCCGCCGCGGGGGCACCGCGACAGTGATCACCGATCGGTCCGGCAGCACCGCGAGACCGAGGTAGTGTACATCCTCCGACTGAAGTTGCAGTACCGTGGTCCCGAGCGCAGCCTCGTCCAGATAGTCGTCCACGATCGAGGGACGGGGATCGGAAAGGCCGATACGCAAGGCGTCGCTGGGCAGTCCGCCGGGAGTCCAGCGGTCGATCCAGGCGGCGACTCCCTCCTGGGCAAGACCGCTCGCGCGCCAGGTGCCGTAGAGAAGTCCGGTGCCGCGGGCTCCGCTCTCGAACAGGGAATCCGTCCTCTCGGACAAGCCCTCGAGCAGAAACTGCAGATAGGGGTTGACCTGGTTCCCGAGGGTCGAAAGACGTTCCTCGGCGACCTCCCGCTGCGCCGCGACGCGCCCGCCCCAGGTGAACGGCAGCGCCGCGCTCGCGGCGAGCAGAACCGCGGCCGCCCCCGTCGCGATCGACCCACGCCACGTGGTGACGGGTTGTCGGCCCAGGCCGATCAGGGCCACCGGGAGCGCCCACAGGACACCAGCCCACGCGGGGGTGGGAGGTGAACCGAGGGACACGCTGTGCACCAGCAGGCCGAGCACCAGCGCCAGAAGCAGGCCGGCCGCGACCAGGGACGGTCTCCCCGACACGGGCGCGGGCCGGGTGGCGAGTCGAAGCGCCAGCGCGGCCACGACAACCAACACGGAGGTCAGCGCGCACTGATAGATCAGCCAGTAGCCCGTCGCACCACCCAGTTGCGCTGTCGTCGGCGCGAGCGAGAACCAGTGAATCACTGCCGCGAACCCGATGCCGGCGATAGCTGAGCCGATCAACGGAGCGCCGCGCCCGCGGACGCCCCCGGGCAGAAGTCCCGCGATGAACGCCCCCGCCAGCCCGAGCGCCAACACGCGGCCCAGCGTGCCCTCGGTGGTCCCGGGGAGAAGGAAGCGAGCTGGCGAAAACAGTCCGGAGACGCCCAGCAGATCGCCGAACGGCAGCACGGTCGCCAGCAGGGCCAGGGTCGCCGCGGCCAGGACGGCGTGATATGGCTTGGCCCTGAGGCCGATGAGCAGCAGCAACCAGGCCGTCACCGCGAGGCTGGCGACCACCCGGCTCCATGCCCTCCGAACCGACTCGAACGCCTCGCCTTGCGTCACCTCCTCGGAGGAGATGGAAAAGAGCGTCCGCTCCTGCCAGTTGAAGTCGCGTATGGCGGGACCCGTCGCCTGTTCGGAGTGCGTGATCCGGATCGCCCTTCCGACGTCGGACCCGAATCGGGTGGCGAAGGCGGCCTCTTCGTCGGGTACGTCGGGGGGCATGTCGCTCTGGAGCAGCGCGGCGGCCACCGCGGTCGCGCCGCTGGCGCCGATGCGTTCGGTGAAGTACAGATAGCTGTAGACGGGGCCTTGCCCGAATACGTACCGGTCCCAGCCCGAGCGGGCATCGAGGGGCACAACCCCCTGGTGATTGCCCGCCCAGGCGACCAGGTCCGTGCGCGCGTCGAATACCGCGATTGCATGCAGGTCGGCTTCGCGCCGCACGTCTTCCAGAAACGCCCAGTAGCCGGGCGAGCCCCCATCGAACTCCCGGCCGGCGACCTGGGAGGCCGCCATGGTCCCGCGGTCGATCAAGCTCTCGAAGCGCTGGTCCAGGGCCGCTTCCAGGCGGGCCTCGCGTCCGCTCCGGAAGCGATCCCAGTCGCCGGCCACCAGCGCGAAGCGCGCGGAGCCCAGCATCCCGCTCGCGATCCCGGCCAGAAGGACAAGGGCGGCGGCGAACGTCCAGGGATTGCGGCCGGACCGGCGGGACACCATCCGGAGCACGCCCGGAACAGCCGCCAGCGCGCTCGCCAGCAGCCATCCGGGCGCGGACCAGCGCGTCCATACCGCCAGCGCCGCCACGCTCAGCCACAACAGCGCGGACACAGCGGACTGTCGTGACTCGGCCCGCAGGAAGCCCCTGAGCAAGGAGGAAACGCCGTTCATCGTGGCGTCAGCGCGGGTTGCGCATCCGCTTCCCGGCCTCCGGAGGACCGGACCGCGAGGCCCGCGGCTGCTCCGCGATCGCTGCAATCGGTGACATGCGGGAATCGGTTTGCAGGATCCGTCCCCCGGCTGGGGTGTAGTCGGATGTCGTTTCGATCACTTGCGACCGAGGCTCCGTCCGTGCGACGCATTCTCTTCCCTGTACTTCTTTTGACCCTCGCCGGGTCCCCTCCATCCAGCGGCGCTTCCGCCCAGATCACCATCCTGGACCGGGGCGAGTTCGAGGTGGCCGTCAACGGCAGGGGAGTGGGGACCGAGACCTTCTCGATCCGCCAGGTGGGCACCGGGAGCGAGGCCCGGGTCATCGCCGCGGGGCAGATTCGCGCCGCCCTCCCCGACGGCGCGAACACGATGGACATGCTCATGGAGCTGACCGGCGCCGGCTGGATGCCCTCTGCCTATCAGAACAAGGTAGGAGGCGAGGGGGCCCGGGAGATCGGCTTCGAACTTCGCGGCGCCCGTTTCGAGTCGCGCGTCACATCCGATATCGGGGAGCAGGTGAAGGAGTATCGGGCCGCCCCGGGCACCAGGATCCTGGAACGGGGCGCTGCGCATCATTTTCACTTTCTCGTGCCTCCCGCGGATCCGGGGCCCCTGTCCATTCCCGTCATCGTACCCCGGGACGGATTTCAGGCCGAGGCCCAGGTCATCCTCGCCGGAACCGCCGAGTTGCGCATCGGCGGTGAGGTGATGCCGGCGCGGCACTACCGGGTGCGAGCCGGAGAGCTGCGCTGGGAGGCATGGCATGACGCCGAGGGCAGGGTTTTGCGGGTCGCAGAGAGTTCCACGGGATACTCCGCCGTCCGCCTGACCCGCCCCGGGTCCTGAGCCGTCCGTGCCCGGTACATCCTGCGGCTCCGATGAGTGGCCGGATCGCCGCGGGATCGGCTCGGCAGTGAAACCCCATCGGACACGGGCTCGTATGTTTCGCGGCCGCAACAGGCCGAAGACCGCCATTCAAGCAAGGGAGAACGATACGGTGTTCAGGATGATTTCGGTTGCCGGGTGCGCGCTGACGGTTCTGCTGTGTTGCGCGACGTCGTCCCGGCTGCAGGCGCAGGAAGTGCCTTCCCGCCTCACGCTCGACGAAGCGATCCGCATCGCCCGGCTGCAAAACCCCGTGTTCCAGTCGGTTCGCAACGATTCGCGCGTCGCGGACTGGTCGGTTCGTTCCGCCTACGGCGATCTGCTGCCCTTCGCCAATTTGAGCTCCAGCCTCTCCTGGCAGGGAAAAGGTGAACAGCAGTTCGGAAGCCTGACGACCAGCCAGCTGGGGTTCGGCAACGAGCCCTCCTACTATTTCTCCAGCTACAACGCCGGCCTCAGCTACTCCATCGGCGCCCAGTCGCTGTTTCGCCCTGGGCGGGAGAAGGCCGCCCGCAACGCCACGTTCGCGTTGATCGACCAGGCAGAGGCCAACCTCGTTCGCGACGTCACGATTGTCTACCTGGACGTTCTGCGCCAGCAGGAGGGATACCTGCTCGCCCAGCAGGAACTGGAGCGCGCCCGTTTCAATCTCCGCCTGGCGGAAGGACAGCTGGAGGTGGGGACGGCGACCCCGCGCGACGTGCGTCAGGCCGAAGTGTCGGTCGGCCGTGCCGAGGTCACCCTTCTGCAGGCCGAATTCGCCGTGAGCAATGCTCGCATCGCGCTGCTGGTCATTCTCGGAGCCGAGGTGCCGCAGGAATTCACGGTCGTGAGCGCGTTCGATGTCCGCGAGCCGGTCTGGTCCGAAGCGGAACTGGTGGCAATGGCGCTCGAGGGCAATCCCGGGCTCATCGCCGAGCGGGCCAATGAGGCGGTTGCCGCCAGCGACGTGAAGATGGCGCGGTCCTCCTACTACCCTTCCCTTTCCCTGAGCGCGGGGCTGAGCGGGTTCACGCGCGAGGCGTCCAGCGTGGAATCGCTGATCAGCCAGTCCAGGGCCCGGGTCACGGGTCAGCAAGCGCAGTGTCACCTCTTGAACGAGGTGTACGGGCGGCTGGTCGATCCTCTTCCCACACAGGATTGCAGCGGGTTCGTCTTTACGCCCGATCAGGCAGAGGCCATCGCCGCGCAGAACAACGCGTTCCCGTTCGACTTCACCCGCCAGCCGGCCCGGGCCTCCCTCACGGTGAGCGTGCCCGTGTTCCAGGGCTTCAGCCGGCAGCTGCAGGTCGAGAACGCGCGCGCCGCCCGCGAAGACGCGCGCCATCGGCTGCGAGGCGCGGAACTCGATCTGCGGGCGCAGATCGCCTCGAGCCTCGCGGCCGTCCGCACGGCGTACGAGACGGAACTCATCGAGCAGCGCAACCAGGCGGTGGCGGCGGAGCAGCTGCGCCTGGCCACCGAACAGTACCGCGTCGGTTCCGCGAGCTTTCTGGACCTTGTCGAGGCGGAAACCGTCATGGCGCAAGCCGACCGCGAACGCGTCGCCTCCATATATTCATATCACGACCTGCTCGCCAATCTGGAAGCACTGGTGGGCGCGAGGCTGCGGCCCTGACGCCCGTCGGAAGCTACGGGGAAGCGACAGGGCAACTCTGCCCAGGGTCCTGGACCGGAATTCGGGAACAACATCCAAATGACGCTTAGAGCAAAGATCGCCATCGGCGTGCTCGTGGTAACCGTCCTCGTGGTGGCCGGAGTGCTGACCACGCTGCAGACGCGCAACACCGGCACGCAGGTGCGCACGGAGGAAGTAGGCCGGCGCGACCTGGAAGCGATCGTCACCGCGAGTGGCAACATCCGGGCGCGGCGAACCGTGGACATCAGCTCCGATGTCTCGGGCCGCATCGTTGAACTCAACGTCGACGAGGGCGACGATGTGCAGGAAGGACAAGTCCTTCTGCGCATCGACCAGACGCAGTTCCAGGCCGCCGTGGCCCAGTGGCGAGCCGGGCTGTCCCAGCGGGAGGCCCAGGCAGCCCAGCAGAACGCCAGCCTCATCCAGGCGACGCGCGAGTACGACCGCATGCAGGGGCTCTGGACGCGCGACTCGACGCTCGTCAGCCGGCAGCAGGTCGACGACGCCGGGACGCAGGCCGAGGTCGCGCAAGCTCTCTACACCGCCGCGGAGCACGGTGTGGACCAGGCCCGGGCGACGCTCGCCGAAGCCGAAGATCGCCTGTCCAAAACCACCATCCGGGCTCCCATCTCGGGGAAGGTCACCCGGCTGAACATCGAGCTCGGCGAGACCGCCATCGTGGGCACGATGAACAACCCGGGCAGCCTCCTGCTCACCATCAGCGACCTGTCGGTGATCGAGGCGGTGATGCAGGTCGACGAAACCGACGTGCCGGAGATCAGCATCGGCGACAGCGCCGCCCTGGAGCTGGACGCGTTTCCGGACACGGAGTTCGCAGGGACCGTGACCGAGATCGGAAACTCCGCCATCCGGCCTCCGTCGAGCGCGGCGGGCACGGGCCAGACCCCCACCATCGATTTCGAGGTGGTGATCACGCTGGACGACCCGGCGGTCGAGCTGCGGCCGGACCTTTCCACCACGGCCGACATCGTCACCGAAACGCGTGAGCAGGCGCTGGCGATTCCGATCATCGCCCTCACGATTCGCGACCGCTCGGAGGACGAGGCGGAGGGAAGCGGCTCGAATGGCGACGGGACGCTCGGAAACGGGAATGCCGGCGACGGTTCGACGGAATCGGAGAACGCGCGCGCTGGACGCGAGGATGACGCGGACGAGGAGGAGGAAGAGGAAGAGGAAGAGGAAGGCGTTTTCGTGGTGCGCGAAGGCGAGGCGCATTTCGTCCCGGTCAACGTCGGGATCGCGGGACAGGAGTACTTCGAGGTGCTCTCCGGACTCTCGGAAGGCGACACGGTGGTGAGCGGCCCGTACCAGCGCATTCGCGAGCTCAGCGATGGCGAGGAAGTGCGGACCGACAGTGCCTCGGCAGAGCCGGACGAGCCGGTCTCGTGACCCACGCGAAGACCTGAGGCGGTCATGCAGCTCTGGGAAGGCGTACGGCTGGCGCTGGGCTACATCCGCAGCGAGAAGCTGAAGAGCTTCTTCAGCCTCCTCGGCGTCATCGTCGGCATCATGTTCCTGATCGTGGTAGTCAGCATCGTCGAGGGAATCGACCGCTATATCCGGGACGATTTCTCGTCGATGGTGTTCGGTGTGAACACCGTGACCCTTGAGCGGAGCCGGCCCAACATCGTCGACGGAGACCCCGTCTCCCTGCGGCGTGCACAACGACGTCCGCGCATCGAGATGGACGACGCGGACGCGATTCGAGAGCGGCTCGAGACGCCGGCCACGATCGCCGTCGAGTCCATCGCCCAGGGGGAAGTAGAAGGTCCGGGAGGACTCAAGGTCGAAAACGTACTCCTCTTCGGAGCCTCCGAGGAGATCTTTACGATTCGTGCGTACGACATGGAACTGGGCCGGCCTTTCTCCGCACAGGAAGCCGACCGTGGCGCAGCTGTCGCCGTGCTCGGCAAGAGCACTGCGGACCTGCTCTTCGAGGATGCGGATCCGGTCGGTGCGCAGGTGCGGATCCGGGATTTTCCCTTCCGCGTCGTCGGCGTGATCGAGGAACAGGGTTCGATGTTGGGGCTGTCGCGTGACAACATGGTGCTGGCCCCGGCCCGCTCTCCCATCCGGCGAATGGTGAATCCGCGAAATGTCGTCGACGGCGTCGTGATCCAGACCGAGAGTCCGGACCTGCTGCGCGAGGCTACCGCGGAGACCGAGGGAATCATGCGAGCGCGCCACGGGCTCCGACCCGGCGAGGAGAATGACTTCAACCTCGAGACCGCAGAGGAAGCGCTCAGCTTCTGGGACGATATCTCGCGTGTCCTCTTCGTGGCGCTACCCGGACTGGTGTCCATATCGCTGGTCGTGGGCGGCATCGTGATCATGAACATCATGCTGGTTTCGGTCATGGAGCGGACCCGGGAAATAGGAGTGCGCAAGGCCATCGGCGCTCGCCGGCGCGATATCCTGGTCCAGGTATTGATCGAGACAGCCACCTTGTCGGCGGTGGGCGCGCTGGTCGGCATCGGGATCGGCGTCGCGCTCACCATGGTCGTCCGCGCCGTGTCGCCTCTGCCGGCAGCGGTCGCACCTCACTGGATCGGGCTGGGCGTCGCTCTCGGGATCACGGTCGGGGTCATAGCCGGTGTCTACCCGGCCGCGCGGGCCTCGAAGCTCAATCCGGTGGACGCATTGAGGTACGAGTGATGAGAGCGCGGCTGAATACCCTCAACGAGGGAATCCGCATCGCGCTGGAAGCGATCCGCGCAACCAAGATTCGAGCCGGTCTGACCATCAGCGGGGTGGCGATCGGGGTGGGCGTGGTCGTGACCATGGCCGCGATGATCACGGGGATCCGATCGAGCATACTTTCGCCCTTCGAAGCCGGCGGAGCCGACAACTTCTATCTGACCCCCTTCGACTTCACGGATGTCCGTCTGGTCGGCGACGGCAGCGGTCGCCCCCCCTGGTGGGATCGTCCGGAACTGACCCACGAGGAGATCGACCGGATCGAGCGTCTTCCGGCTGTGTCCGAGGCGATTGTCAACTTCGAGTTCTCACCGACGTTCGCGTTCGAGGGGCGTCGGGTGCGGGCGTTCCAGGGCAACGGAATGTCCGCCGGCTGGACGGCCGCCCAACCGGGCGAGTTCATTGCGGGCCGCAACTTCGTGCCCACCGAGGTCGACGAAGGCCGCGCAGTGGTGGTGATCTCACCCGGGCTGGCCGAGGAACTCTTCGGCCAGCGCGATCCCATCGGCAGGAACGTTCGGGTGACGGCGGGAAGGCGGTCCGTCAGCCCGCTGTTCCGGGTAGTGGGGGTTTATCGGGCGGACGACAACATCTTCGCCGAAACCATCGATCACTGGGCGATCTTCCCCTGGACCGCCGCCGAAAAGCGACTCAAGGCCAGGAATCGCTTCAACTTCCTCATGCTCACGATCGTGCCGCGAGAACCGTTCGGCCGGGACCGGGCCAAGGATCAGGTGACCACGGTCCTGCGTTCGATGCGGGGGCTCGGTCCGGCCGACGACAACAACTTCGCCCTCGTCGAGTCCCAGCAGATCGTCGAGTCGTTCAACCAGCTGACCGCAGCGTTCTTTCTGGTGATGATCGCTCTGTCGTCGGTCGCGCTCCTGGTGGGCGGGATCGGCGTGATCGGCATCATGATGATCTCTGTAACCGAACGAACGCGAGAGATCGGCATCCGCAAGGCCGTCGGCGCAACCCGGAACGAGATTCTCTGGCAGTTCCTGGTGGAGGCCTCGGTGTTGACCTTCCTGGGAGGAGCGGTGGGCCTGGCTCTGGGCGCGGGCCTCGCCGACTTCATCGAAGCCAGAACTCCGATTCCGGCATCCATTCCCTTCTGGTCGATCATCGCGGCGCTCTCATCCGCGGTCATCACCGGGATGGCCTTCGGTCTCTTCCCTGCCCTGCGCGGCGCGCGCATGACGCCGGTCAAGGCGCTGCGCTTCGAGTAGAAAGACTCGAGGCCTGCCCGTCTCCGCCGAGGCAGCGCACATCCACCACCAGCCGTCGCCAACTCGGTACGCGGTCATTCCCAACGCGCAGGGCGGTCGCCCGGGTGCGTCCCCCCGCCCGCAGCCAGGGTCCCAGCCAGCCGCCGATCTCGGGAGGCAGGTAACCCACGGGATCGCCGGCGGGCAGGTGTACCCACACCGCGCTGTGGCGGCCGTCCGCCGGATCGGGGATGAGCACCAGCGCGTCGCCGGGGTTGAGGGCGTCGAGATGCCGGTCACGACCCTCGAATACGGTTCCGTGAACGGTCGAGCGGAACCGCGTCGGCGGGTCCGCGGGAAGTCGTGCCTGGCTCATCGGCGATTCCCTGTTGGATGCACACCTTCAATCGAAACCCCGGGGCGGCTAAAGTTAGGCGCCGGAACCTGTCCCGCCATGAGCAGCCTGCGCCGTTTCCGATGGACCGTCCCGCCCTCTATTTCGACCACGCCGCCACAACGCCCCTGCGGCCGGAGGCGCTGGACGCCATGCGTCCGCACCTTGGCGGCGTCTTCGGCAACCCGTCGAGCGCGCACCGGTGGGGACGGCAGGCGCGCGCGGCCCTGGATGAGGCGCGGGCGGAGTGCGCGCGCGCGGTCGGGGCCGAGCCGGCGGAGATCGCCTTCGTGCGTGGCGGCACCGAGGCCGACAACATGGCCGTGCTGGGAAGGGCAGCGGTCGCGGTGGCGGCGGGAGAGCGTCCGCGCGCGATCGCGACCACGATCGAACACCCCGCCGTGCGGGAGGCATGCGACGAGGTGGCCGCGCGCGGCGGGGAGAGCGTGCAGGTCGAGGTCGACCGGGCGGGCGAACTCGACAAGGACGCGCTGGCGGACGCGCTGGCGCGGGGCGCGTGCGTGCTGTCGGTGATGTGGGTGAACAACGAGATCGGCACCGTATTGCCGGTGGAGCGCGTGGCGAGCCGGGCGCGAGCAGCCGGAGTGGTGGTGCACTCCGACGCGGTGCAGGCGGTGGGCAAGGTGCCGGTGGACTTCGGCCGGGCCGGACTCGACCTGGCCTCCATGACCGCCCACAAGATCGGCGGACCCCGGGGGGTGGGGCTGCTCTACCGCCGCCGCGGGGTGGAACTCGCTCCTCTCCTGTTCGGAGGCGGGCAGGAGCGCCGCCTGCGGCCGGGAACGGAGGACGTTGCGGGGGCGGTGGGCCTGGCGAAGGCGCTCACCCTGGCCGTGGCGGAACAGGCCGCGGAGGCGGAGCGGCTCGCGGCGGAGCGCGACCGCCTGCAGGCCGCCATCGTCGACGCGCTCCCCGGAACGCGCGTGTTCGGCGAGGAGGGCGAGCGAGCCCCGCACCTGCTCAACCTGGGATTCCCCGAGCTGGACGCGGCCACCCTGGTGATGGCCTTCGACCTGGCGGGGGTGGCGGTATCCGGAGGATCGGCGTGCGCATCCGGCAGCACCACCACCAGCCCGGTGCTGCGCGCGCTCTACGGCGACGACGCCGAGGGACTGGCTTCCGTGCGCTTCAGCCTGGGGCGCACCACCACTTCCGCAGAGGTGGGCGAAGCCGCCCGCCGGACCGTCGAGATCGTAACCCGCGCCCGCGCGCTCGCCGGCGCAGGAGCAGCCTGACGATGCCCGCCGAGCGGATCCTGGTGGCCATGTCCGGAGGGGTCGACTCGTCGGTTGCGGCCGCGCTGCTCGCCGAGCAGGGCCACCAGCTCGTCGGCGCGACCATGAAGACCTTCTGCTACCAGGAGGAGGCGGGTCCGTCGCGCACCTGCTGCGGGCTCGACGGCATCATGGACGCGCGCCGGGTCGCCGACGCGCTGGGCATCCCCCACTACGTCTTCGACGTGGAGGAGGAGTTCACCCGCGACGTCATCGACGACTTCGTCTCGGAGTACGCGCGCGGACGCACGCCCAACCCCTGCGTGCGGTGCAATTCCAACACCAAGTTCCGCGACCTCCTGCGGCGGGGAGAGCTGCTCGGCTGCGATGCCGTCGCTTCCGGACACTACGTGCGGGCCGGGGTCGTGGACGGGGAGGCGGCTCTCTTCCGGGGCCGCGACCCGGCCAAGGATCAGTCCTACTTCCTGTGGGGCCTTCCCCGCGCGCTGCTGCCCAGGCTGAGGTTTCCGCTGGGCGAACTCACCAAGCCCGAGGTGCGCGCGCTTGCACGCGAACTCCGCCTCGTCACCGCCGCCAAGCCCGAGTCGCAGGAGATCTGCTTCGTGCCCACCGGCGACTACCGCGACCTGCTGCGCCGCAAGCTCGGCGGCCGCCACGATGCGCTCCGGCCCGGCAACCTGATGGACACCCGCGGACGGGTCGTCGGCCGCCACCAGGGCTACGCTTCGTTCACCGTGGGCCAGCGCCGCGGCCTGGGGGGAGGATTCGACCAGAGGCTCTACGTGGTGGAGATCCGCCCGGATACGCGCGAGGTGGTGGTGGGCGCGAGGGAGGCGCTGGAGTGCCGCGAGCTGCGGGTGGCCGAACTCAACTGGCTCAGTGGCGAGCCGCCCGCGGACGGAACCGTCGTGCGGGCCCAGCTCCGCTACCGGGCTCCGGCGGTGCCGGGCCGCGTCAAGCAGCGCGGGGACAGTCTCAGCCTTGAGCTGGAGCAGCCGGTGCTCGCTGTCACGCCCGGGCAGTCGGCGGTCTTCTTCGACGAGAGCGAGCGGATTCTCGGCGGCGGACGCATTGCCATCGCGGCCATGGCGGGCGGGACCGCGGGCGGACTCGAGGAGGCGCGCGGAGATCTGGCGCATCGCCCCTGACCCGCGCCTCAATCCAGCGGCTCGCCTCCTTCGAGGAGCCGGAGCAGCTCGCCATCGCTCGCGCCGTTCACGAGCGCCTCCGCTCCGGCCTTACCCGCCGGAACCTCGGCGACCCTCGCGCGCCTTCCGGGATCCGAACAGCAGCGGAAGACCACCCGCCCGGGATGCGCGAGTCCGTGGCGGCCGGTAGTGGCGAAGGCCTCCCACCTGCGAAACGACCCGTCGCGAATCATGCGCTGCATCTGCCGGGACTCAGTAGCTGAGCTCGGCCACTTCCGCGAACTGCCGGATGGCCTCCTGGGCGTCTTCCGAGAGCGCCTCCGGGACCTGGACCTCGATTTCGACGATTTGATCGCCGACCCGCGCCCCCTTCCGAATCCCGTGCCCGCGGACGCGAAAGCGAGCGCCCGGCTGCGTGCCCGCCGGGATCTTGAGCACGACCCGCTTGCCATGCACGGTCCTGACCCGAATGCGGGTGCCCATGGTGGCCTGCGCGATGTTGAGGGGCACCGTGACGTGGATGTCGCGCCCGTCGCGCTGGAAGAACCGGTGCGGCTTCACCTTGAAGGTGATGATCAGATCGCCGCGGGCCCCTCCCCTGGCGCCGCGCTCGCCCTGCCCGCTCAGCCGCACCTTTGAGCCCGTGTCCACACCGCGTGGCACGGCCACACCGATCTTGCGGTTCTGGCGCACCGTTCCCGTCCCTTTGCAGGCCTCACACGGATCGGTGGGAATCCTGCCCCGGCCGAGGCACGCCGGACAGGGTCGCTTCACCGCAAACCCACCCTGGCCGAAAGAGACGGTCCCGGTTCCCGAGCACTCCTTGCAGCGGGTGGTGGTCGTTCCCGGCCGAGCCCCGTTGCCCCCGCAGGTGGCGCATTCCTCGGTCATGGGAACCATGATGGTCACGCGTCCTCCCGTCACCGCCACCTCGAAGTCGATGTCCACGACGTATTCGACGTCGTTGCCCTTGCGCGGGCCGGTCGAGGTTTCCCGGGTGGTCTTCCGGCCTCCGCGATCGAATATCGAACCGAAGAGGTCGCCGATCCCGCCCAGATCGTCGAACGAAAACCCCTGCCCGGCACCCGCCGGCCCGGCGCCGGGAGACGCGGGCCCCCGCCGGTTGCCGCCCAGACCGAAGGCGCCCAGGCGCCGCATCTGGTCGTACTGCTTGCGCTTGGCGGAGTCGGAGAGCACGGAGTAGGCTTCCCCCACCTCCTTGAACCGCTCGGACGCCGCGGCGTCACCCTGGTTGGCGTCCGGATGGTATCGCTTTGCCAGTCGGCGATACGCCTTCTTGATCTCCTCGGGCGTCGCCTTCTCCGAGACACCCAGGGCCTTGTAGTAGTCTTTCGTCGCCGGCGACATCGAGACCCTCGCGTTCCGTGGCTAGCCGTGCTTGCGCACGCTGACGCGCGCGGGCCGCACCAGATGGCCCTCCAGCAGGTATCCCCGCTGCAGAACCATGTCCACCGTGTCGTCCTCGTCCTCCGAGGAGGCGGGCGCCGTCATCACGGCCTCCATCACGTTAGGGTCGAAGTCCTCGCCGGCCGGGTCGAGCACCTCCAGGCCCGCCTCCGCAAGCGCCCGCAACAGCTTCCGTTCCACCATGTCGACGCCTTCCACGATGTCCTGCACGGACGCGGTCTTCGGATCCAGAAGGGCGACGCGCTGAAGGTCGTCGACCGACTCCACCAGCCGGCGCACCAGGTCCGCCTGCGCGCGCGCCCAGGTTTCCAGCTTCTCGGCGCGAACCCTCTTGCGGTAGTTCTCGAACTCCGCGGCGAGACGCAGATGGCGGTCGTTCAGATGGTCGATCTCGCGTTCGAAATCGCTCCTGGATGGGCCCGGCTCGCCTGGGGAGTCCGCGCCGGCTTCGCCTTCGTGCGAGGGCGCTTCCGCGTGGGCTTCCTCCTGCGGCCGGCCCTCTGGCGGATCCTCGTCGCCGGAAGCCTCCGGCCCCGGACGATCGGCGCGCGCGTCGTCCGTCGGGTCGCCTGTCTCCGGTTCCTCCCGCGGGGCTTCGGAATCGGCCTCGGAAGCCGGGTCTGCCTGGTTGTCGAAAGTCCTGGGGCTCATCTATCTCGTTTGGAGTTGAGGCGTTGACGGCGCTGCGGGCCCGCAAACGATACCCCGGTACCGAACGAGATGTCCAGTGGGCGGGATTCAGCGTCACCCGTGGGACCGACCAGCGTTCCAAAGGGTAGATTCCGGCATTCCCCACGGGCGGCATCCGTTCGTCCGGAAGCAGGAACGTGGAAACAGCGGAGGAAGGGCGTGGCACGTCGCGCCGGCGCGGAATCGCTACGCATCGTGATCCTCGGATGCGGAAGGATGGGCCGGTCGATCGATGCGCTCGCGCGGACGCGGGGCTTCGACGTGCTGGCCAGGCTGGAGCGCCGCGACGTGGAAGGACGCCGCGAAGCAACTCGCGACCGCATCGCGGGAGGCGACGTGGCGCTGGAGTTCACCACATCCGCGTCGGCCGCCTCCAACATTCGCCTTTGCGTGGAGGCGGGGTGCCCCGTCGTCTCCGGCACGACCGGATGGTCCGACCAGTTGCCCGCGGTTGCCGCCTGGGTGAAGGAGCGGGGCGGGGCGCTGCTATGGGCCCCCAACTTCTCCTTCGGGGCAGTGGCCCTCCAGTTGCTGGCGCACCGGGCGGGCGAGCTCTTCGCCGGCGCGGGCGGCTTCGACGCGCATGTGGTGGAAACCCATCACGCCGGCAAGCTCGACGCCCCGTCCGGCACGGCCATCGCCCTGGAACGGTCGCTGGGAGAAGGATTGGAACGGAGTTCTTCTATTACATCGATCCGGACGGGGCACGTTCCCGGCACACACGAGATATCGATCGACGGTCCCCGCGAGCGACTCGTCCTGCGCCACGAAGCCCGCGACCGCGGCGTGTTCGCGGAGGGCGCGCTGCGGGCGGCGGCGTGGCTGGTCGGTCGCACGGGGGTATACACCATGCAAGATGTTCTCGCGGGAGAGGCAGGGTGAAGCACGAGATGCTCAGAGGATGCGGAACGGCGCTGGTGACGCCGTTCCGGGAAACGGGAGATGTGGACGAGGCGGCGCTGCGGTCGCTGGTCGATTGGCAGATCGAAGAGGGCATCGATTTCCTGGTGCCTGCGGGCTCCACCGGGGAAGCCGCGACGCTGTCTGTCGAGGAGCACGAGCGGGTGGTGGCGGTCACGGTCGAGCAGGCCGCCGGACGCGTCCCCGTCGTGGGCGGGGCGGGATCGAACGACACAGCCGAGGCGATCGAGCTTTCGCTCAGGATCGCATCGACCGGCGTGACCCACCTGATGCACGTCTCGCCCCCGTACAACCGCCCGCAGCAGCGCGGGCTGATCGAGCACTTCACCGCGGTCGCGGACGCGGCTCCCCGCCCGGTGGTGCTCTACAACGTTCCGGGACGCACGGGCAGCAACATCGCCGCGGCCACCACCCTGGCGCTGGCCGCGCACCCCAACATCGTTGGGACCAAGGAGGCCGCGGGCAGCTGCGACCAGGTCGCCGAGATCGCCCGCGGCAGGCCTCCCGGGTTCGCGCTGCTGTCCGGTGACGATTCCATGACGGTGCCGTTTATGGCGCTCGGCGCCGACGGCGTGATCTCGGTGGTCAGCAACGCCACCCCGCGCGCCATGGCGGAGCTGGTGGGGGCGATGGCGTGCGGCGACGTGCTGCGCGCGCGGTCCCTGCACTACCGCCTCGCCGACTGGATGCGGGTGGCGTTCGTGGAATCGAATCCCGTGCCGGTCAAGGCGGCGCTGGGGATGATGGGGCGTATCCATCCCCGGGTCAGGCTGCCGCTGGCCCCTCTTGCCGAGACCCACCACGAAGCCGTGGCGGCGGCCGTGCGCGCCGCGGAGGGGACATGAGCCCATCCATCCCGGGGCTCGGGACAACGCTGGAAGAGCGCATAGACGCGCTGTATGCCTGGCCCGCCGGCGAGACGCTTCCGGAGGCCGCCGAAGAGGTCGTGGCCGAGCTGCTGGGCCGCCTGGAGGCGGGATCGCTGCGTTCAGCCGTGCGGGAGAGCGACGACTCCTGGGCGGCGGTGCCCTGGGTGAAACGGGGCATCCTGGTGGCATTCCGCAGCGGGCGCGTCACCCCGGTCGCCGCCCCCGGGAGCAGCTCGTTCGACGCCCGGGCTCCATCCGCCTTCCTGGACAAGCACAATCTGCCCGTGCGCCGCTTCGCCGCCGGGGAGGGCGTCCGGGTGGTGCCGGGCGGCTCGGCCGTGCGCCGCGGGGCCTACCTCGGTGCCGGGGTGGTGTGCATGCCCCCCATGTACGTCAACGTGGGCGCCTGGGTGGGGGCGGGCAGCATGATCGACTCGCACGCGCTGGTGGGCTCGTGCGCCCAGATCGGGAAGCGCGTGCATCTGAGCGCGGCAGCCCAGATCGGCGGCGTGCTGGAGCCCGTGGGGGCGGCCCCGGTGGTGATCGAGGACGACGTGCTGGTGGGCGGCAATGCGGGCGTCTACGAGGGAACGGTGGTGCGCCGCGGGGCGGTGCTGGCCGCAGGAGTCATCCTGACGCGGGGCACACCGGTGTTCGACCTGGTGCGCGAAGAAGTGTATCGCGCCGGCCCCTCCCGGCCTCTCGAGATTCCCGAGGACGCCGTGGTCGTCCCCGGGGCGCGCGCGGTCACCCGCGAGTGGGGCCGCGCACAGGGGCTGTCGCTGTATGCCCCGGTCATCGTGAAGTACCGGGACGCCGGGACGGATCTGGCAACCACCCTGGAGGACTGGCTGCGGTAGCATCCCGGCGACGACGCCTCCCGGCATTTCGAGCGGCGCTGCATCCGCGCCGGACCGCGTCGCGCCGCAGTGCGGACTGCCGATACACCGTCCGTGGTGGTCTACCCACTACCGGTAGTGGGTATCACCGGCGAGCGGCGCCCCGGTGGCGACCCTCAACCGCCCCGCAACATCCGGTAGAGGAGCGCGAGCACCGCCTGGGCGCTGCGTTCGCGGACCGCGCGGCGCGCGCCCGGCAGCACGCTCCGGCGCGCCCGGGTGCGGCCGTCCAGGTGCACCGCGTACCACACCGTGCCCACGGGCTTCTCCGCTGACCCCCCACCCGGCCCGGCCACTCCGGTCACGGACAGCCCGGCATCGGCGCCGAAGGCCCGGGCCGCCCCCTCCGCCATGGCGCGCGCGACCTCCTCGGATACCGCCCCCTTCCGGGCCAGCAGCTCGCGGGACACCCCCAGATGGGCGCGCTTGGCATCGTCCGCATAGGCGACCACCCCGCCCAGGAAGTACTCCGAAGACCCTGCCAACTCCGTGATGCGCCGGGCCACCAGGCCGCCCGTGCAGCTCTCCGCCACCGAGAGGGTTCGCCCGGATGACGTCATTTCCGCCGCGATGCACTCGACGATGTCCCCGCTCTCGGCCGGGTAGCGGTACGGCCGCAGGACCGGCTCGACGAGCGCCTCCACCCGGTCGAGCCGGCGGGCCGCCCGCGGATCGTCCGGGGTCGCCCGCGCACTCAGCCGAACGTCGACCCCGGTGAGCCGGGGCAGGAAGGCGATGGACACCGCACCCAGGTTCTCGGGGACGCCCGCGTCGATGCGCTCGGCGAGCGAGGATTCGGCGATGCCGGTGGTATGGAATACGCGGTGGACCAGGGGCAGCAGACGGTCGCCCAGCCGCTCGCGCAGCAACGGCTCGACGCCCGTGTCGAACAGCCCGCGCATCTCCGCGGGGACGCCGGGGAGGAGTACGACGATCCGGCCTTCCACGTCCAGGACCAGCCCCGGGGCGGTCCCGACCCGGTTGGGAAGCACCAGCGCGCCTTCCGGCACCCGGGCCATGCGCTCGTTTCCGGCCGGCAGCCGGGCCCGGCGCCAGGTCGCCCATCGGGCTCGGAGTTCCTTGAGCAGCCCTTCGTCCAGGCGGAGGGGCCGGTCCAGCGCCTCGGCCACGACTTCCCGCGTGATGTCGTCCGCGGTGGGACCCAGGCCCCCCGTCACCAGCACGACGTCGGCAACCTCCAGAGCGCGCGCGAGCGCCCCCCGGATGTCGGGCGCGCTGTCCCCGACCACGAACCTCGCTCGTACCGGAAGCCCCAGGCTCCCCGCCCGCCGGCCCATCCAGGCGCCGTTGCTGTCGACGGTGAAGCCGGCCAGAAGCTCGTCGCCCACCGCGACGATGGCGCAACTGGCCGGGGGAGGCGCCGTCCGGGTCAGCGGTTGCTCCCGGCCAGACCGCGGTTGCGCCAGAAATAGAGCCCCATCGAATAGATCGTCAGCACCAGCGCCAGCAGCAGGGCCAGGCCGATGACCGCGCTGTGGAAGCGGACCCAAAGATCCCAGACGGCTCCGCTCCAACTGCCCTGTTCGGCGAAGCGGACCAGGGCGTACCACAGGAGCACGGCTCCCATGAACACGTTCTGCAGAAGGGCCTTGTACTTCCCGGCACGGTCGGCGGCGATCACCACCCCCTGGCGCACGGCGAAACCCCGCAGCAGGGTCACCATCAACTCGCGCCCCAGCAGGACGACGAGCACCCACAGGGGAAGTTCCCCCCACCATGGAATCTCGCCCCCTCCCGCCGGACGGTGCGAGACGATGTAGATGGGCACGAGCGTGGACACCAGCAGCAGCTTGTCGGCGATGGGGTCCAGCAGCTTGCCGAGGTCGCTGATGAGGTTGTGCTTGCGCGCCAGATAGCCGTCCCACACATCGCTCAGAGCTGCCGCCAGAAAGAGGCCGAAGGTGATCGCCAGCACCGTGCCGTCGGTCGACAGGGCCAGGAAGAAGATCGCGGGACAGGCGGCCATCCGCGACAGCGTAATGATGTTGGGTAGATTCCGTTGGCTGGCCATGCCGGACCTCAGCGAAGCGACTTCACCACCAGCCTGCTCACCGCCGCCAGCGTCTCGAAGACGCCCTTGCCCTCCGTGGCGACGCTCTCGAAGTCCGGCACGCCGGCCGGATTCAGGCGCGCACGCAACTGTTCCACCGGAGCGATGCCCGGCAGGTCGCGCTTGTTGTACTGGATCACGAAGGGAAGACGGGAGACATCGCACCCGCGCGCCTCCAGGGTTTCATGGAGACTCTGCATCGCCTCGTCGTTGGCTTCGTCGCGGTCGATCTGGGAATCCGCGACGAAGATCACCCCGTCCACGCCCTCGAGGAGAATCCGGCGCCTGCTCTCGAAATACGCCTGACCCGGCACGGTGTAGAGGTGGAAGCGGGTCCGGAGGCCCTGTACGTCGCCAAGATCGAGGGCCAGAAAGTCGAACAGAAGCGTGCTGCCCTGCTTCGTGGCCAGTGAAACGAGCTCGCCCCGGTTTCCGGGATCCACGCGGGAGTGGACGTATTCGATGTTGGTGGTCTTGCCCCCCTGCCCCGGCCCGCAGTAGAGGATCTTGCAGTTGACCTCCCGGCCGGCGTAGTTCGTCATCGGCATGGCGTCACGCCATCTTCTCGCTCAGCCCGGTCTCCAGCACCGCCAGCTCGCGCTCCATCCGCGCTTCGATAGCCCGTGCGCGATCGCGGAGCAGCTTGCGGGGCTCCCACGCCATGTAGTCCTTCAGCAGGTTCACCGTGTTCACCGAGGCGCGGGCGCGCGCCATGTGCCCAAGCGCCGCCAGCCGCCGAAAGACCCGGGGGCTGAAGAGGTCCCGCTGGTGCCGGGTCATCTGGTCGTGCGCGACCAGAACCGCCACACCCCCGACCACCACCACCAGCAGCGCCACCAGTCCTGCCTTCTTCAGCTTCTTGTTCATCCGCTGGCTCCACCGCCCGGGCGGCGATTCCGTTTCCTACATCTCACGGCGCGCTTCCAGCGCCTGTGCGAGCGTCGTCCCATCCACGAACTCCAGGTCGCTGCCCACGGGCACGCCCGTGGCCAGGCGCGTCACCCTCAGGCCCATCGGCCTGAGCTGACGTTCGATATACACCGCCGTCGCCTCGCCCTCAACCCGCGGGTTGGTGGCAAGAATGATCTCGCGCACCTCGCCCGACGCCGAACGGATGCGCTCGAACAGCGACCGCAGGTTCAACTGCTCGGGCCCGATCCCGTCCAGGGGTGACAGGCGACCGCCCAGTACATGATACACCCCCCCGTACCTTCCGGTGCGCTCCACGGCACCGACATCGAAACTCCCCTCGACCACGCAGATCGTGGAGGTGTCCCGGCGCGGGTTGGAACATATCGCGCAGCACTCTTCGTCGGCGAAGTTGCCGCACGTCGCACAGGGACGCACCCGTTCGGCCAGGACCTCGATGGCGGCGGCGAGCCTCCGGGACTCGTCCGGGCCGGTGCGAAGCAGGTGATGCACCAGGCGGAGCGCAGTCCTGGGGCCGACCCCGGGGAGTCGGGAGAACTCACTGGTGACCCGGTCGATCACCGACATCGGGTCTTCCCCAGCGCCGCTAGAACAGTTTCGGAAGTTGTCCCGGCATCGGAAAGCCGCCGGTCATCTTCTTCATCTCGCTCTCGTAGTGGCGGCGCGCCTTGCTCTGCGCCTCCCCCACCGCGGCCAGAACGAGATCTTCGAGCATCTCGACATCGTCGGGATCCACGGCCGAAGGCTCGATCGTGATGCTGCGTACCGTACCCTTGCCGTCCACCACCGCGGTAACCATGCCTCCGCCGGAGGATGCGCTCAGTTCCTGACGGTCCAGGGTCTCCTGAAGCTCGGTGACCCGGCTCTGCATCTGCTGTCCCAACTGGATGAGCCGCTGCAGATCTTTCATCGAGTGATTCTCGGGGGCGAGGGTGTGAGGGAGCAGGCGCGGGTGCGTCGCCGCTCGAATGCCGGGGGAAGCGCGCCCAACGGGCTGCTAATCCACCAATTCGAGATCGAGTTCTTCTACCGCCCGTGCCAGGAGTGGTTCCCGCTCCACGAGCTCTTCGAGGCGCTCCTGACGCACCTGTTCCCGAGACACCGCGCGGGGTGCGCGGGGCGCCGCCCGGCCGCCCTCGACGATGTCGATTTCGGGGGCGTGGTCGAGGTGCCGGGCGAGCGCCTGCCTGAGCGATGCGACCGAGTTGCGGGGAAGATCATCGAGTCCCATGCCGTCGGGAAGCCCGATCCTCAACCCACTCTCTCCAGCCTTCTCGACGGAGGCACCCTTGAGAATGGTCGGCAGGCCCCCGGGCAGGGTTCCCCGTCCCTGACTGAGTACGGTCTTGAAGGCCGTGACGAGATCCCGGCTGGTGGAGGGGGGGGG
>VXMG01000060.1:0-16749 GCA_009841185.1 Gammaproteobacteria bacterium
CCACCCAACGTCCCCACCCTTGAGGGCAGCCCCGATGCCGACGGGGACCGCATCCTGACCACGCGCGAGCGCATGGAACTGCATCGCTCGAGCCCCGTGTGCAGCTCCTGCCACAACTTCATCGATCCCATCGGCCTCGCGCTCGACAACTTCGACGTGACCGGGCGTTGGCGGGTGCGCGAGAACATGGCCCCGCTCGACACCCGCGGCACCTTCTACGACGGCACCGCCCTGAGCTCGCCCGGAGATCTGGCTTCGGTGCTGCTCAAGCGTCCGATACCGCTCGCGCGCAACTTCACCGAGCATCTGCTCTCGTACGCGATCGGGCGGCCCGCCGACCATCTCGATCAGCCGACCATCCGCGCCATCACGCGGGCGGCGGCGGACAGCAACTACAGCATCTCGTCGATTGTGCTGGGAGTCGTAAGGAGCGCTCCCTTCCGCATGCGACAAACGCAGGAGGTTCAATGAGAGAGTTCACGTCTAAAACCAGTCACCGCCCGACCTAGATGGCGCTCCCGGTCATTGGCCGCGCCGCCGTTCTGGCCCTCGCCCTCCTGTGGTCCCTCCCACTGGCGGCCCAGCAGGGGCAGATCACCGGGCTCGTCACCAACGCGGCCACCGGGCAGCCCATCTCCTCGGCACAGGTCTTCCTGCCCGAGTTGAACGTCGGCGCGCTCTCCGCGTCGAACGGCCGCTACCTCCTGCTGGGGGTCAACGTCGGCACCCATACGGTGCGCGTCGAGCGCATCGGCTTCGCGGCCGCCACCGTGGAGGTCACCGTTGCGGTGGACCAGACCGTCGAGGCCAACTTCCAGCTCCAGGAGGTGGCGCTGAACCTGGACGAGATCGTGGTGACCGGAACGGGCGCGCCCACGCAGCGGCGCCGTCTGGGACAGACCATTACCTCGGTTACCTCCGACGAACTCGCAATCGCGCCCATCACCAGCCTCTCCGACGCGCTGGTGGGACGGCTCGCCGGGGCGCGCGGCCTGATCTCGGGTGGTCAGACCGGCGCCGGCAGCGCGATCGTGCTGCGGGGGACCTCAAGCATCAGCCAGCGCCAGAGCCCTCTCATCTACGTGGACGGCGTGCGCATGGACAACGCAGTCGAGCGCGCCACGTCCGTGAGGACCGACCGGCTGCAGGACATCAATCCCCAGGACATCGACCGGGTGGAGGTCATCCGGGGGGCAGCGGCCGCGACCCTCTACGGCACCGAGGCCTCCAGCGGCGTGATCCAGATCTTCACCAAGCGGGGACAGACGGGCTCACCGGTATACGCCTTCTCAACGGACCTGCAGCACCTGAGCTTCCCGCGCGAATTCCCGGACAACTGCGGATACAACCGTGCCGAGCATCGGCTCCTCTGTGACAGCCCCTGGGAGGAGAATGCGGTGTTCGCGTACCACCAGAACTACAACCTGTCCGTTCGGGGCGGGACGCCGGGCCTGCGCTACTACCTGTCCGGACGCCTGATGGAAGAGGTGAACCCCTCGCCCAACAACGAGCTGGCCAACCAGTCGGTGCGCGCTACCTTCGACTTCACCCATACCGAGAAGCTGACCAGCCAGGTCGGGGTGAACGTCGTGCGGCGCGACCTCAAGACCGCTACCCCCGGGTGGGGCGACCTCTTCGGAAACCTCATGCTCGGGAATCCGCTGCGCGCGACCGAGACCAATCCTCACGGGGCCTACACGCCCCTGCTGGCCAGCCGTATCACGGAGAACCTCCAGGAGTCCGTGAACACCATGCTCAACGCCTCGCTGGTCTACCAGTGGGCCGAAGGACTCAGCTCCACGCTTCAGATGGGTCACAACTTCATCGACAGCCGCTTCAGCGCGTTCTTCCCCCAGGGCGTGGTCGCGGAGTCGGTCACCGGCTACAAGCAGGTCAGAAACTCGCGCTTCGCCACGACCACGCTGGACTTCAGCACCCACTGGGAGACCCAGATCAGCGACCGGATGGTCGGCAACGTCACGGTCGGAGGCCAGAGCTTCCGCGAGGTACAGGCGAACGAGTTCGCGTCCGTGCGCGAGTTCGGATCGCCCACCCTCAAGACCCTGAGCGGCGGCGCCCAGATTACCGGGGTGAGCGAGGGCTTCGAGGAGGTCATCAACGCGGGTCTCTTCGTCCAGGGACAGGTCGGGCTCGACGACCGCCTCTTCCTGACCGGGGGCGTGCGTGCCGACGGCAATTCAGCCTTCGGCGAGGACTTCGGCCTGCAGGTGTATCCCAAGGCGGGCGTCTCCTGGGTCGTCTCCGAGTACGACTTCTGGAACGTGGGCTGGATGAACGAGCTGCGGCTGCGGGCGGCGCTGGGCGCCTCCGGCCTGCAGCCGGGCGCCTTCGACGCCCAGCGCACCTGGAGCCCGAGCAGCAGCGTCATCGGCGGCTATCTTACGCCCCAGAACCTGGGCAACCCCGAACTCAAGCCCGAGCGCTCGACCGAGATCGAGCTGGCGATCGAGACCGGGATGCTGGATGGCCGCTTCGGGATGGAGCTGGTCTACTTCAACCAGACCACCGACGATGCGCTACTTCCGGTGCCGCCCTCGCCCGGAGACGGGTTCACCCGCTCGCAGCTGCGGAACCTCGGCACGCTCAAGTCGTGGGGCCTCGAGCTGACCGCCGACGCGCGCCTGGTGCAGAGCCCCAGCTTCACCTGGGATCTGACGCTCAGCCCTACCTATCTGAAGCAGTGGGCGGACGACCTGGGCGGGCAGCCCGACCGGCGCCTCGGCAGCCGGCGCCGGTTCCATTCCCTCTACGAGGGGATGTGGCCCGGCATCTGGATCGCCCCCATCGTCGATCCCAACCAACCCTACATCCTCTCCGGCCCCATCGACGAGATCCGCAGCCGCCGGGACATCGCGCCCAACATCCTGAAGGCGGCCGACGGTACCGACTCGCTGGCGGTGATCGGCAGACCACAGCCCAACTGGACCATCGACATCCGCAGCGCCATGCAGTTCGGGAGCTTCACCTTCCGCAACATCTTCGAGGCGGCGGGCGGCTTCATCGTCTCCAACGAGACCGACCACCTGCGCAACGCGCTGGGCAACGGCCCCCTGGTGGCGACGCTCGAGTATACGCTGAACGACCCCAACGCCAGCGTTGAGGAGAAACAGCGGCTCGTTGACGAGTACGGCCGCAAGCACAACGGCGTCATCTCCAACACGGTCTACCCCGGCGACTATGTGCGCTGGGCCGAACTCACCGTCTCCTTCCAGCTTCCGGACGCGTTCGCCGAGCGTTTCGCGGCAACGAGCGCGCAGCTCAGCGTAGGGGCCAAGAACCTCAAGGTGTTCAGCGACTATCTGAGTTCGCCCAAGAACGGCTGGATCGACCCGGCACCCGCGGCATCGAGGCGGGCACTGCCGGCGCCAGCTACTTCACCCAGAACGTCGACTACCTCAAGGTGCCGGCTCCGAGACGTCTGGTCTTCTCCCTCAGGGCCCAGTTCTGACCGGGCCGAACATGCGGAGGCAATCATGAACGTGCATGAGAGACAAGGGAGCCGACCGATGACAAAGAACGGAAACACCGATGCAGGACCGATCACTGGAACACGACGACTGAGGGGTCTCGCGGCCCTCGCTTCGGGACTCTTGCTGACCACGGCCATCGGCTGCAGCGACTTTCTGGAAGTCGACAACCCGGCGAGCCTGCTGGACGAAGACCTGGAGCGGAAGGAGCTTCTTGGGACGCTGGCCAACACGCCGGAGGGGAACCTCGCCGGCACCTACTCCAGCCTGCTGACGCGACACGGGCTCCTGAGCGACGAGCTGTTCCATCCCACCACGCAGCTCGAGAACATCGACGCCATGCGCGGCAACCGCCTGGCGTCCAATTCCGCCGTGGAAGGCCACTGGCGCGGGCTCGCCCAGGCGCGCTGGCTCGCGGACGAGGTGGCCGAACGCCTCTCGGCGGCCGGGGGCAACGACCTGGGCGTCGCGCACGCGCACTTCTTCGGCGGCATGACCCGCATCACCATGGCCGATCACTACAACGTGATCGTGTACGGCGCGGAGGACCAACTGCGTGGCCCGATCGACGTGATCGCGGAGTCCATCGAGCGCTTCCAGCAGGCCGCCCAGGTCGCGCAATCCGCCGGGGACGCAAACTTCGCCGCGGCTGCAATGGGACAGGTCGCGCGGGCCTATCGCTCGCTCTACTACGAGCGCACCCACCTCCAGGGCCAAATGGACCGCAGCCTGTTCGACCAGGCCGAATCGGCGGCCCGCCAAGCGCTTTCGACGGCCCCGGACTACAACGTCTCGCTGCGCTTCGGCGCCCCCGGCGGCTCCAACTCGGGGGCTTCCCTCGGAGGGCCGTACGGAGGCACCAACCGGATCGACGAGATCTATCTCTTCCTTCCGGACCCCGTGACCGGAGACTGGGACCCGCGCATCGCCCACGAGGAGACGACCCGTGAGGAGCCGCTCGGCACCAGCTCCTACAACCTGAAGTATACCGCGCGCGAAACTCCGCTCCCGCTCAGCCGTGCCGCCGAGGCGATGCTCATCATCGCCGAATCCCGGCTGCTGGCCGGAGACCTCGCGGGCGCGGTCGAGTGGATCAACCACACCCGCGCGGCAGCGAGGACCCGCACGATGGCCGGGGACTGGGGCGACGCGTCGCGCGGCTGGCCGCCCACCGGACATGCGCTATCGGATCTGAGGGACTTCGCCAGCATGGACGCGGGCGAGATCATGGCCCAGCTCCAGCACGAGCGCAGGGCCGAGTTCTGGATGGAGATGCGGCGCTGGCAGGACATGCGCTACTACGAGATCTTCCCTTATCGCTGGTTCGACCAGAACAAGGCGATGGGGATCCACCTGCGCTGGCCCCCCTCCCCCGAGGACGTCAACGCCAACCCCAACCTCACCAACGAGATCGCGCAGCGGTTGTACGTGAACTGAGTTCGATGAATCGAGTCCGGGAAACCGCGTCCTGTGAATTGAGTCGCTGGATGGAGGGAAGTCGTCGATGAATTTCATCACGGGAAGACATCTTTCGCGCCGTACCTTTCTGAAGGGCGCCGGGGCCTCCGTGGGCCTTCCGCTCCTCGAGGCGATGGTGCCGGCGGGCAAGCCGTGGAGCGATGCGGCACAGGCGCAGTTCACGCGGCTGGTGTGCGTCGAGGAGTCGATGGGGTGCGCGGGCGGGAACGACTGGGGGGACGAGCAGAACCTGTTCGCGCCGGCCACGGCGGGGCGTGATTTCGAACTCAGGGCGGAGAGCCAGCTCAAGCCCCTGGAGGCCTACCGCGACTACCTCACCATCGTCAGCAACACCGACGTGCGCATGGCGGAGCCCTACCGGGCCGAGGAGATCGGCGGCGACCACGATCGCTCCACCGCCGTGTTCCTCACCCAGGCCCATCCGCTGCAGACCCAGGCCGACGTCTACCTGGGCAAGTCGCTCGACCAGGTCCACGCGGACCGATTCGGACAGGACACCGCACTGCCCTCGCTCGAGATCACGACGGAGCAGATGGACCGCGGGGGCGGGTGCGCCTACAACTACCACTGCGCGTACACGACCACCCTGGCGTGGGCCTCGCCCACCCAGCCGCTTCCCGCGATCCGCGAGCCCCGGCGGGTGTTCGAGCAGCTGTTCGGCGCCGGCGACTCCCCGGCCGACCGCGCCGTGCGGCTGCGCAACAGCCAGAGCCTGCTCGACTGGGTGCTGGTGGAACTGAACGACCTGAAGCGGGAGCTGGGGGCGCTGGACCGGCAGGCGCTCGAGCAGTACGCCACCCACATCCGCGAACTGGAACGGCGCATCGAGCTGGTGGAGGCACAGAACTCGAGCGGCGAGGAGCGGCAGATGCCGGAGGCGCCGTCGGGGATACCGGACCGCTGGGAAGACCACATGCAACTGATGTTCGACCTGCAGGTGCTCGCCCTGCAGGCGGATCTGACCCGGGTCATCACCTTCAAGACCGGCTTCGACCTGCAGAACAGCACCTTCCCCGACAGCGGCACCAGCAAGTCCTTCCACGCGGCGTCTCACCACGGCAACGTCCCCTCTGCCGTCATGGAGTTCAACGTCATCAACACGTATCGCCTGGGGCAGATGGCGTACTTCCTGGAGAAGATGAAGAACACGATGGAGGGCGAGGCGTCGCTGCTCGACAAGACGGCCATCATCTGGGGTTCCCCGATGGGCGACCCGAACCTGCACAACCACCGGCGCTGCCCGCTCCTGCTCATGGGCCACGCGAACGGCGCGCTCGAGGGCAATCTGCACCTGAGGGCGCCCAAGGGGACGCCCATGGCCAACGTGTTCGTGAGCCTGATGCAGCGCCTGGGGCACGACGACATGCGAGCCTTCGGGGACAGCACGGGCGAGTTCGCGCTCAGCTTTCCGGTCGGCCGGCCGGTGAGCACGCGGAGGGAGCCATGAGGCTGGGACGCGGCATGCGGCGCGCCGGCGCGGTGCTGGCGGTCGTGCTGGCCGTGGGTGCGGCGACTCCGCAGGACGGGCTGCTGGATGCGGCGCGTCGGGGTGATACGGACGCGGTGCGGGGACTGCTCGAGGCCGGGGCCGACGCCAACCTCGCGCAGGGGGACGGTCTGACTGCATTGCACCTGGCGGCCCGCGAGGGTCATCTCGAGGTGGTGAGAATCCTGATCAACGCGGGGGCGGAGACCAGCGCGACGACGCGCATCGGTGACTACACGCCCCTGCACCTGGCCGGCGGCGCGGGACACGCGGATGTGGTGGGCGCGCTCCTGGGCGCGGGCGCCGACCCGGGGGCGGTTACCACCTCGAGCGGCGTGACCCCCCTCCACCTGGCGGCGGAAGCGCGCGGCGGCGAGAACGCGGTTCGCGTCCTGCTCGAGCACGGCGCGCTGGTCAACGCGCGCGAGAGGTCAGCGGGGCAGACGCCCCTCATGTTCGCCGCCGCCGCCGGGCGGGCGGCCTCCGCGGCCGAACTGCTGGAGCACGGCGCCGACCCCTCGCTCGCCACCGACATCGGGGATGTGCTGCGCCGCATGGCGATCAGCAGGGCGGCCCAGGGGCGTCTGCTGGAGGCGCTGTCCGAGATCCAGCGGGCGACCGAAGGCGGGACCGCCAGGGAGCCGACCGCCGCCGAAGTGCAGGCCGCGCTCGCGGTGCAGCGGGAGTTTCTCGATTCCGAGGAGCTGCAGGAGCAGTTGGCCGACTTCCACCCCGACGACCTTGCCAACGTGGTGCCCGCGTGGGACACCCCCGCCGGCTACGTCAGCGAGAACGAGATCGTCCAGCGGCCCATGTACGAAACCCTGGTCGGCAGGACCGGCGGCATGACCGCCCTGCTGCACGCCGCCCGCGAGGGTCATCTGGAGGTGGCGCGGGTGCTCCTGGACGGAGGCGCCGACATCGACCAGGTCGCCGGCGACGGGGCCAGCCCGCTTACCCTCGCCGCGCTCAACGGCCAGTTCGACATGGCGATGCTGCTCATCGAGCGCGGCGCCGATCCCGACCTGGCCACCCACACGGACGGCGTCTCTCCCCTGTTTGCGGTGCTCCAGACCCAGTGGGCCTTCAAGTTCACCGACCACCCCCATCCTCGCGCGCACGACAACCAGACCACGACGCACATGGACGTCCTGAGCGCGCTTCTCGAGGCGGGTGCCGACCCCAACGCGCCGATCCGCACGCACCTGTGGTATTCGGACTTCCTGCGCGGGAAGCTGGGGCTCAACCTGACCGGAGCCACGCCGTTCTGGCGGGCGGCGCTGGCCCAGGACCTGCCCGCCATGAAAGCGCTGGTGGCGCACGGAGCCGACCCGGACATCCCCACCACCTGGCCGGAACCGGGGATGCGGGAAGGACGCCAGAACGACGGGCGCCTGCAGGAGGATTCCGGGCTGCCCATGATCCCCGAGGGTACCCCCAACATGTTCCCGATTCACGCCGCGGCGGGGGGCGGGTACATGGGCCTCGGCGCCTTCCTGATGAACCACGTCCCGAACAACTTCCTCAACACGGTGAGGTACCTGGTCGAGGAGCTCGGGGCCGACGTCAATCTCCGCGACTCGTGGGGCTACACGCCACTTCACTACGCCTCGGTGCGGGGCGGCAACGGCCTCATCGAGTACCTGGTGTCGAAGGGAGCCGACGTGGGCGCGCTCAGCCGCCTGGGCCAGTCCACCGCCGACATGGCGCGCGGGGGCCGGGCGGGCTACTTCTCGCGGCCGTCCTACCCCGAGACGGTGGACCTGCTGGTGGGCCTCGGGTCGGAGCTTAGGTGCCTGAACACCCACTTCCGGGGCACCGGCGACTTCTGCCCGGGTGCGGGGGTGGAGGCGTTCGACACGCAGGGGCCTCCCGGGCAGCAGAATCGGCCGCCTGGCGGAAGGCGATGAGCCCCCCGGAAGCCGGGAGATAGCGAAGCAACTCGTCTGGCCGCCGGGCTGCCCGCTGACCGCGTGCAGGCTACCCGCCTGGTGGCCTGCCGGGCGGCCGCCGCCGGGCTGAAGCGGGCGGAGGGCGGCCCGACGACCGGGGCGGGGGGCCTGAGCGCGCATCCGGAGGCGGTCGACCGGCGGAAGGAGGCGGCGGATCGCCGGGCGGCGTGCCCGGCCGCGCCGAAGGCGGGGGAGCCGAACCGCCGCCGGGGGGTGGTTCACCACGCCGCTGCAGCACGGGTCGCTCGTCGCGGCCTTCGGCGGCTCGGGCCTCGGGGAGCGGTGTCGTACCCGGCCGCAAACGCGCCCCGCGAACGGCCGCGTCCGGGAGCGGTCCGTCAGGCCGCTGGGAGGTGGCGGGGAACGGGGCCGCGGGCGGCGCACCCACCACGGCATCCCCGGCCGTCTCCGGCAACGCCACCGGGTCAGCCCCGTCCGCCCGCACCTCGCCGGCCACGCTCGTGGACCGCCCCGCCGGCGCCAGCTCCGCCCCGGCCGCGCGCGCCTCGGCCGGCGCCTGCCCGCGCGCGTCCACGCTCGGCCCCACATAGCCTGACGGCACCGCCATCGTCGGGGGCCGTACGACCCTTCCCGGCAGCGCCGACCCATCTGCACCGGGTGCCAATCCGCTCCGCGCGCCTGTCCCTGGCCGCATCGGTTCGCGCAGGCCGGGAACACGCGCGGTGGGCACATCACTCGGACCCTGCCCCAGGTCCCTGCCGATACCGCGTTCGGGCGCGTCCCCCGACCTTGTTCGGATCAGGGGCGTCGCGGCCTCGCCATCAACCCGCTCCTTGAACTCGAACATGGGACGCGAGGGCTCGGGCGGGCGCGTGTACACCACGCGGTCGCCGCTGTACCGGTACACGGGGTAGTAGTAGGGGTCGTCGTGGATCACAACCCGGAAGTCGGTGCACCAGCGGCCGTACGGGTTCCAGTCGAACATCGGCCTGAACCCGTGACACTGGTAACACAGGAAGCGCGGATAGTCGTGGGGCCGGTCGATGTCGTAGGCCACAAAGTCGAGCGCGTACTCCCCTGCCCCTTCAGGGATCAGCGTCGCGACCACATCGTCCATCATCAGGAACGGATCGCGATATGCGGCCTGCGCCAACGCGGCCAGATTCCACCCGCCCTCGTAGCGCGAGTACGCGAAGTCCGAGAAGTCGAGCGGCGCCGGAGACGCGACCATGAAGAGGTAGCCCTTGCCCTCGTCCTCCTCCACCTGCCAATAGCGCGACTCCGGAAACAGCAGCCGGTAGTCGCGCCCGGCCAGCGCCAGGTGGCCGTCGGTGGGGGAGCCGGGATGGAGCAGGCGCGTGAAACCGTTGGTGTCGATGTGGAAGATGCTCACGTAAGCGTCGCGCGAGGCGCGGTAGAAAACGCGCACCAGATCGCCTCGCCGCAGCACGGGGCTGGTGCCGCGATCCAGCCATATGCGCGACTCCAGGGGCTCGTCCCGGGCTGCGAACTGCTCCTGGGCGGCCATGGGCGCCGCACACAGAAGCGTCAGCCCGAACACCGGGCCAGTGGCCAACCTGGCGAACTGCATCGTCCTGACTCTTCCCCCTGCCGGCGGGCGCGGCCCGCGGAACGAAACCCTGGGCCCCTTGTGCTGCACCATGCGTGCCAGCGCTGCGCCCGTCGCCTTTCCTCTAACCTATCCGGCCATGCCGTCCTTCCCGCAAGTAGCCGTGAGCCTGATACCTTCCATGCAAGGGCCGGCGGCGGCACATGCCATACGTTGGACCCATGAGCGGAACCCGGGCGGGCATGGCATCCTCTCCCACGGTTTTCTAGACTACGCACCATGAACGAACCCAACACCTCCGGACCCGACGCCCGCCCAGGGACCGCCCCGGGCCGGCGGCGCGCCGACCTGATGGACCCGGTCGCGCTGTCGGAAGTCGGCGGCCTCGAGTTCATCGCGCGCGAGGTCGTGGAGGGATTCTACATGGGGCTGCACCGTTCGCCGCACCGCGGGTTCTCGGCGGAGTTCGCGGAGCATCGGGCGTACCAGGCCGGCGATGACCTGCGCTACATCGACTGGCGCATGTACGGCCGCTCGGACCGATTCTACGTGAAGCAGTTCGAAGAGGAGACCAACCTTCGCGCCTACCTCCTTCTCGACAACAGCCTTTCCATGGCGTGGTCTTCGCAGCCCGGCACGCTGGCCACGAAATCGTGGTACGCGAAGCACCTGCTGGCATGCATCGCGCTTCTCCTCCTGGGACAGGGCGATCTGGTCGGCTTCGCGTCCTTCCACCACGAGATCCAGGCACGGCTCGGACCCAGCGGAGGGCGCAAGCAGTGGCACGAGGTCATCCGGCGGGTCTCGCCGCTGGAGCCTACGGGCCTGACCTCCGCGCATTCCGCGCTGCGGGACATCGCCGGACGCCTGCGCCGCCGCGGCCTGATCGTGCTGTTGTCCGATCTGCTGATCGACCCCGAGGAGACCCGGCTGGCGCTCCGCTATCTCAAACACTACGGGCACGAAGTGCTCGTCTTCCACATTCTGGATCCGGGAGAGCGCGAGCTGCCGCCCGCGGGCGACGTGCGCTTCTTCGATCCCGAGAGCCGCGATGAGATTCAGATCAGCGTGCCGGATATGCGCCGCGAGTACCGGGAGGCGGTGGATAGTGCGATTGCCGAGTGGGAACGCGCCACCCGGCCCTACGGGATCGACTACTGCATGATCGACACGAGCCAGCCCTTTTCGCTCGCCCTGAGGACGTATCTGCGCAAGCGGCAGAGACTGGGATAGGAGCCGGATGGCGTGGGCTTTCTGAACCCTCTATTCCTGGCTGCCGCCGCGGTGGTCGCGGTCCCGCTGATTCTTCATCTCTTCCACCGCCACGAGCTCCGCCGGGTCCCGTTCCCCGCGCTGCGCTATCTGCTGCGCGCCACGCGCGATCATGCGCGCACCATTCGCATCCGCCAGCTGCTGCTCCTCCTCCTCCGGGTTGCCATCTGCCTTCTGCTCGTGCTGGCGGGGAGCCGGCTCTTCTGGCGGGGCGCCGGGGGCACGCACCAGCCCACCGCGCTGGTGATCATCCTGGACAACTCGCTCAGCTCCGGGCTGGTTCAGGGAGAACAGCGCGTGCTCGATCGATTGAAGGCACTGGCCCTCGAGACCCTCGACGAAGCCGGGCCCGAGGACCGCATCTGGGTGATGAGGGCGGGAGAGCCGTGGGATGTCGCAGTTCCGGGATCTCCCGTCCAGGCGCGCGCGCGCGTCCTTGAGACCCAGGTGAGCGGCGGACGAGGGGATCTCGCCGCCGCGATCGAGAGAGCCGGCGCCCTGGTCTCGGCGGCGCCGCTCGACGAGACCGAAATACAACTGCTGTCCGACCTGCAGGCCACGGCGTTCCCCGGCGACGCCCCCGTGGCGCTCCCCGCCGAAACCCGTCTCCTGGTGTACCAGGCACCGTCCTCCGCGGAGGACAACCGTTACCTCAGGGAGGTACTGGTGGGGGGAGGTCTCGCACCGATGACGAACGAGCGCTCCCAGGTGTCCATCGCGGTCGGGGGAAGAGGGGAAGGCCAGGATACCCTGGCGGTGCGGCTGGTCGTGGGAGGGCGCACCGTCGGCGCGACCACCATCACGGCGGGATCGGAGGCCCTGCTCAACGTGGGCCCGTTCGCGGGAGGCGTCGTGAGCGGATACGCCGAGATCGACCCGGACGCGCTGCGCGGCGATGACCGCCGTTTCTTCTCGGTGTCGGTGCGGCCTCCGGTGGGAGTGTCGCTCCGGGGCGATGGCGACTTCTTCCTTGAGCAGGCAATCGAGGTGCTGGCGCGGGCGGGGCGGGCGCAACCGACCGCGGGCGCCGCGGCTCAGGTAGTCCTGAGCGTGGGCGGAGAGGGGCTGGACGGCCGGCCCGACGGTTCCGCCGCAGTCGTGGTTCCGCCCTCCGACGGAGCGATGCTGCCCGCCCTCAACCGCCAACTCCTGCTGGCCGAGATTCCCTGGCGCTACGAGAGCGAGCCCGGCGCCGGCGAGATCGGGGTGGCCGACAACCGCCTGCCGGTGGCCCTCGACGAGGTGCGCATCGTCCGCCGCTATCGCCTGGTCGCAAACGGAGAGGAAGCGGCGGGTGTGGTCCAGGCCACCCTCGACTCGGGCGAGCCCTGGATCGTGACCGGCAACGCGCCGGGCGGAGCCTATCTGCTGCTCGGCTCCCCGGTGGACGCAGAGGCCACCAGCCTGGCCGTGTCGGCCCCCATGCTGCCCCTGGTCGAATGGATGGTGTCGCGCTGGCCTTTCCAGAGCGACGGCAGGTCGTTCACCGTCGGGGATGTCCTGCCGATTCCGGCCGGAGTTGACGCCGTCGCCGATGCCGCCGGCGGGCGGACGCCGGCCGGGCCGGGTGCGCAGGTTGTCGCGCGCGCTCCGGGGCTCCATCGCCTTCTGGCTGGCGACTCCCTCGTGCGGCAGGTCGCGGTCAACCCGCCCGCGGCGGAGTCGATCCTGGAGCCGATCGCGGAAAACGCCCTCGACGGCCTTCTGGGGGACGACTACGACCGGGCCGACGCCTCGTCCTGGCGGAGCGCGATCTTCGCCAGCCGGCAGGGCACGGAGGTATGGCGCTGGCTCCTCGTCGCCGCGCTGGTGCTGCTGCTCCTGGAATCGCGGATTGCCGCCACCGGCCGGCGCACCAACTCCTCTGGCGGCGGCGCCATGTCGGCCTCCCGCGGCCCGTCCGCCTCCGGCCCCCTTCCGCGAGCCGGATGAACGCGCGCGGGAACGCCATTCTCGACATGATCGAGACGACCGGACCCTTCCGGTCCCTTCGAGCACGGCTCCCGAACGCCGGCCACGAGCTGTCCCTCGGAGGCGCGCGCGGATCGCTGGGACACGCCGCGCTGGCCGCTCTGGTCCGCGCTACCCGGGATCGCGTGGTCGTGCTTCTCGCTGCGTCGCCCGACAGGGCGGTCGCCGCCGAGGCGGACCTGGAGGCCCTCGTGGGCCCGGATGCCGTGGCCGCCTACCCCCAGCGCGAGTCCCTTCCCTACGAAAGCGACGACTTCCACATCGAGATCGAGGGGCGCCGGGTCGAGGCGGTGGAAGCCGTGTTCGGCAACCGCTGCCGCCTGCTGGTGACCACGCCGCGCGCCCTCCAGGAACGAGCCTCGTTCCCCACCCGGCTCACCCACCTGCACCTCACCCTGCGGACGGGCACCGAGGTCGGGCTCACCGTTCTGGCGGAGCAACTCCGGGAACGCGGTTTCCACAAGGCTCCGCTGGTGGAGGAGGTCGGTCAGTTCGCGGTGCGCGGGGGCATTGTGGACGTCTTCTCCTTCGGCTCTCCCGACCCGGTTCGCATTGAGTTCATGGGTGACGAAATCGTTTCCATGCGCCGCTTCGACATCCTGGACCAGCGGTCCAGGGGGTCGGTCGCCGAGGTGCGCCTGCTCCCGGTCAGGCTGGACGACGGCGGAGGGCCGGACGCTCCCGGCGCGCCCCGCTCCCTGCTCGACCTGCTGCCCGCGGACACCCTGGTGGCGCACTGGGCGGGCCACGACCTGAAGGCTTCCGCGGAGCACACATGGAGAGAGGTGGAGCGCCGCCACGCCGAAGCCGTCGCGGGCGGAGACCAGCCTCCGCCGCCGGACACCGTCTGTCTGCGGCCCCGGGGCCTGCTGGAGCGGCTGGCCGCCCTCCCCCGGCTGGCCCTCTCCCCTGCCGCGGATGGCGAGATTCTCTTCGACTCGGAGGCGCCGCCGGCCATCTCCCGTGATATGAAGCGGTTGAAGGAAGTGCTGCGGGACGGAACCGCCTGCGGCGACCGAACCCTCATCCTCTGCGACAACGAGGGGCAGATTCAGCGCCTGGAGGAGATTCTGGGAGGACAGACGCGCCTTCCGGCGGGCGCCCAGCTCGCCTTGGGGGCTCTGGACGGGGGATTCATCCTGAACGACTCGGCCCCGCGCCTGTGCGTCCTCACCGACCATGAGATCTTCCTGCGCACGCGCCGCATTCGCCGCCGGCGTCGCTTTCGCGGGTCCGCTTCGCTTGAGAGCGTCGCGCAGCTCACCCCGGGAGACGCGGTCGTGCACATGGACCACGGCATCGGCCGCTTTCGCGGGCTCGAGCATGTCACCATCGGTGGCGAGGAGATCGAGTCGATTCTGATCGAATACGCGGGCGCGGAATTCCTGCGCGTGCCCGTGTACCGGCTCGATCTGCTGGAGCGGTGGGTCGGCGGCACGGAGGGGGCGGAGCCTCCGCCGGTGCACCGCATCGGCGGGAAGCGCTGGAAGAATCTGCGCGCCCGCACCGAGCAGGCCATCCGCAAGGTCGCCACCGAACTCCTCGAGCTCTATGCCCGCCGGGAGATGGCCCAGGGTCACGCCTTCGCGCCCGACACGCGCTGGCAGAGGGAAATGGAGTCATCCTTCCTCTACGAGGACACGCGCGATCAGCGGCGCGTGGTGGAAGACATCAAGCGGGACATGGAGGCGGCCACGCCCATGGACCGGCTGGTCTGCGGAGACGTGGGATACGGCAAGACCGAGGTGGCGATTCGGGCCGCCTTCAAGGCGGTCCAGGACGGCAGGCAGGTCGCCGTGCTCGCGCCCACCACCGTGCTGGTCGAGCAGCACGCGCGCACCTTCGGCGAGCGTCTCGCCGACTACCCGGTGACCATCGGGGCGCTGAACCGGTTCCGGAGCGCGAAGGAAACCGCCCGCCTGCTGGGGGAGATGCGCCGCGGAACCCTCGACATCGCCATCGGCACCCACCGCCTGCTCTCGAAGGACGTCGTGTTCCGCAACCTCGGCCTCCTTGTGGTCGACGAGGAGCAGCGCTTCGGGGTCCGCCACAAGGAGCGGCTCAAGCGGCTGCGGGCCTCGGTGGACGTGCTCACCCTGACGGCCACGCCCATTCCGCGCACTCTTCAGCTCTCGCTCGCCGGCCTGCGCAACCTTTCGCTGATCCGGACTCCGCCCCGGGACCGGGTCCCCATCACCACACACGTCATCCCCTGGAACGACCACATCCTGTACGATGGCCTGTGGCGGGAGCTCGACCGGGGCGGCCAGGTCTTCTTCCTCCACAACCGGATTCAGACCATCCACAGCACGGCCGAGAAGGTGCGCGTGCTGGCACCCGGCGCGGCCGTCGCCGTCGCTCACGGCCAGATGGGCGGCCGACAGCTCGACCAGGTGATGCTCGGCTTCGTAAACGGCGACGTGGATGTACTCATCTGCACCGCCATCATCGAAAACGGCCTGGACGTCCCCAACGCCAATACCCTGATCGTCGACCGCGCCGACCGCTTCGGGCTCGCGCAGCTCTACCAGATCCGCGGCCGGGTCGGGCGCTCCGACCGACACGCGCACTGCTACCTGGTCGTCCCCGACGGGGTTTCCAGGGACGCCATGCGGCGCGTGCGCGTGCTCGAGCGCCACACCGATCTGGGGAGCGGCTACGCCGTGGCGATGCGCGACCTGGAGATGCGCGGCGCCGGCAACCTGCTCGGCGAGGACCAGTCGGGGTACGCCCAAGCGGTGGGCGTCGACACCTACATGCGCCTTCTGCGCAAGACCGTGGAACGCATGAAGCGGGGACGGACCGACCAGCCCGCACCTCGCGATCCCGAGATCTCGCTCGCGGGATCGGCCTACCTGCCGGACAGCTACGTGCCCGATTCGGGACAGAAGCTCCACCTCTACCGCCGACTGTCGCGCATCACGGCCAAGACCGGACTCGACGAGTTCGCCGCGGAGTTGCGCGACCGCTTCGGGGCGCTGCCTCCCCCGGCCGACCGCCTGCTCGACGGCCACGTGCTGCGCCTCCTCGGCCGCAAGATCGGGCTACAGCGCATCCTGGTGCGCGGACGCAGCGCGCGCCTCACCTTCCGGGACGACATGGTGCCCCGGCTCAGCGCGCTGGAGGAGCCGCTCCGGGACCGATTGATCGCCGTGGAGGTACGCAGGATGTCGCCCCTCTCGCTGGTTCTGCGCCAGGAGGGTGCGGACCCGCTGACCGCCACGCTGATCCGGGCGCTGGACCGGCTGTCGGCGAACCGCGCCCGAGCGGCCTGACCCGACGCCGGGAATCCGGCGAGCGAACGCCGGCAAATCGCGGTACTATGCACGCAGGCATGATCATCGGGAGTGAAACATGAAGGTTTCCGTACACGGCATCCCACGGATCCCCGGCGTCGTCTGCCTCGCTGCGCTCGCCGCGCTCGGCGGGTGTGGCGATTCCGCGCCGGGCGACGAAGTCGTCGCGCGCGCCGCCGGCGACGAGCTGTCCGTGGACCAGACCGCCGCTCTGCTAGCGCGCCAGGCGCAACATCCCGACCAGCCCGACGGGGGGGAGGGGATAGCCAGCCGG
>VXMG01000030.1:0-16572 GCA_009841185.1 Gammaproteobacteria bacterium
GTGTGGGGGCTGGCGGTGTGGGTTGCGGGGTGAGTGATCGCTCAGGCCGCCGACTTCGGCCTACGCCAGCACCGACACCACCTGGTACACCACGAAGGCCGCCGTCCACGCGAGCACCGTCATATAGCCGAACTGGAGCGCGGGCCACTTCCAGCTTCCGGTCTCGCGCCGGGTCACGACGTTGGTGGGGAGGCACTGCATCGCCAGCACGAAGAAGACCAGCAAGGCCAGCGCGGTCGCGGTGGTGAACACCGGGCTTCCGTCGGCGTGGCGCTGAGCGCGCAGGGTCGCGCTCAGGGTCTCCTCTTCCTCCGCGGCGTCCTCGCCGATCCCGTAGACGATGGCAAGCGTGGCGACGATGACCTCGCGGGCGGCGAACGACGAGATCACCCCGACGTTGATCTTCCAGTCGAAGCCGAGGGGTGCGAAAACGGGCTCCACCGCCTTGCCCACGCGCCCGGCAACCGAGTACTCCAGCTCGTAGGCCGAGAGCAGCGCGCCCGCCTCCGCCTCCAGCGCCTCGGCTTCGGCCTCGTCACCCGCGATGGCAACGGCCGCGCGCAGATCCGCCACCTGGGCGATCGTTTCTGCGGGAACGACCGTGCTCCACTCCGACTCGTCCAGCTTCGGATAGGTGGCGAGCACCCACAGCACGACTGAAATCCCGAGGATGATGGTGCCTGCGCGCGTTACGAACGCTCGACCGCGATCGTATGCGGTCAGAAGGGCGTTGCGCAGCGACGGCAGCCTGTAGCGCGGCAGCTCGATCACCAGCGGGCTGGATGCGCCGGGGAGAATGGTGCTCTTGAAGACGAAGGCCATCCCGATGGCCGCGGTCATGCCCAGCAGGTAGGCGCCCGTAAACACCAGACCCCCCACGACCGGACGATCCGCAAAGAGCAGCGCGGTGATCATCACGTAGACCGGGAGACGCGCCGTGCAGGTGAGAAGCGGGATCACCAGGATCGACACCAGCCGGTCGCGCCAGTTCTCGATCACTCGCGTGGACATGATCGCGGGGATCGCGCACGCGTGCGCTGAGAGCATGGGCACGAACGCGCGGCCCGGCAGCCCGACGCGGCTCATGGGCCGGTCGGCGACGAACGCCGCCCGGGCCAGGTACCCGCTGTCCTCCAGAAGCGTGATCAGGAAGAACAGAAAGCAGATCTGCGGCAGGAACACGAGCACCCCGCCGATCCCGCCGATCAGCCCGTTTACGACGAAGCTGTTCAGGTCTCCCGGCGGCAGAATGGCGCCGAACACATCCCCGGCGAAGCCGAAGCCGGCCTCGATCCATGCCATCGGATACTGCGCCACGGTGAAGATCGAGATGAAGACCGCCGCCATGATGAGCACGAACCCGGCCACGCCGTGGATCGGATGCGTGAGCCAGCGGTCGATGGCCTCGGTGAGGCGCAGGGACATCAGGCGCGTCCCCTGCGCACGAACCGCCCGCGCGCCCACCTCTTCCGCCCAGTCGTAGCGTGCCTCGTGCGGACAGGTCGTGCACGTGCCACACGCCGCGATGCCTTCCGGGAGCGCCGGCATCGCATCCGGCCCCGCATCCAGCACGTAGGCGAGCTCCCGCTTGAGCAGATCGAAGCCGCGTCCCGAGCGCGAGCTGACGGCCACGACCGGAGTGCCCAGTTCGACAGCGAGCGATTCGGTGTCGATCTCGAGGCCGTCCGCTTCGGCCAGGTCGATCATGTTGAGCGCGATGACCATGGGCACGCCCAGCTCCCGCACCTGGCCGGCCAGATAGAGGTTGCGGGCGAGGTTGGTCGCGTCGACCACGACGATGGCCGCCTGTGGCCTGGGTCGTCCGGCGAGCTTCCCCAGGAGGGCGTCCCGCGCCGTCCGCTCCTCGGTCTTGTGCTCGGACATCGCGTAGAGGCCGGGCAGGTCGAGCAGTTGGATCGACTTCCCGTCCAACTCGAAGCTGCCCAGCCGTACGGAGGTGGTGGTGCCGGCGAAATTGGCGGTCTTGCCGCGCATCCCGGTGAGCTGGTTGAAGAGCGTCGTCTTGCCCGCGTTGGGATTGCCCGCCAGCGCCACCGTCACCGGAACCGCGGCGCGGGCGGGAAGGACGGGCAGCGAGACGGGACTCACGCGACCCCCGGACTCATGCGCTCCGGCCCCGCTCGTGGCACGGGAAGTCGTCGTCGGGTCGCAGGAAGACATGGCGCGAGAGCCTCGCGGCGAGCCCGAGGCGCGTTCCCATGACGCTCACGATCATCGGATCGCCCGACTTCACCATGTGGAGCCGGCGGCCCAGGCACACGCCCATGGTCTTGAGGCGCTCGATGTCCTCATGATCCCCGTCGATGTAGCAGATCAGCCCGCACTCGCCAGCGGCGAGCCGATCCGCGGGAATCCCTTGATCGGATTCGGGCATCTGCTCCGGATCGACTGGCTGGATAGGGGCGTGGACTGACGGCACGGGTGTCCTCGTGGAAGCGGGTTCGGTATGAGAATCATTCTCATTCGCAAGGAGCGAAGAAGCAAGGGGCGGCGATTCGGCGCAAGCGGCGGGCTGGACGATGATGATTCGGGACTGTGGTGGGCGCGCGCCCGATACCGGCGATGGGCGCGGCGATGCGAGTCCGGGACCAGGCGAGTGTCGCACACCGCATCGGGGCACCGTATGTTGCCCTGTTCGAGGTGGAGGCGCGCGAAGCACCAGGTTCGGGCGCCATCTTTGGGCCCTGCGAGGGGGAGAATCGAGATGTCGGAGGATCGAAAGGGCGGGATCGAGCGAAGGCGTTTTCTTGGGATGGCAGCAGCTGGGGTCGCCGCCGGGGGCTTGCGCCCGGAGATCGTGCTCGGCGAGGAGCGTCGTTCTCCCGCAGCCGGGATGCGTACGCTGCAGGAGGCTCAGGAGCAGGAGCTGGTGCCGCTCGGAAACGGCGAACCGCCGGCAACCCAGTTCCAGGCGTGGCCGGGAGGCACGGGATCGCTGCTCGAGAAGCTGTGGAAGGACACCGGAGGGTCCCCCTTCGAACGCCACGAGATCGAGATCGGGCCCTGGCCGGGACCGGCCCCGACCGATCCCCAGGAGATCGCCTTCCTCCCCGCGCACCGGCTGGGCGCCCTCATTCGGGAGCGCAAGATCACGTCCGAGGAGCTGACCGAGATCTACCTGGACCGGATGAAGCGCCACGACCCGACGCTCCTGTGTGCGGTGAGCATCCTGGAAGACCGCGCCCGTGAGGAAGCGAAGCGCGCCGACGCCGATCTGCGCGCAGGGCGTTGGCGGGGGCCGCTGCATGGGGTGCCGTGGGGCGTGAAGGATCTCTTCGCCGTGCGCGGAACCCGCACGACATGGGGATCCGACGATTTCCAGGATCAGGTGATCGACGAGGACTCCGAGCTGGTGGTGCGTCTGCGCGAGGCGGGCGCCGTCCTGATCGCCAAGCTGGCGACCGGCCAGTTCGCGTCGGGCGACAACTGGTACCGGGGCGAGACGAAGAACCCCTGGAATCCCGAGCAGGGATCGAGCGGGTCGTCGGCGGGCCCGGGCTCGGCCACGGCGGCGGGGCTGGTCGGCTTCTCCATCGGCACCGAAACCCAGGGCTCGATCGTGAGCCCGTCTCGGCGCAACGGCCTGAGTGGCCTGCGGCCGACCTTCGGGCGCATCTCGCGGCACGGCGGCATGGTGCTCTCATGGACCATGGACAAGCCGGGGCCCATGTGCCGGAGCGTCGAGGACTGCGCGCTGGTGTTCAACGCCATCCATGGAGCGGACCCCAAGGATCCCGCGACGCTGACCGCCCCCTTCCGATTCGAGCGCGACCCGGACCTGTCCCGGATGCGCATCGGCTTCACGGAGGATGCGCCCGAAGCCTTTGTGGCAACGCTGGCGGAACTCGGAGCCGACCCGCAGCCCATGGGCGAACTTCCGGAGGGCGGTTCCAACTCGCTCGGCGTCGAGTCGTCGGCCGCCTTCGACTTTCATGTCGCGCCCGGAGGCGTGCTGGAGCAGGTCCCCGAGCCCCCCGAGGGAGAGGAAGCGCGCCCGCCCCGGTTCCACCGCGGACGCGACATCCTGGCGCTCGACTACGTCCAGTCGCTCAGGCGCCGCCACATCCTGATGAAGGAGATGGCGGAGGCGATGGAGGGCTTCGACATGTTCGTGACCGGCTCCGGGGAGACGCGGCTCACGAACCAGACCGGGCATCCGGCGGTGGTCTTGCCCTACGACTTCGGCGACGGCAACACCGAGGACGACTTCGATCACGAACAGCCGATCTGCACGACGATCATCGGCGACCTGTTCGCGGACGACAGGATTCTGAGCGTGGCGCACGCATACCAGTCGGTGACCGACTGGCATCGGATGCATCCGGATCTGGCGTAGGGGGAGAAACTACCAGCGGCGTCCCAGCGTTCGGGAGCGGGTTCCCCACAGGGACCGGCTGGCGAGCCCGAGCAGCTTGCGGGTGATGAGCTCGCCGTCGAGGCGGATGCCGTTCAGGATCGCCGCCGCCTCGGCGAGGGAGAGCGCATCCTCGCCCTCCAGGTCGACGACGGTTTCCTCTTCGCCGAGCATGCCCGGAGGCGCCATGATCTCGCCGGACTCGCCTTCGGCCCGGGTGTCGTCGCCGGTGAGTTCCGCGTCCGAGAAGGCTTCGCCCGCCTGGACGCCCCGGCGGCCCCCGGTGTCGAGCGAATCGAGCATGCGGCGGGCGAAGGCGAGGTTCCACGCCGCCTCCTCGCTGCCCGGGCTCAGCCGCAGGGCGGTGCGGTTTTCTTCCATGGCGGCCACGACGTGGACCAGGGCGGAGTCGGACCCGGGCGCGGCCATGGCGGCGCGCAGGCTGGCGACGCCCAGGTTGTACCAGGCGAGGGAGCGCAGTTGGTCGTCTGGGCCGGCCGCGCCGCGGGATAGGCGGGCGCGGGCATCCGGCGCTTCGGACAGTTCGAGCAGGGTGGTGCCCAGGTTGTAGTGCAGGTGCGGGGGCGCCGTATCCTCTTCCTGAAGGCGCGCGCGGTAGATGCGGGCGGCCACGCTCCATTCGCCGCGGCGGTGCAGCCGGTTGGCGCGCTCCTCGCTGGCGCGCTCGGCGATGACCACCGCAGTGAGGGCGGCGGCCACGACGGCTCCGATCACCAGACGGGTGCGGGTGGTCATGAGCGGAGCTCCGGAGGGGCCGTCCATGGGAGTCGCCACGGGCTGCGCGGCCTGCCGGGACCGGTCGCAAGAGGTCGCAGACGGGCGCTGCCCGGGCGGTCCATCAGGCCGTCGGCGGCCACCAGCAGAAGCGCCAGCAGGGTCAGCCAGGTTACCGGGTCTCCGGGGCCGCCGCCGCCTTCACCGTCTTCGGGAACGCGGCGGAAGCGGGCGGCGAGTTCGGCCAGGCCGCGGTCATCGGAGGCATCCAGGTAGCCGCCCCCGCCGGCGCGGGCAACACCCCGAAGCAGCCGTTCATTCAGCCGCGAGACCACCGGTGCGCCGCCCGCGTCCGTGACCGGAGCGCCCGCGCCGTCCCCAAGCCCCGCCCCCTCCGCCGTGCCGATCCCCGCGACCCAGATGCGCACGTCACCAGCCGCCGCGAGGGCCGCGCTGTCCGCGACCGCGAACTCGTCCTCGTGCGCCTCGCCGTCGGTCACCAGCACGATCACGCGCTCCCTCCCTTCCTCCCGGCGCGCGTCCAGTTGGCGGCGCGCCTCTCCGACGGCCGCGCTCACGCGGGTGCCCTGGTCGCGCTCGCCCAGGAAGTTCTCCGCCAGCGAGTCGGCGAAGAAGCGCACCACCTGCTGGTCGTCGGTAATCGGGGCGAGCGTGTGCGGCCAGTCGGCGAACACCACCAGGCCGACGCGCTCGCCCGGGAGCGCCTCCAGTAGCGCGCCGACCACGTCCTTGGCGCGGCCCATGCGCCCGCCCGGCAAGTCCCGCGCCCCCATCGATGCGGAGATGTCCAGCGCGACCACCACGTCGACCGGCCGCGAGGCATGCAGGCTGATCCCGGGTCCCAAGCGCACGCCGGCGGCCGCGAAGACCATCACGGCCACGGCCAGGCCGAGAGCCCGGAACCGCCGCTGCGGAAAGTCCGTCAAGGCACGGGTGGTGAGCCGCCCCACCGCCTCCTCTCCCCCGAACCCCTCCGCGAGCGCGCGCAACCGCTGGGTGGTGCGGGCCAGCGCAAAGGCAGCCAGACCGATCGCGACCGGGAGCAGGAAGAGGAGCATCGGGCGCGTAAACGTCATGGCATCCTCACGGCAGCACCGCCCAGCGCGAGGCCCGCAACCCGACCGCCCCCAGCAGCAGCGCCAGCGCCCCGGTCACCAGCCAGAACCGGAAGGGCACCAGCGCGGTGGTGAGCCGCGTTTCCCGTGAGGTCGTCTCGAGGCGGTCGATCTCCGCGTAGATCGAGTCCAGCGCGACCACATCCGCCGCCGAGAAGTAGCGCCCTCCGGTGATGCGCGCCGCCTGGGTGAGCACCGTCTCCATTCGCTGCCGCCGGGTCGGGGCGCTGGCTCCCTCCGTGCCGCCGGCCGGCTCGGGCGGATCGGGCCGCCCGATCGCCACCGGGTAGATGCGCACGCCCACGGCCGCGGCCGCGCGCGCCGCCATCGCGGGCACAAGGCCGTCGCGGTTGTGCGCGCCGTCGGTGACCAGGACCAGCACCTTCGAGTCGTTCGGGGCAGCGTCCAGCAGCGCCGAGCCCGCGGCGATCGCGCCCGCGATGTCGGTGCCGTCGATGAGCAGCCCCACCTCCATCCCGTCGATCGCGTGGTCCACCAGGTAGTGGTCGCGGGTGAGGGGCAGCCGGGTGAGCGCTTCGCCGGCAAAGGTGACCAGGCCGATGGCATCGTCGCGGCCCGCCACGAAGCGCCTGGCCGCGGCCTTGGCGGCCTCCAGGCGGGTGGCCGATCCCTCCATGTCGTCGGCCCACATCGACGTGGACAGGTCCACCGCAACCACGATCCCCGTGCCGCCCTCCACGGGTTCTTCGTGGGCGGTGATCAGGCGGGGGTGGGCGAGCGCGACGATCAGGCAGGCGAGGGCGGCGGCGCGCAGTCCCCGCGGGAGCGCATCCACCACCGCCCAGAGCCGGCTCCCCCGCAACCGCACCGATCCCGCCGACGCGAAGAGCATGCCGGAGGTGCGCCGGGGCCGGATCCACCATAGCCAGAGGGGCACCAGCGCGAGCAGAACCAGCCACTCGGGGCGAGCCAGCTGGACGCTCACTGCGAAACCACCTCACCCACGATGGCTTCCCGCATCCTCGCAAACGCGGGAGCCTGCGCCGATGCCTCGACCCACGCCCGCATCGCCTCCCAGTCGCGTTCGGCCGTGCGCGCGCCGCTCTCCTGCGCGGCCGCGAACTTCGCCACCTCGCCCCGCCCCATCGCACTTGCCAGGGCGTCCAGGTCGGGCCAACCGGGCGCGGCGGCCAGGTCGCGCATCAGTTCCGTGGCTGTCCGGCTGCGATTCCACGAGGGGTCGAAGTGCGCCACGTAGGCGCGTATTACATCCCCCGAGTCCTCGTAGAAGTCGCGCAGCCGTCCCGCCCGGTGGTGGCCGCGCGCGAGCAATCGGTCGAGTTCGGCGAGCGCCCTTTCCCTCCACTCTTCCGGCGTCTGCGGCGCGGCCTCGACCGCAACCCCGGCAGCGGTCCGCACCGCCAGCCACTCCCGTGCCTGCACCGTCACCACGCCGAGCAGAAGCAGCGACAGCAACGACGCCCCCAACACGGCCGAGAGGTTCCAGTTGAGACCGACCACGTCCGCCGGCGGCCTCGGCTGCAGGCCCTGCGCGATGTCGTCGAGCAGGATGGGCGAGGTCACGAACACCCGCCGCCCGGAGATCACCAGACGGTCCTGCGGCCGCCCGCCCGGCACATCCTCCACGCGAACGCGCTCCCCTCCGGCCTCCGCCTCCCCGCTGGTCATCTCCAACTGCGGGGTCGCCGCGAGCCCGATCTCGAAGGGGATCAGGTCGTATTCGAGCGCGACCCGGATGGATCCGTCCCCCGTCTCGGCCACATCGGTCCGCACGCCCCGCAGGCTCTCGACGCCCCACTCGGGAAGAAGCGTCGCGGGCACGCGCAGATCCCGACCGGCAGGTACGTAGACCGTCGCGTGGAGCGTGAACGGATCTCCCAGCTCAACCGTGTCGGGGGACACCCGCACCGCCTGAACCGCCGCCCGGTCCTGCATCGCGTGCGCGCCCGGCGCCAACGTCGCCGTTGACGCGGCCACCGTCAGCCATCCGAGCCCAACCCCAATCTTCATCGCACCGCCCGACACCCGCCGGCCATTGGCGCCCCACACCCGGCAGCCATCAGACCGCCCGCCCCCGCCTTCGAGCCGGCGTCCGCTCGCGGGCCCGGAAGAACTCCGCCAGCACCGGCACGTAGTCATCCTCCGACCCGACCTCCACGACCTCAAGCCCCAGCTCGTGAAAGAGGCGGGTCAGTCGTTCCCGCGCTTCGCCGGTCTGTTTCGCATAGGCGGCGCGCGCGCCCTCGTGCCCGGTATCCATGATGCGGCGCGCCCCCGATTCCGGGTCCACCATCCGCACCAGACCCACATCCGGGAGCCCCATCTGCCTGAGATCGCTCAGGCGGATGGGCACCAGGTCGTGCTGGAAGCTGAAGCGGCTCGCGATGCGCGGAAGGCGGGGGTCGGCCTCGAAATCCACCAGAAAGTCGCTGATGAGGAAGACCGCCGCCCGTCGCCGCAGCACCTTGGCCAGAAACTCCAGGCCGGGCGACAGCTTGGTGCGCCGGCCGGCAGGCTCGAGCGAAAGCAGCTCGAAGATCAGCCGCAGCGCGTGCCGCCGGCCGGTGTCAGGGGGGATGAAGAGCTCCGTCCGGTCGGTGACCACCAGCAGCCCGACATGGTCGTTGTTGCGCGCGGCCGAGAGCGCCAGGATGCAGGCGATTTCGCTCGCGATGCGGGCGTTGGGCGCGACGCCGGTGCCGAAGTCCTGCGATCCGGAGAGATCCACCATGAGCATGGCGGTGAGCTCGCGCTCCTCCTCGTGCTGTTTGATGAAGAGGCGGCCCCGGCGTGCGGTGACGTTCCAGTCGATGGAGCGGATGTCGTCGCCGGGCTGGTACTCGCGCACCTCCGAGAACTCGAGCCCGCGGCCCTTGAACACCGAGCGGTACTCGCCGCTGAAGAGCGACTCCACCAGCCCGCGGGTGCGCAACTCAATCTGCTTCACCCGCGCAGAAAAGACCCGGGAATGCTCGTGTGCGATGGACTCCCGCCCGGCCACGGCGCTTTCCCCGGCTACCTCTTCTTCATGGCGAAGGCACCGCCTCCAGCACCCGCCGGACGACCTCGTCGGTGCCGATGCCGCGCGCGTCCGCCTCGTAGGTAGTGCGCAGCCGGTGCGGCAGAACCATGGGCGCCATCGCCTTGACGTCGTCGGGAAGGACGAAGCTCCGCCCGCGAAGCCATGCCCGCGCCCGCGCGGTGCGCGCCAGAAAGATGGACGCCCGCGGCGAAGTGCCGAAGTCGATCAGGCTCTCCAGTTCCTCGAGCCCGTACCTTGCCGGCTCACGGGTCGCGAAGGCCAGCTCCACGATGTAGCCGAGCACGGCTTCTTCCACATGCACCGCCGCCACCCGCTCGCGTGCGCGGAACACTTCCTCCACGGTTGCCACCGGCTTCAGCGGAGTTCCGGCCCGGTCTCCGGCCCAGCGCACGATTTCCTTCTCCTCGTCCCGGGACGGATATCCGATGTCCAGCTTCATGGCGAAGCGGTCCAGCTGCGCCTCGGCGAGGGGATAGGTGCCGTGCAGCTCCACCGGGTTCTGCGTTGCCAGGACCATGAAGGGATCGGCCAGCCGAAAGGTGTCGCCCGCAATCGACACCTGGCGCTCCTCCATCGCCTCGAGCAGCGCCGCCTGCACCTTGGGCGGAGCCCGGTTGATCTCGTCGGCGAGCACGATGTTGGAGAAGACCGGACCCTTGTGGACCCGGAACTCGCCCGAGCGCGCGTCCAGGATCGGCGTCCCGGCGATGTCGCTTGGGAGCAGGTCAGGCGTGAACTGGATGCGGCTGAAGCCGGTGTCGATGGCGTTGGCCAGCGTGCGCACCATGAGCGTCTTGGCGAGCCCCGGAAGGCCCTCGAGCAGCACGTGACCTCCCGTGAGCAGTGCGATCAGTAGGGCCTCGACGGCCGCATCCTGGCCGACCACGCGTTCCCGCACGGCGGCCGTGACCCGGCGCGACAGCCCGAGACCGGCTTCCCCGGCGCCGGCTTCCCGCGCCAGCACCCCCGCTGCGTCGCCGGGCATCAGGCCAGGTGCATCGTGCGCCCGCCGACCACGGTGCGAACGATGCCGATCTCCTGAAACGCTTCGGGGTCGGTCTCGTGAGGATCTTCCGAAAGGATCACGAAGTCGGCCAGCTTCCCGGGGGTGATGGATCCCTTGAGGTGCTCCTCGTGGGAGGCGCGCGCCCCGTTGATGGTGGCGATGCGCAGGGCTTCGCTCACGGTCACGCGCTGGTTGGGGCCCCAGACCCGGCCCTCGGAGTCGGTGCGGGTCACCATCGACTGCAGCGCCATCATCGGCTCGTAGGGCCCCGGCACGTAGTCGGAGGCGCCCGCGACCGGAATGTCGTAGTCAAGGAAGGAGCGGTGCGCGAACATGAAGCGCATCTTCTCCTCGCCGTACTCGATCCACTTGTTGCCGTGGTAGTAGACGTAGGTCCAGAACGGGGTCGGCACCGAGCCGGTGTCGCGGATGCGGGTGAGCAGCGAGGGGTTCACCAGCGTGCAGTGCTCCAGGCGATGGCGCGGATCGGGGCGCGGCCACATGCGCTGCACGCGCTCGTAGGCGCTGAGCACCATGTCGATGGCAACGTCGCCGTTGCAGTGAATTCCGATCTGGAGGTCGTGGCGGTGTGCGTCCTCCACGACCTCGTGGACCTCCTCCTGGGTCATGGTGAGGATGCCGAAGTCGTCCGGCCGGCCGATGTAGGGCGTGCTCATGGCCATGGTGCGGCCGGAGGCGGACCCGTCGGCGTTGTACTTGACGCCGCCCACCCGCACCCACTCGTCGCCGAACCCGCTATGGATGCCGGCCGACTTCAGCCCGGGGGTCATCAGGCCCAGGCAGTACATGGCGATGCGGCAGCGCAGCTCGCCCGCCTTGTAGGCATCCTGGTAGGCGACGGCGTAGTCGGTGCTGCAGCCGGTGTCGTGGAGGGAGGTGAGGCCGGCCGCAGTGGTGAGTTCGGAGATGAGCTTCACGCCCGCCTGGCGCTCCTCGCGGGTGGAGCCCGACGGAAGGAGTCCGTAGAAGAGGTTGTTGGCGTTCTCGGCCAGAAGCCCGTTAAGCTCGCCGTCATCGAGGTAGATCTGGCCGCCGGGGGGCGACTCGGTTTCCGCGGTGATGCCGGCGAGCTCGAAGGCGCGGCTGTTGTACCAGTAGAGGTGGCCGCCCCGGTGGGAGACACGCACCGGGTGGTCCGGGACCCAGCCGTCCAGGTCGCGGCGGGTGATGCGGCGTCCCTCGCGCACCTTGGTGTCGTCGTACTTGAAGGCGAGCACCCATTCGCCCGGGGGCTTGCCGGCGGCGCCCTCGCGCAGGCGCTCGCCGATCTCGGCCATGGAGCGCACGTCCAGGTTGACCTCGGTGAGTTCGCGCACGCCGCCGGACGCGGGGTGGAGGTGTGCGTCGATGAAGCCCGGCGTGACCGTCATGCCCCCCGCATCTATGACCTCGGTGCCGGGACCGGCGAGATTCCTGATGTCGTCGCTCGACCCGACCGCGATGAAGCGCGAGTCCTTGACCGCGAAAGCTTCCGCCTGCGGCAGATCGTCGTCCACGGTGTAGACGCGTCCCCCGACCAGGATGAGGTCAGGGGTGACGTCGCCCGCTTCCTGAAGCCGAGCCCTTGAGCGGGCACGCGCGAGCCTTGCGTCCGATCCCCGCAACTCGAAGTCGCCGATGCCGAAGCCGGTGGCGAGGGCCGCGCCTATGCCGAGAAACTCTCCCCTCGAGTAGCGGTTCATGGACTCCTCCGGGCCAAGTCGTCGATAATCTGCTAATTTCCACCCGAGGCACGCCCGTGCAAGTACAGAGAAATGGAGAGCGAATGAGCTTCGGGTCCGCGGGGCGCGAGATCGGCGACCTGTACGAATACACGTGCGCGTTGCGCCGCCTCGACCCGGAAGACCGGGTCGAGATCGTGGTGCGGCGGGAGGGGGAGCGGGTGACGCTCCCGGCGGCGCCTGGCCGGCGCTGAGATCGGCGCGGGGAGCGCGGCCACGACGCTGGCGCGCTCGCTGGCGGAGCACGAGGAGCGGCTGATGAGCTGCGTGCATTGCGGCTTCTGCCTGCCCGCCTGTCCCACCTACGTCCGCCTGGGCGACGAGGCCGACTCGCCGCGGGGGCGTCTCTACCTGATGCGCGCCGTCGTCGAGGGAAGGCTCGATCCGGCGTCGGACGCGTTCCAGACCCACATCGACCGCTGCCTTGGGTGTCGCGCCTGCGAACCCGTGTGCCCGGCGGGGGTGGAATACGGCTCCCTCCTCGAACACGCTCGCGAGACCGCGAACGAGGCCAGGCCCACGGGCGGGGCGGGGCGGGCCATCCTGTGGCTCTTCCGCCGCCGCAAGCTGCTCTTTGCCTTGATGGCGCTGGGGCGCCTGCTGCGTGCCACCGGCCTCGCCGCGCTGGCGGCGCGCTTCCTGCCCGCGGGTCTCCCCCGGGTCCGCCTGGGTCTCGGCATGCTGGCTTCGACCCGCCGGGGGCGCGCGGCGCGAAGGGCCACGGCATCCGCTTCCTCCCGGGACACGGAGGGGCCGGATCGCGTGCGGAGTCGGCTCGAACCCCATCCGCTCGCCGGCAAGCGCGTCGCGGTGCTGAACGGGTGCGTACAGGCCGGGCTGCTCGGACATGTCAACGACGCCACCCGCCGGGTTCTGCGCGCCAACGGCCTGAACGTCGTGGACGCCTCGGGGCAGCGGTGCTGCGGCGCGCTCCACGCCCACGGCGGAGACCTCGAGGGGGCCCGCCACCTGGCGCGCGTCAACATCGACGCCATGCTCGGGGCCGGGGCCGAGATCATCGCCGTCAACGCCGCCGGATGCGGCGCGCAACTCAAGCACTACGGCGAGTTGCTCGCCGACGACGCCCGTTACGCTCGGCGGGCGGCGCGGGTGACGGAGGAGACGCGCGACATTTCCGAGATCCTGGCCGAGACCGGACCTCGCCGGGGGGCGCCGCTTCCGCTTTCGGTGACCTGGGACGCGCCCTGCCATCTGCTCCACGCCCAAGGGGTCTCGGAGCCCCCTCTCCAGGTTCTGCGGGCGATTCCCGAACTGGAACTCATTCCCCTGCCCAGGGCCGACGAATGCTGCGGGGGCGCGGGCATCTACGGCATCACCCATCCGCGCCTCGGGGGCAGGATCGGGGCGGACAAGGTAGAGGCCGTGCTGGGAACCGGAGCGAGCGTCGTGGCGACCTCCAACCCGGGGTGCATGATGCAGATCGGTGGGGGACTGCGCATGAAGGGCGCGCGGGTCGAAGCCTGTCACCCGGTCACGCTCCTCGACGAGAGCTACAGGGCGGCCGGATTCTACGACACGCCCGCGCGCGGGCTGCCCGGCCTGCGGGATGGCGGCTGATCCAGTGTCCCGGTGGACGATCCGTCCATTCCGGACCCATCAGGACTACGAGGCCTGCATCGCGCTGCAGGAAGCCACCTGGGGAACCGGGTTTTCCGAACGGGTCCCCATGGCGCTCATGATCGTCAGCCAGCGCCTGGGCGGCGTGGCCGCCGGAGCGTTCGATGAAGACGGGTCCCTGGCAGGATTCATCTTCGGCCTCTCGGGGATCGAAAACGGAAGCCCGGTACACTGGTCTGACATGCTCGCCGTGCGGACCGACTGCCGGGGCAGGGGCCTCGGGATTCGCCTCAAGAGCTATCAGCGCGACATGGTGCTGGAGAAGGGGATCCGGCGCATGTACTGGACGTTCGATCCGCTCGAGTCGCAGAACGCCTACATCAACCTCGCCCGGCTGGGCATCGTGGCGCGCGAGTACGTCGAGAACATGTACGGACAGACCGACTCTCCGCTCCATCGGGGCATCGGCACCGACCGGTTCGTCGCCCTCTGGCAACTGGACGCTCCCCGGGTCGAGCGCCGTCTGGCGGAGGAGGAGTCGCCCCCGGCGATCGACGAACTCGCGGGGGTTCCGCGTGTGCTCGATGGCACGCCCGCATCACCTTCGGGCTGGCCCGAACCGGAGACCCGCGAAGCGTCGCGCGCAGACCAGGTCCTGGCCGCCATCCCCTCCAGCATCCAGGCCCTGAAGGCCGCAACGCCGGAACTTGCGGCGCGCTGGCGGGAGGCCACGCGTTCGGTCCTGCAGAGCTATCTTTCGAACGGGTACGAAGTCTGCGAGCTCATTCGCGGAGCGCGCGTCTCTCACTATCTCCTGAGAAGAATCGAGGAGATGAAACCATGACCGAGAAGAAACTCGACTCGCTTCACGTGGCCATCGTCGGCGCCGGTCCCGTGGGGATCGAGGCGGCGCTGGCCGCTGCCGAAGCCGGGGTCGCGTTCACGCTCTATGAAGCCGGTGCGCGTGTCGGCAACAACGTGCTCTCGTGGGGACACGTCGAGCTGTTCACGGGCTGGGATCTGAACGTGTCGCCGCGGATGCGGCGCTGGCTGCGGCGCGCGGGGCGCGAGATACCTTCCGGAGGCGAGCCTCCGACCGGACGTGAACTGGTCAGGAGGGTGCTTCAGCCGATCGCGGCCCTGCCCGCCGTCGGCGATCGCCTGCGCCTCGGGACGCGGGTACTGTCCGTGGCCCGCGAAGGGCTGCTGAAGCACGAGGAGATCGCCAGCGCCGAGCGCGCCAACCTGCCGTTCCGCCTTCTGGTGCGCGCCTCCGACGGGGAACGCATCGACCGTGCGGACATGGTGGTCGACTGCACGGGCACCTGGGACGTCCCCAACGCGCTGGGCGAAGGCGGCATTCCGGCTCCGGGCGAGGCGGGCGCGGAAGACCGCATCGTTCGGCACATTCCGGACATCAAAGCGAACCCGGGCGAATGGGCCGGGAAGCGCATTCTGCTCGTCGGAGGAGGTCATTCGGCACAGACGGTGGCACGGTCGCTCGCCGTCCTCGCTCAGGGCAATCCGGCGACCCGCGTGACCTGGGCGCTCAGGCATCCCGAGCTGCGCCTCCAGCCGATCGCCGGCGACCGCCTGCCCGCGCGCAGCCGTCTCACCCGCGCCGCCCGGCAGCTGGCCACGAGCGATGTGCCCGGCCTCGAAGTCCTCCCGGGCTTCACGGTCAACGGCATGGAGCGCAACGGCGATGGTCTCAACGTGGTCCTGAGGCGGCGGGACGGCTCCACTGCCGTGCGCCGGGTCGACCGGATCGTCTCCATGTGCGGCTACGTCGGCGACCACGGCCTCTACCGGCAGCTTCAGGTGCACGAGTGCTACGCGACGGCGGCGCCGATGAAGCTGTCCGCGGCGCTGCTGGCCGGCTCCGCGAGCGACGACTGCATGGACCAGACGAGCTTCGGCGCCAGCATGCTCGGCAACCCCGAGCCCGGCTTCCTGATTCTGGGATCCAAGTCGTACGGCCGGAACAGCACCTTCCTCATGCGCGTGGGGTGGGAGCAGGTGGACGAGGTGTTCGGGCCGCTGGGAGCACGGACGACGCCGGCCTCCGCCCGGTGAGAATCGACGCGATCGAGGTCCGGGAGATCCGCCTCCCGCTGCGCGAGCGGTTCGAGATCTCGAGCGGATACTCCGAGGAGCGGCGCATCCTGCTGGTCAGGTTGCACGCCGACGGAGAGACCGGGTGGGGCGAGTGCGTGGCCGGCGAGGACCCAGGCTACTCGTACGAGACCACGGACACCGCGTGGCACATCCTGGCCCAGTTTCTCATCCCCGCGCTCCTGGGCGCGGAGGTGACGGAGCCCGCGGACGTCGAGCGGCTGCTCGCGCACGTTCGCGGCCATCCCATGGCCAAGGCGTGCCTGGAGATGGCGTCGTGGGACCTGGAAGGGCGGAAGAGAGGCCGCTCCCTGGCGGAGGTGCTGGGGGGCTCCGGTGAACCCGTGCCGGTGGGTGTGAGCGTCGGGCTGCAGAAGAACGACGACCTCCTGGTCGAGAAGGTCGGCGAGTTCCTCGCGGCGGGCTATCGCAAGATCAAGCTCAAGATCAAACCGGGGAGGGACGTGGAGATGGTGCGGGCGGTGCGCGATGCGTTCCCCGAAGCACCGCTCATGGTGGATGCCAACTCCGCGTACACCCTGGCCGACCGGGAACGGCTCGCCGAAATGGACGATCTCGACCTGCTGATGATCGAGCAGCCCCTCGCCCACGACGACCTGCACCGGCACGCGCGCCTCCAGGAGGCGCTCGAGACGCCGGTCTGTCTCGACGAGTCGATTCGCTCGGCCGGAGACGCGGAGTTGGCGCTCGAGCTGGGCAGCTGCCGCATCATCAACATCAAGCCGGGCCGGGTGGGCGGCTTCGGCTCGTCGCGCCGCATTCACGACCTGTGCCGCGCGCGCGGCGTCGCGGGGTGGTGGGGGGGAATGGCTGTGTGTTTTACAAATATACGAGCGCCC
>VXMG01000110.1:0-98571 GCA_009841185.1 Gammaproteobacteria bacterium
TTTCCTGCTGACGCCGCACTCCCTGATTGCCTGTTGTCTCGTTGGCTCGCTCATTTTTATAATAGACTGGGGCTCACCACTCGGCTGGCGCTCGCCGGCACGCCTGGGGCGGCCTGGGCGCTGGCCCGCCACGGCAAGGAGTCCGGGGCCATCGTGCCCCGGTGCGCGGGTCCGGACGAGGTGATGCAGGCGCTGGCCGGGCTCCCCGTCGCCGCCCTCCGATTCGACGCCGATGTCGTGGAGGCGCTGGTCTCCTTCGGCTTGGACAGGATCGGAGCCCTCTACCCCTTCGACCCCGGGGCGCTGGCGAAGAGGTTCGGCGCCGCCCCGCGCCGCCGCCTGGAGCAGGCGCTCGGCTTCGTTGAAGAGCCGGTCATCTCTCTTCCGCCTCCGCTTCCGCGCGAGGTCCGCCGTGCCTTTGCGGAGCCGATCTCGACAGTGGACGCCATCCACGCGGCGGTGGAAGCCCTGCTGGGGGATCTGTGCCGGAACCTGAGCCGGGCAGGCGAGGGCGTGCGGCGCATGCGGCTCGTCTGCAACCGGGGAGATGGAGCGCGTTCCGTTCTGGTGGTGGGTACCAGCCGGCCCCTGCGCCGCTCAAGGCTCCTCATGAACCTGTTCGCGGGGAAGCTGGAGCGGATCGACCCGGGTTTCGGCATCGAGGAGATGGTGTTGTCCGCCGAAGTGGTCGAGGTCGTCGAGGAGGAGCAGGAGGACTGGTTCGCGCAGGCCGAGACGGCAGCGGCGGGACGTGGCGGATGGACCGGAGGAAAGGACGGAGCGGGCGGTCGCGAGGAGCTGGCTGCCCTCCTCGACCGGCTGGGGAACCGCTTCGGGTTCGGAAGCGTCGCCTGTCCGGTACCGCGCCAGAGCTGGCTGCCCGAGCGCGCGGTCGAACTCCGCGAACCCCTGGCCGCACCCCGGAGGCAAGGCCCGGGCTGGCCGGAGGGGCGCTGCCGGCCGCTCCGGCTGCTGTCTCCCCCGGAAAGGGTGGAGGCCGTCGCGCGTGAATCCGGCGAGCTGGAGCCCGCGGGCGCACCGGCCCTCTTCCGCTGGCGCGGGCGGAGGCACAGGCTGCGCGTGGCCGAGGGGCCCGAGCGGCTGGAGTGCGAATGGTGGCTGGAGGACGCCCCTTCCCGCGACTACTACCTGGCCGAAGACGAGGAAGGGCGGCGCTACTGGCTCTTCCGCGAGCGGTCCTGCGACCCCGCCGCCCCGCCGCGCTGGTTTCTGCACGGATTCTTCGCGTGAGCGCGGGCGGGCGCGACCCCGCGGTGTGCTCCTCCGGCAGCCGCGTGGAGGGAGGCTCGGCGGCCCGGGAGGGCGGCTACGCGGAACTCCAGGTCACCAGCAACTTCTCGTTCCTGCGCGGCGCCTCCCAGCCCGAGGAACTGGTGGAGCGGGCGCATGCCCTGGGCTACCGCGCCCTGGCTCTCACCGACCGCAACACCCTGGCGGGGGTCGTGCGCGCCCACCACGCCGCCCGCGAGATGGAACTGCGCTTCATCCCCGGAGCCCGCCTCGACCTCGAGGACGGGCCGTCCCTGCTCTGTCTGCCCGTCTCGAGAAAGGGCTACGGCCGTCTGGCCCGCCTGATCACCCGCGGACGCCGGCGCGCACCCAAGGGGGAGTGTCGGCTCGTGCGCGAGGATGTCGTGGAAGCGGCCGGGGAGCAGATCTTCGTTGCTCTGCCGCCGGAAGTGCCCGGTCCCGGTTTTGCCGACCGGCTGGCGTGGTACCGGGAGCGGCTGGACACACCTCTCTACCTGGCCGCCACCTGCAGCTACCGGGGCAACGACATCCGCCGCCTGGCCGCTCTCGCATCCCTATCGGAGACGGAGCGCGTGCCGCTGGTCGCGACCGGCGACGTGCACCAGCACATCCCCGAGCGGCGCCGGCTCCATGACCTGCTCACCTGCATCCGCGAGCGCTGCACCATCGACACCGCCGGCTGGCGCCTCGCGGCCAACGCGGAACGCCATCTCAAGTCCCCCGCGCAGATGGCCGCCCTCTTCCGCGATCATCCCCGTGCCCTGGCCAATGCGGTGGAGATCGCCGAACGCTGCCGCTTCTCACTCGCAGAGCTGCGCTACGAATACCCCGAGGAGGTGGTCGGCGAAGGCCGCACACCCCAGCGGAAGCTGGAGATTCTGACCTGGGGGGGCGCGGCCCGACGCTATCCCGAGGGCATCCCCTCCAGGGTACGGGCGGCCCTCGAACACGAGCTGGCGCTCATCGACGAACTGGAGTTCGCCCCGTACTTCCTCACCGTCGCCGACATCGTCCGGACCGCCCGCGGCCTGGGCATCCTGTGCCAGGGGCGCGGCTCGGCCGCCAACTCGGCGGTGTGCTACTGCCTGGAGATCACTTCGGTCGATCCGGACCGCATCGACCTGCTGTTCGAGCGCTTCATCTCCGCCGAGCGGGGCGAGGTGCCCGACATCGACGTGGACTTCGAGCACGAGCGCCGCGAGGAGGTCATCCAGTTCATCTACCGCAAGTACGGCCGGGAGCGGGCCGGGCTGGCCGCGACGGTGGTGACCTATCGCGTGCGCAGCGCGTTGCGCGACACCGGCAAGGCCATGGGACTGAGCAAGGACACGGTCGACCGGCTGCTCTCCATGGCTTCGGTCTGGTCGAAGCCGGTGGACGAAGAGCGCGCCCGCGAGGAAGGGTTCGATCCGACGGACCGGCGCCTGCGCCTGACCCTGCAACTGGCCCGGGAACTGTACGGCTTCCCCCGCCATCTGTCCCAGCACACGGGCGGGTTCGTCATCTCCCGCGGGCCGCTGTGCGAGATCGTTCCCATCGAGAACGCCGCCATGGAGGACCGCACGGTGATCGAGTGGAACAAGGACGATCTCGAAGCGCTGGGACTCATCAAGGTGGATGTGCTGGGGCTCGGCATGCTCTCTTGCATCCGGCGCTCGTTCGAGTTGCTGGAAGCGCACTACGGCATCCGACACACCCTGGGGGACGTGCCTGCGGAGGATCCGGGGGTGTACGGGATGATCCAGAGGGCGGACACGATCGGCGTGTTCCAGATCGAGAGCCGGGCGCAGATGGCGATGCTCCCCCGGCTCAAGCCGGCCACCTTCTACGACCTGGTCATCGAAGTGGCGATCGTGCGGCCGGGGCCGATCCAGGGGGACATGGTTCACCCCTACCTGCGCCGGCGGAGGGGCGTCGAGCCGGTGGAGTATCCCTCCATGGAGTTGCGCGAGGTGCTGGGGAAGACTTTGGGCGTGCCCCTTTTCCAGGAGCAGGCGATGAAGATCGCCATCGTCGGGGCCGGATTCAGCCCGGCCGAAGCCGACCAGCTGCGCCGGGCCATGGCCAGCTTTCGCAACTACGGCACCATCCATCGCTTCCGCGACAAGTTCGTGGATGGGATGGTGGAGAGGGGGTACGACCGGAAGTTCGCCGAGCGCTGCTTCAGGCAGATCGAGGGGTTCGGCGACTACGGCTTTCCGGAGAGCCATGCGGCCAGCTTCGCGCTCCTGGTCTACATCTCCTCGTGGGTGAAGCACCACTACCCGGAGGTCTTCGCCTGCGCCCTCCTCAACAGCCAGCCCATGGGGTTCTACGCGCCTGCCCAGATCGTGGGCGATGCGCGCAGGCACGGGGTGGAGGTACGCCCCGTGGATGTCAACCACTCGGAGTGGGACTGCACCCTGGAGCCGGTGGACTCCCATCCGCGCATGGCGTTGAGGCTGGGACTGCGCCAGATCCGCGGTCTGAGGGAAGAGGGTGCCACCCGCATCGTGACGGCCCGGGAGGAGGGGTATCGTTCCCCGGCCGACCTGCGGCGACGGGCAGGGACCCGTCCGACCGTCCTGACGCGCCTGGCCAGGGCGGATGCCTTCATCTCCACCGGGCTGGACCGCCGCCAGGCCGCCTGGGCGATCCGCTCCCTGGACCAGATGGAGCCGCTGCCGCTCTTCGATTCGCCCGGCGAGGCGGAGCCGCCCCGCCCGGAACCAGCCCTGCCCGCCATGTCCGCCGGCGAGCAGGTGGTGGCCGACTACCGCACCACCGGGCTGTCCCTCAAGCAGCACCCCACCGCCCTGCTGAGGGAGCGGCTGGCTGGCCGGGGGGTGCGCCCGGCCAGCCACCTGGAAGAACTCCCCGCCGGGGCGCGCGTCACCGTCGCCGGCATCGTGCTGGTCCGCCAGCGGCCGGGCACGGCGGGCAGGATCGTGTTCGTGACCCTGGAGGACGAGACCGGATCCTCCAACCTGGTGGTGTTTCCCTCGGTCCAGGAACGTTGCCGCCGCGCCCTGCTCACCGCGCGGCTGATGGTCTGCCGCGGCCGGCTGCAGAAGGAACAGGGAGTGATCCATGTGATCGCCGACCGCATCGATTCCCTCAACGACTGGCTGGACGGCCTGGCCGGAAGGCCGCCGCAGTGCTCGTCGGCTGGCCCGGTTGCGCCGGGAGCGACTACAGGGGGTGCATTCGTGCACAGGGGGCGGTTCTTCCACTAGACGACTCGCAGGTTAATCCGTGCGAGCACCGGGAGCGGAGAGGCGTTCCATCACCTCATATCCGGACCCCCGGCGCGTCCGGAGTTACAACAAAACCGGGGTCTGGCCTGTCAGAAGAATCAGTGGTAGACCGGTCGGCATCGGCAGTGTTACATTTCCCGACTTGCTGTTCCTGGGCCCGGCCTTCGCCGTTTTGTATACCCACCCCCGGTAGGCGCGCACTGGATGTTCTCATCCTCCCGTGGTCTGGATTCCTTCGATCAGTACCTTCAGGACGTAGAGAAGTACCCGCTCATCCGCGATCCCGAAGAAGAGCGCGAGCTGGCGCGGCGCGCCCGGACCGGGGACATGGAGGCGGCCGAGCGGCTGGTGACCGCGAACCTCCGCTTCGTCATTTCCTACGTCAAGAAGTACCAGGGCCGTGGCCTCGGCCTGGCCGAGTTGGTGTGCATCGGCAACGAGGGCCTGCTGAAGGCGGTCAAGAAATTCGATCCCGACAAGGGGGTCAAGTTCATCAGCTACGCGGTCTGGTGGATCCGGCAGACCGTCCTGCAGGCGCTGGCCGAACAGACCCGTTCGGTGCGCATCCCGCTCAACCAGAACTCCAACCTCGCCAAGCTGGCGCGCACCGACACCGCGCTGACCCAGGAACTGGGGCGCTCTCCCACCGATCAGGAGATCGCCAAGGAGATGCAGGAGCCCGTCGAGACCATCCGCGCGCTGCGCCGGGTGGCCGCGACCGAACTCAGCCTGGACGCCCCCATCGACCGCCGGGACCGGGACAGCTCGAGCTTCGGCGAACGCTTCGCCGGCGTGGAGGCCGCGGACATCGAGCTGGATGTGGAGGCGCTGGCGCGCCGGGCCTTCATGGAGGACATGTTCGAGAGGTACCTGACGGAACGCGAACGCAAGATCCTCTACCTCTACTACGGCCTGGACGACGGCGAGGAGCGCACGCTCGAGGAGATCGGCGTGCTGCTGGGGGTCACGCGCGAACGGATTCGCCAGATTCGCAACCGCGCCTTCGAAAAGCTGCGCGACAGCCCGCACGGGGATTCGCTGTCCGGTTTCTGGAGCGCGAACTGACCCGGTCTTCGGTTCAGGACATCCTGCTCTTCGCCATCGGCGTTCCCCTCGCCTTCGCCACCGGCGCGTCTCCCGCCTCGGCACAACAGGCTTCCTCCTGGGACGATCTCCGGGTGCTGGAGTTCGTCGAGCACGCGACCGCGACCCGGCAGGCCGCCGTCATGGACGGCCTGCGCGCGTATACAGCCGACGCACGGGGCTACGTCTACTTTTTCCTCGACCGCGAGGCCGGCGAGGAACGCAACCTGGTCAAGACCGACCAGCTCGCGGTGCGCGTGTACTGGAAGGCGCCCGGCCTGACCCGGCAGCACATTCTCGGTCGCCGCGACGACCGGCAGATGCCCACCAACATCCGCTACCACCTCGACCACCTGGTCATCGTCCAGGAGAACTTCGGCGACGTGATCCGGATCGGGGACGGGGACGAGGTGTCGTCGGTTATCCATCCTCTCGCTCCGGGCGCGGCCGCCCGCTACGAGTATCTGCTGGCCGACTCGATCACGGTCGCCTTCGCGGACGGCCTCGACCCCGTCCGGGTGTACGAGGTGCAGGTGCGGCCGCGCGACCCGGACCAGCCCGGCTTCGTGGGCACTCTCTTTCTCGATCGGGAGACGGCGGCGGTCGTGCGCATGAACTTCACGTTCACGCCCGCGTCCTACGTCGACCGGCAGCTCGACTACATCCGCGTATCGCTGGAAAACGCCCTCTGGGATCGCCGGTACTGGCTCCCCTACCGGCAGAGCCTCGAGATCCGCCGGAAACTCCCGTTCTTCGATCTTCCCGTGGGCAGCGTCATTCGGGGCCGCTGGGAGATCGGCGGCTACGACTTCAAGGACGACCTCCCCGACCTGTTCTTCCTGGAGCCGCAGATCGTGCGCAACCCCGACCCGATACTGGCCTTCCCCTTCGAGCGCGATCTCTACGCCCAGGTCGACGAGGAAGGGCTCGCCCCCACCGCCGAGCTGATCGACATCGAGGCCGAGGCGACCCGGCTGGTGCGCGGTCGATACCTGAGCGGGCTCGGTCGCCTGCGTCTCGCGGTGCCGCCGCTCTCCGAAACGGTGCGCTACAACCGCGCCGAAGGCTGGGTTACCCAGGGCGGCTTCAACCTTCGCGCGACCAACCGCCTGCATGTCGGGACGCTCCTCGGCTACGCCCACGCCGGAGACCGTCCCCTGGGTCGCGTGAGCGCAGTGTTCGAAGCCCCGGACCGCGAGCGGCCGAGCACCGTCGGCGTGGATCTCTTTCTGCGCGAGCCGCGCGACATCGGACCGGTGCCCGGGTCGAGCCGGATCATGAACACCCTCTCCTCACTGCTCCACCAGACCGACTGGACGGACCCCTACTTCGCGACGGGCGCCCGTGCCCGGGCAGGCCGCTCGTTCGGCCCGGTTTCGGCGCGCGCCGAGGTGCGCTACGAACGCCATCACGGCGCGCGCGTCGTCGCCGGCGGAGAGCCAGGCGGCTGGCGTCCGGTGCGCACCATCGACGAAGGCGACCTGACGGCCGTTCGGCTGTCCGCGTCGCTCGGCTCTCCCGACCGCCTGTTCGGGGAAGCGGGCGCCACCTTGGCGAACTTCGACGGCGCCCCCTACCAGGAAGCGTCCCTGCGTCTCGCGGCCGGCCGCCGCTGGCTCGAACACGGTGTGGAACTCCGCTCGTCACTGGACGCCGCTGTCGTCTCCGAGGGCGCGCCGCCGCAGTCGCTCTACCTCCTTGGAGGCCGCGAGACCCTTCCCGGATACGACTACCGCTCCCTGGCCGGCAACGCCTTCTGGCTGCTTCGGGTCGAAGGCTCCCGCCAACTCTTCGGCCCATGGCTACGGCTCCGCGGCCTGGGCGCGGCCGGGCGCACCCGGCTCTCCTCCGCGGAGGTTCCCGCATTGTGGGACGCCCGCCCCCCCCGGATCACCCGCTTCTCCGCCGGGCTGGGGGTCGCCCTCGGCTGGGATCTCGTCCTGGTCGATGTGGTGCGCGGCCTGAACGGCGGCTCATGGGAGGTCGTTCTCGACCTCAACCGACGCTTCCGCGACCTCTTCTAGGACTCCGGGGACGAATCGCGCAAGCACCGGAGCGGCGTGGCGCCGGATTCGCAGCGTGCCCTGAGGACCAGCTAGTCCTCAGGCCGCTGCGTGAGCAGCACCAGCTCGCGCGCGGTCACGTCGGCAGTGGGAATGGTGATGCCGTCCCGCTCATAGGAGTCGTACTCGAGCCGGCCCTCCACGTACACCCGGTCTCCCTTCCGCACGTACTCCTCGACGAACTGGGCAGTTCTGTTCCACACTGTGATCCGGTGCCAGTCCGTCCGCTCCTCCACGTCGTTCGGCCCACGGCGGATCCGCTGGTTGGTGGCGAGCGAAAAGTGCGCCACCTTCTTGCGTCCCTGGGTCTCGTGGACGTCCGGATCCCGCCCGACATTCCCGATCAGGATTACCTTGTTGACCGACCGGCTCATCGGCGTCTCTCCTTCCCTGCGTGTGAAACTGGATTCCTCCCGGCGACTCTCACGTTCGCGGGGAAACCCGGGCGAAGGAATGACAGAATGAGCCGATCGGAGCCCCGGTCCGGGCGCCGTCAGCCCTTGCACTCGAACCAGCTTTCGCCGGCGCCGGTATCCACCACCAGCGGCACCGCGAGCGCGGTCGCGTTTTCCATGTGCGACACCACCATGTCGCGCACCCGTTCCAGTTCTGCGGCGGGCGTCTCGAGCACCAGCTCGTCGTGCACCTGGAGGAGCATCATCGCCCCCGAGCCGGCTTCGTCCAGGGCCTGCTGAACTTCGATCATCGCCTTCTTGATGACATCCGCGGCCGTACCCTGGATGGGTGTGTTGCGCGCGATCCGCTCCCCGTGCGCGCGGATGTTCCAGTTGCGCGACGCCAGCTCGGGCACGTAGCGGCGCCGCCCCGCGAGCGTCTCGACATAGCCCCGTTCCTTCGCCAGCGAGACCTGCTCGTCAAGGAAGGTGCGCACACCGCTGAAACGTTCGAAGTACTGGTCGATGAAGCGCTTCGCGTCGCCTTGCGGAATGCCCAGCTGGCGCCCCAGGGAGAAGGCTCCCTGCCCGTACAGGGTGGCGAAGTTGATGGTCTTGGCCTGGTCGCGCATTCGCGGGCTGACGTCGTCCACGGGCACGTCGAAGATCACGGCGGCGGTCTGGCGGTGGATGTCGCTGGCTTCGCGGAACGCCGTCAGGAACGCCGGATCGCCCGAGAAGTGCGCCAGGATGCGCAACTCGATCTGGGAGTAGTCGGCGGTCAGCAGAACGTGTCCCGGGGCGGCCACGAAGCCCTTGCGGATCTCCCGTCCGATCCGCGTGCGGATGGGGATGTTCTGGAGATTGGGGTTGCTGGAAGACAGCCGGCCGGTCGCGGCGACCGTCTGGTTGAAATGCGTATGAATGCGCCCGGTGCGCGGATGGACGAGACCGGGGAGGGCGTCGATGTAGGTGCTGCGCAGCTTCTCCATGCGCCGATACTGCATCAGCAGCCGCGGCACGGGATGGCCGAGCGCCTCGAGTTCCTCCAGCACCGAGGCGGCTGTCGAGGGCCCCGTCTTGGTCTTGCGGATGACCGGTAGCCCCAGATTCTCGAAGAGCACGGTTCGCAGTTGGGGCGTCGAATTGAGATTGAATTCGGATCCGGCTTCGCTGAAGATCTCCTCCTGCACCAGCCCCAGCTCATGCTCCAGCTGCCGGCTCATCTCGCTGAAGAACAATGGATCGATGCGGACCCCGTTTCGCTCCATGCGCGCCAGCACCGGCACCAGGCGCATCTCCACATCCCGAAACAGGCCATCGAGGGCGTGTCCCTGGAGTCTGGGCCGGAAGTGCTCCCGCAGGCGTCCCGCGCAGTCGGCGCGCTCGCACGCGTAGCGGAGCACCTTCTCGGGCGCGATCCGGGTCAGGGGAACCTCCTTCTTCCCCGTGCCGACGAGTTCCTTGAGCCGGGTCGTCTCGAGGCCGAGCCGGTTCGCCGCCAGCGTTTCCAGTTCGTGGCCCCGGAGCTCGGGTTCGAGGAGATAGGACGCCACCATGGTGTCGAACGAGCCCCCTCCGAGCGCAATGCCGGCCTCTGCCAGCGCGACCATGCCGTGTTTCAGGTCGTGGCCGGTCTTGGGCACTCCGGCATCCTCGAGCAGATCGCGGAGCGGAACCATGGCGGGAGAGTCGAGCGCGGGAAGATTGCTCGCCGACGCCGCGGACTCCGCCAGCGCCCCCATCTCGAGATCGAGGGCGGGCTGGTGGGCCAGAGGGAGGTAGCGAGCCTTCCCCGCCTGGCTCGAGAGGGCGATCCCTGCAATGGATCCGCGCATCGGATCGGGAGACGCGGTGAGTAGGGCCAACGCCACCTCGCCCTGCGCCCGCGCTTCCCTGACCACTTCGTCGACTCCGGCCTCGTCGAGCACCATCCGGTAGTCGACATCCTCGTCCCTGGACGACACATCATCTGCCGGCGCGCCGGCGAAGCGCTCCAGAAGGGTGTGAAACTCGAGTTCCAGCAGCAGCTCGCGCATCCGCTCGCGGTCTGGAGCACGCACGGCCAGGCCCTCGAGGTCGAGGTTCACATCCACGTCGGTGAGCATCGTCACAAGCTGCCGGGACAGCCGGATCTGATCCGCGTTGTTGAGCAGGGACTCGCGGGGACGCTTGGCCCGCACCTCTTCCGCGTGGGCGAGAATCTCGTCCAGGTCTCCATACTGCTCGATCAGTTTGACCGCCGTCTTGGGCCCGATGCCCGGAGCTCCGGGCACGTTGTCCGAGGAGTCTCCGATCAGCGCCAGGTAGTCGATGATGCGATCGGGAGGAACCCCGAAGCGCTTGCTTGCGTTCGACTCGTCGACCCACTCCGCCGAGGTGCCGGCACGTCCCCCGCGCGCGGGCCGGAACAGACGCAGGCCCGGGCGCAGGAGCTGGTAGAAATCCTTGTCCCCCGAAACGATGACGGCCTCGATATCCTCCTCGAGCGCGAGGGCGCGCTGCGCCAGCGACGCGATGACGTCGTCCGCCTCGAATCCTTCGACTTCGACCACGGGATGATGGAGGGCATCCAGCAGCGACCGGATGCGGCCCAGGCTCTCGCGCAGGTCCTCGGGCATTTTCTCGCGCGTCGCCTTGTACTCGGGATAGAGTTCCTTGCGCTGACTCGAGCCGGCGTCGAAGACCACCGCGAGATAGGCGGGCGCGAACTCTTCCCGGATCCGGATCAGGTAGTTGAGGAAGCCCCACTCCGCGGACGTGTTCTCGCCCCTGGAGTTGGTGAGGGGCCGGTTGGCGAAGGCGAAGAACGACTGGTAGATGAGCGCGTAGGCGTCGATCAGGAAGAGGGTGGGCGGGTTCATGCCCCGATGTCGCGGTTCATGAGTCGTCGCCGTAGAGCCAGCGATATACCCTCAGGTTGCGCTCGACGCTCTTCACATAGTTGCGCGTCTCGAAGAAGGGGATTCGTTCCGTGAAGCGCTGGAGGTCGGAGGCCTCGGGCAGGCGGCGCCAGCGGTTGGCGCGGGAAGGACCTGCGTTGTAGGCCGACAGCACCAGCGGCAGTTGGCCGTCATAGCGGGCGAGCATCTGTGCGAGGTAGCGCGAGCCAAGGTGGAGGTTCACGTCGGCCACTACGAGCGACGCGGCCGAGAAGGGGCGCGGTCCCTCCCGTTGCGCGAGTTCGCGTCCGGTCGCGGGCATCACCTGCATGAGCCCGACCGCTCCCGCGCTGGAGACGATTTCGGCGTCGAAGGCGGATTCCTGGCGCATCAGGGCGGCCATCAGGAACGGGTCCAGTTCGTGCTTGGCCGCCTCGTCGAGGATGACCTCCCGGTAGGGAAGCGGATAGGCCGCGCGCACGAGGCGCGGCGAACGGGGGTATCCGGCGCTCTGGGCCCGTCCCCCGACGCGGATGCCCTCGATGTACATGCCCTCCGCGATCAGCCCTTCGGCCAGCCGGAGCAGCGCTCCAGGGGAGCCTTCGGCCCGTTCGACCAATCGTGCCGCGGCGTCCGCGGCGGCCGACTTCATCCCCGCGCGCTTGAGCAGCCCTGCTTCGCGCAGCGGTTCGTACATCCAGAAGGCCCCGGACTCGTCGAAGGGGGGATCGGGGTCCAGTTCCGGGTCGTAGTCCTCCCCGAGCAGCTCTGCTCCGAGGAACGCGTAGTAGGAGAGGGGATCACCGCGGGTAACGAGCGCCACATGCGCGGCCGTGCGTTCCTGGTCGCCCAGCCGGAGGCGGGCCCATGCCGCCCAGTATGCGGCTTCCTGCCAGCGCCGTCCCTCGGGAAAGTCGGCGAGGTAGCTCTCGAAGACCGCGGCGGCTTGCTGGTGATCGCCGGCGCCGATGTGGAGCTGGCCGAGGCGCATGCGCGCCAGACCGGCGCGATCCATGGCGGGTGCCATTAACGCGGTTTGCCCGTACCCCTCCATGGCCTGGGAGAGCCGGCCCGCGTCGTGGTCGGCATCGGCGCGGAAGAAGATGAAGTCGACTGCCTGGCGGCTTTCCGGAAAGCGCTCCACCAGCTGCTCCTGCGCCGCCTCCGCTGCGCCTCCCGCACCGAGCCGCCGCTGCACCCGGGCCAGGTTGTCGAGGGCGGGCGGGCCCACCTCGGGGTCCTCGCTGCCGGCGAGGCTGCTGAACTCGTCCCTGGCTTCCGAGAGCCGTCCCGCACTCGCCATGAGACGCGCTCGCGCCAGGCGAAGGGTAAGCGGAGGAGACGTGGACGCTTCCTCCACGTACCGGTCGTAGACATCCAGCGCGAGTCCCGTTTCGCCTCCGCGCTGAAGGACGCGACCCAGTGCCGGAAGTTCGTCGGTCGAGGCGGTGCCCGACTCGGCGATGGCGGTGGCGGCAAGGGTGGCGGCGCTGCCCCGGTCGACGGCGTCCAGCACGGCGCCGAAAGCGACAAGCGCGCCTTCCCGGTCGCCACGCGCCTCCCGCAGTTCGCCCAACAACGCCCATCCCCGCGCCCGGCGTCCGGCGTCCGAGATCGAGGCGACGGTCTGGTCCAGGAAGGTCTCGGCGGCGGCGCTGTCGGCGACGGTCAGATAGGCGTCGGAGCGGAGCAGCCAGCTTCGTTCCCGGATTTCGTCGTCGGTGATGCCCGCGCTCGCCAGACGGACGCCGGCGGTGTCGCCCAGCGGGGCGAGAATCTCCGCGACCTCCAACCGCATGCGGCTATCGAAGAAGTCCGTGCGACCCGTGGCGATCGCACCCAGCGTCCCGAGCGCGTCTCCCGAACGGTTCAGGCGGGCGCGAATCCGGACCAGACGCAGGACGGCTTCCTCGTCGCGGCTTCCGCCGGCGAGCCAGGCTCCCAGGGCCTGCTCCGCGGCTGCCCAGTCTTCCGCGGCTTCGGCGGCCAGGCCGAGGAGGAGCCATCCTTCCCCGGCATTCACCTCGTCCAGCCACTCGGCGTCCGCCAGCAGCTCGCTCACCTGTGTCCAGTTCCGCCAGCCCGCCTCCGCGCGGGCCAGTTCCAGGATGGCGGCCGGTTCGGGGGAATCGGTTGCGGCGAGGGCTTCCCTCAGGCGGGTCGCCGTGTGCCAGGGCCGTTCGACGGGGACACGGCTCGCCGTTCCCGTGGCCTGGGGAGTCGGCCCCGGGTGAGACAGGGAAGAGGCCGGGGCCGGCACGGCGATGATCAGGGACACCGCCGTGAGGAGGGCAGGTGCTTGCGCGGAGAGCGTCTTCATCGTCAGACCCATGGTCCAAAATGACGAAAGGCCACCCCAAGGGGTGACCTTTCGACTGCGGAATTGCGGCTTCCGGCTATATGGATGCCCTCCCGGTTTCCATCGCGTGGAGCGCGTCGATCATCTTCTGGGCCGACTCTTCCATGTCGATTACGAGCGAGTCGATGCGCGACACGAAGAAGTTGTGGGCGATGCTCACGGGGATCGCGATCGTGAGGCCCGCGGCGGTCGTCAGGAGCGCCACCTTGATCCCGCCCGCAACCAGTGTCGCCTCGACCTCGCCGGCCAGCTCGATGGACTGGAACGCGATGATCATTCCGATCACCGTGCCCAGGAAGCCCAGCAGCGGGGCGATGTTGGTGAGGGTCGCCAGGACCACAAGGCCACGCTCCAGGCGGCTCAGCTCGATGAGCCCCTGGTTCTCGATCGCCTTCATGACCCGGTCGGTGCCCTCCTCATGCCGCTCCAGTCCCGCGTACAGGATGTTGGCGGCGGGGGAGTTGGACTCGCGGGTGACCTCGATCGCCTCCTGCAATTGGGCGTCGGCAAGCAGCGCGTCGACCTCGGAGAGGATCTTCTTGGTGCGGCCGCTCTTGGCCATCAGGTCGAAGAACTTCCAGATGATGACGATGATGCCGACGACGATGCAGGCTGCCAGCGGCCAGCGCATGAAACCGGTCTGCTCCCAGATGAAGCCCATCTGCTCGCCGATGGTCTGATCCGGGGCTTCCATCCCGGGGATCTGCAGGAGCGCAACATAAAGGTTGTTGAGTGCGGCCAAGGGAGTGCCCTCCATGAGCTGGTTCAAGGCAAACGAAATGACTGCCCACAGCGGACAGCCCACCGAGTCTACCGGAGCTTATCCTAGCACCGGAGCAGGTAAGGTGAACGTACCTCCGGGGTGTGTCAAGGGTTGGTTGGCGCTCGTCTCAAGCAGCAGGCGGGATCGTAACTTTGGAAATGCCTGACACATCCGGGGCGGCACCTGAGCCAGTGCCATCGATGGCGATGCCGTCCATCCTGACCCCGTGTCCAGAAGGCCGGGAAAACCGACTTGCCGGGATCGGGTTCATCGCCCGGCACCTTCCTGCCCGGCCCGTTGCAGGATCGCGCGGTCCAGCACGGCTCGAACCGGTGGCGACATCCGTCGCAAACGGATAGCGCTCATGAAGCGGAGTGCGCCGAGACGCACGAACAGCTTGGCGAGAAACTCGTCCGCGAAGCTGCTGGAGACGACTGATATCTCGCCGAAATCGATGTCAACTGGATGGTTCGGATACATCGCTATCAGATTCTCGAGCTTGGTTCGAGCCAGCCTGCCGGACGATCTGGATCCGACGGAGCCGGCTTCCTTCCGTACTACGAAGCGCAGAACGTCTTCGGCCACGGCTTCGTACCGGTTCTCGACGTAGTCGCCGGCCGGATCGGCTCCGGTATCCTGAATGTCGAGCGCACGCCACAAGGCTTCAGGGTCGGAGTAGTCCAGGCTGACGACGACCAGCGTTCCGGCGACGGGGGAGGTTTGCTCGCGGGCTTCGAGGTCGCGCTGGATGCTTGCGTATCCGGAATGAATTACGAAGTCACCCGAGCCCACTGTGGATGCTCGGTGCGTTCCGAAGAGCCCATTGCCCTGCCCGACCTCTTTGTCGCGGGTAATCCCGCGTCGGACTGCGAACTCCAGGGCGACGGGGTCTGAAAGCTCGGGTCGCGTAGTCCTCATGGTGGTTGGGATTCCCTGGCCGGCGTCGGCCACCGCGAATTCCAACCGTTGCCTGTTGGAATAGTGGCTCAGTTGCACCAACCCGCCCTGCTCCGAACCGGCGTGTTGCAGCACGTTGTCGGTTATCTCGTTTACCGCCCACTCGAAGACCGCGAGATTGGAACGCGCGAGCTTGGCGGGAGAGGAGAGGACCGCGTCGAGAATGCGGTCCACGATTTCGCGCTGCTCGTCCGGCGACCTGAAGCGGCTCGCGGGCAGAACGGAGGCGGGATGCCAGGCCGACTCGGCGAACCGTTGCGGTGTCATCAGGTGAGCCCAGTTCGCGTTCTGGAATAGGCGCCGCAGGCTTCCATCCGTCGGGCGAACCAACGACACATCCACGTCGGACTCGTCGTGGAGCCGGATGCATGCCGCGAGCACCGCCAGCATCGGGCCCGGAAAGGCCGAGGTTGTCGCGGAGCAGTCGAGCGTCACCTCGGTGAAGCCCCTTTGGGTGGCATGATGGATGGCAGCCAGCACGCGCCGGAAGGAATCGAGGAGCAGGTCTCCGGAGACCCGAACGTGACCTCGTTCCCGGCTGACGTGCAGGTTGCTCGGATTCATGGCGCCGGCGTGAAAAGGAGGGGGTATGACCTGTCCCGGAGAGACCGTCCGGTTGCGAAATCTGATGGTTCCGGGGCGGCGGTCAACCGATCTTGAACGGTGATTGCCGGCCAGCCCCACTACGAGCCGGCCCCAATACGAATAGTGAATGATCAGGCAGCGTGTGTCCGCTCTTACCGCCGACGCGTCCACTCGGGCGACCGATAGTACCGCTCAAGCGAGCCCATCCGCCGCAGCGCCGGTTGCGGCAGCTCTCCCTCCACCATCTCGATTCCGAGTTCGGCTGAGAGCCCTTGCGTAACTGCCGTCGCGACTTCTTCCCACGAGGGCGCGCGGGCGAGCTGTTCGCGCAAGGTCGTGGACGCAGGTGACGTGCCCGCGACGGCCGGCTGCCGGCACAGGTCGCCTACGACGTCCTGGGATCCGTCGATCAGCACCGACCCGTGCTGCAGCAGGGCGCGGCCGATGCGCGCCTGGGCGCTGCCGGTGAGCTTCCGCCCCCCCGCCACCACCTCCCCCCCGGCGGTCGCGTCGAAGCATGCTCCCGCCCGCGGCGGGCCGGGTGCCGCGCCCGCGGCCAACCGGGCGTCCGCCCCGAGGGCGCGCAGCCCCGCGGCCAGCCCGGCGTGCACAACCGCGTAGGCCGCCCGCAACCGCCCCGCCGAGGCGACCGGGGCGACCACCGCGTAGGTCAGCTCGGCGTCGTGGAGCACGCCCCGGCCGCCTGTGGGACGGCGCACCACGTCGACGCCCAGCCTCTCCGCGCGCGCGAAGTCATAGACGTCCGCGGCCGGTTCGTGGCGGCCCAGCGAGAGGGTGGGTCGGACCCAGCGGTAGAGGCGCAGCCACCCCGCGTCCGGCTCGACCGTCTCGGCGAGGGCATGGTCCACCGCCATGTTCGCCGCGCCGTCACGGGGCGGATCGAACACGACCGTCCACCGGAGGCGAGCCATCCGGCGAACCGTCTCGCGCCACCCCGCCGCGCCTGTCCCCTCTCGAGCGGCGGGAGAAAGCGCCCCCGCAGGATGCACGACCCTGCTAAAGCTCCAGCACGTCCCCGCTCGCCATCACCTCCACCCGCGCGGTATCCCCCACCAGCGCCCGGAACGCCTCCGGGTTCTGCACGATGGGCGGGAAGGTGTTGTAGTGGATCGGGACCACCACGGAAGGCCGGATGAAGTCGACCGCGATGGCCGCGTCATCCGGGCCCATGGTGAAGTTGTCGCCGATCGGCAGCAGGGCCACGTCGACCTGGCCGCGCAGCAGCTTCATGTCCGTCAGCAGCGCGGTGTCGCCCGCGTGGTAGACGCGGGTGCCGTCGGCGTCGATGAGCAGCCCGCCCGGGACCGTCGTGTACGCCCCGGTGTTGTCGCCGTGCACCTGTCCGCCGTGCAGCGCCGGCGTCATCTTCACGCGCCCGAAGGGGAAGTTGAATCCCCCGCCGATGTGCATGGGATGCGCGTTCTCGACCCCCTGGGTCTGGGCGAAGGCCACGATCTCGAAGGTCGAAACCAGCGTGGCGCCGGTGGCGTTCGCCAACGGGATGGCATCCGCGAAGTGATCGAAGTGCCCGTGCGAGCAGAGCACGTAGTCGACATCCCCCAGATCCGCGAGCGACATGTCGTTGGCCGGGCTTTCCTCGTACCAGGGATCGATGGAGATGCGCGTGCCGTCGCTCAGTTCAAGCAGGAAGGTGGCGTGTCCGTGATACGTCAGCGCGGCCATGGTCAAACCTCCGAGTAGCTTTCCACCGGGGGACAGACGCAGACCAGATTGCGGTCCCCGAATGCGTTGTTGACCCGGCCCACGTAGGGCCAGAATTTCGCCTCTCTCGTCCAGGGAGCCGGAAACGCGGCCTGCTCCCGGCTGTAGGCGTGGTTCCAATCGCTGCTCACCACCACCGCCGCCGTGTGCGGGGCGTGCTTGAGCGCGTTGTCCTTGCGGTCGGCAAGCCCCAGCTCGATCTGCTGGATCTCGGCCCGGATCGAGACGAGCGCGTCGCAGAAACGGTCCAGCTCTTCCCGCGACTCGCTCTCGGTGGGCTCGACCATGATCGTGCCGAAGACCGGGAACGACATCGTGGGCGCGTGGAAGCCATAGTCCATGAGCCGCTTGGCCACATCCTCGTCGGTAATGCCGGTCGCCCGCTTGAGCGGTCGCAGGTCGAGGATGAACTCGTGCGCCACCCGGCCGCGCGCGCCCTTGTAGAGCACCGGAAAGTGCTTCTCCAGCCGGTTCGCCATGTAGTTGGCGTTCAGGATGGCCACTTCCGTCGCCTTCCTCGTCCCCTCGCGTCCCAGAAGCGCGATGTAGGCCCATGAGATGAGCAGGATGCTTGCGCTGCCCCACGGAGCCGCGGAGATAGGACCGATCGCCTTCTCGCCTCCCGTCCGCACCAGCGGATGCCCGGGGAGGAAGGGCGCAAGGTGTTCGGCAGCGCAGATGGGGCCCATGCCGGGCCCGCCGCCACCGTGGGGGATGGCGAAGGTTTTGTGCAGGTTGATGTGGCACACGTCGGCGCCGTAGTCGCCGGGTCGCGTCAGCCCCACCTGGGCGTTCAGGTTGGCGCCGTCCAGGTACACCTGCCCCCCGCGCTTGTGCACGATGTCGCAGGCTTCGCGGATGCGCTCCTCGAAGACCCCGTGGGTGGACGGATAGGTGACCATGAGCGCACTCAGCCGCTCGGTGTGCCGGTCGGCTTTGGCGCGCAGGTCCTCCGTGTCGATGTTGCCGTCCGCGTCGCACTTGACCACCACCACCTTCATGCCCGCCATGACCGCGCTGGCCGGGTTGGTGCCGTGCGCGGAGGAGGGGATGAGGCACACGTCCCGCCCGGTGTCGCCGCGGTCGTGGTGGTACGCGCGGATCACCAGCAGGCCCGCGTATTCCCCCTGGGCGCCCGAGTTGGGCTGCAGCGAGGTGGCGGCGAATCCCGTGATCTCGGCCAGCCACCTCTCCATGTCCGCGACGATGCGCCGGTACCCCTCCGCCTGCTCCGCCGGCGCGAAGGGGTGCATCGCGCCGAACTCGGGCCACGACACCGCCGTCATCTGCGCGGTGGCGTTCAGCTTCATGGTGCACGAGCCGAGCGGAATCATGCTCGTGGTCAGCGACAGGTCGCGGCTCTCGAGACGGCGGATGTAGCGCAGCATCTCCGTCTCGGAGTGATAGCTGTTGAAGACGGGGTGATCAAGGAGCACGGTCTGCCTCGCGAGCTTCGGAGGCAGGGGCGGCACCTCCGTCTCCCGGGCGAGAGCGGCGGCGTCGAACCCGGGCCCGCCGTCGCCCGAGAAGGCCGCGAAGAGATCGTCCAGGTCCTGCGGTCCCACGGTTTCGTCCAGCGACACGCCCACGTGCCCGGCGCTCTCGCGCAGGTTGATCCCGCGCTCCCGCGCCCGCTCCACGATCCGGCGTGCGCTCACGCCCGCGGGTTCGATGGTCAGGGTGTCGAAGAAGACCTCGTTGACCACCCGATGGCCCAGCCTGCGCACGCCCTCGGCCAGCACGCCCGTGAGGTTGCGCACGCGGGTGGCGATGCGCCGCAGTCCCTCAGGCCCGTGGTACACTGCGTACATGCCCGCCATGACGGCCAGCAGCACCTGGGCGGTGCAGATGTTGGAGGTGGCGCGCTCGCGGCGGATGTGCTGCTCCCGTGTCTGCAGCGCCATGCGCAGGGCGGGGTTGCCGTGGGCGTCGATGGAGACGCCGATGATCCGGCCCGGCATCTGGCGGCGCATGTTGTCGCGCGCGGCGATGAAGGCGGCGTGCGGTCCGCCGTAGCCGAGAGGGACGCCGAAGCGCTGGCTGTTGCCCACCGCGATGTCGGCGCCCATCTCCCAGGGGGAGGTGAGCAGGGTGAGCGCGAGCAGGTCGGTGGCCATGACCACCAGTCCCCCGGCCGCGTGCACCGCGTCAGAGAGCGCCCGGTAGTTGCGCACGCTGCCGTCGGTGCCCGGGTACTGCACCAGCGTGCCGAACACGTTGTCGTCCAGCGCCCAGTCGCGCGGGTGCTCGACCACCACTTCGATGCCGAGCGGCTCCGCCCGGGCGCGCACCACCTCGATGGTCTGCGGGTGGCAGTCGGAGGCGACCAGGAAGCGGTTGCGGCCGCGATCGCGCGTGGACGCGAGGCAGAGCGTCATGGCTTCGGCGGCCGCCGTGGCCTCGTCCAGCAGCGACGCGTTGGCGACCGCGCAGCCCGTGAGATCCCCCACCATGGTCTGGAAGTTCAGCAGCGCCTGCAGCCGGCCCTGCGCGATTTCCGCCTGATAGGGAGTGTACTGCGTGTACCAGCCGGGGTTCTCCAGGATGTTGCGGAGAATCACGGGCGGAGTGATGGTGCCCGCGTAGCCCATCCCCAGGTAGGAGCGGAAGACCTGGTTGCGCGAGGCGACCTCCCGCAACCGGCCGATCAGCTCGTGCTCGGAGATCCCTTCGGGGAGATCCAGTTCGCGCCCCAGGCGGATGGATTCGGGCACGGTGTCCGCGACCAGCCCGTCGAGGGAATCGTAGCCCAGCTCCTCCAGCATCGCGCGCACATCCCGGGGCCCGGGACCGAGATGTCGTCGGGGGAATCGGTTCTCGTGCGCGATATCGGGCATTACTCGGGGAATCCGCGGAGCGTGGATGCGGTGCTCCTCACCCGTCGATGTGGGACTCGTAGTCCTCGGGGCTCATCAGGCCCTCGAGCGCGTCGTCGTCCTCCGCGCGCAGCTTGATCATCCAGCCGTCCCCGTAGGGATCGCCGTTGACCAGGGCCGGATCGAGGTCGATTGCCTCGTTGATTTCAACGACCTCGCCCGCGATCGGGCAGTAGAGGTCGCTGACCGCCTTCACCGCCTCGATGACGCCGAACACCTCCATCCGGTCGAAGTGCGTGCCGACCCTGGGCAGTTCCACGTACACGATGTCGCCCAGTTCCCCCTGCGCGTAGTCGGTGATGCCGACGACGTAGACGCTCTCCTCGTCGGTTTCCCCCACATACTCGTGCTCCTCGGTGTAGTAGAGATGCTCGGGGATGTCGGACATGGCTGCTCCGGGCACGGGAGGGATCGAGGGCGGATTTCGGTTCGGGACTATAGAAAGTGCGTTCCTTGCGCGTCAACCCCGATACCGACGTCCCGGCGAAGAAGCCGGATGGGGCGTCGGGCTCAGGGTTCCGCGCGGGAACGCCGGGCGGCCCCGGGGGGTTGTACGGCGCGCCGCGTGCGCGACGTTCGCGCCGCCGCCCCGGGGATCGGAACGCGGTCCATGGGTCGGTCCATTCTTCGCTTTCCAGCGCAGGAGACGCTCTCTCTCATGCAGGCAGGCTTCCCGGACGGAATGCGCAGCCCGCTGACATCCCTTGGCGAGGAGGAACGTTTCTTTCAGCAGGCGGTGCGGGACTTCGCGCGGAGCGAGATCGCACCCAGGGTAGCCGCCATGGATGCGAAGGAAGCCATGGATCCGGCGCTGATCCGCAAGCTGTTCGAGCTCGGCCTCATGGGGGTGGAGATTCCGGTACGCTTCGGGGGAGCCGGCAGCTCGTTCTTCGCGGCGGTGCTCGTCGTGGAGGAGCTGTCTGCCGTGGACCCTGCGGTGGCCGTGCTGGTGGACGTTCAGAACACCCTCGTCATCAACGCGCTCCTCCGCTACGGGACCGAGGAGCAGCAGGCCCGCCACCTGCCGCGCCTGGCGTCCGACACGGTCGGCGCCTACGCGCTCTCGGAGGCGGGGAGCGGATCCGACGCGTTCGCCCTTCGATGCACCGCCGTGCGCGCGGGTGACGACTGGATTCTGAACGGCCAGAAGCTCTGGATCACCAACGGAGCCGAAGCCGGCCTCTACATCGTTTTCGCCAACGTCGATCCGGATTCGGGCTACCGCGGCATCACCGCCTTTCTGGTGGACAGAAACACCCCGGGCCTCTCCGTCGGCAGGAGGGAGCAGAAGCTCGGGATTCGGGCGTCGTCGACGACCGAGGTCGTGCTGGACGGTTGCCGGGTTCCCGGCGGGAGTCTGCTGGGCGAGGTCGGTCTCGGGTACAGGATCGCGATCGCCACCCTCAACGAGGGGCGCATCGGCATCGGAGCCCAGATGGTGGGGCTGGCGCAAGGTGCCCTCGACCACACGCTCCGCTATACCCGGCAGCGGGAGCAGTTCGGCCGCTCCGTCTCCGAGTTCCAGGGGGTTCAGTTTCAGCTCGCGCAGATGGCCACCGACGTGGAAGCGGCGCGCCTGCTGGTGTACAACGCGGCCCGCCTGCGCGACGGCGGGTTCCCCTACATCCGCCAGGCGGCGATGGCCAAGCTCTTCGCATCGCAGGCGGCCCAGAGGGTGGCGTCGGAGTGCGTGGATCTGCACGGCGGGTACGGTTTCACCAGCGAGTACCCGGTGGCGAAGTTCTATCGCGACGCCAAGATCGGAACCATTTACGAAGGGACGACCAACATGCAGCTTCAGACGATCGCGAAGCTGCTGCTGCGGGAGGCGGGAGCGTAGCAGCGGGCGGATTCTTCCACGGGCTGCTACCTTCCAGAGGTCGACCCACGACATCGAGGCGAGAACATGTTCGGTCCAGACCTGGTCTTTGTGGCGCTGCCCCTGCTGCTGGGATTCAACGAGATCCTTCTGGCGCTGGGCCTCCTGGTCCTCTTCTTCGGAGGCCGCAAGATTCCCGAGTTCGCCCGCGGCGTGGGCACGGGCATCAAGAACTTCAAGCGCGGCCTGAAGGAAGGACAGGCGGATGAGCTGCCCCAGCTTCCCGAGGCGCCCGAGGAAGAGGTAGCTCGCGAGTCCTGACCGCTCGTCGACTCGCGCGGATTCATCCACGACCGCTGACCCGCCCCATGCAGGGAGATGTGCCCGCGGAGGCTTCTCCGCTCTCCAACGTGGTGGTCGTGCTGCACGAGCCGCAGAACGTGGTCAACATCGCGGGCACGGTGCGGGCGATGATGAACATGGGCCTCGACCGGCTGCGCCTGGTTCGTCCCGCCGAGTTCGACGCCTGGCGCATCACCGGGATCGCCCACCGGAGCGACCACCTGGTCGAGCGCGCCGAGATCCACGACACGCTGGCCGGCGCGCTGGCCGACACCACCTTCGTGCTCGGCACAACGGCGCGCGCCCGCACCGCCCACCGCAACTACGGGCGGCCGCGCGACCTGGCGGCCCAGGTGGTCGCGCGCGCGTCCCGGGGCACCGTGGCCGTGCTCTTCGGCCGCGAGGACCGGGGGCTCTCCAACCAGGCGCTCGACCTGTGCAACCGGGTGGCCATCGTCCCCACCCTCCCCGAGTACAAGAGCCTCAACCTGGCCCAGGCCGTGCTGATCCTGGCCTACGAGATCTTCTTGGCGGCGCACGACGCGGCGGAGCTGCCCCGGGGGCGGCGCGCGACCGAACCCGCCACCAGCGCCGAGCTGGAGGAGACCTACGCGGTCCTCGAGCGCGGCCTCGACCGCATCGCCTTCTTCACCCGCCGCGCGCCGGAAGGGGTGATGCGCACCCTGCGCACGATCATCGCGCGCGCCGAGCCGGACACCCAGGAAGCGGGTATCCTGCGGGCCGTCGGGTATGAGATCAGGCGCTACGCCGAGCGCGCTGAAGGGTTGGCAGCCGGGCGCGACGGGGCCGAATCCGCCGGCGCAGCGGAGGCGCCCACCGCGGAACCGTTGGAGCAGACCGGCTGACGCGCCTCTCCCGCGAGCCGGGACCGCATCGGTCCCGATCTTCCATTCCTGCCCGGGAGATGCGGCGCTAGCCTCACTGGGTCGCCCGTCCGCCCACACCCGGTGCGGGATCACGCCCCTGGGACATCGCCCGGAGTCCGACGCATGAAAACGGACGCTTGACGAAGAGGCCAGCCCGGGTTCGCCGCCGGCCGAGGGGAACGAGCGGTGGCATGCGCCGCCCTCTCGACGCAGGCTACGTGCGCGAGTTGGAGTTGAGACTGCGCCGGATCCAACGGAATGCAGTCTCGAATCGGCGTCTGGCTCTAACCGACCGGCTGACCGGGCTTCCCAATCGCCGCCATCTGGAACTCCATCTGGATCGCGTCCTGGTCCCCGGTGCCCTGCGTCCCCTCTCGCTGGCTCTGTTCGACGTGGACGACTTCAAGCGCTTCAACGACCGGCATGGCTACCCGGAGGGCGACCGGGTGCTCACCGCCGTGGCCAACGTGTTTTCGAAGGCCTCGGCGAACGCATTTGCGGCGCGGCTGGGCGGCGATGAGTTCGTGGTCATCTTCGGGCATATGAGCACAGGCCGGGTTCGCTCGGCCGCTGACCGCCTGGCCCGGGCGATCGCGCGGCATCCGTTGCTCTCGCCGCACGGTGTCACGGTCAGCTTCGGTCTCGCCGCCCTGTATCGCTGGCAGGACGCCCTCGCGGCAGCCGACCGGGATCTTCGCCGCCGTCGCGCGGCCGCCCGACCGCTCCCGGCGGACCGGGGCTTTCGGTACCTTTGGGCGCAAGTGCTCGGCGTGCACGGGCTTCCCCGCCCGCCGCGGAGCACCGACTCCCCGCCGCGCCCCGCTCCGCCTCCGCCATGAACGCATCCCATCCGACCTCCATCGACCTCGGTGACCTGGCGCGCACGGCCGAGGAGCTCGCACGCGCCGCCGGGAAGGTTGCCCTGGGGTACTTCGGCGCCCTGATCGAGGTCGAAACCAAGGCCGACGACACTCCCGTCACCATCGCGGACCGGGAAGCCGAGAGCCTGCTGCGCGCGGAGATCCGGCGGCGCTACCCGGATCACGGCATCGTCGGCGAGGAGCATGGCGAATTGCATCCCGGAGCTTCCGTGCGCTGGCTTCTCGATCCCATCGACGGGACGAAGTCCTTTGTTCACGGGGTTCCGCTGTGGGGCGTCCTCATCGGCGTCGAGGTGGCGGGGGAGCCGGCAGTGGGGGTTGTCCACCTTCCGGCGCTCGAGGAGACGGTGACGGCCGCCGAGGGCCTGGGGTGCCGCTGGAACGGCGAGCCATGCTCGGTTTCAACGGAGAGCCGGCTGGACCGGAGTCTGGTGCTCACCACCGACGAGAGCGTCTTTCACGGCCACCCCGGCGAAGCCGGCTGGAGGGCCCTCGCCGCCGCCGCCCGCAACACGCGCAGTTGGGGCGACTGCTACGGCCACGTCCTGGTGGCCACCGGCCGCGCTCAGGTGATGGTCGATCCGGTGCTCGCCTCCTGGGACGCCGCGCCCCTGCTGACGATCCTCACGGAAGCGGGCGGGTGCTTCACGGACGTTTCGGGCGAGCCCACCATCCACGGCGGTTCGGGGGTCTCCAGCAATCCCGCACTCCACCCGCAGGTGCTGAAGTTGCTGGCCGGGGGCCTGTAGCCACGGACGGGCGCCGACTGCGGCTACGACGGCCTCTTCAGAAGCTCCCTTGGCTCGTTCGCGCCCGCTGGAGTGACAGGGTTGTCTCTCCGAACTCGTCCGACCGAAGCGCCACAAAGGTGGAATCGGACACGAACGCAACCGGCATCCCGGGCGCGTCGAACGTGCCATCGTACCTTCCGGAAGCGTCGAAGACATCCACGACGTGGGGGCTGAACCCATCCAGGGTGCGGGTGACCCAAAGCCGACCGTCAGGGGCGGCAGTCACGCTCAGGACGGGCGAGATCCGCTCCTCGTATCCGAGCGCGTTCACGATGTCCGTCGGTTCCAGTCCGGTTCGGCGCATGAAGTCGCCGTATGGTCCCGGACCCGACTCGATCTTCCTGACGGCCATCTCCTGCGTCACCTCGATGGGATCCAACGACCGTCTGATGCTCAGTACCGGTGAGCCCCCGACGCTCATGTCGATACGATATCCCGGTCCGCTGAGGAAGAAGATGGAGTCTTCGCGGTTCGTCCAGATGATCGTGGGGGAGAACAGCTTCGCGGCCGGAAAGGACCCGCCGCGCAGCTCCATGAGGACCATCTCCTCGATGGTTTCGTGCAACGTCGTGGTGTCGCTTCCCTCATGGAGGACCAGTTGCCACTCCACGCCCATTATTTCCGCCCCCGTGTTGGCCACCGCCACGACCCAGTCGGCTCCCGCTGCGAAACCCACGCTCCCGTAGTCCAGATCCGGACGCTCTTCGCCGAGGTAATCTCCTGCGCTCGACCAGCGACTGAGGATGCGGCGACGGCTGTCCCACACAACAAGCGATCCCGAGGGATCCACCGTCCCCGCGACGGGGTTGCGAAACTCTCCGGGTCCGTCCCCCGACCGTCCCAGGGCACCCGCATACCTTCCCGAGGCGTCGAACACGACGACCCGGTCATTTGGTCGATCCGCGACGTAGATCCGCCCGGTCGCCTCATCGGTCGTGACACCCCAGGGCACTACCGTGAGCGCGCTGTCGGGAGGTATGAGATCGGCTATCGGCGTGACTTCGACACCCAGCGGCCGGTCGGGCTCCGGATTCTCGACGACGGTCACGCCGGCGGAGTCGTAGACGACCGATGTGCCGACGTCACGCTCCCCGGCTGCGCACGAGGCCATGGCCACCAAGGCCAACGCAACCGCAATCTTCGCTCCTGCGGCAGAGTGAAAGCGGCTATGCGGCCTGAGAAGACGGGTGCGCCAACGACCATCGGGACCAAACGAAATGCACTTCATGGCCTCGGAAAACACCTCCGGAGGCGGATCGGCTAACGGACGCCGGCTTCCTCCCGCGTCACCTCCAGATCCACCATCTCCAACTGCTCCGGCGGCTGCCAGACCTGCAACACCGGGAAGGTGCTCAGGAACCAGCGCAGGCTCCAGAGCAGCGGCCCGAGGAAGACCAGCGTCACCAATCCCTCCCAGAGCCCGATGGTCGGCCCCTCGAGCCGCAGCGAGGGCGCGATCAGCAGGTGGTGCTCCAGCCAGAGCCCCGCCAGGATGACACAGACGAAACTGGCGAGGATCACAGGGTTCATCTTGGGCCGGCGCCCGATGAGTCCCGCGAAGGGGATCACGAAGCACATCAGCACCAGCGCGAGCGAGAAGGGTCCCCAGGTCTCGTTGGTCCGGTGTACGACCCACGCCTGTTCCCACGGCAGCTTGCCGTACCAGATGACGATGTACTGGGCGAAGAAGATGTAGGTCCAGAACACGCAGAAGGCGAAGGTCAGCTTGCCAAGGTCGTGCATCTGCTGGAGGCCCATCAGCCGATTCAGATCCGCGTGGCGGCGCTTCAGCAGTACGACGATCAGGGCGGTCGAGGCGATTCCCCCCCAGAAGCCGCCCATGAAGTACCAGGCCCCGAAGATCGTGGAGAACCAGTGGGGTTCGAGCGACATGGCGAAGTCGTAGACCACCATGCTCATCACGGCGGCATAGACCAGGATGAACGCGGGGGCCACGCGGCCCATGCGGCGGGCGCTCGCGGTTTCCTCGGCTTCCTGTCCCATCCAGTCCGAGGTAAGGCTCGCTCGCCAGCGTTCCCGGCCCGCATCACCGCCGCGCTCCACCAGCCCCATGTCCGGACGGAGCGCCTGATACGCCAGGTAAAGGCTCAGCCCGATCAGCAGCAGCAGCCCGGCCACGTTGCGCGAGACGAGGAAAGGGATGTTCAGGTACGCGGCCTTCTCCTGCACGATGGGATCCGACTCCATCGCCTCGATCCAGGGGAAGTACGATTCCCGGAGACCCAGCATGGGCAGGAAGAGGATGAACGCGATCGGCAGGTAGGCGGCGAAGGCCAGGCTTACGCGCCGCACCGACCAGTTCCACTTGGCCTTCACGATGGTGGTCACCGCGCACAGGAGCATCGCGCCCTCGGCGACGGCGAAGAAGAAGAGCCAGTTGGCCGAGTAGGCCTGTTCGGCGCGCGCGGGATCGGCGGCGCGCAGCACGAAGAGCGAGATCACGCCGACCAGGAAGAGGGCCCCGCAGAACATCGAGAAGCCCCGCGAGCGCTCCAGATGGCGAACCGGGATGTCGGCCGGGACGTGGATGTGGGCCATGCCGCTACTCCCCCGGGGGCGCGTTGCCCGCCTGCGCCTGCAGCTGGCGAATGTGATTGACGATGTGCCAGCGGTCGTAGTGCGGAATCTGGTGTCCGTAGGCCGGCATCAGTCCGCGCCCGACGCGAATGACGCCGTACATGTAGCCATCGGGCCGGACCGCGGTGGCCGCGCTCGACAGGTTGAACAGGGGGACCATGGGATGCAGCGGGGCGAGGGCGGCGTTTGCGCCCACCCCGTCGGCGCTGTGGCACGGAGTGCAGAAGCGGTTGTAGAGCCGCTCGCCGCGCGCCAGAGACTCGGCGTTGGCTTCGACCGGGTTGACCATCTCCATCACCACCGGAGCCTGGGTGAGGACTTCCGTCGCCGTGAAGAACGGCGGCATCTCGGCCGACGGGTCCGGCTGCCCGATGGAGATCTGGTCCGGACCGGCGGAGAAGTTGCCGGCGGAGAAGGGAACCGAGCCCTCCGGCGGCAGCAGCGTGTTCTCGTAGGGGTCGAACGAGCGCTGGTCGCGCATGCTGCGTCCGAAGATCTGCACCATGAGGTCGTCGAAGGGCGAGCACGCGCTCACGAGCCCGGCCAGCAGGGCGGCCGCGACGAAGCGGACGGGGGTGCGCGGACGAGGTCGTTCAGCCATGGGACGGGGCGGGTTCTTCGGTCAGTTCGGCCGGGCCGCTGCCAGTGAGGATCCGGCGGGCTTCTTCGATGCGGTCGGCGGGCGCGCTCACGTGGATTCCGAAGCGTCCGCCGCTGAAGCCGGGATCGTAGACCACGGGCGGGCGCAACCGGGGCAGCTTCGCGTTGATGAAGACGCCGATGACCGTGGCGAGCGCCCCGAACAGCACGGCCAGTTCGAAGGCGATGATGAAGTACGCCGGGATCGACACGATGGGCTTGCCGCCCGTCACCAGCGGCCAGTCCATCGACGTCCAGGTGGTGAACGCAAACCCCGTCGCGGCGCCGGTCAGCCCTCCCACCAGCGCGAACACGCGCACCGGACTCTGATCGTACCCCAGCGCTTCCTCCAGATGATGCTCGGGAAGCGGCGAATAGGCGATGATCTTGCGGAATCCCGACTTGCGCAGCGCCTTGACGGCGTCCACCGCCCCGTCGAGGTAGTCGAACGAAGCCAGAAGACCGGCGTGCGCGCTCATCGGGCGGCCTCCTTGCGGGCGCGGGAACGGAGCGGGGCCGGGAGCACTTCCTTGAGCTCCGCGATCGCCACCGGCGGCAGCAGCCGGGTGAAGAGCAGGAACCAGAAGCAGAACCACCCGAAGCTGCCCAGCACGATGCCCATTTCGGTGATCGAGGGACGGTACATCCCCCACGCGAAGGGCTCGTACTCGTGCGAGAGCGAGGTGACGATGATCACGAAGCGCTCGAACCACATGCCGATGTTGACGAAGATCGAGATCACGAACAGCGCCGCGATGGAGCGCCTCACCCGTTTGAACCACAGCAGAATGGGCACCATGCCGTTACAGACCAGCATGGTCCACGTCGCCCACCAGTAGGGGCCGAACACCCGGTTCCAGAACACCCCGCGCTCGGGAGGCTCGCCCGAGTACCAGGCCATGAAGAACTCGGTCAGGTAGGCGTACAGCACGATCAGCGAGGTCAGCAGGCACAGCTTGGCCAGCGCGTCGAAGTGCTTGTTGGTGAGATAGGCTTCCAGCCCGAAGAACTTCCGCATCGGCACCGCCAGGGTGATCACCATGGCGACGCCCGAGAAGATGGCGCCCGCGACGAAATAGGGGGCGAAGATGGTGGCGTGCCAGCCGGGCACGATGCCCATGGCGAAGTCCCACGACACCACCGAGTGCACCGAGAGCACCAGCGGGGTGGCCAGCGCGGCGAGGAAGATGTAGGCCTTGCCGAAGTGGTGCCACTCGCTGTCGGTTCCGCGCCATCCCAGCGACACGACGCTGTAGAACTTCTTGCGCAGCCCGCGCGCCTGGTCGCGCGCCGCGGCCAGATCCGGAATCGTCCCGAGGTAGAAGAACACGGCCGACACCGTGAAGTAGGTCGTCACCGCGAAGACGTCCCACACCAGCGGAGACTTGAAGTTGGGCCAGAGGAAGCGCGAGTTGGGGTAGGGGATGAGCCAGTAGGCGTGCCACACCCGGCCCACGTGAATCAGCGGGAAGAGGCCGGCGGTCATGACCGCGAACACCGTCATCGCCTCCGCCAGCCGGTAGACCGACTGCCGCCAGGGCGCGCGGAAGAGGAAGAGGATGGCGGAGATGAGGGTGCCCGAGTGGGCGATGCCGACCCAGAAGACGAAGGTGGTGATGTAGGCGCCCCAGCCGATGGGAGCGTTCAGCCCCGACAGGCCGATGCCGTTGATGATCTGGTTCGCCCACGAGCCCGCGAACACGGCCAGCCCCAGCGAAGCCAGCCCGAACAGGATCCACCAGCCGCGTCCGGGCCGCCCCAGGATCTTGAGGACGTCCTCGTTGACCTGCTGGTAGGACCCGACATCCGGGTGGGCTACCGCGCCGCGGGGTGCTTCCGTCGCTGTCGCCATCCTTCTCCTGGGCGCGTGTTCACCGGCCAGCGGGCCGGAGGGCGCCCCGCTTCTAGTGTCCCGCCGCCGCCGGTTCGTGGAACGTCACCTTCCGCTGATAGGTGACCGCCGGCTGGGTGTTGATCAGGTCGTCGAGCACCCGATACGAGCGCTCGCTCGCGGTGACCTGGGCCACGCGCGAGTTGGGATCCCGGATGTTGCCGAAGACGATGGCCTCGGCCGGACAGCTCTGCTGGCACGCCGTCACCACTTCCCCGTCGGGGACGGCACGTCCCTCCAGCACCGCCCGGTTCTCCACGTCGCGGATGCGCTGGACGCAGAAGGTGCATTTCTCCATGACCCCTTCGCCCCGCACGGTGACGTCGGGGTTGTACTGCCAGTTCAGGGGCTCGGGCACGTCCGAATACTCGTACCAGTTGAAGACGCGGACCTTGTAGGGGCAGTTGTTGGCGCAGTAGCGGGTGCCCACGCAGCGGTTGTAGACCTGCGCGTTCAGCCCGTCGGGCGTGTGGTAGGCCGCGAACACCGGGCACACCGGCTCGCAGGGAGCGTTGCCGCAGTGCTGGCAGAGCATGGGCGTGAAGCGCACGTCCACCGGGCCCGCGTGCGACGCGTCCACCGTCTCGAAGTAGTTTTCAATGCGCATCCACTGGATGTCGCGGCCCATGAGGAGTTCCTGCTCACCGACCACGGGCACGTTGTTCTCGGCCTGGCAGGCGGTGACGCAGGCGCTGCACCCGGTGCACTTGTCCAGGTCGATGGCCATCGCCCAGCGCGGAGTGGTCTCCGGGTCGTATTCGCCGTGACGGGCTCCCGGGAGCGGGAAATCGCCGGGCTCCCCATCCGCGGGAACGGGGACGAATCCCCCGACTTCCTGCAGCTCGTAGAGCGCGTGCTCGTCGTGCTCCTCCTCAGCGTGGCCGACATCGGCGATTGCGACCGCGGGGGCGATGTTGCGGTCTTCCTGGGTATGTCCCGAGCCGTGGATGCTCGCGAGCTTGCGCCACTCCCCAGTGGGCTCGACCGCAACCCGGGTGGCGAGGTGGACCATGCCCCCGGAGGGCTGCTCGGACTCGGCCGGGAGCAGTGCCATGGGGTTCACGCCGTTGCCGTCGGCGTAGCGGCCGTAGCCGGTGTGTCCGCTGCCCATGGCGATGGCGGCGACGTCTTCGCGCACTCCCGCGTATGGCCACACGGGCAATTCCACCTGGCCGTGCGGCGAACTCACGCGCACGACGTCGCCTTCGCGGAGCCCGTGTCGCTCCGCAGTGGTGGGGTGCAGCTCCAGCCACGAATGCCAGGTGATCTTGCTCACCGGGTCGGGGAGCTCCTGCATCCACGAGCGATTGGCCTGGCGTCCGTCCCCGAAGCGGGACGACGGGTAGACGACCAGCGCCAGGCCGTCCTCGTCGCCGTCCAGGGAGGGCACGTCGAACCCGACCGCGGGATCGGGGGCGAGCAGCTCCGCGGCATCCGCTTCCCCGTCGGTCTCCGACAAGACCACGCCCCGGCGCAGGGCCTCTCGCCAGAATCCGTCGAAGTCGTCGTCTCCCGCGAGCCCCATCTCCTGCCAGCGGGCCCGCACATACCCCTGAAAGTCGCCAGCGCCCAGGTTCTGGCCGAGGGCGTTCGCCGCGGAGAGCAGCACGTCTCCGGTGGCCCGGGCATCGAACAGCGGAACCGGCCTCATGACCGGCTGCTGAAGCGCGTGCACACCCGGGCGGGGGTGCGAGTCTCCCCACGATTCCAGCGGATGGGTGTCGGGAAGGACCAGGTCGGCGAGGTGTGCGGTCTCGTCGAGCGCCGAGGCGAAGGAAACCTTGAACGGCACGGCCCCGAACGCCTCCACGAAGCCCGCCGCCGGTGGCAGCGAATAGGCAGGGTTGGCACCGTGCACGAGCGCAACCGAGACCTCACCCGCCCGCATCGAGCCGATGGCGGATTCGAGCGACGCGTACGACGGTGACGCGGCCGCCTGGTCCGGCGAGGCCAGATGTACGGAGCGGCCGATGTTGCCCGCGACGTGGTTGAGCACCAGCACGGCCAGGTTAGCGCCGGTGGCGCCCCGGTGCTGTCCGCTCACGCCGGGACCGAGCGCCAGCCCGGGCCCTTCGGCCACGAAGCGCCGTGCAAGATCGGCAATCTCGTCGGTCGAGAGCCCCGCCGCGTTCGCCGCCGCGTCCAGGTCGAAACCGGCCAAAAGCTCGCCGTACGGGCCCGCGTCGGCCCCGTCGCCCGCGATCACCGCGGCCATGGCGAGCGCGACCGCAGCCTCCGATCCCGCGCGGATGGGGAACCACTCATCGGCGTTCTGGCCCGTGAGCGAGAGCCGCGGCCCCACGAAGACGAAGCGTCCCTTGGAACCCATCGGGTCGATGGCGCTGGTGCGCGCGAAGCCCCGTCCGTACGCCGTCGGCGACAGCCAGGTCTCGAGGAAATCGGCGCCGAAGGAAAGCACGAAGCGGGCGGCTTCGAAGTCGTAGGCGGGCACCACGTCGCGTCCGAAGGCGATGCGTGCCGCCGCGCGCAGCGGGGCTTCAGACAGCGCCTCGTATTCCACTCGCGTACCCCCGGTGGCCTCGGCGAAGCCATCGAAGAGGTGACCGAGCGCTCCTCCGTCGCTCCCGGTGACAAGCAGCACGTTCCCGCCCGCCGCGCCCAGCCGCTCAACCAGCTGCGCCTCGGCGTCCTCCCAGCTGACCGGCGCGAAGCCGTCCCCGTCGCGCACCATCGGACCCGTGAGACGATCGGGGTTGTAGAGCCCCTGCAGGGCCGAATGCCCGCGCGCGCACAGCGCGCCTCCCGAGACCGGATGCTCGGGGTTGCCTTCGATCTTTACCGCGCGCCCCTCGCGCGTGCGCACCCAGACGCCGCACCCGGCCGGGCATTCTCCACAAACGGACGCGTACCAGGTGGCGACCCCCGGCGTGATCTCCTCGGGGGGGACCACGTACGGGATGAGCTTCTCCACATTCTCGGTGGAGCAGCCGAACATGGTGGCCCCCGCCCCTGAGGCGCCCACCACCCGCAGGAAGTCCCGGCGCTGGATGCCGCCGCTCATGTGTTCTCGCTTCTCACTCGTTTCCCGCTTGTCGTCATGGGCTTCGCGTTCTCGCTTCCGGCGGTGGCTGCTCATGACTCCCGCCCGTTCAGTAGTGACAGACCGCGCAGTCGCGCGAGACGTCCCGCTCCACGTGGCACTGCACGCACCATCCCATGGAGAGCGGCTGGTTCACCGCCTCGATGACCGCCATCTCCTGCACCGGGCCGTGGCACTCCTGACACTGGACCAGGGGTTCGCCGGACTCGTCAGGCGCGACGTGCCGCATGTGCGGGAAGCGCACGTGGTCAGAGACCTTGTAGATGCGGACCCACGGAATCGCTTCCTGGCGCTGGGCGTAGTCGCGCACCTTGGCCACTTCCTCCGGATTGTTGCGGCCCTGGACCACCAGGTGGCAGCCCTGGCAGGTGGCAACCGGGGGGATGCCCGCGTCGACCGAGCGCTCGGCGGAGAAGTGGCAATACTGACAGTCGATGGCGAACTCGCCGGCGTGGATGTCGTGAGGAAATGCGATGGGCTGCGCCATCGGGTCCGGTTCCACGGCCGCCGTCTCGGCGGCGGCATCGGGGCTCTCCTGGGGGGTGTCGCTTTCCTGAACGAAGGCGAGTGCGCCGAGCGTCGCGACGATTCCGGCCAGAGCGGCAGTCCGCTGTCCCTTCATGAAGCGCGCGGTTCCTTGGCGTGTGGAGGTTCGAGGGAATGGTTCGCGCCGTTCGCATCCGGCGGCGACGGAGACACGCGGCCCATGTGGTTCGGGCCGCAAGTTAGGGGCACCGGTGGCGAGCGTCAACGGAACGGGTCGGAGTGGATCGGTTGGAACCTGGAGACCCCAGTTCGCGAAAAGAACAGTCACGGAACGGATGCACGAACCCCCGGCCGCGGAGGATGCTGCAGGATGACCGTGTCACCATGGCGGAGCACACGACCAGGCAGGTGCGGGAGAGCGCCAGCAGTACCCGAGTTGCGCGGGTCGCGGCGCTGGATTTCCAAGGCTGCGGATGATAACGTAAGCCACCATGATCGACCCTGCGGTACCCTCCGACCTGAGGCCCATGCCGGGCCAGCACCTCGCCACCATCACGTACCAGAATCGAATCTGGGACGTCTATCTGGAATTCGAGACCAAGCGCTCCGCGAGCGGGGAACCGTGCCGGGCGAAGCTCGTCTATTCTCCGGCCGATGGCGAATCCGGCGACGCCGCGCAGACCGCCGCCATTTTTGTCGAGGAATCGTACGAGCTCGCGGTGGAAAAGGCGCAGAGCTTCAGGCGCCATCAACTGGAAGCGCTGCTCCGGTCCATTCTTCCCTGACAGCTTTGAGCCGGTCGCTTCGGGGGACCCGCGGAATCCTGGCGTGGCTGACGTGGGTGCTGGTAGTGCCCGTATCCGCCTCTGCTTCCGCGAATCCCGTCCTGCCCGCGGCACCTGCGCCTCAGGAGGCGTCTGCACAGGCAGTGCCGGTACCGCGCGCCGTGGCCCGGGCCACGAGCCTGCTCGAAGCCGGCGACACGGCAGCCGCGCTCGGACTGCTGCGCACCGCTCGCGACGAAGACGACCGCGATCCTCAAATCGCCTTCGCCCTGGGCACGCTGCTGGCGCGCACCGCGCCCCTGGAGGAGACCGACTTCAGGCAGCGGATGGAGGCGGAAGCGCTGCTTGAGGAGGCGTACGAGGGACTCCACGAGGACGCAGGCGTGCTGCTGGAGATGGCGCTGCTCAAGCGGCGCCAGTTCATGCGCGTGGACTCGCGCAGGATTCTGGAGCGCACGGTCGCGTCCGAAGGCAGCCGCGCCGTGGAACCACGGGTCCTGGCCCAGTCGCACTTTGTGCTGGCGCGCATCCTCACCGAGGAAATGGAGGACTTCGAGCATCTGGTCTTCCTGCCCGCCGGATGGCGGCGGGACGGGTCGCCGGGGACGGACGAGTACGCGGGATCGACGCGCTGTCCCGCCGGGGTCCAGGCCTTCTGCCTCAACTACACGGAACCCCGCACCTTCAACGCTCAACTGGCCCGCGCGGGGCGCGCCAGCGACCGGGACGTGGACTACCCGCCGCGCATCGAAGCCCACTACCGGGCTGCTTTGTCGTATGTGCCGGACCATCCGCAAGCCGCCCGCGGGCTGCTCGCGCTGCTCCATCGCCAGGGCCGTTTCGAGGACATGGCGACCGAGGCACAGCGCCTGGCCGAGGTGAACCCCGACGATACCTACGCGCACATCTTCCTCGGGCTGGCGTTCTACGAGTCGCTGGACTGGACCGCCGCCCGCAATGCCTTCGACACCGGCCTCGCCCTCATGCCTCCGGCCGAGCGAGCCCCCTACGACAACGTTGCCTATCTCCTGAACGAGGAGGACGCGGCCGAATACCAGCGGCTCGAGCCGGGCAACGCACGGGAATACGAGCGAATCCTGTGGGCCAAGTCCGATCCGCTCTTCCTGATTCCCGAAAACGAGCGGGCGATGGAGCACATCGCGCGCGTCACATACGCGGAGCTGGCCTTCGGAGACCCCGAGCGGCGCCTGCCGGGGTGGAGCAGCGACCGGGGTGAAGTCTTCATCCGCTACGGCATGCCGCCCAACATCTGGATGCTGCGGCAGGATGGCGCCGGTCCCAACCCGGCGGGCTCCACCCGACGATGGATCTTCTGGAACTACCGGCCGGAAGTGCCCAGCTTCGTCTTCAACCGCCAGGTTGGCTACAACCGGGTCGACTTCGACTTCTCCGCCAACACGCAGATGTACCTGCGCCAGGTCAGCGAAACCGAGGCCACCACCACCTTCGAGAGCCGTGCCGTCAACCGCTGGACGGAGATCCCCGCGCAGATCGCCCGCTTCAAGGGGGCCGCCCCCGGACAGGTGGAAGTGCTGGCCTTCCTGCGCGCCGATCCGGACTCCTTCAACCTGTTCGAGGGCGACTCCGTGCGCGTCGGCATGTTCCTGTTCAACCGGAGTTATGAAGACTCGGCCAGCGTGACGCACTCGGTGAAGGCCGAAGACACGGGCAACGTTCTGTTCACCTTCGAGTTGCCGCGCGGAACCTTCGAGTACTCGCTCGAGGGGCTGGCGGCCGATTCCCGCGTGGCTGCGCGCAACCGGGGGACGATCACCGCCATTCCGGTCCGGCGCGTGGGCCTGTCCACCTCCGACCTGGTCCTCGCCGGCGGGGTGATTCCGCGTGTCGAGCAGCCCGGAGGATGGCGCGACTTCGCCATCGGCGCCTCGCGCGACCTGGTCTTCGACGCGGACGACGACATCCACGTCTACATGGAGATCTACGGGCTGACCACCGACTTCATGGGCTCGTCGGAGTACACCGTGGAGGTGACGTTGCAGGATGCTGAGCGGCGCAGCGTGGGCGCGCGCCTCCTGCGCTCGCTGGGCAGCCTGATCGGCGGCGCGGAAGGCGACCTGGCCGTCCGTTTCGTACGCAATGTCGAGCCCGTCGACGGAGTCGTTCCCGAGTACTTCTCCGTCTCGGCCGATGAAGCCGGGGAGGGGGCGCACCGCCTCATCATCGCCATCACCGACCGGACCACCGGCGCCTCCGTCAGCGTCGAGCGCGAGCTTGCCATCCGCAGGCCGGACGACGACCCCCGATAAGGCGCCCCTTCAGGGTTGCCGCACCCATGGCCCGGCTTCAGGCAGGCCGGGCCGGCGGGATCCGGAATCCGGGGAAGACCGGCTGAAGCCCTGTGCAAAGGTCTTGCGTTCTTTCTAAGTTGGAAGATGGGCTTGCACCAACCTTCCGGCCCGGGACGGCCGCCCTTCGGGCCCTGCTCCGTCAGGCCACACCAGGGAAACCACTTCCGGTCTTGATTCGATTCCAACCACAGGGAAAGCCATGGCCATCTATCGCTCGCTGTACTACGGCGACGTTGTCGTGGGAGTTGGGGGCAGGATCACCATCCCCCAGGAGATGCGCGACGAGCTCGGCATCGTGGAGGGGGACATGCTGCGGGTGAGGGTGGAGGCTTCGAACGGGTCGCGTCAGCTGGTTGTCTGGCGCTCGGAGGACCAGCCGGAAGACTAACCCTGGGCGCGGGGCTCCTGCTCCACTTCCCAGTCGACCCAGCGGACGAGCGCCCGCAGGGGGTCGCCGCCGTCGTGGTGCCACCAGGCGGGCGGCCACGCCATCCGCCGTAGCGAGGCCACCCGGGTAACGCCCGCCGCTCCGAGCTGTTCGACCAGCGAGGCGGCGCGCGCTCCGGCCCCGCACAGCCCGGCGGTTTGCAGAAACGGGCGCAGTCCCGCGAGCAGCCCAGCGACCCGCTCCAGGTCGGGAACGGGCTTCACCCAGGCGAAACGGCCCAGGCAGGACGGCGAGAAGGCAGGGTCGGGGTCGTAGACCACCGTCCACTCCGCGCCCGCCGGCCGGAAGACGCGCGCACCCTCGCCGGCTGCCTGCTTCAGCTCCCAGGTGCCGCGCAACTGCTGCACATTTGACGCGACCTCCGGGGGAGCGGGGCCGGCGGGGAGATCCTGCTCGAGCGCGGCCATGGCGGCGGCCAGGCGGGCGGCCCACTCGGCGGGGGCGAGCGCGCCGCCTTCCTCCACCCAGAAGAGATGGGGTGAGACGCAGCCCCGCTGGTCGAAGGCGGCTACGGCGCGCGCGGCGTCCATGGCGGTTCGGTCCGCCCGCCCCGTGACGAGCGCTTCCCGGCCGACCAGGGCGACCCCGACCCGGTGGGAGTACGCCACCAGGGGAGTGGTGGCGGGGAGACGGGTGCGCACGGTTGCCACCGTGTCAACGCCGCCGTACACCACCACCAGGCCGGCACGGGAGAGCACTTCCGCCTCCATCGTGTCGGCGCCGCCCGGCCAGTAGAGCACGGCCAGGGCGGCCGCCAGCCCCGGGTCGCAGTCGGCCAGGGCGCGGGCGTAGAGCACCGGCAACAGCGCGTCGTGAAGGCCGGGCTTGAGGAGCACCGGCGAGCGCGCCAGGAGCGCCCGCGCCAGCCCTCCTACCGACACGCCCGCCACGTTGCCCGCGCCCAGCTGCACGATCAGGCGGTGGCCGAACGCTCGCACCCGCGACCCCCCGGGCCTCCGCCGGAAGCCGTCCAGCACCGCCGGGTCGGGGAACTGCGCGCGCACCAGCCGGGCCAGGCGGTCGGCGGTCCAGTCGCGCGCCATCCCGTCCAGGACCTCCCGAGCCATGGCGGCGGAGAGTCCGGCGGCGGCGGGCAGCAGGTCGAGCGCTTCCTTGCGGATGGGGTCGGCGGGATCCAGAAAGCGCGCCCCTGCGCGGCCCAGCGACGCCACCAGCGAGTCGGTGCGGCGCTCGTGCAGGCGGGCGCCCGCTTCGACCAGGTGGTCGCACAGGCGACGCGCGAACGCGGGGTCGGGGGTGGGGAAGCGGAGCCGCAGGTCGTCGCTCAGGGAGGCGGTGGAGAAGGCGGGAGGCGCCGTGCCCGGGTGCTCCGCTCCGCCCGCGTGCGGCGGGACTTCGGTCGCTGCGGGGGATGCTCGCTCCGGCACCCCGGGAGGCAGCCACCAGGCCGGGAACGTCCTGCTCATCGTGCCGGGCCGCGGAGGGCGGTCATCAGGTCGTCCATCGCCAGCGAGCAGCCGCGCGGCTCCGCGCCGGCGTTTCGGCCCAGTACCCGGAAGCCCTCGCCCTCCGCCTCGGGGGGCTCTACGCCCAGGTCCTCGGTGAGCACGCAGCACACCGAGCCCAGGTTGGCGAGGTCGAAGTGGCACAACAGCCCCTCGCGCCCGGGAGGAAGCGGGTCCAGCGTCGCCGGGTCCAGCACGCGCGTGCGCACCCACGGCGGGGGATGGTGCAGACGCGGTCCCCCCGTGAGCACCGGCTCATAGAACTGGGAGAGGAGTTCGGTCATGCCATACTCGTTCACGATCCGGTCCGAGGGAATGCCGAGTCGGCTGTCGATAGCCGCATAAAGCTCCTTCCTCGGAACGGTGCGGCTACGCCCCTTGAACCCTCCCGTCTCCATTACGCGCGAGCCGTCCGGCAGCCGAAAGCGCGAGCCGTCCGTCGCGAGGGCGTCCAGCAGGTGGACGAACGCGAAGGCGGTCCCGACGACCAGTACCGGATCCCCGGCGCCCTCCGCGCCGCGTAGCGCGGACCGCAGCCCGTGCTCGTCCAGCCTCCCGTCCCTGTCCACGAAATAGCCGGTCTCGGCCACCAGTTCGGCCTCCACGACGCCGATCATGTGGCTGAGCGAAGAATCCCGAACCTCCAGCGGAGACGGGATGAGCGAAATCAGGGGCAGGCGCGCGCCATCGGGAAGCAGGTGCGCCTCGAAGTTGGGGAGCAGCGAAGCGTGGTAGAGCGACAGGTCGGGGACCCGGTGTTCCCCGCGCTCCGCTGCGCCGCCCGTGGTGCCGCTGGTCCGGAAGACGGCCTGAGCGGGCCCCCGGGAGACGAGGCCTCGGTCGCGGAAGGCGCGCGTGGGCACCGGCGGCAGCGCGTGCCACGAGGACCATGAGCCCCGCTGAACTCCGCGCGCCGCGCAGAAGCGCGCGAACACCGGGTTGCGTTCCCACTGTTGCTCCGAGATCCGGCGCGCGAGATCGTCGAAGTCCGCGTCGGACAGGGGCGTGCCGACCCCTGCTCCCATGACGCCGATCAGATCGTCACGGAGCCGGGTGCCGTTCATCCATCCCGCGCGGAGGCACGTCGAACCCGCCCCGGCTCCAGACCTCCCGCCACGAGGATCTTGTGTTGCAGCCGGCGTGACTCCTCGTCCACGAATTCCACCACCTGGTCGAGCCGCCCCCGGGCCTCCTCGTAGGCGTGCCCCGGGAAGTCATCGCCTTCGGCTCTGGCGAGCGCCCCTTCCAGCGCATCGATTTCCCGGTGCGCCTTCTCCAGCGCCCGCCGCAGTCGATTCGCGGCTCTGCGCGCCTCCGCTTCGGCCTGTGCCATCTTCGACGCTCCCTGAGAGGATGTGGAAGGTGCTCCAACGGTACGCTCCAGCCGCAGCGGCGTTCCCGCGCACAACCCGGCGCCGGCCTCTGGAGTTATATCTTCAGAGCCTGGATGTTTCCCGGGTCGGAGCACCGCAAATCGACGACGTGACGAAGATGTCGGAACTCGAAACGCCTTCCGCCGGAGGCGGCATGGCCACCGAAGGCGAGCCCGTGGACCTGGCGATCGTGGGTGCGGGACCCTGCGGCCTGGCGGCGGCGAGCGCGGCCAGGGTGGGAGGGGTGTCGGCCACCGTCTTCGACCGCGGGTTCATCACCGACTCGCTCATCCACTATCCGCCCTACATGACCTTCTTCTCCACGGCGGAGAAGCTGGAGATCGAGGATGTGCCCTTCATTCTGGCTTCCGGCAAGCCGACGCGCCGGGATGCGCTCGTCTACTACCGGCGCGTCGTGCGGCATTTCGCGCTGGATGTGCGCCAGCACGAGGAGGTGACGGCGATCGAAGGCCAGAGGGGAGATTTCGTGGTGCGCTCGCGCCGCCGTGACGGCACCCGCGCCGGACACCGCGCCCGGGCCGTGGTGATCGCCACAGGCAGCTTCCACGAGCCCAACTACCTGGAGGTTCCCGGAGAGGACCTGCCCAAGGTGCACCACTACTACAGGGAGCCCGATCCCTACTACGACCAGGACGTTCTCGTGGTAGGTGGGCGCAACTCCGCGGTGGAGGCCGCGCTGGAGCTGTTCCGGGCCCATGCGCGGGTCACTCTGGTCCACATCTTCGACGGCATCGACGATGGCGTGAAGCCGTGGGTGGTTCCCGACATCACCAACCGGATCAAGTTCGGGGAGATCGCCACCCACTTCACGACGCGGGTCGCGGAGATCCGGCAGCGCAGCGTCGTCCTGGAGCATCTGGAGACGGGCGCGATCACCGAGCTCGCCAACGAATGGGTCTTCGCCATGACCGGATGGCGCGCTTCGCCGCTGCTTCTGGAGAGCGTGGGCGTCAGAATCGATGAGCAGACCGGCATTCCCAGCCACGACCGCGCCACCATGGAGACCAACACCCCCGGGATCTACATCGCCGGCGTGCTCGCCGCGGGCCACGACGCCAACAAGATCTTCATCGAGAACGGGCGCTTCCACGGCGGCCTGATCGTGGACCACTTCAAGGCCTCGCGGGACGGCTGACCGCAGTACGCGGAAGGGGCTCGCCGGGTCCGGCGGGATACCTTCGGGGCCGCGCGACCGGCGGCCGGGTCGGGCCTCAGTTCAGGTCGCCCCGCTGAAGCTCCCAACCGTCGTCCCCGAGCGCCCGCACCGCCACCGCCGCGCCATCCGGGCTGTCCAGCCGAAGATCGGCGGGCGGTACGACCTCCCGGCGCACGAATCCCAGCGCGATGGTCTGCCCGAAGGCGGGCGACATGGCCGCGCTGGTGACGTGTCCGACCGGCTTGGCCTTCGTGCCCGAGTACAAGGGAGTCGCCGGCGCGGGGGTGGGCGCGTCGCCGAGCAGGAGGCCCCGCAGATGCCGGTTGACGTGGCCGCGGTCGCGGATGCGCACGATCACTTCCTGTCCCGTATAGCAACCCTTGCCGTGGTCGATGGCCCGCGCGTCGATGCCCGCTTCCGTGGGGATGGTGCGGTTGTCCATGTCGAGGCCGAACTCGGGCCGGCCCGCCTCGATGCGCAGCGTCTCGAAGACGCCCATGCCGGTCGGCGCCGCGCCCAGGCGAACCAGCTCGGCGCCCAGTCGTGAGAGCGCGGCCCGGTTGCCCAGAATGTCGAAGGCGGGCAGCCGCACCTCGCTGAGGCGCGCGACCAGGAGGCCGTCCGGCGGGAGGCCGGTGAGGAGACAGCCGTCGGCGTCCAGCGCCGCGAGCTCGCCGGAGGCGATCCCGAGGGCGGCCTCCACCATGCCCGCCGCGTGCGGACCGGCGACGGTGAGGGTGCCGGTCGCGTCGGTGACGTCGTCGACGAAGGCGAACCGGGGCGGCAGGAACTTGCGCAGATGGGCCACCAGGGGCGCGTGTCCGGCGGCCGGCACGTGCAGCCAGAGGCCGTGGCGGTCCTCGCGTGTGCCCCTCCAGGCGACCACCAGGTCGGTGACCATGCGTCCCTTGGGGATGAGCACGGCGCTGTAGGCCGTGCGCCCCGCGAGCAGCCCGGAGGCGGCCGGCCCGGGGGGTGGCGGGACGCTGTTGGTGAGCACGCCGGCCAGCATGCGCACCGGCGCCCGGCCCGAGACCGCCAGCCGGCTGCGGTGCGAACGGTCGAGGACGGCCGCGGAGCCCACGGCGGACTGGTACTCCAGGTCGGGCCGGCCGAAGTGACGGGCCGTCTGCCGCCCGTGGTGCCGCCCCATCACAGCGCCGGGCGCAACCTCGAGGGTCGGCTCGGTCAGTGCGTCGCGACCTCGGGCGCGGAGGACGAGCCGTCGGAGGCGAGCAGCGCCATCGGGTCGGCGGCTTCGACCGGGTCTTCCGCGGCTGCCGGCCCGCCCGCGAACGCCACCCGCGTGACGTCATCGAGACCGTCGACCAGGTGCAGCACCAGGTCGGCGCGCACCTCGTCGGAAAGGTCTTCCAGATCGGCGTGGTTTTCGGCGGGGAGCACGATCTCGTGGATGCCGGCGCGCACCGCGCCCAGGATCTTCTCCTTCAGGCCGCCGATGGGGAGCACCCTGCCGGTCAGCGTCAGCTCGCCGGTCATCGCCACGTCGCGCCTCACCGGCCGTCCCGAAAGCGCCGAGATGAGCGCGGTCGCCATCGTGATCCCCGCGGAGGGGCCGTCCTTCGGCACCGCGCCCGCGGGCACGTGGATATGCACTTCCTTGTCCAGCACATCCTCGACGGACATCCCCAGACTCTGGTGATGGCTGCGGGCATAGGTCAGCGCCGCCCGCCCCGATTCCTTCATCACGTCGCCCAGTTGCCCGGTGAGCACCAGCTTGCCGTTCCCCGGCATGACGCTCGCTTCCACGAACATGATGTCCCCGCCCGTGGGCGTGTAGAACATTCCGGTGGCCACCCCCACGCGGTCCTCCTCAGCCATCACCTCGGGGTGCACCCGCGGGCGGCCCAGCAACTCGCGCACGACGGTCTGGTCCACGACGACCTGTTCGCATCCGCCCCCGGCGATCCTGCGCGCGACCTTGCGCGCCAGCTTTCCGATCTCGCGTTCCAGCTGGCGCACTCCGGCTTCGCGCGTGTGTTCGCTGATCACGTTCAGGATGGCTTCGTCGCCCAGCTCCATCTCATCATCGCGCAGCCCGTTCTCCTCCAACTGCCTGGGCAGCAGGTAGCGCTTGGCGATCTCCAGCTTTTCCTGCTCGGTGTATCCGCTGAAGTCGACCCGCTCCATGCGGTCGAGCAACGGGGGCGGAATGCGGTCCCAGTAGTTCGCGGTGGCGACGAACAGCACCTCCGACAGGTCGAAGGGGATGCCCAGGTAGTGGTCCGTGAAGGTCCAGTTCTGGGCCCGGTCCAGCACTTCGAGCAAAGCCGCGCTGGGATCCCCCTGGAAGGAGACGCCGAGCTTGTCGACTTCGTCGAGCAGGAACACGGGATTCTTCGACTTCACCTGGCGCATTCCCTGAATGATGCGTCCCGGCATGGCGCCCACGTAGGTCCGCCGATGACCCCGGATATCCGCTTCGTCGCGCGCGCCGCCCAGCGAGATGCGCACATACTTGCGGCCGATCGCCCGGGCGATGGACTGCGCGATGCTGGTCTTGCCGACACCTGGCGGGCCCACGAAGAGCAGGATGGGTCCCTGGCCGCTCGAGGGCGGCGATGCACTGGCCGGCTCGTCGTCCGCCGGGGATCCGTTCCGGGCGGCCCCAGCCTGGGCCTGCTGCCGGGCTTCCTCCTCTTCCGCGTCCTCCTCTTCCGCTTCCTCGGCGTCCGGCGCCCGCTCCGCCTGAAGCTTGCGCACGGCGAGGAATTCGAGGATGCGGTCCTTGACGTCCTCCAGCCCGTAGTGGTCTTCGGCGAGCACGTCCGCAGCCGTCTCCAGGTCGATCTTGTCCTCGGTGCGATCGTCCCAGGGCAGTTCCGTGATCCACTCGAGGTAGGTGCGGATGACCTGGTATTCGGCCGATTGGGGGTTGGTCCGTCCCAGGCGCTTGAGCTCCCGCTGAACTTCGGCGCGGGCGTCATCGTTGAGCCGCAGCGCCTCGATCCGCTCGCGCAGGTCGTCGAGTTCGGCCTTCTCGTCCTCGTCGCCCAGTTCGCGCCGGATCTGCTTCATCTGTTCGCGAAGGAGCATCTCGCGCTGGCGCTCCCCCAGCTCCTCCTGCACCCGGGCCTGGATCTCCTCCTGCGCGCTGAGCCGCACCAGTTCGCGTTCCACCGCCACGAGCGCCTGGCGCATGCGGTCTTCGTCGTCGAGCACCTCCAGCAGCCGCTGCTTCTCGGCCGTCTGCAGATCCAGGTAGAACGCGACCAGGTCCGCGAACGCGCCTGGCTCGTCCACCCCCTGAATGAGCTGGTTCAGCGACTCGGCAGGGACGCCGCGCCGGGTTCCCAGCCCGGCTGCCCGGTCGCGCAGTTCGCGGTCGAGGGCCTGGAAGGCGGGATCCTGCTCGCTGCGTGGCGGGATTCTCTCGAGGTCCAGGACCATGGCGGCGAGCATGGCCTTGCCGCGCTTCTCGTAGGAGAGGACCTGAGCCCGCCGGTCCCCCTGCACCAGGAGCTGGATCCCGGCCCGCACGCGGTGGGTCTGAATGACGCGCACCACCGTGCCGACCTCGTACAGCCCCTCGGGGGTCGGCTTGTCGACGTTCTCCCGCTGGGCCACCGCGAGGAGCTTGCGATCTCCTTCGAGCGCAGCCTGAACGGCCTCAATGGTACCGGGTCGACCGGCCGAGATGGGCACCGCCACCCCCGGGTACACCACCGTGTCCCGCAGCGGAAGCACGGGTAGCCTGTATCGTTCGCCCACGGATCCGACTCCTTGTCGTTAGCTCTGGCGAGACGGGTGGTCTGCCCCGCGAAGCCGGCCCTGTCTCGGGCCGCGCCGCGGTTGACCTGTCAGAAAGGCAGATACCCCGGCTTCCAGGCGGTTCGCTCGCCTTCCATGTCAGACGAAATGCATGGTGTCGGGCCCACATGCACGAATCGGGCCTGACATAATGGCCGACCCCGCGTGCCGGGACTGCCATTCTGGCAGACCGGGTTCCGCATGCGGGGAGGCTGGCAGGCTCTGTTCGCTCCCTTTCGCAGCCCGCGGACGAACTCCCCCCGGCATTCGAGCGGCGATGCATCCGTGCTGGATCGCTTCGCTCTGCGTTGCTTTTCGGCCCAATAGCTCTGCTATTCGGCCTTCAAAGCGCCTTGCCAGCCCGGCGCCTCGCCGCTCTCGGTGCACGGGCGGATTCATCCACGGACTGCTAGCTTGGCGCGGCACGCGCGTTTGCGCCAGCCGAACCGAGCCCCAGGGAGTGACGATGCGTCCACGCTCAAACCGGAATGGGCGGCCGTGACCGGACGATCCACCGTCTACGCGCCGAGGAGCGCCGCCGCCACCAGCCAGCCGCTCGCCAGCTGGGCGGCGCTCTCGGTGATGGAGCGGGGCGGGAACGCGGTCGACGCGGCCGTCGCCGCCGCGGCCGTGCTGAACGTGGTCGAGCCGCACATGACCGGGATGGGCGGCGACATGTTCGCGCTGCTGTGGTCGGCGGAGGAGGGCCGGCTGGTGGGGCTCGACTCGAGCGGACGGTCGGGGTCCGGCATGTCGCGGGAGGCGCTCACGGCTGCGGGGCTGGGGGACGTGCCCGCGAGCGGGCCCGGATCGGTGACGGTGCCGGGCGCGGTCGCGGGGTGGGCGGCCCTGCTGGACCGGTTCGGGGCGATGACCTTCGCGGAAGTGCTCGCGCCGGCCATCCGGGTGGCGGAGGAGGGCTTTCCGGTCACGCCCATCATCGCGGGTCAGTGGGCCGCGGCGGCCGACAAGCTGCGCGCCGACCCCGGGGCGGCCGCTACCTTTCTGGTCGGGGGACGCCGCGCCCCGCGCGCGGGTGAGTGGTTCCGGTTGCCGGAGCTGGCCGCGAGCTTCCGCGTGGTCGCGGGCGGGGGCGCGGAGGCGTTCTACACCGGTGAACCGGGCGCTCGGGTGGTGGACGGACTGGAGGAGCTGGGCGGGTTCCTGACCCACGAGGACCTCGCCGGCCACGAGGCGCGCTGGGTGACGCCGCTTTCCACCGATTGCGCGGGGCACACCCTGTGGGAACTGCCGCCGGCCGGGCAGGGGATCGCCGCGCTCGAGATGCTCCGCATCCTCGAAGGGTTCGACCTCCGCATCATGGGTCACAACAGCCCGGCGTATCTGCATCATCTGATCGAGGCCAAGAAGCTGGCCTTCGCCGACCTCGCCGGCCATGTGGGCGATCCGGAGCACATGAAGATTCCGGCTCAGGCGCTGCTCGCCGACGACCATGTGAACTCCCGCCGGGCGCTGCTGAACCCGCGCGAGACCGCCGACCGGGTGGACCCGGGGGCCGCGGTCCCGGAGAGTGAGACCATCTACCTTTGCACGGCGGACGAGCACGGCAACATGGTGTCGTTCATCAACAGCCTCTACGAGGGCTTCGGCTCCGGCGTGGTGATCCCGGGAACCGGGTTTGCCCTCCAGAACAGGGGTGCCTGTTTCACCTTCGAGGAAGGGCATCCCAACGAGGTCGCACCCCGCAAGAAGCCGCTGCATACCATCATCCCGGCGTTCATCACCCGGGGCGGGGACCCATGGCTGGCGTTCGGTGTCATGGGCGGCTCCATGCAACCCCAGGGACACGTTCAGGTGCTGCTCAACCTCCTTGTCTTCGGTATGGATCTGCAGGCCGCCATCGAGGCCCCCCGCTTTCGCCACACGGCCGGACGGGATGTCGCGGTTGAGGGAATGGGCCGCACGACGGAGGTCGCGCTCGCCCTCATGGGGCATCATGTGATCGATCCGTCGCTCACCTCCTTCGGCGGAGGGCAGGCGGTGATGCGCCTGGAGCGGGGATGGGCGGCAGGGTCGGACCCGCGCAAGGACGGGATGGCGGCCGGGCGCTGATGGACCGGTTTGAACGCCTTCCGCCCTCCGGTGTGACGCCTCGTCCCGCCGCGACCGTCGTGCTGTTGCGCGAGCGCACCCCGGGCTTCCAGCTCCTGCTGATGCGGCGCAACCGCTCTGCGGGATTCGTGCCGGGCGCCTACGTCTTTCCCGGGGGGCGAGTGGATGCGCAGGATGCCGATCGCGGGCTCGTCTCGCGCGTCGAGCGACTCACGCCGGAAGCAGCGGCTGTCCGGCTCGCTCTTCCGGACGGGGATCCGCCCGCCATCGCGTACTACCTGGCCGCCGCGCGCGAGGCCTTCGAGGAGGCGGCGGTGCTGGTAGCTCGGCCCGGGGAACGCTTTCTACCGGGCACGGCGGCAGGCCGCTCGCACCTGATTCGCCTGCGCGAGCACCTGCTGGCCGGCACTCTGGGATTCGCCGAGGTGCTGGACGACCTGGGGGTGGACATCGACGGATCCGCCCTCGAGTACATCGCCCACTGGATCACGCCGGAGGCCGAGACCCGGCGCTACGACACCCGCTTCTTCGCGGCGCTGGCGCCCCCGGGGTCGCGCTCGGCCCCCGATCCGCGCGAGATGACCGATTCGCTCTGGCTTTCCCCCGGCGAGGCCCTCGACCGGCACCGCGCAGGGCGGCTTCCGATGATCTTCCCGACGATCCGCACGCTGGAGGAGTTGAACGCGTTCTCGACGGCGGACGCGGTGCTGGCGCACTACCGGACCCGCGACATCCCGCCCGTCATGCCCGCCCTGGTGCGGACCGAGGCGGGAGTGAGGGTGAGTATCCTGGACGATTAGAGAGCTTCCAGGCGATGTACGCTCACGTACTCGACGCCCAGTTCATCCCGGTATACCCCCGCCACAAGCCCGTCACGAATGGCGGTGACGACCATGCCGCCCGGAGTCGCAACCACGCCCAGCCAGGCGCCGGCAGAGTCGAACACGTCCCACGTCGGCGGCTCGCGCGTCAGCAGGTCGGCAGTAAATCGCTGTGCCCACAGGTTGCCGTCCCCGTCCGCCAGCAGCTGGTCGAACGCCGGCTCGAACGCCGGAACCTCAATGTCGTCACGCCATTGCCGCCACACCGCCTCCGATCCTTGACCCAGTTCGACCAGGTCGTCGATCACCTGTCGGATGTCCGACTCGCTCACTGGTCTGACGTCGCGCGCGATCCGGTATCGAGCCGCCAGCGAGCCGTCAGGATCGTGGATCGATACTTCCGGCACGGATCCGCTGGCCACAGCGACCCGATTGCCCACGATTGCCCGCAGCGACCTTGGACTGAACGGTACCGGTAGCATGGATTGGCCGGTCCACACCCAGCGTGGTCCGGGGACCGTCGCCAGTTGAACATGCTCTTCCAGCACCGGATCGTAGCGCCCCAGCCGGACGCTGTCGGTCCATGCTGTACCGGGCTCCGTCACGCGCCTCACGACCGGAAGGGCGACCAGCCAGTAACCGTCTTCGAAACGGCCGAAAGCCACCACCGGCGATCCGTCCGAACCGGACCGGCGCTCGGTGCCGAGCCGATCTCCGTTCTGTGCGATGGTGGACACGCGAGAGAGCGCCCGGTCCCAGATCAGGAACGCACCGTCGTCCCGCCGCCCCAGATACCCCGGCATGCGGAATTCTCCCGGCCCCTCGCCCCGTCCGCCGGTGCTCCACAGGTGACGGCCCGCCGCATCGTAGCGACGCACCTCGGCGGATCCGCCGTCCACGACGATAACCTCGCCGCCGGCGAGCAGCGCGACATCGAGGATCCGGAAGAAGCTGGAGGAGGGATCGTCCCCGGCGTCGCCCAGCCGGAACACGGGCTCCGAATTCACCCGCCACTCCGTCCCGGGCGGCCATGCCGGGGCCCGGCTCTCCACGATCCGGACCCCTGCGCTGTCGACTTCGATGACGGCGTCCGGTTCCCGTTCCGCGCATGCCGTCGCGGCTCCGAGCGCGAGCGCCGGCAAGAGCGCGAGGTGGGATGGCACAAGCCGGTCCATGACCTACATCCTTCGGTATGCCGGCCCGCTGCCCCCTTCCCTCGGTGTCCAGCGCGGCCCCAGCACGTCGGTTGCCTTGCAGTCTACGCAGTTGGGAGCATTCACGACCAGTTCGCCGTCTTCGCTCTCCTCGTACACCCCGGCCGGGCACATGCGGGCGTAGAATGCGGCTCCCTCCGGGGGGACCTCGTCGCCCGCAAGCACATGGCTCGGGATGTCGTCGCGGGTCTGGTTCCCCGACTTGTACACCGCGTCGACTTTGGAGAAGGTGAGTTCGCCATCGGGCTTGAAGGCCGGGGCCGGGCCCCTGCGACGCTCCTCCTCGACGTCTTCCGTTACCGGGATGCGGGCCCCAGGAAAGGCACCGCCCGTCACCGTCATGAGCCCCGCCCGGATCCCCCCCTCCCAGAAGCCCTTCTTGAAGGCGAGGCGCAGGTTGCGGGTGCGGCGCAGGTCCTTCATCACGTACGAGTCGTCCAGGGCGCGGCTGAATCCCGCCAAGCCGTCGCCCTCGCCCTTGAGTTCGGCGAAGATGGCGTGGGCCGCATAAACGCCCGACTGCATCGCGTAGTGGATGCCCTTGAGAGAGGGAACGTCCACAAGGCCGGCCGCGTCGCCGCAGACCAGCAACCCCTCCCCGTGGCGGCGCTCCGGAACCGAGTAGTAGCCCCCTTCGGGGATGGTCTTCGCGCCCCATTCCAGCATCTCGCCGCCCTCCAGCGTCGGGCGAAAAAGCGGATGCAGCTTCATCCGCTGGAAAAGTTCGTGGACATCGAGCGAGGCGTCGCGGTAGTCCAGTCCCACGACCAACCCCAGCGCGACCAGGTCGTCGGCGAGCGGATACATGAAGCTGCCCCCGAAGGCGTCGCGCGGGAGCGGCCATCCCAGGGTGTGCACAACGCGGTTCAGGGGCCGGCGGGTGCGCCAGAGCTCCTTCACCCCGAGAGCGTATATCTGGGGGTTGGGCGAACCGATGCCCTCGCGCTCCAGCCAGGCCTGGGTGAGCGGGCCGCGGGTGCCTTCGGCGAGCACCGTGACCGTGGCCGAGATGTCCATGGGCGGCTGGTATCCCGCGCCTGGCGCCCCCTTCCGGTCGAGGCCGGCTGGCGTCGTGCGCACACCCGCGACGCGCGTTCCCTCAACGAGAAGCGAGTCGACGGGAAAGCCCGGGAAGACGTTCACGCCCAATTCCTCCGCGCGCTCGCCCAGCCACCGCACCATCTCGCAGATCGAGCCCACGAAGTTGCCGTGATTCCTCATCGTGGGCGGTGTCGGCAGCCGGATCGCGCGCGCGCCCGTAAGCAGGTAAACGGCTTCGCGTGAAACCGGGCGAGCGAACGGGAAGTCGCCGTCGGAGAGTTCGGGGAAGAGTTCCCGGAAGGCGCGCGGGTTGACCACGGCGCCGGACAGGCAGTGCTCGCCCAACTCCCCGGCCTTCTCGAGCACGCCGATCTCGAGTTCGCCCAGATCGCCCCCCTCCTCGCCGTCCGCCCGAGCCAGCTTCGCGAGCTGTATCGCGCCGGCGAGCCCGGCCGGGCCTCCGCCCACGAACACCACGTCGAGGGGGATCGCCTCGGCGTCCGGAGGTTCCTCCACGATGAAGCGATCGACGGGGAGCGCGGGTTGCCAGGCAGCCGGTCGAACGGACGCGGGAGGTTGTGCCATAGGGACTCCTGAGCGGGCTGCCGGCCTCCGCGCGGGCGACCGGCGCCATCGATCGGGCCGGCGCCCGCCCCGCAGGATCCGGGCCCGTAGAGCGGGGTAGTCTGTCGAGGCCGAAGCGCCGCCCGACCCCGGGCGGCCGGCCTCCCGAAGTGCTACATCCTAGCCAATCCCGCGCCGGTCGTCACGGCGTCGATCCGACCCCCCGCTCCCCCACGACAGACATGACCCATCGCCGACCCGCCACGGTTCGGGAGTTGCGCGAATCTGGCTATCGCCCCCGCAGCGTGAAGGACGAGATGAGGGCCAACCTGGTCCGCAAGCTCCGCGACAGGGAGGAGCTGTTCCCGGGCATCCTGGGCTACGACGACAGCGTGGTTCCGCAGATCGTGAACGGGATGCTCGCGCGGCACGACTTTATTCTCCTCGGACTTCGCGGTCAGGCCAAGAGCCGGATCCTGCGTCAACTGGTGGAGTTTCTGGACGAGGAAATCCCGATTCTCGCGGGCAGCGAGATCAACGACGAGCCCTTCCACCCGGTGTCGCGATACGGCCGGCTGCTGATCGAGGAGCACGGGGAAGACGTGCCGGTGGCGTGGGTGCCGCGCGAGAGCCGGTACGTGGAGAAGCTCGCCACCCCGGATGTGAGCATCGCGGACATGATCGGGGACGTGGACCCCATCAAGGCCGCCCGCGGGGGACACATCCTGGCCGACGAGCTGACGGTCCACTACGGGCTTCTGCCCCGGGCCAACCGCGGCATCTTCGCCATCAACGAGCTTCCGGATCTGGCCGGAAAGATCCAGGTGGGGCTCTTCAACATCCTCCAGGAGGGGGATGTGCAGATCAAGGGATACCCCATCCGCCTTCAACTCGACGTCATGCTGGCCTTCACCGCCAACCCGGAGGACTACACCGCGCGGGGCAAGATCATCACGCCGCTCAAGGACCGCATCGGGACCGAAGTGCGCACCCACTACCCGGCAACGCTCGCTGTTGGACGCGCGATCACGGCACAGGAGTCGTGGGTCGAGCGGGGAGATCTTCCGGTGGAGATTCCCGACTTCATCGCCGAGATCGTGGAGTCGATCGCCTTTCTGGCCCGGGTCGACAAGCGCGTGGACCAGCGCTCGGGGGTGAGCCAGCGCATGCCCATCTCGGTGCTGGAGATCGCCGTGGCCAGCGCGGAACGCCGCGCGCTCCGCCTGAAGGAGAAGACCGTCGTGCCGCGCGTGAGCGACATCTACGCGGCTCGGCCCGCGATCACCGGCAAGATGGAGCTGGAATACGAAGGCGAGCTGCACGGACCCGACCGCATTGCCCGCGAGCTGATCGCACGGGCGGCGGGGCAGGTCTTCGAGACCTGTGCGGGCGGCGCCGACGTGGAACCGATCGTCGAATACTTCGAGGAGGGGGGCGCGCTGCAGGTCTCCAACGACGCCGGGGCGAAGGCGTGCGTCAAGGGATTCGAGAACGTGCCCGGTCTGATGGAACTGCTCTCGAATGTCGGGCTCGCGACAAAGGGTGCCGGCGAGGGTCACACGGCATCCGCCTGCGAACTCGTGCTGGAGGCGCTGGTCGACGGCAAGCGCATCAGCCGCACCGATGGGGGAGGGTACGGGCGCGCGCGCCACGACACTCCCGCGCCGGGGCAGGGATTCAAGGAATCGGGGCCGTTCCCGGCCCAGAGCTGAGTCGAACAGGAGAAGAACCATGCGTTGTCCCAATCGTGTTTCCTTCAACGCGAAGGCCCCGGTCATCAGTTGCCCGGGGCGGATGCTTCTCGCCCGCGGCGTGCTGACGCTCGCCGCCGTGGCGGTGCTGGCGATGCCCGCGCGCGCACAAGGGATTTCCGGATTCGGCGGAGAGTTGCGTGGCCAGTTCGAGGCGTCGGCGGAGAAGCTGGTGGCGCTGGCCGAGGCGATGCCGGCGGAGTCGTACTCGTGGCAGCCCATGGAGGGGGTGTACACAGTGGCTGCCGCGTACATGCACGTCGCCCGCTACAACTACATGTATCCGGACATGTACCTGGGGGTGGACGCACCTGCCGGCGTGGACTACGCCTCGCTGGAAGAGCGGGTGACCACCAAGGGCGAGGCGGTGCGCGTCCTTGCCTCCTCGATGGACCATGTGCGCGGGATCCTGGACGGGATGTCCGATGCGGACCTGGCGAAGCCCGCAGAGCTGTACGGGCGCGAAGTGGAGAGCTGGGCGGTGTTGCTGCAGCTGCTGACCCACATGAACGAGCACCTGGGGCAGGCGATCGCCTATGCCCGCATGAACCGGGTCGTGCCGCCCTGGTCGCGCTGACCGTCGCGACCCCGGTATAGCCGTCGCGCCGACGTCCGGGGCGGTGCGCTCGTCAGAAGCCTGCTGCCCGGGCGATGCGTTGCTGGGCGACCGGAAGGGGCAGGTCGGCCAGCTCTGACGGGGTGACCCAGCGGCCCGCCGCCTCCCCCCACTCCGCGGCCACCTCGACCCGCCGCGGCCGGTAAACCGCGGTGAAGTGGGAGAACCGGTGGGTGACGGGTGGCAGTGCCACGACCGCCCCGGCCGCGGGCTCGGCGACCTGCATCGACCGTGGGGCAGGGGCCCGCGCGCCGTCCCCGGCCCCGCCGACGACGGGCTCGGCGACCTTCATCGGTCGTCCACCCCGGTCAGCGCCATCCTCCACCTCCACCGCCGGAAACTCCCACATCCCACCCAGCAGCCCCTCGCGCGGGCGCCGCACCACCAGCGTCCTGCCCCGCGGCGAGACCGCGACCTGCACGTCCCAGGTCCGGGTGGGCACCGGGCGCGGCTTTCGCCTCAGCGGCCGCTCCGCCGCCGTGCCGGCCGCGCGCGCCCGGCAGCCCGCCGCCAGCGGGCATGCGCCGCACTTCGGCGACCGGGGCATGCACACCGTGGCCCCCAGCTCCATCATCGCCTCGTTGAAGTCGCCCGGGCGGGTCCTGTCCATGCGCTCGGCCGCGAGGCCGCGCACCTGCGCGAGAGAGGGATCGGGGAGGTCGAACAGCCGCGCCACCACCCGGCGCACGTTGCCGTCCACGGCCGGCACCGCCTCCCCGAAGGCAATGCTGGCCACTGCGGCGGCGGTGTACGGCCCGATCCCCGGCAGGGCGATCAGGCGATCGGCCGACGGCGGGAATTCACCGCCATGCTCATCCCGCACCTGCCGCGCGCACCGGTGTGCATTGCGCGCGCGGGCGTAGTACCCCAGCCCCCGCCACAGCCGCAGCACCTCCTCCAGGTCGGCGTAGGCGAGCGCTCCCACATCCGGGAACCGCTCCATCCAGCGCCGGTAGTAGGGGGCCACGAAGGCGGCTCGCGTCTGCTGCAGCATGACCTCCGAGATCCACACCGCGTAGGGGTCGCCGGCCCCTCGCCAGGGCAGGTCCCGCTTGTGCGCGTCGAACCACGCGAGCAGTCTTTCGTGGATGGCTTCCATTCTCCTGTGGATGTCCGGCCGCGCCGGCCGGTCGTTCAGGTTGATGGACCTGCAGGTGCGAGCGGGCGCTCACTCCGGGAGGGCAGGGCAGTGCGCTTCACGACTTACACAAAGTATCGGCCGGGCCTGCTCGACGCCCTGAACCTCGAGGCCCTGCTCGAGCACCTCACCGACTTCCTGATGGACGGCGGCTTCGCCGGCGGCCCGCACTTTCATCCCTACTGGGGATGGTCCGGGACCGAGGACACGAGTTCCTACGATGCCCTGCAGAGAGCCATCCTCGACGCCCTCATCGAGAGCGGGCAGTTCACCCCGGAGATGCTCGAGGAGCTCCGCGGCGAGGGCGAGGGCGACGAGGAGGTCCAGCGCCGGATCGCGCAGCTCATCGACGACATCGTTCAGAAGCTCGTGGAGGAAGGCTACCTGACCCTGGAAGGCGGCAAGGCCATGCCGCCCACTGAGGAAATGACTGGTCAGGGGCATATCGACGAGGCCAGGGACGCGGCCCGCAGCGTCAACTTCGGACTTACGCGCAAGGGCATGGATTTTCTGGGATACCGCGCTTTGCGCAATCTGCTCTCGGCCAGCGGGACCTCCAGCTTCGGGTCCCACGAAACCCCGCAGCTTGCCACCGGCGTCGAGGCCGACGCGGCGAGCCGCCCCTACGAGTACGGAGACGTGCTGAACCTGGACATTCCCGCCACCCTCCGGAGCGCGATTGAGCGTGAGGGGCTGTCGATTCCCATCAAGCTCGACTACCAGGACCTCATGGTGCACCAGACGGAGTACCGGTCCTCCTGCGCGACGGTACTGATGCTCGACGTGTCGCACTCGATGATCCTCTACGGCGAGGACCGCTTCGGTCCCGCCAAGCGGGTCGCCCTGGCGCTGACCCACCTCATCCGCACCCAGTTTCCGGGCGACGTGCTCAAGGTGGTGACCTTCGGCGACCGGGCAACCGAGATCCCGCTGTCGCAGCTGGCGCGCGCCCAGGTGGGGCCGTTCCACACCAACACCGCGGAAGGCCTCCTGATCGCGCGCCGCCTGCTCAAGGCGCAGAAGAAGGACATGATGCAGATCATCATGATCACCGACGGCAAGCCCTCCGCGGTGACCCTGCCCAACGGGCGTATCTACAAGAACTCGGGCGCCCCCGACGGCCTCATTCTGCGGCGGACGTTCCGCGAGGTGGCCGCATGCCGGAACGCGGGCATCCACATCAATACCTTCATGCTGGCCCGCGACCCCTACCTTGTGCGGTTCGTGCGCGAAGTGACCGAGATCTCGCGCGGAAAGGCCTACTTCACGAGTTCGCTCACCCTCGGGCAGTACATCATGATGGACTTCCTCAGGCGCAAGCAGCGACGGATCGCCTGACAGCGATGGACTAAATAAACTTAGTCCGTTTAGTTTACTACGATTCCGCGCCACTGGCGGGCCCGGCCGCCGGCCTCGGCACCAGCGCCGCGAGCACTTCGGCCAGTTCCCGCGTCCCGGCGGCGGCTGTCTCGCGATCCCGGCCCCCCTGCGCAAGTGCCGCGCCCGCGCAGGCCTCCAGGCCTTCGACCGTCGTCCAGTCCACGCCCAGGGCTCCCGCGAGGGTAGTGAGCAACTCGTCGGCGTAGTTCAGGCGCGTGGCCCGGCGGCCGGCGTTCAGGTCCTCCCACGAGGACTGGCGGCTGCTCCGGGTCGGGTCGCGAGCCTTCTCGCGCTCGTAGATGCCCCGTGCCAGTCGTTCCCGCAGCGCGCGGCGCAGTTCCCGGCTCCGGTCGCTCGCGCCTGTCGGTGGGTCGGGTGTCATCGTTCGCCGCTTGCGCGGGATGGGTCCCCGGTGTCCGGCTCGCGATTCACGACCTCGCCGGCCTCCGCAGGCGTCTCCACCGAGCGGCCGCCCGCCCCCTGGTAGACGTAGCGGAAGGTCAGGCATCCGGGCTGGGCGCCCGGGCAGTAGTATCCGCGCAGCTGCAGCTTTGCATAACGGCCGTCGGCTGTCCGGACCGCATAGACGGCGGGGTGCGGCGTCAGGAGATGGCTCGTCCACCCGTAGGCATACCAGCGCTCGATGGCGGCGTTGACCGAATCGCGCCGCACCGCGGTCTCCACGTAGGGTGCGTCGGGCAGCTCCGAAACCGCGTCGAAGTCGGTCTCCTCCAGGCGGATGATCCCGCCTTCCCCGGAAAAGCCGGGGCCGCCGTTGGCGATGATGTGGAAGCGCCGAAAAGCCAGATCCCACTCCGCAGGTCCCGGGTCCGACACCACCGAGCCGCGCGAGAAGTCGAAGAACTGCCACGCGCCGGTGGAAGTGGCATCCACGGTGTAGTCGATGGGGCCGACGAGTGTCTCACCGGCCTCGGAGGGGTCCGGGGGCGTCGGGACGTAGGCCTCGACCATGGGCCGGCCGAAGGACATGGTAACCAGCACAACGGCCAGGACCACGATGATGCCGATCAGCGCGGCCGGCACCCGGTTCTCCGGACTGATCCTCAGGCGTCTTCGCGCAGCCAGCGTGCGGCCTCCACGGCGTAGTAGGTGACGATGATGTCCGCGCCCGCCCGCTTGATCGCGCCCAGGCTCTCCAGCGCCACCGCCTTCTCGTCGATCCATCCGCGTTCGCCCGCGGCGCGCATCATGCTGAACTCCCCGGACACCTGGTAGGCGCCGGTGGGCGCGCGGAAGGTGTCCTTCACCCGCCGGATCACGTCGAGACAAGGGCCCGCCGGCTTCACCATCACGATGTCCGCGCCCTCCTCCAGGTCGGCCTGCACCTCGCGCAGCGCCTCGTCGCTGTTGGCGGGATCCATCTGGTGGGTGCGGCGGTCGCCCTGCGAGGGTGCCGAATGAGCCGCGTCGCGGAAGGGACCGTAGAAGGCCGACGCGTACTTGGCGGCGTACGACACGATCGGGGTCGAGCCGTGGCCCGCCTCGTCAAGGGCCGCGCGGATCGCGCCCACGCGCCCGTCCAGCATGTCGCTCGGAGCCACTGCGTCCGCCCCGGCGCGGGCGTGGGAGACGGCGGTCCGGGCGAGCAGGGGCAGGGTGGCCTCCTCGTCCAGAGAGCCGTCCGCCGCAAGGATGGCGCAGTGGCCGTGGTCGGTGTACTGGCAGAGACACACGTCGGTCCACACCAGCAGATCGGGGTAGCGCGCCTTGAGTTCACGCACCGTTCGCGGCACCAGGCCGCCCTCCGCGTAGGCTTCGGAGCCCAGCGCGTCCTTGTGGTCGGGCACGCCGAAGAGCAGCACGGCGCCCACCCCCGCGTCCACAGCCGCCCCGGCTTCCGCCATGAGCAGCCCGGGGGAGAAGCGGTGTATGCCGGGCATGCTGGGCACGGGCTGGCACCGTCCTTCGCCCGGCACCACGAAGAGCGGATACACGAGATCGTCTACCCGGAGCGCGCTCTCGCGTACCAGGCGGCGCCAGGCCGGCGACTGCCGGAGGCGGCGGAGGCGGTGCTGCGGATAGGCCATGCGTCGGGATGCCGCCGTTCTGCGGGAGGGCCGACCGTCGCGGCGTTCAGCCGGCGCCGTTGCGCGCGTGCTCGCCGTTGGACTCCACAGGCTCGTCCGGCGTGAGCTGGAAGATCTCCTTGACCGCCGCCAGACTGGAAACCCCCTCGGAGGTCTCCAGGTCGAGCTCGCGCAGGTGGCAGGTGGGCTGGTGCAGAAGCCGGGCCACCAGCGAGCGGGTGTAGCGCTCCAGGCGGTCGCGGCTCGACTCGTCGAAACCGGGCAGGTGCCGGCGCACTTCCTCGTCCGCGATCCGGTAGAAGCTCTCGCGCAGCGACCGGAGCACCGGAACCACCTGCAGCGTGTCGAACCAGTCGACGAAGTTCTGGAGTTCCTCCTCGACGATGCGCTCGACGTGGGGAATCTGCTTGCTGCGGCGGATCAGGTTCTCCTGCACGATGTCGCCCAGGCTGTCCAGGTCGCGCAGGAAGACGTTGGGAATGCGGCCGGCGCTGGATTCGACATCCCTGGGATTGGCGATGTCGATGATCACCAGCGGCCTCCGGCCGCGCTCGCGCATGATGGCGCAGAGGGTCGCGGCGGTGATGACCGGATTCGGGGCGGAGGTCGCCGTCACCACGACACTGGCCCGCTTCAGCGCGGCGTGGAGTTCGTCGAAGGGCCGCGCGGTTCCGCCGAACTCGTCCGCGACCGCTTGCGCGCGTGCGGCGGAACGGTTGACGATGGTCAGGCTGCGGGGTCGCTTCGCGGCGAAATTGCGCGCGGCCTGAGCGCCGGTGCGTCCCGCGCCCACTACCAGCACGGCCTGATCGGACAGGTCGGAGAGGATGTTGGTCGCCAGCCGCACCGCGGCGAACGCCACCGACGCCGATCCCTTGCCGATATCCGTTTCCGCGCGCGCCCGCTTCCCGGTGCGCACGGCGGACTGGAACAGGCGGGTCAGGTACGGCCCGCAGGTTCCCTCCTCCGCAGCCAGGGCGTAGGCCTGGCGTACCTGGCCCAGCACCTGCGGCTCTCCGATCATGAGCGAATCGAGCCCGGCGGCCACGCGGAACAGGTGATGAACTCCTTCGCGCCCGCTGAGGGAGAACGTGTGACGTGAGGTGGATACGGCGTCGTTGTCCTTCACGTCGCGCAGCCTGTGACGCATCAGTTCGATGGCCCGGGCCGGCTCGCGCGTCCAGGCGAAGATCTCGGTGCGCGTGCAGGTGGACAGGACCACGCTCTCGCGAATCACGCGGTCGCCGTCCGCGCCGTCGACGAGCGTTCCGAGCAACTCGCGCGTCTCCTCGCCGGAAAGCGCCAACTGGTCCCGGGCCGCAGCCGGGGCGACCCTGTGGTTGGTCCCGAATACCAGGAGTTCCACTGTCTCCCTGGGGTTGAAGCGTCGTGCCGGGCCGATCCGTCCCGGGCGGGTTCCGAGCCTGCCGTGGCAACGGGCGGGCAGAAGATGATAATAGTTATCGGTACGGCACGCCTTCAACCTTGCCCGGTTTCGCGGCCCTGGAGATGTTCAGCCGTCCCGGCCGACACCGGCGAGGGCTCTACTTCAGCGACGGGATCCCCGTGAGCGACATTGACGAGCGACGGACAGGAGATCTTCTGATCCGGATCGACCGGGACCTCTGCGTGGGCTTCGGCGACTGCATCGAGGCCGCGGATGCCGCGTTCGAGCTGGATGACGAGGGGATTGCGGCCTTCCGGGAGGGCATCGACAAAGTGGACCGCGAGACGCTGCTGGCCGCGTGCGACGAGTGCCCCGTGGATGCGATTTCCGTACTCGATACCGACGGAACGCAACTCGTGCCCTGACCGGCTCGGCAGTCCCGGTACTATGAGAAAGATCCGCACCTACCACGAAGTGGAGTCGCTGACGGGCGACCTTCTCGTCGATCAGATCCGGGGCCAGCGCCAGCGGCTCGACCGCCGGCTGGCCGGGATTCGCAACCTGGTCGCCGTGGGAAGCGGCAAGGGCGGAGTGGGCAAGAGCCTCGTGACCGCCAACCTGGCTGCCGCCCTGGCCGCGGAAGGCTGCACGGTCGGCGCGCTGGACGCGGACCTGAACGGCCCTTCGCTGGCCCGCATGCTGGGCGCGTCGGGGAAACGGCTGCTGGACGGGGCGGAGGGCGTGGTTCCGCCGCTCGCCGCGTGCGGTGTCCGGGTGATGTCGATGGAACTGCTGCAAAACGACGCCGACGCGCCCCTGCGCTGGCGGGCGCCCTCCGGGGACGGATTCCTGTGGCAGAGTTCGATCGAAACCGGGGCCGTACGCGAGTTCCTGGCGGACGTGGCGTGGGGAGAACTCGACTTCCTGCTGATGGACCTGCCGCCGGGCACCGACAAGATGGAGCGCGTCTTCCAGCTCCTGCCGGGGCTCGAGACGCTGCTTCTGGTGACGACTCCATCCGAGATGTCCCGCCGCGTCGTGGCCCGGGCGGCGCGTCTGGCACGCGAGCAGGGAATCCCGACGGTGGGGCTGGTGGCGAACATGACCGAGTACGTCTGTCCCTGCTGCGGTCACTCGGATCCGCTCTTTCCCGGAGACGGCGTCGCCCGCCTGGCCGCATCCACCGGTCTGGAGACCTGGGGCCGGATTCCCTTCGATCCTCGTCTGGGCGAAGCGTCCGACCGCGGGGCTCCCGCCGTGGTCGCCAGCGAAGATTCGCCGAGCGCGCGCGCCTTCCGGGCGCTGGCGCGGAGGCTCGCCGAACCCGGAGAGGCCGGGGAGGAGCAGGCCCGATGAAGTTCCTCTGCATCCAGTGCGATCACATCATGGCCTTCGCGGAGCGCCAGCTACCCGGGGACGGCACCCTGGCGGCGGTGTTCGAGTGCTCCGCTTGCGGGCGCGAGATCGCAATGCTCACCAACCCCATGGAAACCCAGCTGGTGAGCAGCATGGGTATCGAGATCGGGGGCCGGACGGTGCCTGAACAGCCAATGGAGCTGGTGCGCGGCAACCTGGAGGGAGGGCGCCCGGACGCCTTCGTAGAGGAAGAGGCGCCCGCTCCCGCCCGTCCCGTCCGGGTCGAGTGGACCCCGGCGGCGGTGGATCGGCTCGGCCGGGTGCCGTCCTTCGTGCGGGGCATGGTGAAGCGCATCTACACGGACTACGCCCGCGAACGGGGCATCGAGCGCATGACGCCCGCGGTCATGGACACGGCGCGCTCGGACCTGGGGCTGGAGGGAATGTGACCGATTCGAGCCGGGACCTCGCTCAGGGGCGAGCGGCCGGGCAGGAGCAGAGCCAGGGCCCCGATGCGCGAAGCGGGGATGCGCGGGCCCGCAAGTTCCGGCAGGCCGCCTTCTGGTACCTGCACGTCGGGCTGCTCTACGAGGGCGCCGTGGTCGCCATGTGGCGCAACGGGCTGGTCAACCCGATCCGGGGCCCCATCGTGCTCTGGCTGCTGCTCGGCGCGGCGATCGTCGCGCTCGTCTTCTGGGGGCTCTGGTTTCGGCGCAGCGTGTGGCTGGCCCGGGGGATCTGGGCGCTGCACGCCCTGCGGCTCCCGAGCATGATCGAGGGAGCGTTCATGCCCGGACCCGACGCCGCGCTTCCCGAAGCGTTCTACCTCACTGCCATCGTCGTCATCGTCATCAATCTGTGGATGCTGGCCCGCGCCGGATGGGATCTCTGACGCGGCAGCGGGGCGATTCCCCGGGGTGGATTCTTGCGCTTCATGCGCCGTTGCCGGACCCCTCCGCAGCGTTTGACATCGACAAGCGATCTCCGGTATTATTTGCCCGGCTCCGCGGGGGCCGACACATGAGATCTGATGAGCGGGCCCGGGTGCCCGCTTATGTTATGTACGCCGACCTTTTCGGCGACCGCCTTCGGGACTTGGCCCTGCCTGACTTGCCCAACCAAGTGGACCGCTTCCAGCCCGCAGGGCCCCCTCGGATGGGCCTTCCTGCGCCTGCGGCTCGAGCGTCGCATGGCTGAACCACAAGCGCCTCGTCCCTCCAGAACCTCAAATCGAGGCAGCCATGTATCGTGAGATCTTCGTCCCGGTGGACAACTCGCCCTGGTCGGACTGGGCGGTGGATCGCGCCATCGAACTCGCAAACCGTTCCGAGGGCCGGATCACCGGGAACCACGTTTACGCCGCGCGCCTGCACGACATCCGCTTCCGCCAGTTGGAGACCGGCCTCCCCGCCCAGTTTCAGACCGAGGCCGAGATCAAGCGCCAGCGCAAGATCCACGACAAGCTGATCGAAAAGGGCCTGCAGCTCATCTCCGACTCCTTCCTGGACCAGGTCGACCGCCGGTGCCGCAACGCCGGAGTGCCTCTTACCCGTCAGCTTCTCGAGGGCATCAACTATGAGGAGCTGGTGAGCGAGGTGAATTCGGGGGAGGGCCACCTGCCGAGCCTCATCGGCTTCGACCCCAACATCGCCTCGAGCTACGACGGAGGCGACAAGGTGCGCAGCGACGTGCGGCTCGGCGAAGACGGGCGCATCGTCGCGGAGGACGAGGAGCACGACGAGAAGCTGGCGGGATCGAGCGGCCGCGCCTACGACCTGATGGTGATCGGGGCGCACGGGATCGGCTATCAGCCCTACTCGCAGCTCGGCGGCGTGGTGGCGCGGGTGCTGCAGAAGGTGGAGAAGGACGCCTTCGTGGTTCGGAACGAACGGCCGCTCGCCGGGGGCAGCTTCATGGTGTGCGTGGACGGCTCCGCGTACAGCTACAAGGCCATGCGCCTCGCCCTGGAGATGGCGTCCGAGTACGGCGCAAAGCTCTATGTGGGCTCATCCTTCGATGTCGAATACCATCACGCGGTCTTCGGCAACATCAAGGACGTCCTCTCGGTGCAGGCCTCGAAGATCTTCAAGTTCGAGGAGCAGGAGGAGCTTCACAACAACATCATCGACAAGGGCCTGCTGAAGCTCGCGCAGGCGAACGTGAAGCGCGCGCGTATCATGGCGGAGGAGTACCCGGAGGTCGAAGTCGAGGCCCAGGTGCTCATCGGCAAGCCCTTCCAGGTCATCCTGCAGTGGGCCGAGGAAGTCGATCCCAGCCTGCTGATCCTTGCGCGCCACGGGGCGCACCGCATCGAGGGCACGGACCTGGGGTCGCAGGCGCACAACCTGCTCAGGCAGTCGAACGCGAACATCCTCCTCATAGGCACCACCAACGTTCGTCCCGAGGAGATTCCGTGGATCGAGGAAGACGGCGAGATGGGGCTCGAGTGGGCTCCGGAGGCGGAGGTCCGGATCCTGCGCGTCCCGCCCTTCGCGCTCGGCATCGCCCGCAAGGCGGTGGAGGAATACGTGCTGGAGAACTGGAGCCCGGGCGACGACTCGTCCCGGCCCTCCGCCAACGGATCCGGCAGCGCCAACGGGGCCGGGGCGAACGGTGCCGGGGGCGCGCGGGCCAACGGGTCCAACGGGGCCGAGCCCCCGGTGCTGGAGCCCGGGCGCGACACCGGCGCCACCCTGCCCATGGTGACCAGCAAGTGGCTGGACGAGGCGATCGCAAAGCTGCTGCCCACCCACATGCAGCTCATCATGGGGATCGGCACGGCCGAGGAGCTCGCCCTGGCCGAGGTGAAGGCGGCGGAGGCCATGAAGCGCACGGTGGTGGAGGGCAGCGACGTCGATTCGGTGCCCGCCAACCCGACCATCGAGGTGACGTGCCCCTACACCGGGCACGTGCATGAGCGAACGCGCACCGCCGCCGATCCGGTGGTATGGACCGAGGAGGCCTTCGACCGGCTGGGCGCGGTGCCCCTGATCGCCCGCCCTCTGGCCCGCAACACCGTGGAGCGTTTCGCCCGTGACCACGACTTCTGGCGCATCACCACGCGGGTCATGGACGAGAACAAGCAGGCCATGATGGAGGCGGACACCTTCGACACCGACACCATGCTGGTCATGTTCCGGGAGCTGCAGACCAAGCAGCTGAAGGCGGCCGCCGAGGGCGTCGACGGGCTGACGCCCGAGATGCGCAAGTTCATCGAGGAAGCCAAAGCGTCCGGCGTGACCCGTTGCCCGATCCGGGACGTGGCCGAGCAGGCGGACGACTGCCCCGTCGACTTCAAGACCGTCAGCCCCGCCGACGCGAAGGCGGCCGTCGAGCAGTTCATGCGGCGAGAAGGGGCTTGATGGCCGGTCCGCCCACCGCTGTTCTGCCCACCCTGGGCCGGGACGGCTTCTCCGAACCCTCCGCCACTCCCTCCCTGCGCTGGGTCGCGGAAGGCGTATCGGCGGATTCGGGGGCGGCGCCGGGTCTCCCGCACATCATCGCGTGGAATCTCACCCGGCGCTGCAACCTGGAATGCGCGCACTGCTACATCTCCGCCGGAGCGTGGCACCTGGCCGAAACGGAGCTGTCCACCGCGGAATGTCATCGGGTGCTCGACCAGGTTCTGGAGGTCAACCCGAACCCGGTGCTCATTCTCTCGGGTGGGGAGCCCCTCCTGCGCGACGACCTGGAAGAGATCGCCGCGCGGGCGAGCGCCGGCGGGGCCACCGTGGTGGTGGGCACCAACGGCACCCGCCTCACCGACCCCCGCATCGAGTCGCTCATGGAGGCGGGGGTGAAGGGGGTCGCGGTCAGCGTGGACTCGCTGGTCGACACCTACCACGACCGGTTCCGCCACGGGTCGGGGGCGCTCTCCGACACCCTGGCCGCCGTGGACCGGCTCGCCGCCCACCGCCTGGACTTCATCGTCCAGACCAGCGTGACCCGGGGCAACCGGGCGGAGGTCGCGGAGATCGCGGCCTGGGCGGAGAGCCGGGGCGCGGTCTCGTTCAACCTGTACTTCCTGGTTCCGACCGGGCGCGGGGAGCGCATGCAGGGCCTCTCTCCGGAAGAGAACGAGACGGTGCTGGCCGAGCTGGTGGAACTCGAGCGCAAGTACCGGGGCCGCATGATGGTGCGTTCCAAGTGCCAGCCGCAGATCATGCGCCACGTGATCGAGGGCGGGGAGGAGTCGCCGCTGCTCAACTATGGCACCCGCTGTCCGTGCGGCGTCCACTACTGCCGAATCACCCCGGAGGGCAAGGTGACCCCCTGTCCCTACACGCCGGTGGTCGCCGGCGACCTCACCACCACCCCCTTCCGCCAGGTCTGGGAGTCGTCTCCCGTCTTCACCCGGCTGCGGGGTGGGGAGCTGGGAGGGCGCTGCGGGCGCTGCGAGTACCGTTCGGTGTGCGGGGGCTGCCGCGCGCGCGCCCACGCTCTGACCGGCGACCTGCTCGGCCCCGACGACTCCTGCGCCTACGATCCGGCCGGTGACCGGGCGGTCATCGAGCCGCGGCGAGCGGTCGTGTACGGCGACGACACCTCGCCGGGGCTTCCCTGGACCGAAGAGGCGCGCGCGCGCATGTCCGTGGTGCCCAGTTTCGTGCGCGGGGTGGTGTCCGAACGCGTGGAGTCGTTCGCGCGCAAGCGCGGGTACACGAGTGTGACCGCCGACGTGATGGCGGAGGTGCGCCGCGGCATGCCGGTTGATTTCTCCAGGCGGCTGCCTTTCTTCCTACGCAAACAGATGTCCGCGGCCGCATCGCGCGACGGGACTCCGGAGGAGGACGATGTTGCCCGGAGTTGACAAGACCTCGGAGAGAAACGTGCCGAAACCTGGTATGACGTGGCGCTCCGGCGCCGGACCCATCCTTCTGCTGGGTGCGCTGGCCCTCCTGGTGATGGCGGAGCCCGCATTCGCCCAGGTGCCCGCCGGGCGCGATTACGGCGACTTCCCGGTCATCGGCGGGCGGGCGGCGGTGTGGATCGCGGCCCAGGTGCACCTGCTCTTCGCAGCCTTCGTGCTGGGCGTGCCCATGTTCGCCGTGGTCACCGAGGCCATCGGCATGTTCGGCGGCGACGAGCGCTACGACAAGCTGTCCAAGGAGTTCACCCGGCTTCTGCTGGTCGCGTACTCGGCCACCGCCATCTGGGGCGGCATCCTGCTCTTCCTGCTGGTCACCATCTACCCCACCCTGTTCAGCTACCTCGCGCAGATCTTCAACCTGTCGATGTGGATCTACGTGGGGCTCTTCTTCTTCGAGTCCTTCACGCTGTACCTGTACTACTATGGCTGGGACCGCTGGAAGAAGGGTCGGGCCAAGTGGTTCCACTGGGGGCTGGGCATCGCCCTGAACGTGTGGGGCACGATCGTCATGTTCATCGCCAACGGCTGGCTGACCTACATGATGAGCCCGCCGGCCGACGTCACCGTCGACACCGCTCCGCAGATGATCCAGTTGTGGACGGCGCTCACCAACGCGACCTGGATGCCGATCAACATCCACCGGCTGATCGCCAACGTCGTGTTCGGCGGGGCGGTGGTCGGCGCCTACGCGGCGTACCGCTTCCTGGCGGCGAAGAGCGACGAGGAGCGGGCGCACTACGACTGGATGGGCTACGTGGGCAACATGATCGCCATCGGCGCGCTCATCGTTCTGCCCTTCGCCGGCTACTGGCTGGGCCGCGAGATCTACGAGTTCAACCAGCAGATGGGCATCACCATGATGGGCGGCTTCATGAGCTGGCTGTGGATCATCCAGGCCTTCCTCATCGGGATACTGTTCCTCGCCGGCAACTACTACCTGTGGGTGGGGATGGGGCGAATACCCGGGGCAGAGCGGTTCATGCCCTACACGAAGTACATGCTCGCCGTGCTCATCGTGGGCGTGATCGTGTGGGCGACGCCCAACACCATGATCGCCAGCCGCGAGGAGTTCGCGGCGATGGGCGGCACGCACCACCCCTTCCTGAGCGTCCTCGGGCTGATGAGCGGCAAGAACACGGCGGTCAACTTCATGATCCTGACCACCTTCCTGTCGTTCCTGCTCTACCGGCGCGCCAACAAGGAACCGGTGGTGCCGTGGGCGCGCACGGGAACGATCGTGCAGGGCGCCATTTTCATCATTGCTTCGGCCATCGTGCTGTTCTACGGGATCTACGGCTACATGGTGCCGACCCTCGTGCGCATCGGCTTCTCGGTCTACCAGGTGCTCACGGTGCTCGCCTGCATCATCGGGGTGATCACCATCGACCTGCTGATGCTGCGCGGCGCCACCTCGCGCGGCGAAATCCAGTGGGGCCGCATGCCGCAGCGCTCGCAGTACGCGCTCTTCATCCTGGCGGTGACCTTCACCTGGCTGATGGGCCTCATGGGCTTCGCGCGCAGCGGCATCCGCCAGCACTGGCACGTCTTCGAGGTCATTCGCGACACCAGCCCTTGGGCGGCCACCCCGGCGCTGGGCTATTCGTCGGTGGTCATCTCGGCCTGCGTGCTCATCTTCTTCGGGCTGGTGGCTTTCATCTTCTGGCTCGGCTCGCTGGCCGAGAAACCCGTGATTTCGTCGGCGGGCCGGGCTTCGGCGGCGGGCGGGATCCAGAGCGAACTTCAGCCGGCACCCAGCGAGGGATAGGGGAGGCAGATGCTAAAGACCAACCTGAGTATCCTGGCCGTTGTGATCGGCTGCCTGGGTGTGTTTACCTGGGTCGCCAACGCCATCCCGCAGATCCAGTCCGACGTGCCCGAGGACCTGGTGTTGTCGGACGACGTTTCCCCCGAGGAGCTCATCGCGGCGGGCGAGGAACTGTACAACGGCGGGGGCGGATGCACCGCCTGCCACGGCCTGGGCGAGCGGGCCCCGAACCTGCTCAGCGACCACGCGGGGACCGGGCTCATCGGCGAGCGCTGCGCGAACCGCGTGCCGGGCGAGGACTGCAAGCAGTACCTCCATACGTCCATGGTGGACCCCAACGCCTACCTGGTGGAGGGGTTCGCGCCCATCATGCTGGACGCGAGCCGCACCCTCTCTTCCGTGCAGATCTGGGCGCTGGTGGCCTACCTGCAATCCCTGGGAGGGGAGGTCACGGTTACGGGGGCGGACTTCGCGGACGACGGTGGCGCGGCAGCCGCCGGCGGGGTGGTGGCGAGCGCGCCCGCCGCCCCGGTGCTGGGTCCGACCGGGCCCCTCGACCCGGAAGAGCTTCTGACCCGGTACACTTGCGCCACCTGCCACGCGGTCACCGGGCAATCGCCGCTGGGGCCGTCCTACGAGGGCATGGGAAGTCGCCTGACCGCCGATGAAATCCGGACTTCCATCCTCGATCCCACCGCATCGGCGGCCGAGGGATTCGAGGCGATGCTCGGGCTGATGCCCCCGATCTTCGGCAACATCCCGGCGGCCGAACTCGAGGCGATCGTGCAGTTCATCGCATCGCAGAGATAGGAGACGCGCCTTGAGGGAGAAGAATCGATGAACACCAAGCCCTGGAAGCATCCGCTGGGCCAGGCGGCCATCGTCGTGGTTCTGGCGTACCTTCTGTTCGAATGGGGGATCTGGCTCCTGCCGCCCCTCTTCGGCGTCGCCAGCGCGCCGGTGCCCGCCACCGTGGTCCTGCAGTACATGGGGACCGTGGTTGTGGGCGTGCTGATCTGGGTCAGCGACTCCGAAGAGCGCTGGAAGCAGTTCAAGGCCCCCATCCACCGGGTCATGGTCGATCCGCGCCAGAAGGTCCTGCGCACGGCGCTCATGGTCACCATTCCCCTGCTGGTCGCCTTCATGACCTTCGACCGGGTGCGCCCCACGGTCTCGGCGCCGGCGGCGCTGCGTTCGGTGCACCCGGCGCCCCCCGGACAGATCGATTTCCGCGGCGAGACCATGGTCCTGAACGGGCTCGAGAACCCGCTCCGGCACGAAGGCGACCTGGAGGAGCACTACGAGGAGGGCAAGAGGATCTACGTCCAGAACTGCATGCCGTGCCACGGTGACGCGCTGGACGGGCAGGGGCACTTCGCAAGCGCTTTCAACCCCGCGCCCCTCAGCTTCCAGGATCCGGGCACCATCGTACAGCTCACCGAGAGCTTCGTCTTCTGGCGCATCGCCAAGGGCGGGCCGGGGCTGCCGCGCGAGGCCACGCCGTGGGACTCGGCGATGCCCGCCTGGGAGGACCTGCTTACCGCCGAAGAGATCTGGCAGGTGACCATCTACCTCTACGAACAGACCGGCTGGGAGCCGCGCACCTGGGAGGAAGAGGGCGCCGAAGGGGAGGAGCACTGATGCGGGCGCGAGCGAGCAGTCCACGGGCTGCGATGGTACCCGGTTTCGTATTCGCCGCGGCGATGGCGTGCGCCGTTTCGGCTCCTCTCGCCGCCCAGGAAGAGAACGCGCTCGGGCGCGACGTCTACGACCGCTGGTGCGCCTCCTGCCACGGCTACGAAGGCCTCGGCGACGGCTACGCGGCGACCTACATGCTGCCGCGCCCGCGCGACTTCACCCAGGCGCTCTACCAGATCCGCACCACCGCGAGCGGGCAGCTTCCCACCGACGACGACATCATGCGCGTCATCAACGAAGGCATGCCGGGCACGACCATGCCGGGATGGGAGGAAGAGCTCAGCCTCGAGGAGCGGCTGGCGCTCGTCGACTACCTCAAGAGCTTCTCCCGGTTCTTCGCCGCCGGCGAGGCCCCCGACCCGCTGACCTTCAGCAGCCCGACGCGCGCCACCGAAGAAGCGCTCGCCGACGGGCGGGAGGTCTACGAGCTCATCGAGTGCAACCGCTGCCACGGCATCGACGGGAGGGGCGACGGCACCTCCTCGCCGACGCTCGTCGACGACGCGGGGATGCCTACCTACTCGGCGGACCTGACCGAGAACTGGTACTTCAACGGCGGCGGCACGGTGGAGGACATCTACCAGCGGCTGCGCACCGGCCTGGACGGCACGCCGATGCCGTCGTTCACCGACCTGATCGACGCCGGGGTCATCACCGACGAACAGTTGTGGAACCTCGCGCACTACGTTCGCAGCTTCGCGCCCGAAGACCCGCCGGGCATCACCGAGGTGATCCGGGCCGGCCTGGTGGAGGATGCGCCGCTGCCGGATGGCGTCGACGACCCGCTGTGGGAGTCGGCCGAGGCGTTCTACATCCCGATGGGCGGGCAGATCATCGAGAGCCCGCGCTGGTTCGTGCCGCAGGTGGCCGGGCTGTGGGTGCGCGCCCTGCACGATGGCGGCGAGCTCGCGGTGCACGTCTCCTGGAGCGACCACTCCGAGAGTCCCGACACCGCGTGGGCGGCCTTCCAGGCCCAGGTCCTGTCGGCGGTGGGACCCGCCGAGGGCGACATGGAACCGGGTCCCAGACCCGACGGCCTGTACCTCCAGTTCCCCATGGAAATCCCGGAGGGGATGGACAAGCCCTATTTCCTGATGGGGGATCCGCTGGAGCCCGTGTACCTGTGGCACTGGGAGAGCACGGCGGACGGCGCGCAGGAGGCCGACGCCCGCGGGCTGGGCACCATGGCCGCCCAGGGCGACGCCAGCCAGTCGCTCGCGTCGGAGGCGGCGTTTTCGGCGGGCCGCTGGGCTGTTATGTTCCGCCGCGCTCTTGAGAACGAGGATCCGGGCGATCTGCAGTTCCGCGTCGGTGAGCCGGTACCCGTCGGCTTCGCCGCCTGGGACGGCGACAACGGAGAATCGAGATCCCGGGGTTCGATCAGCTCATGGCACTACATTTTTCTGCAGGAACCGACGCCGGCCACCGTGGTGGTTGCGCCGCTGATTGCGACGCTGCTGACCGCCGGGCTGGGCGTCCTGGTTGTGGCCCGGGCCCAGAGGCGCGAGAGGGAAGGCGCCGAGGGCCCGGATGAAGGCGACGCGTAGACATCGAAGTTCAAATAGCACCACGGAGGAAGGAATGAGAGACCTGTTCGGATGCGGCCGGGCCATGGTGATGGCGACGGCTGCGGTGTTCGCAATCGCGTGCGGCGGTGGCGGTGGCGGCGAGGCCGGCGGCGGCATGGAGGAAGAGGCCGCCGGCGAGGAGATGGCTTCCCCCGTCGACATGGCTACCGCGGGCGGCATCAACGCGATGGTGATGTTCGAGGGCATGGCGCCCGAGATGGATGCGATCGACATGGCGTCCGAGCCGAATTGCGCGGCCCGGTACACCGATGCGCCGACGGCCGAGGAGGTCGTGGTGGGTGACGGCGGCGGCCTGGCCAACGTCTTCGTCTATGTCAGGGAAGGCCTCGACGCCGGCATGAGCTTCCCCACCCCGGGCGGCGCGGTGGTCATGGACCAGGTCGGCTGCCGCTACGTGCCCCGCGTCGTGGGCGTGCAGGCGGGCCAGGACCTGACCTTCCGCAACTCGGACGGCCTGCCCCACAACATCAACGCCTCGCCCAGCGAGAACCGCGGCTTCAACATCAGCCAGCCGGTGAACATGGACACCAACCGCAGCTTCCCGCTGGCGGAGGTGATGGTTCCGGTGCGCTGCGACGTGCACGGCTGGATGAGCGCCTATGTGGGCGTGCTGGACCACCCCTTCCACGGGGTCACGGCCATGGACGGGAGCGCCGATCTGGGCATGCTCCCGCCCGGTGAGTACGTGGTCGAGGCGTGGCACGAGCGCTACGGCACGCAGACCGCCAGCGTCACCGTCACCACCGGCGAGACCGCGATGGTGAGCTTCTCCTTCTCGGAAGCCATGGCGGCCAACGCCGTGGTGCCGTTGGGCGAGCCGATCGATCCGCACGGCCACGGAGCCCACGCTCTCGCTTCCGAGACCCATTAGACACGAGCCGCCGAGGACGGGCCGGCGTCTCTCTGAAGGGGCGCCGGCCCGGCACGCGGCCGGGTACCCGGCCCGGTCGGCATCACCCCCGGCAGCGAGCAGGAGAACACCAACATGAGCTGGATGCTCCCCGACAGTTTTTCGACCTTTGGGCCGGACGTCGACTTCCTGTACTACGCGATCCTCGTGGTGACGGGCATCGTCTTCGTGATCACCGAGGCGCTCCTGGTCTACTTCGTCATCCGCTACCGGCGGCGCGACGGGCAGAAGGCCACCTACATCCACGGGTCGACGAAGGCGGAGATCATCTGGACCACCGTCCCCTTCATCGCCGTGCTGGGTCTGGCCTTCATCAGCATTCCTTCGTGGAACATGATGAAGAACCCGGACAGCGTGCCCGCCGACGCCCTCGACTACATCATCAACGCGAAGCAGTTCGAGTGGGAGATCACCTACGCCGGCACGGACGGGGTCACCGGCACCGCCGACGACATCTCGACGATCAACATCATGCATGTCCCGGTGAACCAGGCGGTCAACATCACCCTCCGGTCGGAGGACGTGCTGCATTCGTTCTTCCTGCCCGAGATGCGGGTGAAGCAGGACGCGGTTCCGGGGATGGACATCACCGTGTGGTTCGAGGCGACCGCCGCGGGCGCGTATCCCATCGGATGCGCCGAACTCTGCGGTAATCTGCATACGACCATGGGCGGGACCCTCAACGTATACGAGGCGGCCGAGTTCGACGCGTGGGTCGCCTCCCAGAGCGCGGACGCCGACGACGCCGACGACGCCGACGATCAGGAGGACCAGTAGATGGACGCGCACGCGCACGCCCACGAGATGCCGTGGATTCGGCGTTACGTCTTCTCGACCGACCACAAGATCATCGCCATCCAGTTCCTCCTGATGAGCCTGTTCTTCCTGGTCGTGGGAGGACTGCTGGCAGCGATGATTCGGTGGCAGCTGGGGTTCCCGAGCGAGCCCATGCCCGGTGGCATGCTCCTGCCGGACGAGATGATGGCCCCCACGCCCGCCGGCGCCATCATGCTGCCCGAGTTCTACAACTCGCTGGTCACCATGCACGGCACCATCATGATCTTCTTCGCGATCATGCCGCTGCTGGTGGGGGTCTTCGGCAACCTGCTGATCCCGCTCCAGATCGGCGCCGACGACATGGCCTTCCCGCGCCTCAACATGGCGTCGTTCTGGATGGCCTTCCCGGCCGGGCTGCTGATGCTGGTGAGCTTCGCGGTGGAAGGGGGGGCGGCCGGCGCCGGATGGACGTCGTATGCCCCGCTCAGCGCGAGCGGTGAGTACACCGGCGTTTACCTGGGGCAGCAGCTATGGCTGATCAGCCTCACCATCCTGGGCTTCGCGTCGCTCGCGGGCGCCGTCAACTACATCACGACCATCATCAACATGCGCGCGCCCGGGATGACGTGGTTCCGGATGCCGCTGGCCACCTGGGCGCTCTTCATCACCGCGATCCTGATCCTGCTGGCGATTCCGATCCTGGCGGGCGCGCTGATCATGCTGCTCTTCGACCAGACGATCGGGACCGGGTTCTTCCTGCCGGCCAGCGACGGCGAGCCGCTGCTCTGGCAGCACCTGTTCTGGTTCTTCGGGCACCCGGAGGTCTACATCCTGATCCTGCCCGCCATGGGCATCACCTCCGACGTGCTGGCCAACGGCGCGCGCAAGCCCGTCTTCGGCTACCACGCCATGGTGCTGGCGATCGTCTCCATCGCCTTCCTGTCATGGATCGTGTGGGGTCACCACATGTTCCAGAGCGGGATGAACCCGATGCTGGGCACGACCTTCATGATCACGACCATGGTGATCGCGGTGCCGTCGGCCATCAAGGTGTTCAACTGGCTGGGGACCATCTACAAGGGGAACATCCACCTGCACACCCCCATGCTGCACGCCCTGGGCTTCGTGTCGATGTTCATCATCGGCGGGCTCTCCGGCGTGTTCATGGCCTCGACCCCGGTCGACGTCTACATCCACGACACCTACTTCATCGTGGCGCACATCCACTACGTGCTCTTCGGCGGCAGCCTGTTCGCGATCTTCGCCGGCGTCACCTTCTGGTATCCGAAGATGTTCGGACGCCTGATGAACGAGAAATGGGGCAAGATCCACTTCTGGCTGACGCTGATCCTCTACAACCTGGTGTTCTGGCCCATGCACTCGATCGGGATCCAGGGGCACATGCGGCGCATCTACGACCCCACCCAGTACGAGTTCCTGCAGCCCCTGCAGCCCATCAACCAGTTCATCACGGTGTGCGTCTTCGCGCTGGTGGCGGTTCAGGCGATCTACGCCCTCAACTTCATCATCAGCATCTGGAAGGGGAAAAAGGCCGGCAACAACCCCTGGCACGCCAACTCCCTCGAGTGGACGGTGCCCTCGCCGCCGCCGCACGGGAACTTCGAACTGGTGCCCATCGTCTACCGCGGGCCCTACGAGTACTCCGCGCCCGATGTGGAAGAGGACTACTGGCTGCAGGACACGCCGCCGCCGAGCGAGACCGCCGCGCCCGCTCTCGAACCCCAGCCGGTCGCGGACTAGACCCGATTCAGGAGATAACTGACGCATGAGCCAACCAGCCGCATCGACAGCCGACCGGCATCCCATGCCCGGGATGATGGTCTACAACGTAAAGCTGGGAATGTGGATCTTCCTGCTGTCGGAGGTGATGTTCTTCACGGCCCTGATCGGGTCCTACATCATCCTGCGATTCGCCCACCCGGATCACTTCGCCGAGCCCGGGGCGGTGCTGAACGTGCCGCTCACGGCCTTCAACACCTTCGTCCTGATCTGCTCGAGCGTGTCGATGGTCAAGGCGTACGCCGCGATCACGCAGGGTGACCAGAAGGGGCTGAAGTTCTGGCTCCTGGTGACGATTCTCCTCGGCACCTTCTTCGTCGGGGTCCAGGTGTACGAGTACATCATCCTGGCCCAGGAGGGATTCGTTCCCATGGTGGAGCTGTACGGCGTCGCCCACGAGATCGAGGGAGCCGCCCTGTACGGAGCCACGTTCTACACGATGACGGGATTCCACGGCACGCACGTCACCATCGGGATCCTGTGCATGTGGTTCGTCCTGTACCGGGCGTGGCAGGGCAAGTACTCTGCGGACAACTACGGGGGGGTGGAGATCATGGGTCTCTACTGGCACTTCGTAGACCTGGTGTGGATCATTCTGTTCACGATCGTATACCTCATCTGATCATCAAGCGGCGGCGGCCGCCTGGAACCAAGGAGACATCGGGATGGCAGGCAACGGCGAAGAGCCCAGATACTTCCTGATCTGGTTCATACTGTTCGTTCTGACGATGGCCGAGGTGGGGTACGCGTTCCTCGCCCTTCCGCAGTGGCTGCTGGCCACGGGGCTGATCCTCATGGCGCTCTGGAAGGCCCTGCTGGTGGCGATCTACTACATGCACCTGAAGTGGGAGCCCAAGCGGCTGTGGATTCTGGCCGCCAGCCCATTGCCGCTGGCGGTGATTCTGGTGATCGCCGTGCTGACGGAGTTCTGATCGGCTGACGGCCGGGAAGCCGCGGGACGCAAGCCGCGCGCCTCTTTTCCCGGGTTCCGACAAGCCCTGACCGTGCCCGATGCGGCGCGGTCAGGGCTTTCTGGTGGATGAGCGGCCCTGGCTACTCTTGCGGCAACCGGCAAGGCGGGCCCAACGTCACGGATAGCCATGGGCTATGTCGAGCGTTCGGGGACGCCGGTTCCCTCCGGCCCAACTGAAGGAGGCGGTCCATGTTCGTGAAGCGGTTCTTCTATCCCGGGGCCCTGTCGGGCATGCTCGGCGCCGTTGCGATGGCGCTGTGGTTTCTGGCCATCGACGCGTCGCAGGGCCAGCCCTTCCGCACACCGGCGTTCCTGGAAGCCGCCCTCCTGGGCCGTGACACGATTGTCGTGACTCCGGGCAACATCGTGCTGTACTCCGTGATTCACCTGGCGCTCTTCGCCCTGGCCGGGGTGGCGGTAGCCTGGCTGCTGGGCAGGATCAGGGCGGTGCCCGGCGTGCTGGCGGGGCTGATCGTCGGGTTCGTGCTGTATGAGCTGGTGTTCTTTGCCAGCGTTGCGGTTACCGGAGTGGACATCGTCGAGAGCCTGGGCTGGCTGGAGTATCTGACCGGGAACCTGATCGCGGGGGTGACGCTGGTCGGCTACCTGCACATGATGGGGGCGGCGCCGGAGGTCAGCTGGTGGTCGATCATGCGCCGCCAGCACATCCTGACGGAGGGGATCGTGGCGGGCCTGATCGGCGCGGCCGTCGTGGCGGTCTGGTTCCTGATCTTCGACGCGGTTTCGGGCCAGCCGTTCTTCACGCCCAGCGCCCTGGGCTCGGCCCTGTTCCTCGGGGTCACGGACCTCGACGCCGTCTCGATCCACATGGGGGCGGTGGTGGGTTACTCCGCCGTGCACCTGGGCGCGTTCGCAGTGATGGGCGTGGTCGCGTCGGCCGTCCTTACGCAGGCGGAGGAAGTCCCACCGCTTCTGCTCGGCGCCGTGCTCCTGTTCGTCGCCTTCGAGGCCGCCTTCATGGGCTTCATCGCGCTCGGCGCCGAGTTCCTGCTGGGTCCTCTGGCCTGGACGTCGATCGCGTTTGCGAACGTGCTGGCGGCAGGCGGGATGGGGTACTACCTGTGGCGCAAGCACCCGAAACTGCGCGCCGCCTTCGCCGCGAACCCGATGGACAGGACGGCCTGAGGGGGCTTACCGGTCGCGCACCTCGTGCCGCCGCAGTACCCGCCCGGGGAGCGCCCCGGTCAGCTCGCCTTCGTCGACCACCGCCTCACCGTTCACGAACACGTATTCGATGCCCTCGTTGCCGCCGCCCGGATCGAGGATCGTGGCGTGGTCCTGCACCCCCGGATAGTCGAAGGCGACTAGGTCGGCCTTCTGTCCCGGGCGGATGTACCCCCGGTCGGGGAGCCCGATGATCTGCGCGGGCAGGCCGGTCGAGGAGCGCACGAAGAACGGCAGCGTGATGGTGCCCTTGTCGCGGACGTAGGTGGCGATCTTGTGCGGATACGTCCCGTAGTAGCGGGGATGTTGCCCGGGTGCCGGGTTGGGGACGATGCCTCCGTCGGTGCCGGTCGCGGTAAAGTCCTGGCGCATGTAGCGCTCGACGTCCTCCGGGCTTCCCGCCAGGGGACGGAAGCGGACGCCCGAGCGAAGCGTTGGCTCGCTGTCGAGCGCGAACCGGATGAGCTGCTCCACCGGCGTCCGCCCGTTGGCCTTGGCCACCTCCTCGAGGGTGCGCCCGACGAGTGACTCGTCCTGGGGCGAGATGACGATAACGTGCCGGTCGGCCCCGCCCTGGAGGTCGAGCATGTACTCGATGTCCGCGACCATCTCGCGGTGCAGTTGGGGGTCATCCAGATAGCGGCGAAGGTTGTCCTTGTAGTTCGCGAAGAGCTCGCTGTGGATGACCCGCCACTTCGGGTCGTCCAGCCCGCCGGCGCGGCTCTCGCCCAGCGGCGCATAGTACCACGCCGGAATCACCTCCGCTGAACCACCGCCGAAGGTCTCGTAGGGGTACTGGTCGAGGTAGACCTGGATGCCCTCGGCGCGGGCACGATTGATCGCGGCCACGTCGGTCGCCGACTGGCCCCAGGTGGTCGGACCTTTCGCCTTGATGTGGGTGCCCACCACGCGGATGCCGGTTTCACGCCCGATGCGAATGGTCTCGCCCATGCCGTCGGTGGCCGTGAGCCTCCAGCCCCGCGGCCAGGTCGGAGGCGGCGTGTACTCGCCCACGATGCTCGGGGTGAGCCACAGCGGAAGCGGGGACTGGCTGCGCTGGTGGGAGTAGTAGAAGCCGTCGTAGTCGGCGACGACGTGCGCCAGGGCGATGATCTCCTCGGTCGTGGAGAAGCGCCCGGGCCGGTACTCGGGTCCGGCGCCCAGCCCCCAGGCTCCGGCCTCCATCCCCTGGCGGACCTCGGCGACCATCACCGCGATCTCCTCCGGAGTCGCGTGGCGCTCGTAGTCGTCGCCCATCGCGACGGTGCGAACCGTGGCGTGGCCGACCATCGGAACCACGTTCAGCGCCGTGCCCCCGTTCTCGTACCCCGCGATCTCGGCTTCCAGGGGCCAAACGGGATTTCGTCCGTCCGGCCCGAACACAACGGTCGTGATCCCCTGGGCAACGAGGTTCGATGCCCTGCGGATCTCGATGCCGCCGCTGAACAGGCTGCGGTCCGCATGCGAGTGCATGTCGATGAAGCCGGGCGTGACGTGGAGCCCGGTCGCGTCGATCTCGCGGGCCGCGCTCGCACCGGCCAGATCGCCGACTGCGACGATCTCGCCCCCGGCGATGCCCACATCCGCGACGAACGCGGGATTGCCGGTCCCGTCCAGGACCCGTCCCCCTCGAATCAGCAGGTCGAACGACTGGGCTTCGGCGGCGAGGGGAACGGCGATGGCGAGCAGGATGGCGAGCGGAAAAGTGAAGCCGCGCATGAGTCGATCCTCCCCTGAATAACCTGAATTGCCGGACAGCAGCGGCCTGACCGGCTTCCCTGAAGAGTACGACGGCCGCGGGACCTCCGCGAGACGCAAGATCCCGCGGACGCGGTCGTCAGAGCGGATCAGGTGACGGCGTTATCGCCCCTTGCCTGCGAGAAAATCCGCCAGCCGCGACAGGTAGTAGGCGAGCAGGAGGCCCAGCGTCAGGAAGACGATGCCGAGCAGGAGATCGCCGAGGGAAGACGAGCGGGAGTACTGGACGAACTCGTAGCCCGAGAAGGCCAGGCAGAAGGTGATGCCCGAGTAGATGAGAAAGCGGTGGAAACCGATCAGGGACATGGGATGGTCCGGGTCTTCCAGGCGCGATGGCGGCAGCGCGGCCGCTGCGTTAGAAGTCGATGCATCAAAGGTTGTCGACGGCGATGGCTTCGTCGATGAGCATGATGGGGATGCCGTCGCGTATGGGGTACAGGACCGCGCCGTCCTCTCGGACCAGCCCCGCTGTTACCGGATCGGTCAGGAGGTCGCCGCGCCGGTTGCGGACCGCCTCCCCGTCGACGGCCCGGTTGAGCGCCCTCAGCAGATCGTCGCTGGCCATGCGCAGCGGAGTGCGCATCTCCGGGCAGACGAGAATGTCGAGGAGTTCCGGGTCGAGCATGCGCTTCCTGAGTTCCGTCGCGGTTTCGGGAGATCGGGACCCTTCCCCGGAGACGCCCGTAAGTTATCATGGCAGGCGAATCGATGGAAACGCCCGTCCACCGTCCCCCCCGGAGGGCGAGACGCCGGCGCGCCCCGGATACGACGATCCTCCCACCCTCGGCAGGCAATCGATGTTCTTACCCGCTTGTGTTCCAGATTGCAACCGGCGCAGGAGCCGGCGGCCGCGTCACGGCCACCTGCTTCTCCTCTCCCTCCTCCTGGCTCTGCCGCTCCTGGGCTGCCGCTCCAACGGCTCCGAGGGCGATGCGCAGTCCGGGCCCGAGGCGTCCGAAGCGGTCATGCCGGCGGGGCCCGGCCGCGCCCTTGCCTGGGTGATCTTCGGCGCGGACACGGTGGTCGCCGAGATCGCACGCACGCCGGATGAACGCAGCCAGGGGCTCAAGGACCGCGACTTTCTCGCCCCCGGGGCCGGGATGATCTTCGTGTTCGACACTGAAGAGGTCCGGTCCTTCTGGATGCAGGACACCTTCATCCCGCTCGACATCGCCTATCTGGACGCGAATGCGCGCATCATCGATATCCAGCAGATGGAGCCCGAGACCACCCGTCTGCACACGTCCTCCGGGCCGGCCATGTTTGCGCTGGAGGTGCCCCAGGGCTGGTTTGCGGAGATGGAGATCGCAGTCGGGGCCCAGGCCGAGATCGTGTTCGGGAACTAGCGTGGCGCCGGCTCGCGCCTATCAGTTCCGCTCGATGATGGCCTCGTACACGAGCGGTCTCAGAAGGCGATCGAGCGGCGCCGCGCCGTAGGGCTGAAGCTGCGTCCACGCCATCGCGACGATCTCCTCGCGGGGATCCACCCAGAAATAGGTGTTGGCAATGCCCGACCACCAGTAGCTTCCCGCGTTTGCTCCGACCGAGACGGCGAAGCCCAGGCCGAACCCCTGGTCGTCCAGGCCCGGCAGGATGGGAATCATCTCGTCAGGCAGGTGGTTGGCGGTCATGAGGCGGACCGTCTCGGGCCGCAGGAGCCTCACGCCGTCGAGTTCGCCCTCGCCCAGCAGCATTCGGCAGAAGCGGAGGTAGTCGCCGGCCGTCGAAACCAGGCCGCCGCCGCCGGAGAGCCAGGTCGGGGGACGGGTGAAGGGGCCGTCGCCGGGCCTCCCCGCCGGGCTGAGGCCGTCGCCGCTGCGGAGGTACATCGCGGCGAAGCGATCGAGCTTGCCGGACGGAACGCGAAACCCGGTGTCGTCCATGCCCAGCGGCTCGAAGATGCGCTCGCGGAAGAAGTCGTTCAGGGATTGGCCCGATACCACCTCCACGACGCGGCCGAGCACGTCCGTGGACACGCTGTAGTTCCAGCGCGCGCCGGGATCGTCGATCAGGGGCAATGACGCGATGGTGGCGGTCCTCGTTTCCAGGTTCCCGCCGGCGCCTTCGGGGAGCGCGTTCAACTCGCGGTTGTACATCGAGTCGACGGGGCTGTCGCCGAAGAACCCGTAGGTGAGTCCGGACGTGTGCAGGAGCAGATCGCGGATGAGGATGGGGCGGCTGGGCGCTCGGGTTTCTCCGTTCTCGTAGACTTCGACGGTGGCAAAGCTCGGCAGAACGCTCCCGAGTTCGTCGTCCAGCGCCAGAAGCCCGTCCTCGACGAGGATCATCGCCGCGACGCTCGTGACGGGCTTGGTCATGGAGTAGATGCGGAAGATGTCGTCGGGTGCGAGGGGATCCTGGTCGCGGATGCGCCAACCCTGCGCGCTCCAGTGCACGATCTCCCCCCTGCGGGACACCAGGGTCATGATTCCCGCCGTCCCGCCGCCGTCGATCAACCGCTGCATGGTTGGCGGGATGCGGGCGAGCACATCGCTGGACATGCCGACTTCTTCGGGCTCGGCGGTGGTCCATTGTTGGCCGGATCCGGCGGAAGGGACCAGGACGGTCCCGCCCAGCGCGAGGAGGAGAGCGATGGAGAAGGAACGCGGAGCGGCGCGCGGCGCATGGTTCGGCGTGAGGTTCATGCGGGTTTTCCGGTTCGGTGTGCGTGTGCGTCCCGGGCGGGCCGGATTGCCTTGCGGGACAACATGGCCGTGACGATCCCCTTTCGCGACCGTGCCGCCGGGGCAACCTTGCGGGCCATGAAGAAGCCCGGCCCGATCCTCGTCCTCACGCTGCTCGCCCCGCTCGGTTGTACCGACACGCCTGAGCCATCTCCCTTCGCAGCGGTGGCGGACTCGCGCCAACTCATGCTGTCGGTCATCGAGCCGGCCGCGGAGGTGTACTGGGACGCCGTGGGCGTGATCATGGACGAGGAGGGCACGCACCACATCGAGCCCGTTGGCGCCGCGGAGTGGGAGGCGGTGGAAAACGCGGCCTTCGTGCTGGCGGAGTCGGGCAACCTCCTGTTGCTTGAGGATCGCGCCCAGGGCCGGGACCACTGGAGGGCGATGTCTCGCGCCATGATCGAGATCGGAAGACGCGCAGTCGAGGCGGCCCGGGCCCGCGATCCCGATGCCGTCTTCGAGGTTGGCGGCGAGGTGTATCTCGTCTGCACCGGATGCCATGCCGTCTACGCCGCCGAGACCCTGCGCCCCTCCTACGACGCGGACCCGGAAGTCCCGTGAGCCGGCGTGCCCCGTGATCGAGCGCTTCCTGGGCTGGCTCGGCGAGACATCCTGGAGCGTGGCTCTGCTGGAGTCGCTGTACGTGTGGCCCCTGGTGGAATCGACGCACGTCCTCACGCTCGGACTCTTCGTCGGCACCACGGTGATGATGGACCTCCGCCTCACCGGCATCGCCTTCCGCAACGTGCCCGTTACGGCGTTCACCGGGCGGCTGCTTCCGTGGACGCGGATCGGCTTCGCCATCATGACGGCGACGGGCCTCCTCCTCTTCTACTCGCAGCCGCTCCGGTACTACCACAACATCTTCTTCCGGGCGAAGGTCGTCGTGCTGATGCTGGCTGGTGCCAACGCGGCGATCTTCCACACCGGCGTGCACCGTAGCGCGGGCGACTGGGATGAGGACGCAACGCCCCCGCGCTCAGCGCGGATCGCCGGCGCGGTGTCGCTGACGGCCTGGGCGGTCGTCGTGATCGCCGGTCGCCTGATTGCCTACAACTGGTTCGACTGCGACCTTCAGCCGCAGCCGGCGTGGGTGAACCGGGTGGCGGGGTGTGGCGTGGGCGCTGCGGGAGCGGAGTAGACGACCGTGCTCGAGCCGTTCTTCCGCTGGTGCGAGTCGACGGCGCTCGGCCGGGCGGTCGCCGAATCGGTGTGGGCCTTCCCCGTCCTCGAAGCGGTGCACCTGATCGGGCTCTGCGTGCTCGGGGGCGCCCTGCTGGTCGTGGACCTTCGGCTGCTCGGCCTGGGCCTCACCTCCCAGCCGGTGGCCCGGCTTGCCCGCAACGCGCGACCGTGGCTGGTCGGCAGCCTTGTGCTCATGGCCGCCACCGGCGTACCACTCTTCCTCTCCGAGGCGATCAGGGCCTACTACAACACTTCGTTCTGGGTGAAGATGTGCACGTTGCCGGTGGCGCTGACCTTCACCTTCGTGGTGCGGGAGCGGGTGGCCTGCCGGGAAGCGGACTCCCCCGGCGCGACCGGCCGCATCGTGGGCGCGGTATCGCTGGCCCTGTGGTTTACCGTGGCGGCGGCGGGGAGGTGGATCGGGTTTTCGTAGACGGGGATGCCGCGCGGACCGGCGCTAACACCGTCCCCGTTCCCGCCGAGCCCTGATCAGGTCCTCATCGTACGGCGCGCCCGTCCCCGACGAACCCAGGAAGATCTTGCTCCCGTCGGTGAAGGTCACGTCGCGTCCGTTGGCGCGCCGGAGGGAGTGGTCCTTGGCCTGGTAGCCGTCCACGATGATCTCGGTGCCGGGCTGCAGGCAGTCCCTGCGGAGCCCCCGTCTGAGCAGCACGTTGGGGGTTCCTCCCTCCACGGCCCAGACTTCGGCGGCTCCGTCCTCGCTCTCGATCTCCAGGTGAATCCAGGTGTGGGGGTTCACCCATTCCAGCCTCACGATCCGGCCCTGCAGCCTGATCGGCGCGTTGCGGTCGAATTCGGCGCCGAAGGCATGGTGGGCGACCAGGGGTGCGGCGACCACCGCCCCCAGCGTGACGACCACCGCTCCCAGTGTCATGACCATCGCCCCGAGCGGCGCTTCATCCATCCCGCGCATCTCTACCTCCGTTCCTGCGCCCGCGCGCCGCGAAGCACGTTCTCGAGCGAGTAGTTGGCCTCGTGGCAGGCGTATTCGTAGACGAGCCCGTCGAGCCGCGTGAACGGCACTTGGCCGCTCCAGGTCCGGGAGAACATGGGCGGATCATCGACGGTGAATTCGTAGTTGATCGTGTGCTCGTCCGCCAGCGTGAAGCGCTCGACCACCCTCATCTCCGCCGAGGGCGGGATGCCCTGCAGCGTCTGGTTGGGGTGGAGGTTGGTGGTCTCCACGACAAGGGTGTCTCCCTCCCAGCGGCCCCACGAATCGCCCATCCACGGGCGGATATGGGCGGGCAGCCGCCGTGGCTCACCGAGCCGTATGATGCGGACATCGTGGACCATCTCGGTCATGATCATCACGTGGTCCGGCGTCTGCACGATCGTGTAGTTGTTGTTGTAGAAGTAGTTGGGGAGCATCGGCGGCCCGGCGTTCGAGCCGAACGACATGATGCAGCGTTCGCCGAGCGGCCGATTCTCCGGGTTGTCGTAGGCGCCGAACCGCTGAGCCAGCCGCCGGCGCTCCGTGACGCGCTCGCGGCCCTCCTCGCTCAGCCCGGGGACTCGTCCGTCGGGCGGGTCGACGATCAGGGAAGTCCTTGGTTCGCCGTTGAAGATCGCGACGCGCTCGCCGGCGTCGATATAGAAAGCGTTGTATCCGCCCGTGCCGCCCGTCGCCGCGTCGAAGCGGGCGTTGCCCGTAAACACTCCACCGACGGGCGGGGCTTCCCGGTCGGGGTCGCTGTCCGCGTAGCCTTCCGCACGCGACTCGAGGACGCGCCCTTCGATCCGCGCCACTTCCTCCCGGGTGAAGACCGGACCCTGCCCCTCGGGCCGCTGGATCGGGGTGACCGTGGCGTTGGTCCAGTTGCCCTGCAGGTCGGGGTGTCCGTCGGGCGTGCGCGGCATCGTCCAGTTTGTCGATGGGCGCTCCGGCTGCTGGGCGCTGAGGGAAGGGGCGAGCAGAGACGGGCCGGATATCAGGGCCAGCGTCGCGGCCAGCACCACCAGACCGCGTCTCGTTCTAGCGCGGGAGCGGGTTCCTGCGCAGATGTCCATACATCAGCTCCTCGACGAACTCAACGCACTTGAACTGTCCCAGGCGCGCGTTCGGGTCGATGTTGCGATACAGCGGCATGCGAATGGTCCAGAGGCGGGAGAACGTCTCCGGGTCATCGAGCTCCGCCTCGTACAGGATGTGGTCCGGGCCGGTCATCGTATAGCGCTCCGTGACCCTGAGGCTGGATCCATGGTGATTTCCCGCACGATCGAGCCACGTCCGGCCGTTGAAGCCGGTCACCTCGACCACGAAGGTGTCGTCCTCCCAGCGGCCGTGGGACTGGCCCATCCAGGAATCCACCTGCGGCGGTCCCGGATCCTCAAGGTAGATGTCGCGCATTGCACCCGCATACTCGTAGGCGATGAAGAACCTGCTCTCGCTCTGGAAGATGCGGAAGGGGAAGGGCATGTAGGTGGCGCGCGGCACACCCGGCAGGTAGCACCTGATCTCGGGGTCGCGCTCGAGCCATCGCTCCCGGTTCTCGTTGCGCAGCGCCAGCGCCTCGGGCAGGTAGGGGATCTCGCCTCCTTCCACGACGCCGTAGCCGGAGGGGACGGATCCGACGGCGCCCAGGGCGAGGACCTCGTTCGCCGGGACAGGAACCACCGGGCCGGGCTGCATGGCGAGCGCCGGGCGGGCCGAGTGGGGTTCGATGTCCCAGTGGGCGTTCCCGAGGGCCTGCCACAAGCCGTTCATGTCGGGCGTGCCGGACGCCGTCCGGGGGATGCCGTCGCTCCCGGCGCAGGCCGATATCAGCACGACCATGGCCGCCGGCAACGGCAGGACCAACCTTCCGCATCGAGTCATTCCCGTCCTCCGATCACGGGCATGGCGGGGCGAGTCACCGAACTCCGAACGCCAGCAGCAGGTTGCCGGGCATCTGGCCGAACGGGGCGTAGCCGCTGTTGGTGAACAGCATGCCGCCCGCGATCACCGGGCCCGGGCCGTCGATGGCCCCGCCTCTGCCCTGCACGCCGTTGGAGGTCTCTGTGACTTCGGTCGTGTCGAAGTCCCACAGGACCCGTCCGTCCTCCGCCGCGTAGGCCCGCATGTGTCCGTCCAGGCCACCCGAGAAGACCACGCCCGGAATCGCCGCGGGCGCCGCGGAGAAGGCGGGGTAGCACCTTCGCTTGCCCTCGCACGCCTCCTCCGGGGCGGGAACGCTCCAGACCACCTCGCCGGTGATCAGGTCCAGGGCGTACATCCCCGGCGCCGGGGCCAGTTCGGGATTCAGGTCCACGACTGCCAAGTCCCGGTCCGCGTTGGGCGCGTAGGCGTACCGGCCGTCGGTCGCCATGCCCCAGTGAATTCCTCCGAGCACGCTTCCCTTGCCCACCCTCGTCGACCAGAGCACGGCTCCCTCGTCGTCCGGATCGAGCGCCCAGACGACTCCCGACTTCTGGCCGGCCACGAGGATCTCCCTGCCGTCGGTCCGCTTGACGAGCATGGGCGACATGCCGAAATCGAAGTCCGGACCCGGGGGCTCGGGACAGTTCTGGCGCGCCGTGGCCGATGTGCAGGCCATGGTGAAGGCGTCGTCCGGGGTCGCCTGGAACGACCACGCCAGTTCTCCGGTGTCGATGTTGATCGCGATGATCGCGTCGCTGCTTGCGGTGGTGGGCCGGGTATAGTTCTCCCCGGTCCCCGCGTAGACGAGTCCGCGTGCCATATCGATGGTGGGGCTGGACCAGACGGGCGCGCCCGAAGGGGCCCACAGCGGCGTGCCGATGTCATTTGCTCCCGCTTCCTCCGGGTAGTCGGGAATGACGCGATGGTACCACAGAACATCGCCCGTCATCGCGTCGAGAGCGGCCACCGCTCCGGAGGCGGTGCAGCACTCGTAGCGGGGGTCGCCCGCGACGGCGACTTCCAGTGAGGAGACGGGGACGAAGAGCCGCCCGTCGTGAAGGGCGGGGCTCCCCGTGGTGTTCGAGGTGGAATGCCAGCCGACCTTGTACTTCCAAACGATGGTTCCGGTGGTTACGTCGAGCGCATAGGCGTTCGTGCGATAGTCGACGAACCAGGCCGTCTCCCGGCCCCCGGGCCCCTCCCCCGCCAGCACCGCTCCCCGCACGGCGGCGTCCGCCTCGAAGCTCCAGCGCACGCACCCGCTGGCCGCGTCGAGCGCCAGCACCTCACCGAACGGCCCCCCCACGAGCACCGCGTCCCCGATGACGGTGGGTCTGGTGCGCACCTCCCCCGCGTCCGGGAAGGCGAAGGCCCAGCGCAGCTCCAGATCGGGAACGTCATCGGCGCTCAGGCCAGCCGGTTCAGCAGGCTGGAATCCCGTCGCCTCCAGATTCCCGCCCCATCCCATCGAGGTGATCGCGTCCAGGCCCAGCTCCTGCCAACCGTGGTCGGCGCACAAGGCCGACTCGGGCAGGATCTCGCTCGCGTAGGCGCGTCCGGTCAGGTACTCGGCCAGCCCGATGCGTTGCTCCCGTGTCAGGTCGGCGCCCTCCACCCGCATCACGCCGTCCTCGAGCGAGGCGACGATTGCGCGCGGCGAAAGCCCCCTGAGGAGCATGGTACCGGGCGTGCGGCTCTCGCCCGCAGGGGTGTGACAGTCGGCGCAGGCTTCCTCGAACAGTTCGGCCTCGGCCTCGAAACCTGTACGGCCCGCATCCTGGGTGCAGCCGGAGATCAAGGCAGTCCAGGCGACCAGGCGGGCTGCGCCGAATGTCGTGAGTCCAGGCCTCTTCATGAACCGTCTCCGGAAAACCTCTCGCGCGGCGCGCCTACCGCCCCGGAATCCTCGCGTAGGTCAGCGTACGCCAGCCCCACTCGAGCGGGCCGTAGCGGTAGCGCCGCAGCACCAGAGGCGACCACCATAGCTGGAGTACCCACACCCCGAACACGACCAGAAGCATCTGCCAGCGCGCGACGCTCCCGAACAGCCCGAACCCGTGCCCGTAGAAGATGGTCGTGCACACGACGGTCTGCGCAAGGTAGTTGGTGAACGCCATGCGGCCGGCGGCGGCCAGGCGCGCCTGCAGCGCGGGAAACCACCGGCGGCGGATGGCCAGCATCACGAGACCGACGTAGCCCAGGGCCATCGCCAGGCTTCCCCAATAGTTGAACTGGAAACCGAGGAAGAACGAGCGCTCCCAGCTCCATCCGCCGGCGAAGTTCCACCAGATCCCGAAAGCCACGACGGGAATGCCGGCCCCGAATCCCAACAACGCCAGGCGGCGCTGGAAGGTGTCGCTGCGAGTGGCGTCGAGGACTCGCCAGCGGTATAGCGCCATGCCCAGGAGCATGACGCCCGCGGCCTTCCACAGCGTGAGGAAGGGGAGGACGGTGGTTTGCATCATCAGGGTATCGGGAACCCGCTGTCCCTGCTGCGTCAGCCAGTCGCCACGGTACGCGCGCAGGCTGGCCTCGATTTCGGCGGCGGCGGGTGCCCAGGCGGCGGCGATGTCCGCCGTCTCCGCTTCGGGGAGCGCGGGCGCGATCAGGCCGACGCCGAGGGACAGGAAGCTCGCCACCGACATGACCAACAGGCCCGTGACCAACAATGCCGCGGGCGGGCGGTTGCGCAGCAGAAACACCAGGCAGCCACACACCGCGTAGGTCACCAGGAAGTCTCCCGACCAGAGCAGGTATCCGTGCGCGAGGCCGATGACCAGCAGCCAGAACATGCGCCGGTAGTGCAGCCCGGCGGAACGGCCGCCGCGGGCTTCCGCGCGCTCGGCGAACAGACAGACGCCGGCACCGAACAGGAGCGAGAACAGCGTCATGAACTTCTCGTCGACGAGCAGGTGACTCGCCGCCCAGGCGAACAGATTGGCGCCCGTGAGGTCGCCGTAGGCCGTGGGGTTTGTGTAGGCCGCCGACGGCATCGCGAACGCCTGGATGTTCATGACCAGGATGCCGAGCACGGCGAAGCCGCGCAGGACATCCAGGCTGATGATGCGGTCGCCGGCTGCGACCGGATCGAAACGCTCGCTCAGCTCCCGGCCCCGCCCATGCGGTGGTCGAGCGTCATGTGATCCTCATCCATCGTGCCCCACAGGACGGCCGCGCCCGCCGCGATGATGATCGACGGGTAGAAGAGCACGTTCGCGCCCTCGATGAACCAGCCCCACGGGTCGAGTATCGACCGCCACACGGCCACCGCAGTGACGCCCAGGATGAGGAACATCAACGGGTAGGTGCGCCTGCGCCAAAGCCCGAGCACGACCAGCACGCCGAGCAGCGTCTGCAGCACGCCGAACACGTTGAGGAAGAGAGCGCTGTTGCCGATCCCGAAGTAGAACGAGTCGGCGACCGCCACTCCGTGGTCGACGTTGACGAGCTTGTCCAGCCCCCACATCACCAGCAGCCATCCCGTGCTGATTCTCAGTATGAACAGTCCCCAACGCTTCATGCCGGCCTCCTGTCAGAATGTGGGTCGCAGAATGTGGATTCGCGCGCGGGTCCCGCCTCAGAAGCCCTCGTCGGCCGAAGGACCGTACATCCCCGGCACGGGAGCGTCACACCCGCGCAGGTAGACGGCGAGCTGGGCCCGGTGGTGCACGATGTGGTTCATGACGAAGAAGCGGAACACCATCCCCTTCGGCATGGTGAAGTGGACGGTGTCGCCGGAACGGAGCGTCCACATCTCCTGAAAAGTCTCCGCCGAGGCGGTCTCCAGGGCCTCGCGCGCGTCGGCGATGGTCGCGTCGTACGCGGCGACGATCTCGGCAGTGCTTGCGAACTCCTGTGGCTCCCAGGGCTGGGACAGGTCGATGCCGTCCTGCTCGAAGGTGGGCCGTGTCCAGCTGCCGAGGTTCGCGACGTGGGTGGCCAGTTCGCGCATGGTCCACGACTTCTCGTGGGGGCGGTACTCGAGGTGCTCGTCCGGGATGGCCTCGAGCATCCTGCGCGTGTTCTGGCTCTCGTGATCGAATTCGGGGAGAAGCATGGCTCCTTGCATGTCGGCGTGTCCTGTGCGAGGGTCTGGGAGGGCGCGAAAAGGCAGGCACCAATCTAGCGAGCGCGGATCGACTGTGGGAAGCCATCGACCCACCGAACCTCCCGGGCGGGAACAGGGGAGCGACGGGAACGGCGTATCCTCGAATCCGGCAGGGGGCGGCGGCGCCCGCCCGCCGCTGGAGGCGGACGCTATGGCGATCACGGTTCGTCCCGAGTACGCGACCCGCTACTCCGATCCCCGCGTCCACCAGTACGTCTTCACCTATGACGTCACGATCAGGAACGTGGGCGGCGAGACGGCGCAGCTGCTCTGGCGCCACTGGCTGATTCACGATCCCGTGGCGGGCGACCACGAAGTCGAAGGGGAGGGCGTGGTGGGGGAGTTCCCGACGCTGCGGCCGGGCGAGGCGCACCGCTACCAGAGCTTCTGCGTACTCCGTGGTCCGAATGGGCACATGGAGGGATTCTACCACTTCCGGCGGGGGGACGGCTCCCTGTTCCGCGCTCCGATCCCGCGCTTCCACTTCCGTGCCCCGCCCGAGGTGGCGGGCGCCGTGTTCAACTAGGAAGGCAGCACCGACCTCAGCGCATCCCAGAGCGCCGCCACATCCGCTTCGTTGTTGTAGACGTGGGGCGAGATGCGGAGCGCGGTTCCGCGCAGGGATACATGCACGTTGCGCGCGGCCAGCGCCTCGCTCACCGCTCTCGGGTCGAGGCCGTCGGGGGCGTGGAGCCCGAAGAGGTGGGGGGCGCGCCAGGGTCCGTCCTCGACCCCGAATCCGGCCTCTCCCGCGCGCTCGACCAGCTCGGCCGTGAGATTCCCGCAGTATTCGGCGATGCGGGCGGGCGTCCACTCGAGCACGAGATCGAGTGCGGCGTTCATCATCGGCACCAGAATGAAGTTGCTGCGCTCGCCGACGTCGTAGCGGGTCGCACCCGGTTCGTAGCCGTCGGGATAGTTGCCCGCCAGGCCGGCGAAGTCGCGGCTGCCTTCGCGGCCGATCCAGGTCTCTTCCAGGGGGACGCCGTCCAGGAAGCGCGGTCCGAAGTAGGCCAGGCCGATGGAATAGGGCCCCATAAGCCACTTGTATCCGGAGCAGATGAGCGCGTCGGGCCGGATGCGGGCCACGTCGAAATCCATCGCGCCCACCGACTGCGTGCCGTCGATGATGAGGTACGCTCCGACTTCGCGCGCGCGCTCGGCGATGGCATCGATGTCGAAGACGGTGCCGTCGGTCCAGTGGACGGCGCCCATCGTGACGACTGCGGTATCGGCGTCGATGGCTTCGAGGATGCGGGTGCTCCAGCGCTCGCCGCAGCCGGGGCCGGGGCGCGCATCCGTCACCCGCAGCTCCGCCCCGCGCTCGCGGGCGAGCCGACGCCAGGTGTGCACGTTGCCGGGAAACTGCCGCGCGGTGAGCACGATGTTGGCGCCTCGCGCCACGTCGATGTTGCGGGCGCAGGTCGCCACACCGTAGGAGGCCGCCGGGATGATGGCGATGTTGTCGGCGGGAGCGTTGACGAGGCGGCCGAAGCGGCGGCGCAGTTCGTCGCACGGGTCGAAGAAGTCCGCGGGCCCGATCCCGCTGGGTGCGCACTTGGCGCGGATGCCCTCGATACCGGCTTCCTCCACCACGCGCGCGAGCGGGCTCAGGTACGCGCAGTTGATGTAGTGGATGTCCGGATCGAGGGAGAAGGCGGACTTCTGGCAGGTGAGTGGGGTCATGGGGCGTGTGGGTGTGTCACCGGGAGTTCGTTCCCGATTGGTTTGAAGACGGCGATGACAGGGCGGGCCCTGCCGAGGACCCCTACCGCTCGTACACCACCGTGCCCCCCACGACCGTCATGTCGATCTGCATGGTCTCCAGGCAGGGGTCGGCGCAGTCGAGGTAGTGCTCCGCGGTGACGACCAGGTCGGCGAGCCTGCCGACCTCCAGCGTGCCCTTGTCGGCTTCCTCGAAGGTGAGGTGGGCGTACCCCTGCGTCATGGCGCGCAGGGCCTCTTCGCGGGTGATGCGCTGGGAGGCGCCGTGGACGCCGGCGCTGATGGTCCCGCGCGTGGTGAAGTGGTGGAGCACGGACCAGGGATCCCACGGGACGACGGGCGAGTCGCTGCCCAGGGAGACCGGGATGCCGGCGTCGAGGTAGGCGCGCACGGGCGTGGTCCAGGCGGCCCGGACGGCTCCCCAGTATTCCACCAGGCTCGGGGCGGCGACGTAGAGGTGGTGCTGGGCGGTGACCGCGAGGCCGAGGTCGCGCATGCGCGGGAGCTGGTCGTCGCGCGGGATGAAGCCGTGCTCGATCACCCAGCGCTGCCCGGCGATGGGGGCGTCGGCGTCGGCCGCCACGTAGCCGGCGAGGACGAGGTCGATGGCGGCGTCTCCCACGGCGTGGGTGGCGACTCGCCAGCCCTGGCGGTGAAGTTCGCGGACGGTCGCGATGTAGTCGTCGGTGGGCATGGTCTGCAGGCCGTGGAAGGTGCCGCCCTCCCCCCACGGCTCCTCGTACGGGTCGCGCATGAGGCCGCCCTCGAAGCCCCCGTCCACGCCGAGCTTGACTCCGCCGACGCGGAGCCACTCGTCGCCCTCGCCCATGGCTGGCCAGGTCGCGAGGGCTTCGGAGAGTGCGTCGACGGCACCGGCGCGCGGCCCACGTAGCAGATAGTTGACCCGCAGGTTGAGGCGGCCCTCCTCCCTCAGTCGCTCGAGGGCGCGGTACTGGCCGGCCGACCCGCCCGGATAACGGATGGCGGTCAGGCCGCGCGCGTTCAGCCGGGCGTGCTCGCCGGCCAGATCGTCGAGGAGAGTGGCGGGGTCGGGAATGGGTCTGGCCGGCACCGTGACCAGGTCCTTGGCGCGGTCCACCAGTTCGCCGTTCAGGCGGCCGGCCGGGTCGCGGCCGATGCGGCCACCCGGGACCTCCGGCGTCGACTCGTCTATCCGCCAGTGCGCCAGCGCGACGCTGTTAAGCACGTACTGGTGGCCGCCGCGCACCACCACGACCGGATGCTCGGGTGCGGCCCGGTCGAGGTCGTCGCGGTACGGGAGTCGCTGCTCGGTCAGTTGGCCTTCATGCCAGTCCGAGTTGGTGACGATCACTTCGCCGGGCGGCGTCTCGCGCGCGGCGGCCGCGATCCGTTCGATGATGTCCCCGAGCGACCGCGCCCTGGACAGGTCGACCCCGGGACCGCCCCCGATGCCGTGGTAATGGTTGTCGGTCAGACCGGGCAGGACCGTGCGCCCCGCCAGTTCCACCACCCGGGTGCCGGGGCCGGCCAGCCGGCCGACCTCCCTTGAGGTCCCCGCGGCCACGACCCGGTCGCCCCGGACGGCAAGCGCCTCGACCACCCCGGGGGGGCCCAGCGTCAGGACATCGCCGCCGGTGAGGATCAGGTCCGCCGGCACCTCCGTGGGGCCGCCGCACGCCGCGGCCGTCATGATGGTCGCCAGCGTGAGCGCCTCCACCGCGAGTCGCGCGCCAGCTACCGATCGGCCAGCCACGCCTCGGTCGCCGAGTGCAGCGGAACGGGAGCGTCATCCAGAAAAGCGAAGTCCACCTGCTCGACCATGCGGCTGACCCGGACCAGGATCTCCCTCTCGTTCTCCAGAATCCCCAGCACGTGGTTCACCACCGGCGCCTCCAGGTAATCCATGGAGATGATCCAGTTCATCATCGCGATGGTCTGAAGCGGCTCGTCCGCGCCCGGATAGATTCCGCCCGGAAGCTCCCCGCGCGCGTAATACGGATAGGTGGAGGTCATCGTCTCGATGGCCTCGTCGGAGAGCGCGAGCAGGCGCGCGCCACCGGTGGTGGTCGCTTCGAGCACCGCCGCAGCCGGGTACCCCACGGAAATGATGGAACCGTCGATGGCGCCGTCCCGCAGCGCGTTCGCCGATTCGGTGAAGGTGAGGTACTGGACGTTGATGTCGTCGTAGGTGATTCCGTGGGCGAGCAGCAGTTGACGCGACGACTGTTCGGTGCCGCTTCCCGCGGACCCCACGCTCACCCGTCCTCCGCGCAGCTCGGATACGTCGGTGACTGTGGATCCCTCCGGCACCATCACGTGCGTGATGTTGGGGTAGAGCGGCGCAACCACGCGCAGCCCGGGGATCGGCTCGTCGTAGTCCCCCATGCCGCGGTAGGCCTCGTACATGGTGACCGAAAGCGCGATGGCGAGGTCCATCTGCCGCGCGTCAAGGCGGGCGATGTTCTCGACCGAGCCGCCCGTCACTTCCGCGGTGTACTGGCTGGTGCTGTCGAGCACGGACAGGCGGCTGGCGATGGTGCCGCCCAGGGGATAATAAATGCCGCCGGTGCCCGCGGTGCCGACGCTCCGGAACTGTCTCCCGCCGCCGGATCCGTCTCCGCATCCAGCCGCAGTAAGGGCCGCGATCAGGGCGCACGCGATGAGGGTTCTTCTTGTCACTGGTTCTCCCGGGAGGCTGGCTGGCTGAGGCGGTACCGACAAACTCGCGACAAGGTATCAGCCTGCAGCCCGACTCGCGACGACGAGAACGCGCAGGCAGTGGCGTGGGCCGGGGAGACTCACGGCCAGGGCCGCGGGCGGCCCATCACGAGATGACCTCAGCTCTGCCCCTGCGGCGCGGAAGTCTCCGCCGTGCGTCCCAGCCAGAGCCAGAGCCCGATTCCCAGCGCCGCGCCCAGGACGTCGAGCATCTGCGAGGGTCCGAAGAGCGCCGCGCCGGCGACTACCACCGCGGCACGCTCCCACACAGCCAGCGGCCTTCGGATGTAGCCGATTGCGGCTCCGGCCATGGCGCTGATTCCCAGGGCGCCCGTACCCGAGGTGAGCAGAATCTCCATAAGAGATCCTTCCAGCAGGAGCGGCGGTGCATAGACGAACAGGAACGGCACCAGGAATCCCGCCATGGCGAGCAGCATGGCGGTGAGCGCCGTGCGCATGGGCGGAGAGGATGCCACTCCGGCCGCCGCGTACGCCGCCAGCGACACCGGGGGGGTCACGTTGGAGATGCAGCCGAAGTAGAAGATGAACAGGTGCGCGGCCAGCAGAGGCACGCCCAGCTCCACCAGCGCCGGGGCCCCGAGCGCGGCCAGGACCACGTACGCTGCGGTCGTCGGCAGCCCCATGCCCAGGATGATCGAGCCCGCGGCGGTCAGCAGCAAAGCCGGGAAGAGCTGGCCCTGCGAGATGACCACGATGAACTCCGACATGCGCAGCCCGATCCCGGTGAGCGACGCGACTCCCACCACAACGCCCGCTGCCGCGCACGCCGCCGCCACCTGAACGGCGCCGGTAGCACCGGCGAGGGTCGCCTTCAAGTAGTCGCTGCGCTTCATCCGGGTCGAGGGCACCGCCAGCGAGAGCAGAAGCGCCGTACTTACACCCCAGAACGCGGCGCGCATCGGTGAGCGGCCCTGCGCAAGCAGCGTGACGATGATCAGGAGGGGGATGAGGAGGTGCAGCTTGCTGATGACCGAAGGCCGGTCCTTGTCGATCACGGGGTCGAGCCCCTGCTGCTCCGCCCGGAAGTGGATGGCGGCGAACAGGGCCAGGTAGTACAGAATGGCCGGGATGGCCGCCGCCAGCGCGACCGTGCGGTAGGGGATGTTGGTCCAGGTCGCCAGGATGAACGCGCCCGCTCCCATCACCGGGGGCATGAGCTGCCCTCCCGTGCTGGCCGCCGCCTCGATGGCGCCCGCGAAGAAGGGCCGGAATCCCGCCCGGCGCATGAGCGGGATGGTGAAGGTGCCGGTGGTCACCACGTTGGCCACCGCGCTGCCCGACAGCGAGCCCATGAACGCGCTGGCGACCGCCGCGGTCTTGGCCGGTCCGCCCCTCGTTCGTCCCGCGACCCGGTCGGCGAGCGCGATCAGGAGCGCCCCGCCCCCCGCCATGTCCAGCACCGCTCCGAAGAAGACGAACAGGTAGACGAAATCCGCCGACACCCCGAGCGGAATGCCCCAGATGCCCTCGGTGGAGAGGTAGAGCTGCTCCAGCAGCCGCTGGGGACCGTAGCCGCGGTGTGCCAGAATGCCGGGCAGCCAGGGCCCGGCGAGCGCGTAGCTGATGGACAGGATCGCCACCGCCACGATGCCCCACCCCGTGGCCCTGCGCGCCAGCTCGAGCACCGCCACCAGCGTGATCGCGGCGGCGATCAAGTCTAGGGTGGTGGGATTGGCCGACCGGCTCACCAGCGCCTCGTTCTCCGAGACCAGGTAGGCGCAGCTGAGGACCGTACCCACGAGCAGCAGCAGGGAAACCACGTGCCGCACCGGGAAGCCGCCGCCGGGATCGTCCACCGTGCCGGGTTTCCGGTACAACCCGCGCGCGCCTCGAACGCCCAGGCCCAGGAACCCCAGCGACGCCATGAGCGCGAGGTGGACCGGACGCTGGATCAGCGCGGTGAATGGCGCCACCCCCGCCACATAGAGGTGGTAGCAGGCCGCAATGACGGCTATGGCCAGGACGATGCGTCGGATCATCGCGACGGGTTCCAGGGTGAACGCGGTGAAGCCGATATAAGATGGGCTCCCAGGCCAGCCACGCCAGTAGCAGGGCGCGAGGTTCGGGCCACGCTAGTTCGTCACGACACCATCGACGCGATACCCGCTGCCCCCAGCGCGAAGACGCCGTAGAGCACCATCACGATTGAGAACGCGCCGCCCCAGCTGCGGGTGGGCTGGATGCGGGTGATCCCGATCGCCATCAGCATCGCACACCAGATGCCGAAGAGTCCGATGGCGCTGAGGAAGCTCAGGAGGAACCCCTCGTCCAGGAATGGAGCGAAGGTCCCCAGGCTGAGAACGAGCTCCATGTCGCCCGCGCTCCGCTTCAGGGGAACCTGGGCCAGCGCGCCGACCGACGAGACCACCAGCGCGTGCACGACGACGGAAAGATACTGGCGGAAGCGCCCCTTGTCGCCGAGCATCGTGGCGAAGACGAAGAACAGGACCGTACCGACGACGAAGCTGCCCACGGCGCCCATCACGCCCGCCATCGCGATCCCGGCGTAGCGGCCGACGGTGACCGCCACGGCGATCTCTTCCTCTCCCATGCCGGCATCCGCAACGCTCTGCCGAATCTGCGCCTCGAAGAGCTCCGCGGGGAGCAGGAACATCATGATGACGTTCAGCACCACCAGGAGGACCATGGTGGCCCCCCACACCGGCTTGTCGCGCAGTTGCTCGAACAGCCTGCCCGGGGAGACGAATACCGCGACAATTCTTCCGGGCAGCGAGGGCAGGGACGGGGACGATGAATCGGACATGGCATCCTCCTGCGGTGCGGTGGGTGGGCGTGTCACGGATGTGCCGGCCCGAACCATTATAGCCTGTAGCCGCGGGGCTCGTTATCCTCAGGTGCCCAACGAGCAAAACCCATGAGGGAGAAGCATGAGCTTCAGAACCAATCCGGACCGCATCCTGGACAACATCGATCGCCAGAGGAATCGCGATCTGAACCTGGAGCACTACGCGCGTGCGGCCACCGGACGCGAACTCGACAGTGAAACGCCTGAAGCCGACGCCACCCCGACCGAGCGGCTGCGGCGGATCTTCAGTCTGACCAATCGCGGCTACATGTCCGCGGCTCAGAGCACGGATATCAAGCGGTTGGCGTCGCGATTCCGCGCGATTGGCGACATCAGCCACTGCCATGCGCGAGGGGATGTTTCGGTCTCCATCCAGTACCTGGACTCGGAGCGCTACGACGACATCGGCATCGTGCCCTTCGAGATCGTGCCCGCCGATCTCGTGGAGGCCCGCAAGCAGACCCGGACGACCAGGCCGGACGCGAACGCGCTCATGCTGCTGCGCACCCACCTGCGCAACGGGGTGATGGCGGCCTACGGCAAGCTGGAGCCCCGGATTCGCGAAGCCGTCCGCTCGCGGGCGGATCTGGGTCACCTGGCGGTGCAGATCACCATCGACGTGAGACCGGCCGACTAGCCTTCGCCGGCGGGGCTCATTCTTCCATTCCAGCGCCCGCCCCGGGCCGCGAGCTTTCGGGCGTGAATCCGCAAAGCACGCCCGGAAATCCCCGCAGCATGCCCAAGCTCCTGGGTCGGATCCTGCTCGACACCGGCGCGATTTCCCGGGGGGCGCTTACGCGCGCACTGCAGGAGCAGCGGCAGACCGGCGAGCGCCTGGGGACGACGCTGGTTCGTATGAAGGCCTGTGGCGAAGAGGACGTGGCGCAGGCGCTCGCGCGGCAGTTGAACCTCCCCTACCTTCCGCCTCCGCTGGAGGCTGGCGAGGATGCGCTGCCGCGCGTGGGTGAGAGCCTGGCGCGGTCAAAGACCGTGCTTCCGCTGCTCGTGGAGGAGCGGGTGCTGCGGCTGGCCATGGGCGATCCGCTGGATCTCGCCACGGCGGACGACGTGCAGTTCCGCACCGGGCTGCAGGTCGAGCCGGTGGTGGCCTCCCGTTCGGCGATCTCGGAGGCGCTGGACCGGGCTCTCGGCGGCGGCTTGCAGGTCTTTGTCGCGGCACTGCCCGGCGAGGATGCCCGCGAAGGCCGCGGCTACGCCCGGGGAGAGGCCCAGGCGCCGGCCGTGCAGCTGGTCGACCGCGTCCTGAGCGAAGCGGTCGCCGTGGGGGCCAGCGACGTGCACCTGGAGCGGCACGGCGAGCAGTTGCGGGTGCGCCTGCGTGTGGACGGGGTTCTGCGGCACGCAGTGAAACTGCCCAAATGGTCTCGGGAGGCGGTGCTCTCGCGGGTCAAGATCCTGGGCGGCATGGACATTTCGGTGAAGCAGCGTCCCCAGGACGGAGGCTTCACCTACGACCGCGAAGGTCGTCACTTCCGCGTACGCGTTTCCACGATTCCGGTCGACCAGGGGGAGAAGGCGGTCCTGCGCATCCTGGACCCGGGGCGGGCGCCCACCGACCTGGAAGAGGTGGGGCTCGGGGAGGAGGATCTGGCCGCGGTGCGGGGCATGCTCGCACGGCGGCAGGGGGTGATTCTGGCGGCGGGTCCGACCGGCAGCGGAAAGAGCACGACGCTGTTCGGCGCGCTGGGCGAACTGGACCCGAAGCGGCAGAACGTCGTCACCCTGGAGGATCCGATCGAGTACCGGCTGGACGGCGTCAACCAGGTGCAGGTGCGCCCGAAGGCGGGGCTCACCTTTCCCGTGGCGCTGCGGGCGGTGCTGCGCCAGGACCCGGATGTGGTCATGGTGGGCGAGATCCGCGACCGCGAGACCGCCGAGATCGCGATGGCCGCCGCGGTGACCGGGCACCTGGTGCTGTCGAGCATCCACACCATCGACGCGCCCGGCGCCATCGCCCGGCTGCTCAACATGGGGGTGCCCGCATACCTGGTGGCGGGGGGCCTGAGCGGCGTGATCGCGCAACGTCTTGTGCGCCGCGCCTGCCCGGCATGCCGGGGGACGGGCCGCGCCTGCGACCAGTGCAAGGGCGGCTTCCGCGGCCGCATCGGCATCTTCCAGGTGCTGGTCATGACCGACCGTCTCCGCGACGAGGTGGGCGCCGGCGCATCCACCGCCGCGCTGCGGGAGCTCGCGCTCGCGGCCGGGATGGGGTCCATGGCGGGGGATGCCCGCAGGAAGCTGGCGGAAGGCCTCACCACGCCCCACGAAGTGGGCAGGGTCATCGGGGGCGCGGCCACCACCCGGCTTGCCTGCGCGGAGTGCGGGGAGGAGTTGCCGCCGACCTGCCTGGGTTGCCCCTGGTGCGGCGCGCCACGGGTGTCGACGTGCGCCTGTGGTCGGGAACTCAAGGGCGCCTGGCGCTTCTGTCCCGACTGTCTGCGCCCGGCTACGCCCGCCTCCGTGGCCAGCGCTCCACCCGCACCGTGAGCCGGTCGATGCGCCGCTGGTCGGGAGTCACCCCGATGCCGGGTCCGGCGGGGGGCGTCATCATCCCGTCGACCACTTCGAACTCGGGGTCGACGATGTCGCGCTCCCAGTAGCGCCGGCTGGCCGAGATGTCGCCGGGGATGGTGAAGCCGGGCAGCGTGGCGAGCGCGATGTTGAACGCCCTCCCGACCCCCGACTCGAGCATTCCCCCGCACCAGACCGGGACGCCGCGCGCGCGGCACAGGTCGTGAATGCGGCGCGACGAGCCGAAGCCGCC